>JBHGBM010000001.1:0-139779 GCA_041946965.1 Bryobacteraceae bacterium
CGAACCTACAACCCTTCGGTTAACAGCCGAATGCTCTACCATTGAGCTACTGAGGAGTGCTACCCGTATTTAACCAAACTCCCCTCTCTTCTGTCAAACTTCTTGCCGGTGGCCCCAGCGATTCCGCAAACCGCGGATCGATGTGATGGCAGGGCGCTGATTCGGGGCGGGTTGCTGCCAGCGGGACCAATAGTGGGGAGTTGTGATTGCTCGTGCAAACGAAACGGGCTTGACAAGTCGGCCTTCGTGGCCCCTTTCTCAGGCCGCCGGGAATAGGGCAGCAGCGGCTTTCGGGAAAAATGCCGGGGGGGACCGCTTAACACACCAGGGAGGGCGCCGCGATCAACCGGTCAACTGGTGTTCGGTGCCAGAGCGACCTCGATACGAACGGTCTTGACCACCCGCATCAGCCGGTCGCCGGCGGGCCAGTCGAGCTGCGGCAGGCGCCACCAGCGCACCTCCCGGTCCGGCTCCGTCTCGATTCCGGCCGGCGGACCTGTTCCCGCGCCGATCAATAAGGAAACGGTCATCACCATAAAGGGATGCGACCCGAGCGCCGAATCAAACCCGGAGTGGATGGCGGCCTCCGGGCCGCCTCCTGGTCAGCCCGCTCCACCATCTAAGGACGTCCGGAATTTTGTCCAAACGATGGGGTCCATTTCAGTCCGAGGCCAAAGCTGCCTGATGCCGCTACATCACTTTCCAGTCGCGATCCGCCACGCCACCGCTACACTTGGGCTGGGTGCGGCAGAACATCGCGTTCGTAGTCCTGCACCGCCGCGCACAGCGCCCGCAGGTTCTCTCCCGGCGTTCCCGGGCTCACGCCGCCTCCCATCGAAAGGATCACGCCGCAGCCGTCCGTATCCCGCAGCACACGCAGTGCACTCTCTTTCACCTCGTCCGCGCTCCCGCGCACTCCCAGGTCGAGCGGCGCCACGTTGCCCATCAGGCACATCCGTCCACCCGTCGCGGCGTGCGCGGCGGCCACGCCCACGTTGTGCGAGAAGTTCAACACTCCGAACCCCGTGTCCGGCAGGTCTCCCAGGAACGGCTTCACATTCGCGTCGTTGTGATAGACCTTCACCCAGTCCGGCGGAAACGCGTCGCAAATCTGCTTCAGGTAGGGATGAGCGAACTCACGGTACATGCGGCGCGAAAGCATCCCCACAATGTCGTCGAGCACCAGGATCCCTTCCACGCTGGACCCAATTGCCTCCGCCTGCGCCCCCAGCCACCGGATCACCGTTTCCGTCGAGAAGCGGATCAGCCGGTGCGCCGCTTCCGGGCTTTCCGCCAGGTCCATCATGAATTCGTTGATCCCTCGAACAAATGCGGCCAGGCACAGCGGACCCCGCGCGGCGACCACCGGCACCGTAAACCCCGCGTCGAAAATGCGTTGCTTCAGCGTCCTGTAGAGGTGCAGCACGAACGGCATCAGGCCGTCCGTCGAGGGATTCACCGGCGTGAACTGGTCGATGTCCTCGGGCCGGAACAACACCGGAGATACATCCGGGGTCTTGTCGGCATAGAACCGCAGCCTTGCTCCTATCGCCGAAGGCTCCGTCCCCATGCCGTACTCCACCCACCAGGAGGGGAAGGGAATCGCATCCGGAAACTCCCGCGCGAACCGCAGGTTCGTTTGGAACCATGCCTCCGCGTCGAGAAAGTACTCCAGGTGAGTGATGCCCGCGTACCCCGGAAACCAGGGACTATCCACCAGCAGCGCCACCGGCACGCGCGCCGCGCGGGCGCCCTGCGCGGCGGCCTTGAATGCCTGCCATTGCTCGATTCGCACTACTGCTCCTTTCCAATCAGGTTGCGCGCGAACAAACGCGCCGCCGGATCCACGTCCATGCAGTCCAGCACGTCGAGATCGCACACTACCAGCCGTCCCTTGCCCAGCGGAATCTCGAACACCACCGCGTAGTACATCTCCGGCTTCTTCTCTGCCGGAATGTAGGAGTGCGCCGGGATGAAGCGGACCAGCTCGCGTGCGCGCCCGCCGGGCTTCAGCCGGTGCGCGCTCGAGGCGACGAACAAGCGCCAGTCGCCGCGTCGTCCCCACCACTTCAGGTCCATCGGCGCCAGCCCTGCGGCCAGCGGCGTACCCGCCGCCGGACTCCAGTCCGCGTATTCTCCGGTTACTTTGCGCGCGTCTTGCACATCGCCGGGAAACAGCTTCACAATCTCCGAACCGGGAGACAGCGCGATCACCGTGGCGCCGTCCTCCACGCGCCGCCGCAGGGCTCCGCCCGGGACGAGCCCCGCCAGGTCCGCGCCCGGCTTGAGCACCCTGGCAAGATCGGGCGCCGCAAACCGCGCGAACACCTCCACAGGCTCCACAGACCGGCTCACCTCACGCCCGCCTTTCAATAGCCGAAGCGCCACTTCGATCCGCCGTCGGCCTTCCGTCACCACGGGCATTCTGAGCCGTACGGGGACGCGCACCGTGCGATAGTAGGGCAACGGCGGCACGGCCACGCTCGCGCCCGCACCCGTCTCCACGCGCAAGCCATCCCAGTCCCGGAAGCGCTCGTCGTCGTTGGTGACGAACACGGCGGTGGCCACCTCTTCACCGGACCAGAACCGCCGCCGCCCGCTTTCGAGCGCCAGCCCCACCGGCGCCCACGCCTCGCGCAGCGCGTTCACCACCGGATACGGCGCCACGGTCTCCGCGTCGTAGCTGTGCCGGAACCAACATTCCGCAGAAAACAGCAGAAACCCCGCGGTGCGGCCTTCCCGCTCGAAGCGCAACTGCTCGGCCCACCGCTTCGTCACCGCGCGATTGTGTTCCAGGAACACCGCCGGGTCGTGCCCCGGTTCGGCGTGCGCGCCCACCCACGCCTGAGGATTCACAATGTCGCGCGTGTAGCGCGCCACGGGCAGGCCCGTATCCAGATCCGGGTATCCGGTGGACATCTCCTGTCCGATGAACGGCCGCGCGCCGCGATTGCGCCGCATCTCCGTTTCGAACTTCGAATCGGCGACGAACGGCGACTCGGCATACCACCCGCGATAGCGGTGAATGTCGTCCACGTCGCCGTCGTCGATTCCCGCGGGACGCAGCACCTTCTCATAGAACTCCGGATCCCGCGCGTACTCGGAAGACGCCACCACCGGCCGGTACGGATCCAGCCGCCGCGTCTGCTTCACCACGTCTGAGAGCAGCCGCCATTTCTCCACGTTCTTCGTGTCGCGCAGCAGCATCTCGTTGCCCACGGTCCACAGCAGCACGCTCGGGTGATTGCGGATGCGCCGCACCACGTTCTCGTTCTCCGCCATCCAGTGCTCCACGATCGCCTTGGGCGGAAGGCCGATCAGCCCCGCCAGCGCCCACGGCCGTATGCCCTCGATGCTCACCCCCAGGCCGATCTCGTCGGCCGCGTCGAGCCACGCCTCGTTCCACGGTGTGGCGTGCGTGCGCGTCACGCGGATGTTGTTCTCGTGCAGCAGCCGGATCAACCTGCGCGCCAGCGCCGGGTCCCAGGGGTTCTTGCCATACGGCAGCTGGTTGCCGCCGCGCAGCCAGTAGGGATGCCCGTTTAGATAAAGCTGGTTCCCGCGCGCCTCGAAAGTCCGGAATCCGACTCTTTGCTCGAAGCGGTCCACCAGTTCGCCGCCCGGTGTCTCCAGCCGTACCCGCATGCGATAGAGGTTCGGATCGGCGGGCGTCCACAACTTCGGCGCGACGTTGCGAAGCCTTAACGATGCCACGCGCCCCAACTCGACCTCCACGGGAGGCGCGCTGCCCAGCCCTTCCCACTCCGCTTTCAATACCGCGCGCCGAAGCGCTCCCAGCGCCCGCGTCTCCACCCGCACCTCCGCGCCGCTGAGCGAAGGCACGAACCACGCATCGTCGATCCTGCCCTCGCCGCACACCAGCAGCCGCACGGGCTGCCAGATTCCGTGCAGGTCGTAGGCGCGGCCGGGATGCCCGGGCGAGAGCGGTCCGAACATGCCTTTGTTCAGCGACATCGCCTTGGCCGCGGTCAGGTTCACGGTCACCGCCTCGCCCATGGAATGCGCCGAGCCGGTCATCTTCTCCATGGAAACGTACATCGAGAGCACGTTGCGCCCGCGCTTCAACTCCGGTGTCACGTCGTAGGCGAAGCGGCTGAACATCCCGGTGTGCTCGCCGAGCAGCCGCTCATTCCAATAGGCGCGGCTCTTCATGGCTACGCCATCGAACTGCACGAACACGTGCCGCCCGCCGGGGATCGCCGGAACGTCGATCTCCAGGCGGTACCAGCCGTCTTCGGCCCGCTCGGCATCGAAGCCCAGCCGCTTGAGCCGCGCCTCTTCCCATGCCTTGAAATCTTCCGAATCGTCCAGCCACCATTGGATGCGGCTCAGCATTTGCGGCACGGGAACCGGCACGAATGTTTGCTGAAAAGCGGGCCGGTATTGCCACGTGCCGCTCAGTTCCACCACGGTTCCGGGATCCAGCGAGCGCACTTCGACGGCCGCCGCTGAAACCAGAGCGGACAGACACAGCAGGATGAACCCACGCGGCGCATTCATGGCGTGAACCACAATAATACGCGCTTCGAACGAAATAGGAAAGGAAAATTGAAGATTTTCGGCTTCTATTGTATTGACGGGCGGGCCGCCCGGGTATAAACTTCGATCTTCGAACCAATGCGGGCGGGCAACGACACCACGCGCGACATCAACCGGCGGGTCATCCTCAACCTGGTGCGCAGCCGCCAGCCGGCTTCCCGCGCCGACCTGGCCCGCTACTCCGGCCTTCAGCGCAGCACCGTCTCGCTCATCGTGGATCAGCTTCTCGCGGCCGGCTGGCTCATCGAAGGGCCCACCGGCCGGCTGCCGCGGGGCCGCCGGCCCGTGTATCTGCGGCTCAACGAACGGCGCGCGGTGATCGCCATCGACATACGGCCGGGCGACACCACGCTGGCTGCCGCGGACGTGAACGGCCGGTTCCTTTCCCAACAGATCTTTCCCACGCCGCGCAACCCGCATGCCGGCCTCAAGTCGCTGGCGGCCAAGGCGCGCGCGCTGATTGCCGCTCACGGCCACCTGGTTTTCGAAGGCATCGGGGTGAGCCTGCCGGGTCGCGTGGATTCCGCGACCGGACGCCTGATCTTCGCCCCCAACCTGAAATGGGGGCCCTGCGACATCGCCGCGCCGCTGGCGCGCGCCACGGGTCTCAGCGTGGCGCTGGAGAACGCCGCCAACGCGTGCGCGCTGGCTCAGGCGTGGTCTTCCGGCGGCCGCCCCGCGGACCTCGTGGTGATTACCGTATCGGAAGGCATCGGCGCCGGCATTTTCGCCAACGGGCAGCTTGTGCGCGGCCCCCGCGGCATGGCCGGAGAATTCGGCCACTCCGTGCTCGACCCCGGCGGTCCCCGCTGTTCCTGCGGCAACTGCGGCTGCTGGGAAGTGTTCGCTTCCAATCGAGCGGCCATTCGCTATTACCTGGAGCAGGGAAACGGAGGACGGGCGCCAACCTACCCGGACCTGCTGGCGCTCGCCGAACAGGGCGATTCACGCGCTTTCGCCGCCCTTCAGCGCCAGGCGGCCTACCTCGCCCGCGGCGCCGGGCTCCTGGCGAACGGCCTTGCTCCGGCGCGGCTGGTGTTCGTCGGGGAGATCGCCCGCGCCTGGGACCGCCTCGGTCCCGTCGTGGAAAAGGAAGTCGCCGCGCGCTCGCTAGCCGGCCGCCGGGTCCAGGTCTCCGCCGCCGATGACGGGGCGCAAGCCCGCCTGCGAGGCACGGTCGCGCTCGTGCTGCAACGTTATTTTGCTATGCCCTCTTACACCTGAAGGGAGAAATACATGATCCGCAAATTCGTCCGTTTCGCGGCCCTGCTCTTGGCCGTACTGCCCGCCCTGGCCCAACTCGACCGCGCCACCATCACCGGAGCCGTTACCGATCCCACCGGCGCGGTCGTCCCCGGCGTGAAGATCGTCGTCCGAAACACCGCCACCGGCGCCAATTATGAGACCGCCTCCAGCGACGCCGGCCAGTACACCCTGCCCAACCTCCCGGTCGGCGCCTACCAGATCACCTTCGATGCCCAGGGATTCAAGCGGCTCGTGCGCGGAGGCATCACCCTGCAAGCCACCGACGTGCTGCGCGTGGATGTGAAACTGGAAATCGGCGCGCTCGCCGACGCCATCGAAGTCACCGCCGAAATACCCCGGCTGCAAACCGACACCCCCGAGGTCGGCACCACGCTCGACAGCCGCTCGCTCGCGGACCTGCCCCTCAGCATCAACACCGGACGACGTCCGGAGAGCTTCGCCTTCGCCGTCAGCCCGGGCGTTGGCGGCACTTCCTACACCAGCCACATCACCGGCTCCACCGGCTTCTCGAAGGAGATGCTCGTGGACGGCGCCTCCATCACGGTCAACCAGAGCGGAGACATCAACGCCGCGCTGGTCTCCCTTGAAGCGCTCGAGGAGGTCAAGGTGCAGACCGCCGGCATGTCCGCCGAATTCGGCCGCACGCAGGGCGGGGTGTTCAACCTGGTCCTCAAGTCCGGCGCCAACAACCCGCACGGCAGCCTCTACTTCGGCCTGCGCAACGAAGCCCTGAACGCCGGCACCTTCGCCGATAATTACCGCGGCGTGGCGCGCCCGCAGGACCGCAAACAGAACTGGGCCGGCAGCTTCGGCGGTCCCGTGTGGATTCCCAAAGTCTACGACGGCCGCAACCGCACCTTCTTCTACTTCGCCTATGAGCGTTACAAGGAACGTTCTTACGGCTTCGGCGCGCCCAATCACTCCCACCCCGTGCCGGAGTTTTACGAGGGCGACTTCAGCCGGCTTCTCGGCGCCGTCACCTCGTTCACCGACGCGCTGGGCCGTCCGGTGGCGCGCGGCGCCATCTACGATCCCGCCACCTTCCGGCAGTCCGGCTCGCGCTGGATCGGCGACATATTCCCGGGCAACCGCATTCCGGTCTCGCGCTTCAGCAAGGTGGCGCAGAAGCTCAACGCCATCGCCAAAGCCCACTACCTGCCCACGTTCCGCGACGCTTCCGGTCAGATCCCGCTTACCAACAACGCCGTGTTTCCCAAGTCCGGTGCGCCGGAGTGGGACCATCACGAGTATTCGGTGAAGGCGGATCAGAATATCAGCGACCGCCACAAGCTCTCCGGCTCCTGGTACTACCATTTCTCCCCGCGCCTGATTCTCGATGCCGGCGGCATGTGGGATACCACCGACCGTCAGGGAGGGCCGCTCGCCAAGGCGCGCACACGCAATGACACCGGCGGCGGCGCCCGGCTCTCCGAGGGCTGGACCGTCTCGCCGCGCCTGCTGAATCATGTCACGCTCTCTTATAACCGGCGCGGCAATCCGCAAAAGTGCATCCAGTGCGGTGTGGATGGAGCCAAGGAACTGGGCATCCCCGGTCTCAGCAGCAACGGTTACCCGGCGGTGAACTGGGGCGGCGGGCCCTTCGTCTCGCTGGATAACCCCGGCTTCACCACCAATTCCTTCCGCGCCGACGTGAGTTGGGGCGCCATGGACACCGTCAGCTTCGTCAAAGGCCGCCACTTCCTGAAGGCCGGCATCGACGTGCGCCGCAACCACCAGAACCTCAATCCCGGCAGCAACGGCGCCAGCTTCACCTTTGCCGCGCGTTCCACCGCCATCCCCAATGAATCCTACTCCGGGACGCAAACCGGCTACGCCTTCGCCAGCTACCTGCTCGGCATCGTGGATAGCGCGGCGCTGAACGACCCGGTGCCGATGGGTGGGCGCCGCCGGTACTACGGCCTGTTTGTGCAGGACGATTTCAAGGTCTCCGGCCGGCTCACCTTGAATATCGGCCTGCGTTGGGAATATCAGCCGCCGGTTTACGAGGTGGCCGACCGCTACTCGAGCTGGAGCGCCACCAAGGTCGACCCGGTGAGCGGTTTGCCCGGAGCCTACGAGTTCGCCGGCAACTGCAAGGAGTGCACCGGCAAGCGCTACTTCGGGCGGAAGAGCTTCCGCGATTTCGGCCCGCGCCTCGGCTTCGCCTGGCGGCCCATCGACAAGTGGACGGTGCGCGGAGCCTACGGGATTCTTTACGAAGCCGATTCCTTCAACGCCTACAACCCCACCCCGCTCGGCAAGCCCACCAGCACTGCCTGGGGCGGCACTTACTCGTTGGGAAATAACCCGTTGCAGCCCTGGGCGGGCATTTTCAACTGGGATAACGGCCTGCCGGCCTCGGCTTACTCGCCAGCCGGATACGATGTCTCCTGGGGAAATAAGTCCCGTCCGGGCATGGTGGACCCGAACTATGGTAAGACGCCTTACATACAGCAGTGGAACCTTAATATCCAGCGCGAGTTGCCGCGGCGCTTCGTGATCGATGTGGGGTACGTGGGCTCCAAGGCGACCGGCTTGAGGGCGGGGGACCTCGCGCGCCTCAACCAGTTGCCTCCCGGCGTGCTGCAAGATTACGGCACCCGCCTCGGCAGCACCATACGCAATGCGCAGGACGCGCAGAACTACGGCGTGCGCTATCCTTACACGGGCTTCAGCGGCACCGTATCCGCGGCGCTGCGCCAGTACCCGCAGGTCTATAGCAACCAGACCGTCAACGTCTACGCCGCCCCGCTGGGCTTCTCCACTTACAATGCCCTGCAAATCACCGTGAACCGGCAGTTCAGGCAGGGCCTCACGGTCTACGCCAATTACGTGTATTCAAAGACCATGGGAAACGTGGATAGTTCCATGGTAGGTGATAACAGCGGCCCGCTTGATTATTACAATCTGAAACTCGAAAAAGCCGTCGCCACCTATGACGTTCCGCACGCCGTGAAGGCCTATATTACTTACGAGCTGCCAGTGGGGCGGGGAAAGCCCCTGCTGGGCGGCGCGGGCCGCGTGTTGAACGCCATCGCCGGCGGCTGGTCCTTCTCCACCATCCTCAATTACTTCTCGGGTAATCCGCTGGGTTTCAGCGCCCCCACGCCGCTTTCCAGCGGCTGGAACGGCGCGCTCAACCGGGCCAACGTGGCGCCGGGCGAACTGCGCGCCGCGGGGTTCGAGAAGAACAACTTCGAACTTTCCAGCCTGCTCTCCCCGAAGAACACGTACATCAACAAGTCCCTGGTGACCCAGCCGGCGCCGCTGACCCTGGGCACTTCGGCGCCGCGCTACGCGCAAATCCGCGGCTTTGGGACGATCAACGAAGACCTCACGTTGCAGAAGGGCTTCAAACTGAGCGAGAAGGCCCGCCTGCAATTCCGGGCCGAGGCGCTGGACGCCTTCAACCGCTCCAAACTGGGCGGCATCAGCACCAGCGTGAACAGCATCAACTTCGGCCAGGTTACCAGCATCAGCGGCAACCGGCAGGTGCAGTTGAGCGCGCGCGTCGACTTCTGACATGCGGCTCCTTCCGACCTTCGCCCTGCCGCTGGCGCTGGCCGCCGCGGACCATAAATTCCAGTGCGATGCCGCGCTCGATCGCATCAACGCCGCCATCTACCAGCCCGGTGACCGCCTGTTGCTGCGCTCCGGCTGCGTGTGGAATGGAACGCTGCGCCCGCAGGGATCCGGAGCGCCCGGCCGTCCCATCGTGATCGACCGCTACGGGGAAGGCGCCGCGCCCGTCATTCACGGCGGAGGCGCCGAAGCCGCCCTGCTGCTTCACAACCAGGAGTTCTGGGAGGTGCGAAACCTGGAACTCACCAATGACGCGGGCGCCGAGGGATTGCGCCGCGGCGTGCTGGTGCGCGCCGAAAACACCGGCCGCGCGCTGCGCGACATCAAACTTTCCGGCCTCCACGTCCATCACGTGAAAGGCAAACTCGGCGCCGACACCGTATCGAAAACCACCGGCGGCATCGCGGTCGAGGTCCGCGGCAAGGAGCGCCCCTCGCGCTTCGACGGCCTCACCATCGAGAACTGCCGCGTGGAACACGTGGACAACACCGGCATCTATCTCTGGTCCGATTTCACCACCCATCCACGCGATCCGCGGTGGCGGGAACTGCGCTTCACCGGCGTCACCGTGCGCGGCAACGCTCTGCTGGACATCGGCAAGAACGCCATGGGCATCCGCGCCTCGCTCGCGCCGCTCATCGAGCGCAACGTGGTGCGCAATGCCGCCGCCCGCCTGCACGGCAACGCCATCTACGTCTTCGGCTGCAAGGACGCGCTGCTTCAATACAACGAGGTCTCCGGGACGAAGTACTCCGGCCTGGAGGGCGCCGCCTACGACAGCGACTACAACTCCGAAGGCACCATCATCCAGTTCAACCAGAGCATCGGCAACGGCGGAGGCCTGGTGAACCTCTGCAACAATCCCAGGTCCCCGGCGCCGCGCGGCTACAACGAGGGCACCATCGTCCGCCGCAACTTCAGCCGCAATGAGACCGACCGGGTGATCGGCTTCGACGGCCCCGTGACCAACGCTCTGATCGAGGACAACACGCTCCACATCGGCCCGGGACTCTCGCCCCGCATCGTCGAGTTCGATACCTTCGGCAAGGCCCCCGGTTATGCCGATCGCGTCACCTTCCGGCGCAACCTCATCGTGAACGAGGGATCGGGCACGTACGTCTGGGGCGGCGCAACCAACGTGGTCTTCGCGAACAACGCCATGTATGGCAAACAGCCCAACAACGCGCCGCCTTCCGGCGATTTCGAGTTCCGGCCCGCGGTCCCGTTTGCCCGCGAGTTGAAAGCCGACCTCTATCTGCCCGCCGGCGCGGGACCCTTCCCCGCGGTGCTCTACATACATGGCGGCGGCTGGAGCGGCGGCGACCGTTCGCAACTGCGCCGCCAGGCCGCCCACATGGCCGCGCGGGGCGTGGCGGGCGTAGCCATCGACTATCGGCTCTCCGGCCAGGCCCGTTACCCCGCCGCGCTCGAAGACTGCCGGGAAGCCGTCCGCTGGATCCGCGCCAACGCCTCCGCCTACCGCATCGACGGTTCGCGCCTTGCCGCCGCCGGCTCGTCGGCGGGCGGGCACCTCGCCGCGCTGCTCGCGCTGGCGGCGGGGGAACAGGAAAAACTCTCCGCCGTGGTTGCCCTCAACCCCGTCCTCGACCTCACCGGCGGAGGAGCCATGATCGAACGCTTCCTGGGAGCAAGCTGCCGCGAGAAACCCGAACTGTGCCGCGAGGCCTCGCCGCTTTACCGCGTGCATCCGGGCGCGCCCCCCTTCCTCATCGGCCACGGCACCGCGGACAAAACGGTCCCCTACTCACAAGCCGCCGCAACCACCCAAGAGCTCAAAGCCGCGGGCGTCCCGGTGGAGTTGTTCACTGCCGAAAGCGGCCCCCACACGTTCTGGAACAACCCTCGTTACTCCGCCCAGATCATGGCGGCGATGGAGCGCTTCCTGCTGCAACATCTCCGCTGAACGTCTCCGATTTAACGGCTGAGGCGCGGACGGCTTCACTATAATGAAAGTGTCCATGCATCAGCGATATAACGAGCGGGTAGTAGACCTGGACCCGCAAGAAACTGCGGAGTGGTTGGAAGCATTGGACCAGGTCCTTGACGAAGACGGGCCGGATCGGGCGGCATATCTGCTCGAGCGGCTCCGCGACCGCGCCCAGGGTGAAGGCGTGGCCGTGCCAATCCCCTTGAATACGCCCTACGTCAACACCATCCGCGCGGAGGATGAGGTCCCATACCCCGGCGACCGCGCCATCGAGCGGCGCATCAAGAGCCTGCTGCGCTGGAACGCCATGGCCATGGTGGTGCGCCAGAACAAGTACGACCCCGGTATCGGCGGCCATATCTCCAGTTACGCGTCCCTGGCCACGCTCCTGGAAGTCGGCCTCAATCACTTCTTTCACAGTTGTTACGGCGATCAGCCCGGCGACCTGGTCTACTTTCAAGGCCACTCCTCCCCCGGCGTCTACGCGCGCGCGTACCTGGAAGGGCGCATCAGCGAAGACCAGTTGCGCAACTTCCGCCACGAGCTTCGCGATACGCCCGGCCTCTCCTCCTACCCCCATCCCTGGCTGATGCCCGATTTCTGGCGCTACCCCACCGTCTCCATGGGCATCGGGCCGCTGAATGCCATCTACCAGGCGCGCTTCATGCGGTATCTCGAAAACCGCGGCCTGCTGGCCCCCTCGCCCCGCAAGGTCTGGGCCTTCCTCGGCGACGGCGAAATGGATGAGCCCGAATCCATGGGCTCCATCACGCTCGGTTCGCGCGAAAAGCTCGATAACCTCATCTTCGTCATCAATTGCAACCTCCAGCGGCTGGACGGCCCGGTGCGCGGCAACGGTAAAGTCATCCAGGAACTGGAAGCCGCTTTCCGCGGCGCCGGCTGGAACGTCATCAAGGTCATCTGGGGCGGCGATTGGGACGCGCTGCTGGCGCGCGACCAGTCCGGGCTGCTGCGCCAGCGAATGGCCGAGGTGGTGGACGGCGAATACCAGACCTACGTCACCAAAGACGGCGCCTACATCCGCAAGAACTTCTTCGGCAAGTATCCCGAACTGCTGGACCTGGTTTCGCACTTGAGCGACGACGAGCTATGGAAACTCCGCCGCGGCGGCCACGATCCGCAGAAGGTCTACAACGCTTACAAAGCCGCCGTGGAGCACAAGGGCTCGCCTACGTTGATCCTCGCCAAGACGATCAAGGGCTACGGCATGGGCGAAGCCGGTGAAGGCCGCAACATCACCCACCAGCAGAAGAAATTGAACGAGCAGGAAATCGCGCGCTTCCGCTCGCGCTTCGAAATCCCCATCCCCGATGAAGCCGCTCGCGACGCCGCCTTCTACCGCCCGCCCGAGGACGCTCCGGAGATGATCTACCTCCACGAGCGCCGCCGCGCCCTGGGCGGCTACATGCCCTCGCGCCCCGTCCAGTCACCCAGGCTGGAGATCCCGCCGCTCGATTACCTGAACGAATCGCTCGTCGGCTCCGGCGGGCGCGAAGTGTCCAGCACCATGGCCTTTGTGCGCATCCTCACTCTGCTGATGAAGAACCCGCGGATAGGGAAACGCATCGTGCCCATCTGCCCCGATGAGGCCCGAACCTTCGGCATGGAATCGCTGTTCCGCCAGTTCGGCATTTACGCCAGCCAGGGCCAGCTCTACCGCCCGCACGACGCCGAAATGTTCCTCTACTACAAGGAGTCGCGCGACGGCCAGATCCTCGAAGAGGGCATCACCGAAGCCGGCTCCATGGCGTCGTTCACCGCCGCCGGCACCGCCTACATGAACTACGGCATTCCCATGATCCCGTTTTTCATGTACTACTCCATGTTCGGTTTCCAGCGCATGGGCGACCTCGTGTGGGCCTTTGCCGACGCGCGCGGCAGGGGCTTCCTGATGGGAGGCACCGCCGGGCGCACCACGCTTTCCGGCGAGGGGCTCCAGCACCAGGACGGCCACAGTCACGTGCTCGCCAGCACCGTTCCCACCTGCGCGGCCTACGATCCCGCCTACGCGTACGAGATCGCCGTCATCGTGCAGGATGGCATGCGCCGCATGTATCAGGAGCAGGAAGACATCTTCTACTACCTGACCATGTACAACGAGAACTACCCGATGCCGCCCATGCCGGCAGGCGTCGAGGAAGGCATTCTCCGCGGCATCTACCGCTACCGTGCGGCTCAGGGCGGCAGGGCCGCGGTGCAACTGTTCGCGAGCGGCCCGATCCTCAACGAAGCGCTCCGTGCCCAGGGCATCCTGGCGGAGAAGTACGGCGTTGACGCGGACGTTTGGAGCGTTACCAGTTTCAACGAGCTGCGCCGCGACGCGCTGCGCGCCGAGCGCTGGAACCGCCTGCACCCCGGCGAGCCCCAGCGCCGGCCCTACCTGCTGGAAGTGCTGGATGGCGCCGAAGGCCCCATCATCGCCGCCACCGACTACATGAAGATCGTGCCCGACCAGGTGGCTCCGTGGCTGCCCGGACGGCTGGTATCGCTCGGCACCGACGGTTTCGGCCGCAGCGATAACCGCGAACACCTGCGCCGCTTCTTCGAGGTGAACGCCGAATCCATCGCGGCCGCCACGCTCTCGCGCCTGGCCCGGGACGGCAAGCTCGAAGTTGCCCGCGTGAGGGCCGCGTTCCAGGAGTTGGGCATCAGTCCCGACGCGCCGGAACCTTCGCTGGTGTAAGACCCCTCACTCGCTTTCTTTGCTCAGGATGCACGCCACTTCGGAGCCGCCGAAGCCGGATTTGCCCACCGACAAGCCCACGAGGCGAAAGCCGCCGCCATGAATCAGGGAAGTGCGCCTGCTCCGAAAATTATGGGTCCCGGCGGCGGCCCGAAAACAACAACCGGCGAACCTGTGAATTCTTACAACCCGCCTCTGTGCGAACCCGCCCGGTTTCCCCCGCGTCTGTACAATTAAAGAAGTGGAGAACAAAGACGTTGCGCGCGTGTTGTGGGAGACCGCCGACCTTATGGAGATCGCCGGCGAGGACGGTTTCCGCATCCGCAGCTACCGCAACGGCGCCTCCGCGGTCGAAGGCTGCCCCGAGCGCGTCGAAGACATCCTGAACTCCCCGGACCGCAAGATCACGGACATCCCCGGCATCGGCAAAGGCCTCGCCGCCGTGATCCACGAAATCGTCACCCGTGGCTCCTGCGACCGCCGCGACGAGCTGCTGAAAACATTCCCGCCTTGCGCGCTGGAATTTCTCAGGATTCAAGGGCTCGGACCCAAGAGCGTCGCCCTCATCTTTCAGCACTACGGCATCCGGACCATCGACGAACTGGAGCGCCTCTGCATCGAGCAGAAGCTCCGCGTCCTGCCCCGGATGGGAGCCAAGCTGGAAGAAAAGGTGCTGAAATCCATCCAGCAGTACCGTCTGCATAGCGGGCGCTTCCTGCTGGGCCACGCCGAGCGCGTCGCCGCCGAAATCATCGGGCACCTGAACGCGGTGCCTGGCGTCGAGCAGATCACCGCCGCCGGCAGCCTGCGCCGCGGGCGCGAAACCGTGGGCGATATCGACCTCCTGGTCACCGGCCCCTCGCCCGACGCGGTACTCGACCGCTTCGCCGCCTTTCCCCGCGTGAACACCTTGCTTAGCCGCGGCGAAAACAAGGCCAGCGCCACGATCGGCCGCGAGGCCCTCCAGGTGGACCTCCGCGCACTCCCGCGTGAGAGCTTCGGCGCCGCCCTGCAATACTTCACCGGCAGCAAGGACCACAACGTCGCCGTGCGCACCCGCGCCGTCCGAATGGGGCTGAAACTCAGCGAATACGGACTCTTCCGCGAAAACGGAGAGACCATCGCCGGCGAGACCGAGGAGGGCGTTTACGGCGCCCTCGGCCTTCAGTGGATTCCGCCGGAGATGCGCGAGAACCTCGGCGAGATCGACCTCGCCGCCGAACAGCGCCTGCCCCAACTCGTTCAACTTTCCGATATCCGCGGCGATGTCCACATGCACACCAACGAGACCGACGGCCGCGCCAGCCTGGAGGAAATGGCGGAGGCGGCCCGCGCCTCCGGCTACGAGTACGTCGCCATTACCGATCACTCCAAGTCGCTCGCCATGGTCGGCGGGCTGGATGAGCGCCGCGCCATCGCCTTCGCGGCGCGCGTGCGCGATCTGAACGCCGCCGGCATGCCCCTGCGCGTCTTCTCCGGCATCGAGTGCGACATCCTCAAGGATGGCGCGCTCGACCTCCCGGCGGAAGCCCTCGCCGAGCTCGACTTCGTCATCGGCAGCGTTCACAGCCACATGAACATGGACCCCGCCGAAATGACCGACCGGCTGCTGCGAGCGCTCGAATGTCCCTCGCTGCGCGCGCTGGGCCACCCCACCGGGCGCCTGCTGCTTGAACGCGACGGCTACCGCTTCGACTTCGAGCGCGTGGTGGACGCCGCCGTCGCCCGCGGCGTCTGGCTGGAGATCAACGCCAGCCCGGAACGGCTCGACCTCGAACCCAACCTGATCCGCACAGCCAAAGCGCGCGGCGCGAAATTCATCATCGCGACCGACGCGCACCACCCCAACCACCTCGCCTTCATGCGCTACGGCGTCTTGACGGCGCGGCGCGGCTGGCTCGGCCCCCCCGACGTGATGAACACGCTCGATGCCGGGGCGTTCGCCAACGCCATTCGCAAAACCTGAATTCTCAAAAATGAAAGCCATCGCGATTACAACTATGCTGCTGACCAGCGCCTTAACCCTGCCCGGCGCGGACGTGAACATCCCGTTCGAGAGATTCAAGCTTGCCAACGGCATGCGCGTGATCCTCTCGCGGGACAACGCCGTGCCCGTCGTGGCTGTTTACCTGATCTACGGAGTGGGGGCGCGCTCGGAAGAAAAGGGCCGCACCGGCTTTGCCCACCTCTTCGAGCACATGATGTTCGAAGGCTCCGCGAACGTGCCCAAGGGCATGCACTTCCAGATCGTCGAATCCAACGGCGGCACCCTGAACGGCTCCACCCACCCGGATTTCACCGACTACTTCGAAGTGCTGCCCTCCAACAAGCTCGCCACCGCGCTGTGGCTTGAATCCGACCGCATGAGGAGTCTCAGCATCACCGAGGAGAACCTGGCCAACCAGAAGGAGGCGGTCAAGCAGGAGAGGCGGCTGAACTTCGACAACCAGCCTTACGCGACCGCCATCGTCGATGTATGGCCCACGGTGATGTTCCGCAACTGGCAGAGCTCGCACTCTCTCATCGGATCCTTCGAAGACCTCAACGCGTCTTCGGTGGCGGACGTCGCGAAGTTCTTCAAGACGTATTACGCCCCGAACGACGCCGTGCTCGCCATCGTGGGCGATATCCAGCCCGCCGAAGCCCGCAAGCTGGTGGAACAATACTTCGGCGACATCCCGGCGCAACCCCAGCCGAAGCACCCGGACATGACCGAGCCGCCCGGTTTCACGCCGCGCACCGAGGTCCACAAGGACCCGCACGCGCGTGTTCCGGCCGTGGTCATCGGCTACCCAGGACCCGTGCGGCGCTCGCCGGATTACTACGCGCTCTATGTGCTTGACGCCGTGCTCAGCGCCGGCGAAAGTTCGCGCTTCCAGCAGGACCTCGTCAAGGGCAAGGAGTCCGTGGTGCAGTACGAATCCAACCTCGGCTGGCCCTTCGCCGGGCCCTCCGATTACAGGGACCCCGGAGCTTACGGCATCTTCATGCTCTTCAAGCCGAACTTCACCGCGCGGCAGATCGTGGATCAGGTGCAGGGCGAGATTGACCGCATCCGGAAGGAAGGCGTGGATGTCAAGGAGCTCGAACGCGTGCGCGCGTTCGTCCGTGCCAGCCGCATCAATGAGCTGCAAAGCGCCATGCGCCGCGCGCAGTTGCTCGGCCAGTACGAGATGTTCGATAACGACGCCGGCATGCTCAATTCGGAGATGCTGCGCTTTATGGCCGTGACCCCGGCCGAGATCCAGGCCGCGGCCCGGAAATATCTGACTCCGGAGCGCCGCGCCGTGCTCGCAATTCAACCCGCGCCCGCGGCCAAGGAGGGTAAGTAGATGTTCGCACGCGGCGCCGTTTTGTTTTCCCTTGCCGTCGTTCTGAGTGCTCAAACTATGGACCGGACAAAGCCTCCCGTTACTCCACCCATCCCAGATTACAAGCTGCCGCCCACCTTCGAGACGAAGCTGCCCAACGGGCTCACCGTCGTCCTGCTCGAAGACCCGCGCTTTCCGCTCGTGACCGTGCGGCTCGGTTTCCTGGCCGGATCGAAGTACGATCCCCAGGACCTTCCCGGCCTTGCCGAAAGCACCGCCGCGCTGCTCACGCAGGGCACCAGGACCCGCCCGGCGCGGCAACTTGCCGAGGAGCTCGCCTCGATCGGCGGCGTGCTGAGCGGAAGCGCCGGCGCCGATGCCATCACCATCTCAGGCAACGCGCTCGCGGAGAACACGCCGCGGCTGCTGGAACTGCTCGCCGATGTGGCGCGCAATCCGGACTTCTCCGAATCCGAAGTCAAGCTCCGCATCCAGAACCGCAAACAGGAACTGCTGGCGCAGCGCTCACAGCCGGCGTTTCTCGCCGAAGAGAAGTTCAGCGCAATGATCTACGGTTCCGCCGGCTACGCCCACGTGGCGCCCACCGTCGAATCCCTCGACCGCATGGACCGCAAGGCCTTCGTCGGTTTCCAGACGGCGCGCCTGGCGCCCAACAACGGCTTTCTCGTGCTGCTCGGAAAACTGCCGCCCCGCGCCGAGACGCTGCGGCTGATCAACGACTACTTCGGATCCTGGCAGCGCAGGGACCTCCCCGCCGAGCCGCCCGCGGCCTTTCCCGCGCCCGCGCGCACCCTCTCCCTGGTGGACCGCCCCGGCTCCGTCCAGGCCGATATCCACGTGGGCCGGCTGGCGGTCACGCGCTCCGACCCGGACTTCTTCCCGCTCATGCTCGGCCAGTTCATCCTGGGCGGCGGAGCCAGTTCGCGCATGTTCATGAACATCCGTGAGAAGCAGGGCTTTGCCTATGACGCTCACGCCGAACTCAACCCGCGGCGTGATACCGGCGAGTTCGTGGCTGTCACGCAGGTGCGCAACGAGGTGATTCAGCCCGCGCTCCAGGCCCTGCTCGACGAGATCGGCGGACTCGTCAAGCAGCCCGTCCCCGCCGCCGAGCTCGAGCGCACCAAGAACTTTCTCAGCGGCATCTTCCTCATGCGCCTGGAGACGCAGAACGGCCTCGCCACGCAGCTCATCACCCTCAAGCTGATGGGCCTGCCGAATTCCTACCTGGAGCAGTACACCTCGCGCGTCCGGTCCGTCACTGCCGCGCAGATCCAAAAGGCCGCCGCCCGCTACATGGATCCCGCCTCGTCCGCCGTGGTGGTGGTGGGCGATGCGGGCGTCCTCAACAAGCCGCTGGCCAAGTTCGGCCGGTTCACGGTGACGCAAGCGAAATGAAGATCGCATCCTCGCGCACGGTCTACGAATGCAAGCTGTTTCGCGTGACCGAAGACGTGGCCACCGACGACGGCGGCTTTCGGATTCGGCGCTCCATCGTGCGCCACAGGGGCTCCGCGGTGGTGATGCCCGTCGATGCGCAGAACCGCGTGCTGCTGGTGCGCCAGTTCCGGCTGCCCGCCGGCCGCTCCATGTGGGAGTTGCCCGCCGGGCGGCTCGATGAAGGCGAAACGCCCCTGCGCGCCGCCCGGCGCGAGCTGACCGAAGAAACCGGCCTCCGCGCCAAATTCTGGACGCGCCTGGCGAGCTTCTGGCCCAGTCCCGGCTACGTGGGCGAGAAGATGACTCTCTTCCTCGCCCGCGGGCTGACGCCCGGCAAAGCCACCCCCATGGACGACGAGCGCATCGAAACGCGCTGGTTCAGCCGGAGAGATCTCGCCGCGCTCATTGACGCCGGCAAAATCCAGGACGGCAAGACCCTGATCGGCTTCCTGCTCTGGCAGCGGTGTTAAACCAGCCTCAGCACCGGGCTGTTCTTCCACTTTCCCCGCGTGAAATCCGGAAAATCCACCGGGCGGCTCTTCGCCGCCACCGAGCGCTCCGTCAGCGGCGACACCGCGCTCCAGGTCACCGCGTCGTAAACGTTCTGGTCCGGTTCACCCCCGGTGCGCAGCGCTTCGAGCAGCCGCTTCCACAGCATGGGCGTAGTCGCGCCCCCGCCGTGGCCCCGCGACTTCTTGAATTTCGCCTCGTCGAAGTCTTTCCACACCGGGTGCTGGTATTCCTTCGCGTACTTCGCGAACGGTTCCCACTCGTGCTCTTTGGGGCTGCGGCCCTCGATGTAGATCTGGTTCAGGTTGCCGAGGAACAGCCCTCGCGTGCCTTGCAGCCGTAGCTCGGAGGTTTGCGGGTGCGGTGTGTTCGTGTCGTGGTGGAGCGTGATGGTCCTGCCTTTCGCGGTCCGCAGCAGCGTGGTGTTCACGTCGCCGCAAGCCATCTTCATGGAGGCGTACGGGTGCCGGTCGCCGTAGTAGTGCGCCGCGTAATCGTTCAGGCAGCGCGCCTTTGTGCTCATCGAAACCAGGTACTCGATCCGGTCCCCGTGGTTGATGTTCAGCCACCAGGAAATCGGGCCCATGGAGTGCGTCGGATAGTTGTTGCCGTTGCGGTCGATGGAATGCTGAAGCCGCCACGGCTCGCGCTCCGGATCGAACTTCACCAGCCGCAGGTCGTGCACGTAGCCCCCGGTGGCATGCAGCAGTTCGCCGAACACGCCCTGCTGCGCCATGTTCATCACCGCCATGCGCTCCGGGTTGTAGCAGGACTGCTCCAGCATGATGCAGTGCTTGCCGGTCTTCTCGGAGGTCTCCACCATCTCCCAGCACTCATCCAGCGTGATCGCGGCGGGGACCTCCGTGGTCGCGTGCTTGCCCGCCCGCATCGCCGCCACGCACACCGGCGCGTGAAACTGCCAGGGTGTCGCGTTCACCACCAGGTCGATATCGTTGCGCTCGCACAGGCGCAGGTAATCGGCCGTTCCGGAGTAAATCTCCGGAGCCGGCTTGCCCGCATCCACCACCCACTTGCGGGCGCGGTAAAGATAGCCCTCGTCGATATCGCACAGGGCCTTCACTTCCACACTGTCCATGCCGAGCAGCACGTCCAGGTGGTACGACCCGCGATCGCCCACGCCCACGAAGCCGAGCCGCAGGGGCCGTCCGCCTTGAGAGGTTTGCATCGTCAGAAAGGTTCTCCGGTTCATGGCTGGCCTCCTATACAATGGCGTCCGGGTCGATGGGCGCGCGTTTCCTCCATTTCCCGCGCGTGAAATCGGGGATGTCCATGGGCTTGCTGCGGCCCGCCACCGACGCTTCGCTGAGCGGCACAATCACGCTCCACGCCGCGGCGTCATACACGTCGATATCGAGCGGCTTGCCTTCCTGGAGATTTCGGATCAGGCGGTACAACTCCATCCAGTCCACGCCGCCGTGGCCGGCGTCCTTGGCCCTGGCCTCCTGGTCGCGCCACAGCTTGTGGTCGTAGCGCTCGCGGTAGGGCGCCGGGTCCTCCCATTCGTGCCGGGCGCGCCAGTTCTCGCGCGACCCGCCCGCGCTGCTGCGGCCGTCCACGAAAATTTTGTCCATGGTCACGTTGAAAACACCCCGCGAGCCCTGTATGCGCACCATGTGCTCCTTGGGGCGCGGCGTGTTGGTGTCGTGGTAAAGCGTCAGCGTCCTTCCCATCTCGGTGTGGATGAGCGTCACGTTCACATCGCCCAGCCGGTAGTCGGTCTTGGCGCGCGGGTCGTTGGCGCCGAACGTCCTGGCGGCGAATTCCTTGATCGAGCGCGCCTTGGAACTCATCGACACCAGGTAGCTGAACGCGTCGCCGCGGTTGATGTCGAACCACCACGCCAGCGGCCCCAGCGGATGCGTCGGGTACAGGTTGCCGTCGCGGCCCTTGGAGTGCTCGATGCGCCACGGCTCGCCGCCGTTGGGTACGGCTCCGAACTTCACCGCCCGGATGTCGTGCATGTAGCCCGCCTCGCCGTACAGCGGCTCGCCCAACAGCCCGTCGCGGATCATGTTGAGCACCATCAGCACCACGCGGTAGTAACAGTCGTTCTCCAGGATCGCGCAATGCCGGCCGGTCTTCTCCGCCGTCTCCACCAGTTCCCAGCATTCCTCCACGGTCTGCGCCGCGGGCACCTCCGTCACGGCGTGCTTCCCCGCTTTCATCGCCGCCACGCTGATGGGCGCGTGCCACTGCCACGGCGTGGCGTTGATCACCACGTCCAGGTCGCCGCGGTCGCACAGGCGCTGCCAATCCGTCTCGCCGCGCGTATAGGCCTCGGGTTTCGGCTGCCCGGCCTTGACCACCAGGTCCTGCGCGCGGGCCGCCTTGGCCTCCACCGTGTCGCACACCGCGTGGATCTTCACGCCCTCCAGGCGAAGCAGGCTGCGCATCAGGGAAGTGCCGCGTAATCCCGTGCCTACGAAACCCACCCGCACATTCTTCAACGCCGGAGCGGCGAAGCCGGTGCTCAGCCCGGCGGCCGCCAGCGTGGCGCCCTGCAACACCTGACGCCGGTTATAAGTCATTTGGGAATTTTCCATGGTGTCCTCACACGGCCTTCATGCCCAACAGGCGCGCCGCGTTATTGTGATAGATCTTCTTCAGCGTGGCGTCCGGCAGTCCGATGCCGTAGATCCGCCAACGCCCCTGCGGGGGCGTGGGGCTGGGCGCGTAATCGAAATATTCGTCCAGCGTTTCCAGAAAACGGAAGTAGGCCTGGAACATGGGCGGCTTCAGGTCCTGCTGCGGCACCTCCTTCCCATTGGGCGTCGCGTCGGTGCCGAACATGATGCGATCCTGGAAGCGGTCGAAGAACTGGCGCGCGTGGCGCGGCTGCCGCCCCAACTCGCCGATGCGCGCGCCGATCTCCACGTGCAGGTTGGGATACTGCTTCAGCCACCCCGAGACCTCGTCCAGGTTCTCCGGGTGGTTGGCCACGTGCAGACCTACGAAGATCGTCTTGGGATGCCGTGCGATCACCCGGTTGCGCGCCGCCAGCAGCTCCGCCTTGGGCGGATAATCCTTGCCGTGGAACGACCAGTCGGGATGGTGCCCCAGCTCTTCCCAGCGCTCGTTGAAGCGGTCCGTCGGCAGGAAAAATGCGTCCGGGTCCGCGGTGTGGATGAATACCGGCAGGCGCAGGGCGCCGGCGGCCTCCCACATCGGATCGAAGCGCGGATCGTCGATCTTCACCAGCGGGCCCGTCTTGCCGTTCTCCCGCACCGTGAGGCCCAGCGACTTGGCGATCTTCAGCCCCACCGCGCCGGCTTCCCTGGCGCGCTTCATCTCCTCGCCCTGCCACTGCGGGTAGTTCGGCTCCCGCAGCCTGTCGTAGCCCGGTGTCACGCAGTTGAGGAAGCGGCCCTTGTAGCGCTCCTGAAGGTCCTGGACATTCTGCTTCAGGTCCTCGCCATAGCCACCCGAGACGTTGTTCAGGATCTTGATGTTCAGGCTGTCCATCCACCCGATGATCTCGTCGAGCTGCCGGAACGCCTCGACGGCCGGTTCGGGATTCGCCAGATTGCGGGCGCGGCGGCGGCCGAAGACGCTCGCCAGGTGCGTGTGTACGTCGATCACGGGAAAACGCGCCCGCGCCACCGGGTGCTCCGGGACCACCAGCATGCTCTTGGGCTGGAAATCGTCGAGCGCGAGCGGCGGCGGCGTGCTTTTTCTTGTTTGGGACGTGGCCGTCGGTGCGGGTCGCGAGCAACCCGCTCCCGCCAGGGCGGCGGCCCCCAGAAAAGTCCTGCGATGCATAGTCACCTCCATTTAATTACCACGCGGACGGCGTGCAATGCATGTACACTGGTTCTGAACCGCTTAGAGTACGATGCACACTGTTCATGACGGCGGCAAACTCATCGTCTTGACGGCCCCGCTCACCGAAACCATCGATCATGCCGGCTACTTCATCCAGATGGCGCTCGCGTCCATGCCCAAGTCCATGGAAAGGGCCATCGACCAGAAGTATCCCAAGTGGCGCGAGGTGGAGCGCGACACGGACGGGTCTGCCCGCTACATGCCCGCGGGCGTGCGGCTGCTGGAGGCTTCTCTCCTGCGGGAGTTCGATGCCGCCGACCTGGCCTGCTGCTACCCCGGCGACCTGCACAGGTTCATCGGCCCCCGCACCCGCGTGGTTGGCGTTTCCACGCACAATCCCCTTGGAGTCACGTTCGCGGCCGGCGTCTACGCCTCGGTGTTCGGATCCTCGCGGGAACCGATCAACGCGCATTACGCCAAACAGTTGTTTCAGACCCTGCGGGAGAACCCCTACCGCTCCAGCTTCCGGGTGATCGTCGGCGGATCCGGCGGCTGGCAGATCTGTCAAACAGACAGCTATGAGGAGCTGGGTGTCGATTGCGTGGTGGAAGGCCGCAGCGAATCCGGCGAGACCTCCGCGCTGTTTCACGCCGCCATCCGCGGCGAACCCCTGCCGCGCTTCGTCGAAGTCAGCCATCCGAAATCGCGCGAGGAGTTGCTCACCCCCGCCCGGCGCACCACCTTCGGCGTGGTCGAGATGACCACCGGATGCGGACGGCGCTGCCAGTTCTGCCTCCCGGACCTCAACCCCCAGATCGACTTCCCTAAGGACAGGATCCTGGAGGCCGTGCGGGCCAATGTCCGCGAAGGCAACCACCTGATCTCGCTCGCCACCGAGGACATGTTCATCTGGGGCCAGGTGCGCACCTCCACGCCGTTCTATTTCCCCAATCGCGAGGCCCTGGTCGATCTGTTCAGCGACGTGGTGAACACACCCGGCGTGAACCACCACCTGCTCAGCCATAGCACCATAGCCCCCGCCGTGGTGGATCCGAAACTGATCGAGCAGCTATCCGCGGTGTTGCTCGACAAGAGCCCCCTCAGGCTGCCGCGTGTGAGCACCCATCCGGAGGGCCGCATCCTCTCGCCGCTGATCGGCATCGAGACGGGTTCGGTCCGCATGGCGAAGCAGATCATGCCCGGCAAGGCGGCGCCGTTTCCCATCGAGGAATGGCCCAGCGTCGTGATCCAGGGTCTCACCATCCTGAACCGCAACAACTGGTTCCCCGTGCTGACCCTCATGATCGGCAACCCCGGCGAGACCGGCGAGGACTGCATGGCCACGCTCGACCTGATGTACGAAGTGGAGCGGCGCGGGTTGTTCGCCTTCTTCGTCCCCTCGATTTTCACGCCCCTGCACGACACGCGGCTGGCCGCCCGGAAAGGCGTTATCGAAAGCCGCGAGATGACCCCGCTCCAGTGGCAGATCCTGCTGAAGTCCTGGAAGATGAGCATCGCCACGGCCCTGCACAGTTGGTGGGGACCGCCGGCATGGCGGCTGGGCGCCTTCCTGCTCTGGCTGTTAAAGCTCCGCCGGTCCAACGGCCCGGCCTTCACCTGGCCCCTCCTGATGTTCACCAGCATGTTTCCCGAAAGGCTTATGGAAAAGATGGGCAAGATCTACCGCGGCCGCCCGCTGGCCGTGAAGAGCCGCACGGAACTGCTGGCGGCCATCAAGCCGCAACAGTGGAAATACCTGCGCGAGGACAACGGCGGCCTACCCGGCGGCCGCGCGGTGTGATTTCGGACGCGGCCTTCGCGGCACGAACATCGGCACCGTACGCTGGTACTGCCTGTAACCGTCCTCGAATACCGCAACGAGGTCGCGTTCCTCCAAAGCCGCGCCCAGTAAAACCCAGCCGGTGAACAGGATATTGAACAGCAGCCTGTCCAGCGACAGCACCGGCCCAGCCCACGCGGCCACGATTCCAAAGGCGTAGAACGGATGCCGGAGCCACCGGTACGGTCCTGCGATGGTCAGCTTGCCCGGAGGGCGCCCCTCACGCGACAGCAACGCCTCGATGCCGAACGCGTCGAACTCTCCCAGCGACCGTATGCCCCACAACACGCCCGCGAGCGACAGCAGCAACACCGCCCGCGCCATCTCCCGCCACGCGCCGGTGGCCCAGTAGATGACCGTGCTCGAACGCTGCCACAATCCGGCCAGCAGGAGCAGGGCCGCGGCCGAGGCCATCGTGTAAATGACGCCGTGCCACTTTTCCGCTACGACTCTGCCCATCCGCGCCCGGAACCATTTCCGCACCATGACGCTGTGCTGGACGAAAAACAGCAGGCAAAGCCCCGCGTCCCAGGCCAACGTCGCGTGCGCGCTCATTCCCATCTCGACGATGCCGGACGCGCCCGTCCACAGGAACATTCCGAACAGCGCCAGGGATCCGGCGCCGAGTACGCCCGCCGCCGCCGCAACAGAGTAGGCCGGCAGCCTGTGCAATCGGTTCGTCATTTTCGGGCCTTCGCAACCGTATTCTAGCCCGCGCAGCAGAGTGAAAGAGGACCAGAAACTCGTTGATCTCCCGATGGCGCGGGCCGGTGAACACTCTCCTGGCGTTTCGATTGATGTAAACGGGGTGCCTGCTCCCTCCGCGCAGGACCTCGCACCCGGACCGCTTCAAATGCCGGGTGAGGTCGACGCATATCGTAACCGGAAACATCCAAACCGCCTGCTGCTCCCGCTCACTTCTGGTTCTTCAGCCACTCGTCATAGGCGTGCTTCCGCGGTCCCACGTACTGGATCGTGTCGAAGAAATCCGCCCTTCCCAGCATGCGCGGGTCGCCCTCGCCGCGCAGCGTCTCCTCCATCCGGTCGCGCAACTGCCGCATGGCCTGGGCGTACTTCACGTCCGTCGCCACGTTGTTCACGCAGTCCGGGTCGGTCTTCACCAGGTACAACTCCTCCGGCGGGCGCTTGCCGAAATTCAGCCGGTAATACTCGTCGAACCCCGAAATCAGGAACGTCTTCGTCGGACTGTCATCGCAATTGCGGTAGCCCGTCTCCGGGTTCCCCACCGGCCACCGCTCCGGCTCGTAGTTGCGGATGTAAAGGAACTCGCCCGTGCGGATCGCCCGCACCGGGTAGCCCCAATCGTTGGGCCGCCCGAGGTCGTGCCGCTCCTTGCAGATCAGCATTTCGTTGCGCGAGGCGTCCACCGTCCCCGATTTCGGCGACTTCAGCACGTCCAGGAAGCTGCGCCCCGTCATCGTGCCCGCCTTCTCCACCCCCGCCGCCTCCAGGAACGTGGGCGCGAAGTCGCGCGTGTTGATGAAATCGTCCACTACTCGGCCCGCCGGGATGTTCCGTCCCCACCGCACCGCCAGCGGGATGTGGAACCCGTGCTCGTAGATCTGTCCCTTCACGCGCGGGAAAGGCATGCCGTGGTCCGAGGTCACCACCACCAGCGTGTTGTCGAGTTCGCCGGCGCGCTCCAGCGCCGCCAGCGCGCGCCCCACGTGCGTGTCGAACCACTCCACCTCCACCGCGTAATCCAGCATGTCGCTGCGGATGACGCGGCTGTCGGGATAATACTTCGGCAGCACCACGTCCGCCGGGTTTTTCCCCGCGCGCTCCCCCGAGCCCTGCTCGTACGCGCGGTGCGGCTCATGCCCGCCCAGCCAGAAACAGAACGGCTTGTCCTTGGGCCGCTGCTCCAGAAACGCTTCGAAGTTGCGCGCATAATCGAGCGGCGAAATCCCCGAGGCCGGCGGCTTGTTCTTGAACTGGTCGAACGATGGCCCCGCAGGGTTCCGCTTCCAGCCCGTGGACTTGAAATCGCCCGGCCCCCAGCCCTTGCCCGTCAGCCCCACGAAGTAGCCCGCCTTCTCCAGCACGTCCGGATACACGGGGAAATCACTGGGAAAGATGCTGAAGTGATTGATGGCTTCCTTGAGCTGCCAGGAATTGCGCCCCGTCAGGATCGTGGCGCGGCACGGGCTGCACTTCGGGTTCGAGGTGAACGTGTTGGTGAACAGCACGCCCTCGCGCGCCACGCGGTCGAATGCGGGCGTCGAGACCCACTTGCACCCGTAGGCGCCCGCGTGCCCGTGGCCCCAGTCGTCCGCGATCGCGAACAGGATGTTGGGACGCTTCGGCGCGGCCGGCGAAGCCATCGCGACGGAAGCTGCGGCGGCGCCTCCGCTTTGAAGGAAAGAACGGCGAGTGAACGATGCGGCCATAGACCGTTCACTATACCGCGATCAGGCGATCCGCAGGACCAGCGCGTGTTCGCTCGGCTTCCGCTCCGGCAACTCCACCCGCAACACCTTCTCGCGCATCGTGAACTTCAACGGTTCCGCCGCTCCCAGCATGTGTACCCGCCGTACACGCTGCGGAGCGTTGCGAAGGGTCGCCTGCGCCCCGGGCACCCCCAAACAGATGGCGTAAACCATGCGCCCCTTGGTGGTGTAGCGTATGTCCTCCGGCGTGTATTCTTTCCGCTTGCGCTCACTGAAGGCGCCGCCCTCGTTTTGCGTGGGGCCTTCGCCGAAAACGCGGTGCGGCCGCGTGCCGTGAATCGCCTCGGCGTTCACCGCCATCCACCTGGTCACGCCGTCGAGCACGCTCTCGGCCTGCGCGTCCAGCGTTCCGTCCGCGCGCTGCGGGAAGTTCAGCAACAGGTTGCCGTTCTTGCTCACGATGTCCGCCAGCATGTGGATCACCGTGCGCGCGCTCTTGTACTCCACGCCGCGCCGGTAAAACCAGTTCCCGATGCACGTATCGGTCTGCCAAGGCTCCGGCCGGATGTCGTCCACCACTCCGCGTTCGACGTCCAGCACGCAGCAGCCGTCCTGATACTCCCCGTGGCCTTCCTTGAAGTTCTTGATGTTGTAAACCGCTTCCAGTTTTCCCGCGTGCCATTCCAGGCTGCGGTTGTAAAAATGCGCCACGAGTGTGCGCCCCACTTCGCCGAACGGGATGCCGCCGTCGGTGTAAAGCAGGTCGGGCTGATAGCTGTCCACCAGGTCCTTGATGCGCGCCAGCCACTGCTTCTTCCACGCTTCGGGAGGGTTTGCCGGGTACACCCGCGAGGTGTCCTCGTGCGGCTCGAAGTAGAAGTCGGCGTAGGCCGGGTCGTTGCCGTCGTAAGGCACACCCGCGTAGGGGCCTTCCTTGTCCTTGCCCTTGTTGACGTTGAACCAGCTCCAGCTCCGCGCCAGGTGCTCCGAGACGCCGAACCGCATGCCGCGGCTCAGCGCCGCCTCCCGCCACATCCCCACGATGTCGCGCTTGGGCCCCATCTTCGTCGCGTTCCATTTGTGGAAACGCGAATTCCAGCAATCGAAATTGTCGTGATGCACGCCCAGCGCGACAAAGTATTTTGCCCCGGCCTTCTGGTACCGCTCCATCAGGCTTTCCGGGTCGAAATTCTCCGCTCTCCACAACGGCACAATGTCCTTGTAGCCGAACTTCGAGGGATGGCCGTAATGCGCCACGTGATACTTGTAATCCGGGCTGCCCTCGATGTACATGTCGCGCGCGTACCAGGCTCCCTGCTCGGGCACGCACTGCGGCCCCCAGTGCGCCCAGATGCCGAACTTCGCGTCGCGAAACCAGTCCGGGCAGCGGTACTGTTTCAGAGAATCCCAGGATGCGTTGAAACGGCCTTCGGCAGCCCTCGCCCCCGCCGCCGGAAGCGACGCCAGCAGCTTCATTGCGGTGCGCCGGTTCATAGCACCACAGGGTATCAGATATGGGGGCCTGCGGGCGCCTGTCTCCCTGCCGCTCGCTGCTCAGAATCGGGCGTCGTGACGGCGCGCCCCAACACCGCCCGCGCCTCCGCTTCGGTGAACGAGTCCACCTTCGCGGAGATATTCATCGAGCAGAATTTCGGCCCGCACATCGAGCAGAAGTGTGCGTCTTTGAACCCCGCGTCCGGCAGCGTTTCGTCGTGCATCGCACGCGCCGTCTCGGGATCCAGCGAGAGTTCGAACTGCCGGTTCCAGTCGAACGCGTACCGCGCCCGCGAGAGCGCATCGTCGCGGTCGCGCGCGCCTGGCCGCCGTCTCGCTACGTCCGCCGCGTGTGCCGCGATCTTGTACGCGATAATCCCCTGCTTCACGTCCTCCCGGTTCGGCAATCCCAGGTGCTCCTTGGGCGTCACGTAGCACAGCATGGAAGCGCCGTACCAGCCGATCATCGCCGCGCCGATCGCCGAAGTGATGTGATCGTATCCCGGCGCGATGTCCGTCACCAGCGGCCCCAGCGTGTAGAACGGAGCCTCATGGCAGAGCTCGTTGTTCTTCTCCACCTGAAGCTCGATCTGGTCCATGGGGATGTGCCCCGGGCCCTCGATCATGGTCTGCACGTCGTAGCTCCACGCCACCTTGGTGAGCTCGCCCAGCGTCTTCAGCTCGGCGAACTGCGCCTCGTCGCTCGCGTCCGCCAGCGACCCGGGCCGCAGCCCGTCGCCGAGCGAGAAGCACACGTCGTACTTGCGGAAGATCTTGCAGATGTCCTCGAAGCGTTCGTAGAGCATGTTCTGGCGGTGGTTCTTCACCATCCACTCCGCCAGGATCGATCCGCCGCGGCTCACGATCCCCGTGACGCGCCGCGTGGCCAGCGGAATGTACTGCACCAGCAGACCCGCGTGCACGGTCATGTAATCCACGCCCTGCTCCGCCTGCTCCTCGATCACCTCCAGCATAAGCTGCGCGCTCAGGTCCTCCACCCGCCGCACGCGCGTGAGCGCCTCGTAAATCGGCACCGTCCCCACCGGAATGGGCGAGTTGCGCAGGATCGCTTCGCGGATCAGCCGGATGTCGCCGCCGCTGGAAAGATCCATCACCGTGTCCGCCCCGTACTTCATCGAATAGCGCAGCTTCTCGAGCTCTTCCTCCACGTTCGACGTGACCGACGAGTTGCCGATGTTCGCGTTGATCTTGCACCGCGAAGCCACGCCGATGCACATCGGCTCCACGTTGACGTGATTCACGTTGGCGGGAATGATCAGCCTTCCGCGCGCCACTTCCGAGCGGACCAGCTCCGGCTCCAGCCGCTCCACTTCCGCGACGTGACGCATCTCTCCCGTGATCACACCCTTGCGGGCGTAGTGCATCTGCGTGCGGACAGCATCGCCCTTTCTCTCCTCAACCCACTGTGTGCGCATTTTTGTCGATGGACTCCGATGGGGGGTTGGGGGTTGGAACTCCAACCCCCGCGACTTAGCCCTACTTCTTCTTCTTGGGCTTCTTGACTTCCTTCTTGGGGCTCTTGTCTTTGGCCATTTTTGGGTACTCCCTTCTGGGATTATACCTGCTTGCCGATCGCCCCCGGACCGTAATTGTGCAACGCTTCTTTGATGGAGAGGCCGGTCACCTCGATGCGCGCCAGGTCCGTTGTCCCGATCCCCTGCGCCTCGGCCAGCTTCAGCGTGTTGTCGCCCCGCAGGAATGGATTCGTGCCGCGGTCCGCGCGGGGATCGTAGCCCATCACCGCCATCGAGACCGCGTCCACCGCGACCGGGTTCTTTCCCGCCAGCAGCAGCCCGGGCTTGATCAGGCTCACGCCCGGGTTCCACACGCCCTCGCCGCCCCGGATCGACTCCACCCCGTCCACGATCGAAAGGTCCACCGGACGCACCCCCACCAGGTCGGCCACGATGCGCGGCACGCGGTACCCGGCGTCGCGCGGCGACTTCGGGTCGATCTCCTGGTCGACCCCCTTCGGCGGTCCGATGGTCCCGCTGTGGCACACCGCCCCGCGCTCCTGCCGGGTGTTCTCATTGCCGTCCGGACCGCAATCGCTGCCGTACAGCGAACACGGCGTGATGCCGAAATTGTTCTTCAGCGCCATGGTCACGCCTGCTACCCAGTGGTGCTTCAGCTTCGACATCGAAACGAACGTGTCGCAATCCGCGAACGAGTGGTTCAGGTGGTACGCCGGGAACATGTATCCGCCCCACGGCACCTTCAGCCGCACGTACTTGTCCGCCTGCCCCTTGTTCTGGCAGTTCTCCCACTCCACCTTGCAGCCCACGTTGTTGATCGCGTTGATGTCCAGCCCGTAGCGTCCCCATAGCGCCATCTCCTGCGAGGCGGGGAAGAAGGTCTCGAGGATGCGGATGCGCCGCGCCCCCGCCCGCGCCAGCAGCGTGGCCACCGCCAGCACCGTGTTCGGCTCCGTGCGGTACGGCAGCTTGGGATCCACGGGGAAACGCTGCGGCTGCCCCGTGAGGTTGAGCTTCACCGCGACGGTCTTGTTTTTCACCAATGGCCCGATCCCGCCGATCTGGTCGAACATGCGTCCGAAGATCGCCGTCAGGTCCTCCCCGTAACTCCGGCAGCGCGCCACCGCCACCGAAGAAGCGCCCGCGCGCTTCGGTTGTGCCGCGGCCACGGCCGCCCCGGCCAAAAGCTCACGCCTGCTGATGGGCTTCATGTGCCTCCCCTGTGGGTTCATTGTACCTTGCTAATATCGGGAACAGCCAGGAGGCGGGCATGCGCTTGTTGCTGTTTCTGTTCACCGCGAGCCTCGCGTACCCGGAGATGGTGCGCTTCATACGTACGGCCGAGCCCAATGAGCAGCCCGGTGCGGAAACGGTTCCCGGAGAAGTAGCCTGGGCGGGGAGACTCAGAACCGCTCGTCCCCGGCCGCCGGAGGGTTGTTCCGTCCGGCGCGTTTCAGCAGCCGCTTCGCCTTGGCTGCATCGCCGCGTTGCCCGCGCTCGCGGAAATACTCCCCGGTCCGCAGTGCCGAGAGCTTCTCGGCGACCGCCACGTTGATGAACTGATTGAGAGCCACGCCTTCGGATTCGGACACCCGGCGCGCTTCTTCCAGAAGCGACGTCTGTAAGCGCAAGGCAACGTTACTTCTTCTCATGACTGCGAATCTCCCTCCACGCATCGCACGGCCGCAGAACACGAATGCCGAAATCGCGGGCGGCGCCGGCGAGGTGACGCACATCGAAAGTGATCAGCCAGTCCGCTCCGCCATTCACCGCCGTTTCCAGAACCATCTCGTCTGCGGGATCTTTCAGCCTTGGACGCCACAAGAATCGAAGGTGAACCGGAATCGCGACCCCTGCCAGAGCGTCGAACGTAAAGTTGGCGCGGAACCACCAAGAGACAGTACAGAAGCGATGCAACGTAGGCCGGATTCATGAATTGGTAATCTCGAATCCCGTACCTACCTGAAACCTCGTGAACCGTTGCTTGGAACGGTTCAGAATCATGGACCCGTTGGATTATCTGAGCGTTAACAAACGCCCGTTGTGGATCTCGGGGACCAGGTTCGTCATGAGCGACTCCTTGCTCGAAGCTTAACACCAGGCGGATTTCGGCGACAGGAAGCGGGGAACTTTCCAGCCGCCCGAAGCCGTTTGGGCTACCCAAGAAATGTAAAACTCTAGTCAAGGACCACACCGCAACTCTGCCCCATCCCGCGGCCGCCCCGCATCAATCTCTGCTAGCATATGCGATCTATGCCCCCCACCGTATCGAAAGGCCGCCTGATTCCGGCCACCATTCTCGCGATCCTGGTCTACGGCATGATCGCGCCCATGCTCGGCACGCTCCTGCCCCAATTGGCGCTGAAATTCCGCCTGAGCGCCGCCCAGCAGGGCACCGTCGCGCTCTTCCAGGCCATCGGCCTTATCGTCGCCTCCGTCTCCGTCGGGCCGCTCATCGATAACAAGGGCAAGAAGACCGGCCTCGTCTTAGGCCTCGCGCTGGTGGTGGTTGCGCTGTTCAGCATCCCCAACTCCACCGGCTACGAGATGCTCAAGTACCTCTACCTGCTGCTCGGCCTCGGCGGGGGCATCATCGTGACCGCGGCCAACGCGCTGGTCAGCGACATCGGCGAGGACCGCCGCGCCTCCGTGCTCAACCTGCTGAACCTCTTCTTCGGGCTCGGCGGGCTTCTCACTCCGGCCATCGCGGGCTTCTTCTTCTCCGCCAATACTATCGGCCTTGCCTACCTCGTCGCCGGCCTCAGCACCCTGACATTTGTGGTACACGCCACCACGCCCATGCCTCCGCCCACCGGCGAGCGCGGCTTCAAGGTCAGCGAGGCGGGCAGCGTGCTCGGCCGCCCGGTCCTGTGGCTGCTCTCCCTGTTCATGTTTCTCTACGTCGCCTGCGAGGTCGGGGTCTGGAACTGGCTCACGAGCTACCTCACCAGCCAGCGCATCCCCGAAGCCTCCGCGCTCAAGATCCTCTCCCTCGGCTTCGCCTTCGGCATGCTGATCGGCCGCCTGGTGGTCTCGCGCATCCTCATCAAGGTGCCGGCGCCCACCGTCACCCTGTTTGCCGCCATCCTCATGGCGATTACCACTTACACCATGCTGCAAACCGCCGATCCGGCGATGGCCGCCGTTCTGGTGTTTCTCGCCGGTGTCGCCATGGCTCCGGTGTTCCCCACCACGCTGGCCATGGTCGGCGACGCCTTCCCGCGCATGACCGCCACTGCCATGGGCATCGTCATCACCTGCGGCTGGTTCGGTCTCGCCGTCAGCTCGCCGGTTATCGGAAGCATCGCCGGCGCGCAGAACCTGAAGACCGCGCTGCTCGTCCTGCCGGCTCTCTCGATCGCGATGATCCTGGTGAACATGGCGGTCCGCCCGCTGCTGCGCCGCAAGGCATGAACGGCGGAAGTTTCGGCCTGGAAGTCCGCGCCGCCGCCGGCCCCGGCGTGCTGCATCAGCTCAGCGGCGTTGTCGCCGCCCACCGCGGCGATATCACCTCGGTCGAGATTCTCGACTACGGCCCCGCGGGCGCCCGCATCTACTTCGAGATCACCCTCGCCGCCGAGCCCGGGCCGCTCCTCGACGACCTGCGCCGCCTGGACGTCGTGCGCGGCCTCGAGCCCGTCCAACCGCTCGAGAAGATCTACGGCAAGCGCATCATCATCATGGGCGGCGGCGCCCAAGTGGGCCAGGTCGCCATCGGGGCCATCTCCGAAGCCGACCGCCACAACATCCGCGGCGAGCACATCTCGGTGGACACCATCCCGCTGGTGGGCGAGCAGCCCCTGGCCGATGCGGTCCGCGCCGTCGCCCGCCTGCCGCGCGCCAAGGCCCTGGTGCTGGCCGGATCGCTGATGGGCGGCGAAATCGAGCAGGCCGTGCTCGAAGTGCGCCAGGCCGGCCTGCTGGTCATCAGCCTCAACATGGCCGGCAGCGTCCCCGATGCCGCCGACCTCGTGGTGAGCGACCCCGTGCAGGCCGGCGTCATGGCCGTGATGGCCGTCGCCGACACCGCCAAGTTCAACGTCGCCCGCCTCAGGCGCAGAGTGTTCTAACGCGCTCAGCCCAGCAGCCGCGCCGCGGGTTTCGAGAAGTACGTCAGAATGATCGACGCCCCCGCGCGCCGTATCGCCGTGAGGCTCTCCATCATCGCCCGCTCGCGGTCCAGCCATCCGTTCCGCGCCGCCGCCATGATCATCGAGTACTCGCCGCTCACCTGGTAGGCCGCCAGCGGCACGTCGAACCGGTCGCGCGCCTGCCGGATGATGTCCAGGTAGGGCATGGCAGGCTTCACCATCACCATGTCCGCCCCCTCCTCCAGGTCGAGCTCGATCTCCCGCAGCGCCTCGCGCCCGTTCGCCGGGTCCATCTGGTAGCTGCGCCGGTCGCCGAATTGCGGCGCCGATTCCGCCGCCTCGCGGAACGGCCCGTAGAACACCGACGCGAACTTCGCCGCGTAGGAGAGAATCGGCGTGTTCGTGAACCCCGCCGCATCCAGCCCCTTGCGGATCGCCGCCACGCGCCCGTCCATCATGTCCGAGGGCGCCACCACGTCCGCCCCGGCCCGCGCATGGGAAACCGCGCTCGCCGTCAGCCACTCCAGCGTGGCGTCGTTGTCCACGTCGCCGTTTACGATCTTGCCGCAGTGCCCGTGACTGGTGTACTCGCAATTGCACACGTCCGTGATCACCACCAGCCCCGCGACCTCGCGTTTGATCGCCCGCACCGCGCGCTGTACGATGCCGTCCTCCGCGTACGCGCCCGAAGCCGTCTCGTCCTTGCTCTCCGGCAGCCCGAAGAGCATCACCCCACCGATGCCCAGCGAGCGCACCTCCGCGCACTCCTTCACGATCTGGTCCACCGACATCTGGTAGTTCTCCGGCATGGCGCCGATCTCGCGCCGCACGCCTTCGCCGGGGCACACAAACAGCGGCAGGATGAAGCCGCCCGGTTCCAGGTGCGTCTCGCGCACCAGGTTCCGCAAGCCTTCGCTCGCGCGAAGCCGCCGCATGCGCTGGATGGGAAATGGCATAGTACTTGCAATTCTATCGCCTCTTGACAACCTCCGCGCTCCGGCTAGAATAGAACCTATCATCCGTTGTCTATGCAGCCCCCTTGTGAGCATCCCCGCACTACCGTGATCGCGCGGCGAGACGGCGTCGATTACGTGGAATGCCTCGATTGCCGGGAGATCTTCGAAGCCGAAGATCTCGAACCCGTCACCGTGGAGGAACAGGAAGAATAGCCGCGTCCAGCACGTCGTCCTGTTAGCATAAGGGAGTGCACGATCTCGCGTTCTTTCGCGCGAACTTCGGCCAGGTTGTCGAGCGCCTCTCCGCACGCGGCAACGTCCCCAACCTGGACCTGTTCCGTGAACTCGACCTGCGCCGCCGCGCCGCCATCGCCGAGTCCGAACAACTGAAAGCCCGGCGCAACGCCGAAAGCGCCGAAATCGCCAGGCTGCGCAAGGCCGGCCAGGACACCACCGAACGCCAGCAGCAGGTCCGCGAAATCGCGAAGCGCGCAGCCGAGCTCGACGAGCAGGTCAAAGCCCTTGACGACCAGTTCCGGGAACTCCTCGCCGGCATCCCCAACCTGCCCCACGAATCCGTGCCCGCCGGCCGCGACTCCAGCGAGAACCTCGAAGTCCGCCGCTTCGGCCGGCCGCGCGAGTTCGATTTCGAGCCCAAGGCCCACTGGGACCTCGGCCCCGAGCTCGGCATCCTCGACCTCGAACGCGCCGCCAAGCTCACCGGCGCCCGCTTCGCCGTCTATTGGGAAATGGGCGCCCGGCTCGAACGCGCGCTCATCAACTTCATGCTCGACGTGCACACGCGCGAGCACGGCTATACAGAGGTGCTCCCGCCCTTCATGGTTAACTCCGCCAGCCTCTTCGGCACCGGCCAGTTGCCCAAGTTCGCCGAGGACCTCTTCAAGCTGGAGGGCACGGATTTTTGGCTCATACCCACCGCCGAAGTCCCGGTCACCAACCTCTACCGCGACGAAGTGCTCGACCCCGCACGTCTGCCCGTGAACCTCTGCGCTTACACGCCCTGCTTCCGCAGCGAAGCGGGCTCCTACGGGCGCGACGTGCGCGGCATCATCCGCCAGCACCAGTTCCAGAAAGTGGAGCTGGTGAAATTCGTACACCCCGAGCAGAGCTACCAGGAGCTGGAAAGACTCACCGGCGACGCCGAGGACATCCTGCGCCGCCTCGGCCTGCCCTTCCGCACCGTGGTCCTATGCACCGGCGACATGGGCTTCTCCTCCGCTAAGACCTACGACATCGAAGTCTGGCTCCCCGGCCAGAACGGGTACAAGGAGATCTCCTCCTGCTCGAACTTCGAAGCCTTCCAAGCGCGTCGCGCCGGCATCCGCTACCGCAATCAAAAGGGTAAGCCGGAGTACGTGCACACGCTCAACGGAAGCGGCCTCGCGGTCGGCCGCACCTGGGTCGCCGTCGTGGAGAACTACCAGCAAAAGGACGGCAGCGTGATTGTCCCCGAAGCGCTCCGCCCCTACATGAACGCCGAAGTGATCCGGCCGCGCGCTTAGCCCCGATACCCCTCCGCGCACAGCGCCGCCTTGAGCGCTGTGAGAATGATCTGCACATTCTCCTCGCTGGAGCCGTACCCCATCAACCCGATGCGGAACACCTTCCCCGCCAGCGGTCCGAACCCGCCGGCGATCTCGATCCCGTGCTCGTTCAGCAGCCGGGCCCGCACCTTCGCGTCGTCGATGCCCTCCGGCACCAGCGGCGTGTTCAGGGTCCACAGCCGGTTGGCCGCCGGAACGTGCATCTTCAGCCCCATCGCCTCGATGCCCGCCACGAACGCCAGGTGATTCCGCCGGTGCCGCTCCCAACGGTTCTCCATGCCTTCCGCCTGCACCTCCGCCAGCGACTCCCGCAGCGCGTAGAACAGCGTCGACGAGGCCGTGTGGTGGTACTTGCGCCCGGTGGAATAGCCGTCGATCAGTTGCAGGTCGAGATACCAGGTGTGTACCGGGGATTTGCGCTGGCGCAGCCGCTCCAGCGCGCGCTCGCTGAGCGTCATCGGAGCCAGCCCCGGGGGACACCCCAACCCCTTCTGCGTGCAACTGTAGGCGATGTCGATCCCGTTCTCGTCCACCTTCACCGGCATGCCGCCGAGCGAGGTCACGCAATCCGTGATCACCAGCGCGTCAACCTCGTGCGCCGCCTCGCAGATCGCCTTGCCCTCCTGATAGGCGCCCGAGGAGGTCTCCGCCTGCACGTACGCCACCATGCGCGGCTGCTCCCTGCGGATGATGGCGCGGGCTTCGTCGTCCTCGAACACCACGCCCCAGGGCTTTTCCGCGCGCACCACTTCGGCGCCCTGCCGCCGCGCCATCTCGACGATGCGCTCGCAGAAGTACCCGTTCACGAAAACCAGGAACTTCTCGCCCGGCTCGGCGAAGTTCGCCACCGCGGCCTCCATCCCGGAACTGCCGGTGCCGGACACCGCGATATTGAAATGGTTGGAAGTGGAAAACACCGGCCCGAGGAGTTCGCGAACCTCCTCGAACACCTGGAACATGAACGGGTCCAGGTGCCCGACCACCGGTTGCGCCAAAGCGCGGTAAACCCGCGGCGAAACCATGCTCGGTCCCGGCCCCAGCAGCAAGCGCTTGGGCGGATTCAGCGGAGAATAATCGGCCATAGATCTTCAGTGTACATGATGGAAGGATCCGAGCCGAGCGGCCGCCATCGGAAACAGACGGCGTTCCGGGCTACTCTACTGGAAGTTCTCGATCATCATCAGGTCGGCGCCGAAGCTGACGCTCTTGCTGAACAGGATGGTCTTTCGATCTGGAGACACGCATGCCCTCACGCGGGATAGGCTGATCGAGCGTCTTGCCGGCGATGTACTCCATTACGATGAAGCCGGCGCCGTCCTCCGGCGCGATGTCATGCGCCATGATGATGTTGGGGCGGCTCAGCGCGCTGGCTGCCTTGGCCTCTTGCACGAGCCGCACCTTGCGCTTCGCATCGGCCGCTCTTTCCGGCGGCAGGACCTTGATGGCCACAAACCGGTCCAGGTGGGTGTCGCGGGCTTTGTACACCACGCCCATCCCGCCTTCCCCGTTCGGGCCGGGGCAACTTCGCACCCCCTACCACAGCACCTTCAAACCGAACTGAATCTGCCGCGGTGCGTTGGACTGCCCGCTCACGATGCCGAACGAGCTGGACGTCACGCTGGTGTTGGGACCGCTGAAGCGCGGGTGGTTCCAGGCGTTCAATGCATCCGCGCGGAATTGCACCCGCAAACGCTCCACCGGGTGAAAATCCTTCGAGAGCCCGAGGTCCCAGTTCGCAACCGTGTCGTTGCGCAGGTCGGAGGATCGCGGTCCCATCGTGCCGATCGTGAACGGATCGGGCTGGCTGAATGCCTTGGTGTCGAACCATCGCGCCAGCCGGTCCTGCGGCCGTCCTTCCAGCCGGGCGCTGTAGCCCTTCGAGTTCGCGTAAGACCCGTTGTTGAAACAGCGGCAGACGTTGTTCGCGCTTATGCCGAAGGCGCCGCCGCTCTGGTAGTTGGTGATGCCGTCGATCATCCAGCCGCCCACCAGCGTGTCCAGCAGGCGCGGCAGATCTTTGCCGAACCGGCGATTTCGTCCGAACGGCAGTTCGTACACGTAGTTAATGATGAAACGGTGCGGCACGTCGAGGTCGGTGATCGAGCGGTTCAGCTTGATCCGGTACACATCCGCGAACCCGCCCTCACCCGAATCGATGCTCTTCGACCACGTGTAGGAACCTTCGAATTGAAGCCCCATGGTGAGGCGCTTCTTCAGCGTGACTTGCAGGGCGTGATACGTGGATGACGATCCGCTGGAGAAAATCGGCTCCACGTTGGTGAATTGCGGATAGGGGCGCAAGAGCTGGTTGCGAGCCACCGTGCGCGTCCCGAAGAAACCCGGACCACCCGCCACGTAGAACGGGTTCGCCACCGTGTCCAGCAACCGGTTGCCCAGCGACATCTGGTCGAGCGGCATCTGGTTGAAGGAGGTGCCCTCGCCGCCGCGCGAAAGTTGCAGCCCGCGCGTGCCGACGTACGCCGTTTCCAGCATCAGCGCGCCGGGCAGTTCCTGCTGGATCGTAAAGTTCCACTGCATGGACCATGGCGTCACGGTGTCTTGATAGGGCGCCTGGATGGGGCCGCCCACCCCGGTGAGCAGGCCGGCCGAGGCTCCCGGCGGCGGCTGGAAGCCCGAGGGATACGGATTGCGCAACAGGTTCAGCGGCGTGAGGCCGCCGTCCCCCGAGGTCTGCCACGTGTTCTCCACGCGGAAGCCGTACGGCCCCACCGTGCCGATCGCCTCCTGCGGCGACAATCCGAACAGGTGGCCGTACCCCATGCGGATGACCGTCTTCTGAGTGACTTGGTACGCCAGGCCCAGCCGCGGCCCCCAGTTGTTCCGGTCCGGTATGTACTGGTAGCGCGGGTGGCCGTCCACGCCGACAAATTGCAGGCCCCCCGTCAAGCCTGGAAACTTCGAGGCGAGCGGCGATGCCACGTACGGATCGAACCAGTTGAACCGGTTGTAGCGCTCGGTGCGCGGCGTGTCGTAGTCGTAGCGCAGGCCCAGGTTCAGCGTCAGCTTGCGCGAGATGCGCCAGTCGTCCTGGAAGTACCCCGCGTAATAGATGCTCTGCGCCGCGACGTTTTTCCAGGATTGATACAGGTTGCCGCTGGAGCCCGCGCCGAGCAGCATCGAGGCCAGCCCGTTGCCCGCTGTCGCGCTCGCCACCGTCGGGTTGGGCCCCTGGGTGAACGACTGGCTGAAGCTGAAGCTGGCCGAATCGCGCGCCTCCCACACGTTCACCCGCACCAGCCGGCCTTCGAACCCGTACTTGATCGTGTGGCCGCCCTTGATCTGGCTGATGCTCCCCAGCAGCGTCCCGGTGTTGAACCCGCTGCGCCGATGGTCGTTGCCGCCCAGGCTTCTGAAACCGGAACCCGGGTTGATGGCCGGGAACATCAGGCGGTCGGCGGCCATGTCGATCGACCGCGGCAGTCCAAGCTGCGACGGCGCGAATCCCAAACCCTGGTTGTTGTAAACGAACAGGGTCCGCGCAAACCCCGCCCGCACGTTGAGGATCACGGTCGGCGTGAAGGTCTGGGAATAGTCCAGAACCGCGTTGTGCATGTGGTTCTCGGTGATGACGCGGCCTTGGGCAACGGCGATCTGGTCGGGAAAGAACTGCGCCGGGGCGTTCTCGTTGGTGCGGTTCGAATACCGGCCGAACATCCGCCGGCTGCTGCTGAAATTGTGATCCAGCCGGATATCGAACTGGTCCACGTTCAGCGCGTTGGCGCCGGTCTTGTAAAAGTTGTTCGCATGCGTGACCGGATTGCCCGGCGTGTTCGCGTCGGGAAAATACTTCATGATGTTGACGGCCACCGGATCGTGCATCTGCACCGGGATCACGTTCCCGGGGAACGGATCGCGCACGTATCCCGAGCCGCTCTGCCGCGTGGTGAAAGGATTATAGATCAGAATCCGCTGGCCGTTGGCGGCCAGAGTGTTAGTGAAATCGCCCGCGCGCTCGAGCGGCGTGGGGACGGTGAACGTGGTAGTGGAAGCGTTGCGCTCGCGCAGGCCGGCATAGTCGAACAGAAAGAACGTCTTGTCCTTGCGGATGGGCCCGGAGATGTCGCCGCCGAACTGGTTGCGCCGGAAACTGGTCAGAGGCACTCCGTTCCGGTTCGAAAAGAAGTTATTGGCGTCGAATTCGGAGTTGCGCAGAAATTCGATGGCGGAGAAATGCAGATCGTTCGCGCCCGAGCGGTAGACCACGTTCAAGATCGATCCCTGGCTGCGCCCGAATTCCGCCGGCGGGTTTGCGCCCATCACCTTGAACTCCGCGATCGATTCCACCGAAGGGAACACGGAGACGCCGCCGGCTCCGTTCACCGTCGGGTGGGAGGCCGCCACGCCGTCCACCATGGTGTCCAGCATGCGCACTCGCGCCCCGTTCACCGAGTACCGCATGTCGTCGTAGTTGATGCTCACCGAGCCCGAAACGCCGGGCGTGAGGAACACCAGCGCATAGGGATTGCGCGTGTTCAGGGGCAGGTTGACGATCTCGCGGTTCTCCACCACCTTGCCGACCGACGAGCTGGTGCTTTCCAGCAGCGGCGCTTCGCCGGTGACCGTAATGGAATCCGTGATTTCCCCCACCTGAAGGCCGACATTGATCGTAATATCCTGGTTTACCTGCACCTCGAAGACTTCGCGGGAGTACTTGCGGAACCCACGGGCCTCCACCGTCAGGGTGTACCTGCCGGGGGGCAGATTCGTGAGCACGTACCGCCCCGCGCCATCGGTCGTCGCCGTTTGGCGGATGTTCCGGTCCACGTCCGTCGCCACGACTTCCGCCGCGCCAATCGCAGCCTGCGTCGGATCGGTTACCACGCCCCGTATCGAAGCGGTGTAGGTCTGGGACAGCAGCGGCAGCAGTCCACAGACAGACAGGAGTGCGAGAGTCCCTTTAGCCATGCAGCAGATTATACGCTACCGGTGGGCTCTCGTGTAGCTTCTGATCTACTTCACAATCGCCACCCTGTCAAACGGCCTCACCCCTTCCAGCGAAACCGTCACGTTGCTCACCGATTCGGGAACCACGTACTTCGCCCATACCTCAATCGTCTGCTTCGGCCGGATCACGATGTACTGGTTCGGTTGTCCGTTGCGCGACGCGACCGGCCGTCCATCGCTGTCCCGGGCGACCTCGAACTTGATCCGCTTCACTTCATCCAGTAGGCAGCTTTCCGACGAGAGCCGGTACGGGTCGATCCATCCCGTCCGTGCGCCGGTCAACCGCCTGGCCTCGTGGCTCTCGTTGCGATAACGCCAGCGCACCGTCACTACCGTCGGCGAGTCGCGTTTCACTTCCAATAATTCGACTTTCACTCCGGTTTCATGCTCCGCCGAAGCCAGAACCGGGGTCGCCTCGTGCACCTGGAACGCTAAAGCGGGAACCACGGCGGACAAAACCCAGGCTGCCCACACTATGCCCATACACCCTCCTGACTGAGAGCATGCTACTACGGGCGGCCCCTGAAGTTGCGTGCGCTACAAGCCTTTTCACAAAATGCACGGGCCGCTGTGGTGGATGCCTCACATCGCCGGCCGCCATCGCCGCGTGTTCCTGGCTGTTGACCGCCCGCGGCGCGATACTGGAACTTATGCCCTACCTCGCCCTGCCGCGCCGGCGGTTCCTCCGCACCGCGCTTTTGGGCGGAGCCGCCTCCGCCATATCCCTGCCGGCTGCGGACTCCGCAACCGCCCGTTGGGCGCTGTTCTCCGACACCCACGTGCCCGGCGATCCGAACATGATCGCCCGCGGTTTCCGGCCGCACGAGAATGCCCGCCGCGCCGTGCAGGAGGCGCTGAAGATCTCGCCCGATGGCGCCGCCATCTGCGGCGATCTCGCCCGGACCTCGGGGCTTCTCGAAGACTACCAAGCCCTCCGGCAGATCCTCCAGCCGCTTTCCCGCGTGGCGCCCGTCGCCATGGCCATGGGCAATCACGACGACCGCGACACTTTCCTTAAGGTCTTCGCGGACCATCCTGGAGAATCCGCCGGCGTGGCCAAGAAACATGTCCTGATCCTCCAGACCGCCGGCGTCCGGTTCATTCTCCTCGATTCGCTGCTCTTCGTGAACAAGACCCCCGGCCTGCTCGGCGTCGCGCAGCGCACCTGGCTGCAAAAGTACCTGCAAAACGGCGGCAATAGCCCCGTGCTGCTGTTCCTGCATCACACCCTGGCCGATAACGACAGCGCGCTGCTGGACGCCGGCCGCTTCCTGGACCTCATCCAGCCGTTCCGCCAGGTCAAAGCTGTGTTCTACGGCCACTCGCACCGTCTAAGCTTCGATCAATCCGGCGGAATCCACCTGGTCAATCTGCCGGCCACGGGATACAACTTTGGCGACCCTCAACCGGTCGGCTGGATGGAAGCGAAGGTGAGCCGGCAGGGCGCCGGCCTGACGCTGCACGCCGTCGCCGGGCACACGGCGGACGACGGCAAGACCACGTTCCTGCGCTGGCGCTCGTAGTTTCCGGACACCGCGCGCGGTGTATACTGACATCCATCCGGAGGCCATATGGTCCGAGCTCTCGTCTTCACCGTGCTTGCTTCCTCCCTGGCCCTTGCGCAGACTTCCAGCGGGACCCTCACCGGCATCGCAACGGATCCGTCACAGGCCCGCCTGGCAAACGTCGCTCTCAAGCTGGTCGCGGAGGAAACCGGAATCGCCCGCTCCGCGGCCACCAATGAGGCCGGTGAATATACCTTCCCGCTCCTGCCCTCCGGACGCTACCGCCTCGAAGCGGAAGCCGCCGGCTTCCAGCGCAGCGCCCACTCGGGCATCGTCATGGAACTCGGCCGCACGGTGCGCCTCGATATCGTCATGAAACTCGGCGCGGTCACCGAGTCCGTGGAAGTCACCGGCGCTGCGCCGCTGCTGGAATCCGAATCGGCCACCGTCGGCCAGTTGATCGAGAACAAGACCATCGTCGATATGCCCCTGAACGGCCGCCGCGTCGGCGACCTGCTCGGCCTCATGGGCAACGGCGTCTACATCACCGGGAACATCATCCGGCCGCGCGTTTCGGTCGGTGGAGGCCGCGCCGATCAGCAGCAGTGGCTCCTCGATGGAGTGAATTCCTCCAACATCGCGCTGGAAGTGTCGCAGGCCCTGTTCAACCCTCCCGTCGAAGCGGTCCAGGAGATCCGCATCCAGCAGAGCGCCTACTCCGCCGAGTTCGGCAACTCCTCCTCGGGCGTGATCGCCATGACCACCCGCTCCGGGACCAACAGGTACAGCGGCGGACTCTACGAAAACCTGCGGAATGACAAGCTGGACGCCCGCAACTTCTTCGCCGACACCAAACCCCCGCTGCGCTGGAACGTCTTCGGCGGCTTCATGGGCGGCCCGGTCGTCCGCAACCGCACCTTCTTCTTCACCAACGTCGAGTTCCAGCGGCAGCGCGAGGGACTGGTCCGCAACCTCACCGTTCCCACCGCGCTCCAGCGGGCCGGCAACTTTTCGGAGACCACCACTGCGGCCGGCGTACTGATCCGGATCTACGACCCGGCCACTTACGTGGCCTCCACCCGCACCCGTACCCCGTTCCCCGGAAACGTGATCCCGTCTTCGCGTTTTGACCCCGTGGGCGCGAAGATCGTGTCCTGCTTCCCCGCCGCCAACCGTCCGGCCACCAATCTCGCGGGCGCCAACAACTTCAACCGCAACGCGGTGAACGCGCTCAATATCACCACCTGGACCACGAAGTTCGATCACATCTTCACCGAACGCGACCGCCTCAGTGTGCGCTACGTCCTCCACGATTTCCCCACCTTCATCACGCCCGCTTACGACGAGCCCGCCGCGGATCCCAACGCCAACGATAATACGCGGCGTGCCCATTCCCTCCTGATCAACCACACCCACACCTTCACCCCCACCGTGTTGAACGACTTCCGTTTCAACTGGCAGCCGCGCCGCAACCACCCCATGACGCTCTCCATCGACCAGGGATGGCCCGCGAAACTCGGCCTGAAAGGCGTCTCCGACCGCGCCTTCCCGCGCATTGTCACCACGAATTACGCCGCCCTGGGCTCCACCTCCCAGGAGCGCGTGCAGTATCCGATCCACGACACGGATATCGTCGACACCGTTTCGAAATACCGCGGCGCGCATTCGTTCAAGGCGGGTGGCGAAGTCCGCTTGGCGCGCAACGTGGACGACCTGAATTCGCTCATGTCCGGCCAGTTCAACTTCGCGCTTCAGCCGACCTCCAATCCCGCCGCCAGCGCCAACACCGGAAACGCCCTCGCCAGCCTTCTGCTCGGCTTCCCAAGCTCGGCCAGCGTCCTCGACTCCGACCTGCTCGACCGCCGCGCCAAGTACTTCGCCTTCTTCGCGCAGGACGACTGGAAAGTCACCCAGACCTTCAGCCTGAACGTGGGACTCCGGTGGGAAGCGCACACCCCGAAATTCGACGTGAACGACCGCATGAACGGCTTCGATCCCGTCCCCATCAACCCGGTTTCCGGCACGCCCGGCATCGTCACCTTCGCCGGGCGCGACGGCCGAGGCAGGCAACTCTACAACGGCGATTGGAACAACTTTATGCCGAGAGTCGGATTGGCGTGGAAACTCCTCTCGAATACCGTGATCCGCGCCGGCTCGGGCGTGTTCTTCGGCGTCCCGCTGCCGGGCAGCAACAACACCAGCGCGGGCTTTTCACGGCAGGCGGCGTACACCACGCCCGATAACGGCATTACCGCGCCCTTCTATCTGCGTGACGGCTTTCCCGGCGGCCCCACGAGCCCCGAGCTCGGCCCCGCCTATGGAGCGGTGAAGGTCGGACAGACCGCAACCACCGCCATCGAGTACGTCGAAACCCAACGCCGCCTCGGCTACACCATTCAGTGGAACCTCTCCATCCAACAGGACATGGGCCGCAATTCCGTGGTCGAGATCTCCTATCTCGGCACCGTCGGCCACAAACTGAACGGCCCCAACACCAACATCAACCAGGTGCGCCCGGAGCTGATGGGGCCGGGCAACGCACAGGCGCGGCGTCCCTTCCCGCAGTTTGGCAACATCACTACGGTCAGTCCCATGTGGGGCAACTCTTCGTACCACGGGGTGAATTTCAAATACGAGAAGCGTTTCTCGGACGGCATCAACCTGCTGGCGAACTACACCTTCTCCAAGTTCATCGACGACGTGCCCGCCGCGCAGGAAATCGGCTCGACCCCGGGCATGCAGAACTACTACGACCGCCGCTCTGAAAAGGCGCTCTCGGGCAACGATGTGCGCAACCGCCTCGTCTTCAGTTCCGTGTACGAAGTGCCCGCCGGCAAGGGCCGCAAGTACCTTTCCAACAGCCCGGCCGGCCTCATTCTCGGAGGCTGGAACATCGGCGCGATCCTGACGCTTCAGGCCGGCTCGCCGTTCGGCATCACCACTCAGAACAGTACTCTGAACGCTTTCTCCGGCGGCCAGCGTGTGGATCTTCTCCGCGACCCCAACCTGCCGAAATCGCAGCGCACCGTCGAGCGCTATTTCGACACCGAAGCCGTCACCGCCCCGCCGCAGTTCACCTTCGGGACTGCCGGACGCTCCATTCTCACCGGTCCGGGCCTGGTCAATCTGAATGTTTCGCTGCTGAAGAATTTCAAGCTGGCCGAAACCTGGAACCTGCAATTCCGCCTGGAGAGCTTCAACGCCGTGAACCGCCCCAATTTCGAGGAGCCGGTCAGCGCCCTCGGGGCGCCGAACTTCGGCGGAATCACCTCCGCGCTCGACGCCCGCTCCATGCAGATCGGGCTGCGGCTGACGTTTTGACGTTTACCGGAACCCTTCCACCATCGGCGATCTGTACGGTGGCGGGCTACGCCTATTCCACCTCGCAGCCGGGCGACAGCCGCAGCGAAACCTCGGCCGCTTCCCCTTCACGCACCTCCACCTTCACGGCCCGCGCGGCGAGCCAGGCGCGGCACGCGGCGTCGTACAGGCTCTCGCGATTCAGGTTCTCGAAAGCAAAGACACTGTACTCACCCGGCCGGAGGCCCCCTGCCTCGAACCGCCCCCCGGCGCGGCACGGCGCGGTGCGCACGTACTGCTCGGTGATGAGCGCTTCCTCGCGCGGCACCACCGCCGCGGTGCAGTCCTCGCCGTTCTCCACCGTGCCCCGCACGCGGCCCGGGTTCGATCCATAGATCACGCGGATCGGCGGCGAGCCCGGCCCCAGGTCCACCTCCTGCCCCAACACCTCGCGTTCGCCCACCAGGATCGACGCGAGATAAGCTGCGCGAGGCGTCCCCACCGTCTCGATGCGGTACCGCCCCTGGTAGACCTCCTCGAACCGGAAACTCCCGTCCGGCTCGTGAACTGCGAAGGCGCGCCGGCGCGAATGGTCCGGGGCCGTCAGAACCACCGCGGCGCCCGCCAGGTTCACGTGACCCGACATGGTGAAGGGCGCCGCCAGCCGGACCTCCAGGCGGTCCACGTCTCCGCCCGCGACCATCACCTCGCCGAAGCCGCGCAACTTCGAGTCCGCCTCCCGCGGCCGCGCGAAGATGCGCCACTCGCCCTCGCGCACGCCGCCGATGGCGAACGCTCCGCCGGCATCGGAAACGGCCTCGTACTCGGTGTAACCCTGTCCTTCGGGTTCGCTAAGCTCGATGAGCACGTCCGCCGCCCGGTTCCCCGTCTCATCGAACGCCACCCCGCGCACCTCGTACACCGGAACCGCTCTCAGCCGCACCTCGAAGCCACCGAGGTCCGCACCCGCCGGCGCCACGATGCGGGAAGCCGCCCCGCGGTCGCCCGCCGCCGGATAGAACGTCGGCGCCCAATCCAGCCGCGCGGCATCGCTCGATTCCGGCCGCTCCAACTTCACCCTGTGCAGCTTGCCGAATTCGCGCCGCGCCGGCCGCGCCGCCAGCCAGTACGTGCCGGGAATCACCGTCTCGAAGGCAAACTCGCCTTCCTGGCCCGTCCTGGTGACGTTCATGGCGGCGTTCCCGATCCGGATCAGTTCCACCGCCACCCCGGCCGCCGGACGCCGCTCGCCATCCACCACGCGCCCGCTCAGCCTGGCCAGCGGCGTCAGTTCCACCCGCAGCCGGAGCGCCGCACCGGGCCCCACACGAAAGTCCACCGCCCCCCGCGGATAGTAGAAGTCGCTCGCCAGAAACGATGCGGAGTACTCCCCCTCCGCGAGGCCCTCGACGCGAAACCCGCCGCTCGCATCGCTCACCGCCGTGGCGGCGGAACACCCCGCCTGCCTGATTTCCACCTTCACCCCGGCGATGTGCGCGCCGGTGATGGCGTTGACTACCGTTCCCTCCACAACGGCCAGCAGGAAGGCCAGCAGCATATCGCTGCCATGATACCCTCCCCCACCGCGGCGCGCCGTGTCCTAAAACTGCAACCGAAGTCCCACCTGCACTCTCCTCGGCGCCTGGGCCGCCACGGGCTTACCAAAAAACGGCGACGTCAGCGCTCCCAAAAAGTTTTGGTAGTTCACCCGGTTCGGCAGGTTGAAAGCGTCGAAAGACAGCGTCAAACCGGGGCTGCCTTCCTTGCCCCCGGGCTGAAAGCGGAATTCCCGGAACCAGCGCACGTCAATGCCGGCAAACCCCGGCCCCTGCCCCGTATTCCGCGCCACTCCCGGGGGCCGGTCGTTCGGCATCCCGTCGCGGTTGTCATCGGTCCCGGTAGTGATGTTGAACGGAACGCCGGATAGAAACGACAGCGACACACCCACATTCAGCCATCGGTGAAGGTTTGCGGCGCCCAGGAAATTGAACTGGTGGCGGCGATCGGCATCCGTGCGCCCCCACTCCCCTCGCGGATCGTAGCTGCTGGCCGGAAACCAGTTCACGCCGCCGGTGTTTGCCATGGTCTTCCCCAGCGTGTACTGCGCCAACCCGGTGATCTTCGGTCCCAGGCTTCCCCGCAGCGTGACCTCCAGCGCGTTGCCTTCTATTCGGCCCGCCGATCCGATCAGCCGAAGCACGTTGACCCGCGCATCGGGCCGCGCCGAAAAGCCGGGTGGCAGTGGCGCGTTTCCATCCCTGGAACCGAACTGGCGCCAGCCGCGCGTACCGATGTAGTTGACCGCCACGGTCGTCTTCTTGGCCAACTGGCCTTCCCATCCCGCATTGAACTGAAAAACCTGGGGAAGCTGGATTCCCGGCTCCAGCCGCGCGACGCTGGCCGGGACCTGTGGCAGGAGCGCCGTCAGCTCATCCGTCGAAAACGGAGGGTCCGTGATGACATACCGCCGGAGACGCGCGCCGTTGTAGCGAAGCACATCCCACACAGGCGCCGGTCCGGAGCGGTCAAAGAAGAATCCCGCCCCAACACGGATCACCACGCTCCTCGACTTGGTGGGCGCGTACGCCAGCGCAAGCCGCGGAGCGACGTTATTGCGGTCGCCGAAAAAGTTTTGCCAGTCATAGCGCACGCCGCCGGCCAGCGATAGCGCGGGTCTTAACTGCCACTCGTCCTGGAAGAATCCGCCCAGATTCTTCTCCACAAAGACGGTCCTTGGATCGCCGCGCTGGATCACCGCCGAGAACGGCCTCTTACTGCGGTAATCCTCCAGTGAGGCAAAGTAGAAGGTGCCGAGCTGGTTGGACCAATCGGTGAAACCTCGCCGGCTCCAGTCCGGCACGTTGAAGCCGTACTTGAGTGTATGCCGGCCGCGGCTATGTGTAAGCAGCCAGGTGATCGACGTGTGGGCTTCCGTTCGCAGAGCGTCCGCCTGCGCGCCGCCGCTGGTGAAGGCGTCGCTCACGACGGCTCGGGAACGCAAGGTATTGCTCCGGGTCGGGCTCCAATAACGGCCGATCAACACCCTGAATTGACTGAGAACCTTCGGCGCAAGCATGTTGCGGTGGTTGAAGACGAACTCGTCTTCCCGGAACCGGTTCTGCGCGCCGGCCTCCGCCAGCACCGTGGCCCCGCTGCCAACGCTGCTTTGCCAGTGCGCGCTGTTTTCCGGCCGGGCCGAAGGTCCGATACCTACATTGTTCTGCCACCGGTCCTGGAAGTTGACCTGCCAGAACGTCGCACTCCGTTCGCTCCACTGGTGGCTCAATCGGAGCGAAGCGTAGGTGTTCTGCTGAGGGGTCGGCACGTTCTGGCTCAGCGTCCCGTTCGGCCCATAAGCGAACACGACGGCCTGTAAGTCCTCGCTTTCCCGCATGCCTGACAGCAGGAACGACGTATTCTTTCCCGAGCCCACCGGCCCGAACAGGCTGCCCTCGAAGATCCGCCGTCGCTCCGGCGGCCGGCTTACCGCGAAAGCGTCGCGCGCGTCCAGATGGTAATCCCGCAGCAGAAAATTAAGCGTGCCATGATAGCGGTCCGCACTGGACTTGGTGATCACCTCGATGCGCCGCCGGCTCCACCGCGGGTACTCCGCAGTGTACGGATTCTGGTTGATCCTGATCTCCTGAATCGCTGACGGCGTCACGCCCGCGTTCCGCATCTCCATTCCGTCGACGATGAGCGACGTGCCGGCATCGCCCGGCGTGCCCGGCGCCAGGAACCGCGATAGCGCCGTCAAATAGTCCAGACCGAGCACCGGCAGGTTGTCCAGCAATCCCCGCTCGACTGAGATCGTATTGAGATTGCTCCCCGCCTCCGTGGACGTTTGCAGTGTCTGGCCGGCCACGGTGAGTTCTTCTTTATGCGGCGCCAGGGCGAGCTTCAACGCGAGCCGAACCGGACGGTTGCCCACCCGAACGTTTCTATCGATGGCTACGAAACCCGGCACCCCCACACTCAGCCGGTAGCCGCCCTGGTCTACGCCGGCAAACTCGAATTCTCCCGTCGTGGAGGTGGCTGTCGATCTCCGCTGACCTGCTCGCCCCAACACCACCACGGCGCCGGGCACCGGCCTGTCCATCGGATCGATGAGCACACCGCGAACGCTTTGCGGCGGGAGATCTTGAGCCCACGCGCCGCTCGCGAGCAACGCGGCGATGGCTGTGGCGCGAAGCCGCATCATTCCACGAAACTTCTTTTGCTGCCCCGTGCTCTCATCATATCCCGGGAATCGGATCTGAACTATAGTTGGGAATGCCATGCGCCGCCGCCAATTCATCTCGCTCCCCGCCTTCTTTGCCGCACCGTCCGCCCCTCCGCCGTGGTTCGACCGCCCCATGCGCTGGGCGCAGCTCACCCTCGTCGAAAACGACCCCGGCACATTCGACCCCGATTTCTGGCTGGACTACTTCCGCCGCATCCACGCCGACGCTGCCTGTCTCAGCGCCGGCGGCTGTGTGGCCTACTACCCCACCAACATCCCGCTGCACCACCGCAGCGCGTGGCTGGGCAATTCCGACCCGTTCGGCTACCTCGTCGCCGGTTGCCGCAAGCTCGGCATGGTGGTGTTGGCGCGCACCGACCCGCACTCCTGCCTGGAAGACGCCCGCGCCGCGCACCCCGATTGGATCGCCGTCGACGCCCAGGGCCGCCAGCGCCCCCACTGGGCCACGCCCGGCCGCTGGGTCACCTGCGCGCTTGGCCCCTACAACTTCGAGTTCATGACCGCCGTCACGCGCGAAATCGTCGAGCGCTACAGAGTGGACGGCATCTTCAGCAACCGCTGGTCCGGCTCCGGCATGTGCTGGTGCGAACACTGCCGCCGCAATTTCCGCGCCTGGGCGGGCCGCGATCTGCCCTCCAGCCAGCGCGACCGCGACTACCTGCTCTGGCGCCAGCAGCGCCTCTTCGAGCTCTGGCGCCTGTGGGACGCCGAGATCCGCAAAGCCAATCCCGAGGCCCGCTTCATCGCCAACGCCGGCGGCGGCGCCCTCAGCACCCTCGACATGAAAACCATCGGCGAGCTCGCCCCCACGCTCTTCGCCGACCGCCAGGCGCGCCGCGGCCTCATGCCCCCGTGGGCCGCCGGCAAGAACGCCAAGGAATACCGCGCCGCCCTCGGAATGAAGCCCATCGGCGGCATCTTCAGCGTGGGCATCGAGGAGCCCTACCGCTGGAAAGATTCCGTGCAGAGCGAGGCCGAAATCCGCATCTGGACCGCCGACGCCACCGCCAACGGACTGCGCCCCTGGTTTACCAAGTTCTCCGGCACGCTCCACGACCGCCGCTGGCTCGCCACCGTCGAAAAGATCTACCAGTGGCACCACGCCAACGAACGCTACCTGCGCAACGTGGAGCCGCTGGCCCGCGCCGGCATGGTCTACTCCCAGCAGTCCGCCTGGTTCTACGGCTCCAAGGTCGAAGAGCACACCCTCGGCATGTACCACGCGCTCATCGAAGCCCGCATCCCCTTCGAAATGGTGCACGACCGCCTGCTCGGCCGTGCGCAAAATCTCAAGCTGCTCATCCTGCCCAACATCGCCGCGCTATCGGACGCGCAGAATGCGGAAATCCGCGCCTTTGTCGAACGCGGCGGCAGCGTGCTCGCCACCTTCGAAACCTCGCTCTACGACGAGTGGGGCAGGCCGCGCGCCGATTTCGGCCTCGGGGCGTTGTTCGGCGTGCGCTACGGCGGCAAAGTCGAAGGCCCCATGCAGAACTCCTACCTGCGCGTGGAACGCGAAACCCGCCACCCCGTGCTCGCGGGCCTTATGGATGCCGGCCGCATCATCAACGGCACGCGCCGCGTGGAAGTCTCGCCCACCGCGCCGTTTGGCCCCGCGCCGCTGACGCTCGTGCCCTCCTATCCGGACCTGCCCATGGAGGAGGTCTACCCGCGCGTCCCCAAAACGGACATCCCGCAGATCTACCTCCGCGAAGTGGGGCGCGGCCGCGTCGTCTATTTCCCCTGGGACATCGACCGCACCTTCTGGGAAGTCATGTCCGCCGACCACGGCGCCCTGCTACGCAACGCCATCCACTGGGCGCTCAACGAAGAGCCGCCAGTCCGCGTGACCGGCCCCGGGGTCCTCGACGTGACTGTCTGGCGGCAGCGCCAATCCACCACCGTCCACCTGGTCAACCTCACCAATCCCATGATGATGAAGGGTCCCTACCGCGAGCTCATCCCCGCGCCCGCTCAAAAAGTGGAGATCCGCATGCCGCGCGCGCCGCGCCGTGTGCGCCTGCTTGCCGCCGGCGCCGATGCGCCGTTCACTTACGAAAACGAATGCGTCGCGCTCACCGTGCCCGGCATCCTCGACTACGAAGTTATCGCGGTCGAATAGCTTTGTTGTACTCGCCTTCTTTCGCGAAGCCGCCCAACTCCGGCCGCATCGCCGAAAACCGCGGATAGGTTTCCCAAATGTCGCCCGCCCCCAGCATCCGCGGGTCCTTCTGCGCCGTCAGCGTGCGCTCCAGCTCCGCCCGCAGCCTGCGCCGCGCCGCCTCGTGCTCCGGCTTCCCGGCCAGGTTCTCCAGGCACGCTGGGTCCTTGCGGATGTCGAACAGCTCCTCCGCGGGATGCTTGCCGAAGCCCGCTTCGAAGAGCCGGTTATCGCGGTGCGCCAGCATGTAGCTCTTGGTCGGCCCGCCGTCAATGTCGTAGTAGCCCTCCGGATCTCCCGCGGGCCACCGCTCCGGCTTGAAGTTGCGAATGTACAGATACTCCAGGGTGCGGATGGCGCGCGCCGGATAGCCGAGGTTGTCGTAGCGCGCGTGCGAGTGCCGCTCGCGCCCGCTCAACGCGCTGGCGCGCGCCGCGTCCACGCGCCCGGACTTGCCCGAGGCGAGCACGTCGAGAAAACTCCTGCCGGTCATCGCCGCGCCGGGCTTCAGCCCCGCGGCCTCCAGTATGGTGGGTGCGAAATCCCCGAAGCTGATCAAATCGTCCACCGCGCGTCCGCCCTTCACCCGCGCGCCCCACGAAACCGCCAGCGGCAGGTGGATGCCGTACTCGTACATGGTGGCTTTCGAATGCGGAAACGGCATGCCGTTGTCGCTGGTGACGATGACCAGCGTGTTCTCGAGTTCACCAGCCCCCTCCAGCGCCCTCAGCATCGCCCCCAGGTGCCGGTCGAAATGCTCGATCTCCGTCAGGTAGTCCAGGATGTCGCTGCGCACCTCCGGCGCATCCGGCAGGAAAGCCGGCGTCGTCGCATCCGCCAGTCGCTTGCCCGACTTCACGCCCGAGCCTTCCAGGTACCCACGGTGCGGTTCCGTGCCGCCGTACCAGAAGTAGAACGGCTTGTCCTTGGGCTTCTGCTTCAGGAAGGCTTGGAAGTTCGCGGCGTAGTCGATAGGGTTGATGCCCTCGGACGGGTTCTTCAGCCGTATGGAGGAGTACGCCGGGCCCGCGGGATTGCGCTTCCAGCCCGCGCCCGCAAAATTGCACGGCCCCGCACCCTTGGCCGTCATGCCTACGAAGTATCCCGCGCCTTCGAGCATATCGGGAAACACTTCAAACTTCCTGGGGAAATAGCTGGCATGCGTGCCGGCTTCCTCCAGTTGCCATGGGCTCCTGCCGGTCAAGATGGCCGCGCGCGACGGAGCGCATCCGGGCGACATCGAGACGGCGTTGCGGAACAGCACGCCCTGCTGCGCCACGCGATCGAAGGCCGGCGTCTTCACCACCGGGTCGCCCGTGGCGCCGGTGTGCACCCAGGATTGATCGTCCGCGATCGCGAAAAGGATGTTGGGCCGCGTGGCGCTGCCCAACGAGCTGCGGCGCACCACGGCGGCCGCCGCTCCGGTGAGAAATGTGCGTCGGGTGGCTGGCATTGGATTACGTTCCCCTACCAGTACACCACTACTCCCACTCGATCGTCGCCGGCGGCTTGTGCGTCAGGTCGTAAAACACCGCCGCCACGCCCGCGATGCCCATCAACCCCCGCGTCATCTCGGCCAGCAGCTCCGGCGGCATCGCCACCGACTGCGCCGTCATTCCGTCCACCGAATCCACCGGCCGCAGCACCACCGAATCGGGCGCCTCCGCGGTCCCCAGCGGCGCCAGCACCACCGGGAACTGCCAGATGTCGCGCTCGAAGCCGCTCGAAAGCGCAAGCCCGCGCACCAGCGCATCGGCCGCGCGCAGGCGCGCGAGCCGCTCCACGGTCAATGACGCCCGCCGCACCATCATGCACTCCAGCGGCGCCCGCGCCTCCACCAGCGCAACCACCCGGTTCACGCGCGCCATGCGGTTGATCAGCTCCGTGGCGCGCGCGTGGTCCATACCGTCGATGGCCAGCACCGGCGCGTAGCTGCGGCTGTCCCCCTGCACTCCCACCGACCGCACCGGCAGCACGAAACCCTCGGCGATCCTCTCCACCGGCAGGTCGCGGTCCGAGCACAGGCACCGGATCGCCAGGCCGGGGCCGGGGAAGGGATGCCGCTCCAGCAACTCCGCCGGCAGGCCCAGCTCCAGTCCGATCTCCCGCACCTCGTCCTTGTAAAACGATGCCAGCGGCTCCACGATGCGCTGCTGCTCGATCAGCTTCTGAATGCCCTCCACGCGGTTATGGTGCGTCTTGATCACCGCCGCCTTGGCCGTGCCGCCCGATTCGATGGTGTCCGGATAAATCGTGCCCTGGCCCAGAATCCAGTGGCCGTCCAACAAACCGCGCGATTCGATCACCCGCTCCTGCACTCGCACGAACTCTTCGCCGATGATGCGGCGCTTGGTCTCCGGGTCGCAGGCCGAGGCCAAAGGAGCAAGAAACTGATCTTCGGCGTGGTCGATGGCCACCGCGCCACCCAGCGCTTCGAAGTTGCGCCTCACGAACTCCGTCTCGCCCTCGCGCATCAGCCCCGTATCCACGTAGACCGCCCGCACCCGCTCGCTTCCCAGCGCCCGCAGGCAGAGCGTGTAGGCCACCGTGGAGTCCACGCCGCCGCTGACGAAGAAGAATACGTTGCGCTCGCCCACCGTCTCCCGTATCTCCGCTTCCAGCATCGGCACGCGGTGGCGGGGGTCCCAGTTGCGATCCGCGCCGCACACGCCGAACAGGAAGTTGCCCAGGATTTCCTTGCCGCGTGTGGTGTGGACCACCTCGGGATGAAACTGGAGCCCGTAGAACCCGCGCGAGGAATCGGCCATCGCCGCGATCGCGCACGTCGCCGTGCTGCCGAGCACCTCGAAGCCCGGCGGCGCTTCGGCCACCGTATCGCGATGGCTCATCCAGATCTGCTGCGGCCCTTCGAGGCCGTCGAACAGAATGCCGCCCAAGGTGCGCGGTTCAAAAACGGCCAGCCCGAATTCACCCTTCTCGCCCGGACGCACCCTGCCCCCCAGCAACTGCGCCATGAGCTGCTGCCCGTAGCAGATGCCCAGCACCGGGACGCCCAGCGCGAAGATCGCAGGATCCACCGTGGGGCTGCCCGCGTCATAGACGCTGCTCGGCCCCCCGGAAATGATGATGCCCTTCAGCCCCGCCAGTTCCGCCGCCGGCGTCTCCGAGGCGCGCACCTCGGCGTACACGCCGAGTTCGCGAACCTTGCGGGCAATCAGGTGACAGTATTGCCCCCCAGTGTCTAGAACCGCAATCATCCGTTATCCGCGCGGCGCCGTGCGCTGCACGATGATGCGCTTGGCATTCTCCAGCAGCGCCCTGGCCTTGGGCAGCGCGTCGATGGCCCTCTCCACTTCCGGATCCGTCTCCACTTCCACCTTGCGGCTCTCGTCCAGGTTGAAAGCCGTCAGGTAAATCTCCTTCTTCAGCGAGCGCTTCACCCAGTCCATGTCCTGCGTGAACTCGGCTTCGGTGAAGTCGTAGCCGTTCTTCAGAAGATAGTCGTGGAACTCGTTGAGCGCGGTCGTATCCGGCGCCCAGCCCTTGGGCAGCTTGATGTCGTGCACGCTGAAGTAATACTTCGTGAAATTGAAGAAGGCGTACTTGCGCAGCAGCTCGGTCTGAAACTTGTTCAGCTTCGGCGCCTCGTACTTCTCGTCCGGAGTGATGCCGCCGCCGCCGTATACCGTGCGGCCGCTGTCGGTCATCTTCACGTCCAGCGGGTTGCGCTGGTTCTCGTCCTTGTGCGCGTAATAGTAATCGAAGAAAGACTTGTTGGTGTAATCGCGCTGAATCAGCCGTCCGCTGGGCGTGTAGAAGTGCGCCGTGGTGAGCGCCAGGCCGGTGTTCTCCGAAAGCGGATACACCGTCTGCACCAGCCCCTTGCCGAACGTCTTTTCCCCCAGCACCCAACCCCGGTCGTGATCCTGGAGCGCGCCCGCCACAATCTCCGCCGCTGAGGCGGACATGCGGTTCACCAGCACCACGATGGGATAGTCCCGGCCGCGGTTGCCGTTCCTGGCGATGTACGGCTTCTCCGCCGAAGCCCGCCCCCGGTGCGACACGATGGTCTGGCCCTTTTGCAGGAATTTATCGGCGACCGAGACGCCCTCCGTCAGCAACCCGCCCGGGTTGCCCCGCAGGTCCAGCACCAGCCCCTTGATGTTGTTCTCGCCCAGCTTCTTCAGGTTTTCTTCCAGCTCGCGTCCGGTGGTTTCGCTGAACTGCTCGATGTCGATGTAGGCGATCCCCGGCCGCAGCCACATCGCCACCGGCACGCTGCTCCGCGAAATCTCGTCGCGCGTGACCAGGAAGGCGATCGGTTCCGGCGAGCCCTCGCGCGAAATCAGCACGCGCACCTGCGTGCCGCGCGGGCCTTTCAGTAAATCGGCCACCTCGCTGGTGGTCATGTTGTCCGTCGCCTTGTCGTTCACCTGCACGATCACGTCGCCCGGCCTCAAACCCGCCCGGTACGCGGGCGAGCCGGGAAACGGCCACATCACCACCGTCTTGCCGTTGCGCGCCGCCACCGACATGCCCACCCCGTAATAGTGGCCCTTCTGGTCTTCCCTCAGCAGTTGATAGGCGCGCGGATCGAAGAAATTCGAGTGCGGGTCCAGAGTGCGCAACGCCCCCGGGATCGCGCCGTTGTAAATCGCTTTGTCCGCGTTCACACGGTCGGCGAAGTTCTGCTCCACCAGGTCGTACACACGCGTGAAAGACCGCAACGAGCGGTCGATCTCGTCGTTGTCCGACGCCGCGGCCGCCGCGGTTTCCACCCGTGGGCCATAGACGCCGCCCAGGATCGAGCAGCCTAACACTATGAAAAGGAAAGCCAGTAAGGAACGCCGCTTGTGGGCCATCAGGAATCCGTCCCTACGTAAAGTATACCGTAGTCATTGACTTGGACGTGCCCGGAAGCCGGTTCGCTTCGCGAAATTTCGCGGCCGCCCGTTCGCTCCGGATATCGGTGATATTATCGGGTTTACCCGAATCCCGAATCACCCATGCCCCGACTCAGCGATATCCATAAAATCATGATCATCGGCTCCGGCCCCATCGTCATCGGACAGGCCTGCGAGTTCGATTATTCCGGCACGCAGGCCTGTAAGGCATTGCGCAGCCTGGGCTACGAGATCGTCCTGGTGAACTCCAACCCGGCCACTATCATGACCGATCCCGGCATGGCCGACGCCACCTACATCGAGCCCCTGAACCTCAAGACCATGGTTCAGATCATCGAAAGGGAACGTCCCGACGCCCTGCTCCCCAACCTCGGCGGACAGTCCGGCCTGAACCTTTGCGCCGAGCTGGCCAAGTCGGGCGCCCTGGAGAAATACGGCGTCAAGGTCATCGGGGTCCAGGTGGACGCCATCGAGCGCGGCGAAGACCGCGTGGCCTTCAAGGACACCATGAACCGGCTGGGTATCGACATGCCCCGAAGCGCCCCCGCCTACTCGGTCGAGGAGGCTGAGCGCATCGCCGCCGAGCTCTCCTACCCCGTCGTCGTCCGCCCCGCCTACACCATGGGCGGCACCGGTGGAGGCCTGGCCTACAACGTCGAGGAGCTTCAGGTCATCGCCAGCCGCGGCCTCGCCGCCAGCCTCGTGGGCCAGATCCTGATCGAGGAATCCGTGCTCGGCTGGGAGGAACTCGAGTTGGAAGTCGTGCGCGACGCCAAGAATCAGATGATCACTGTCTGCTTCATCGAGAACGTCGATGCCATGGGCGTCCACACCGGCGATTCCTTCTGCACCGCACCCATGCTGACCATCGCGCCGGAGTTGCAGCAGCGCCTCCAGGAGATGTCCTACAAGATCGTGGAAGCCATCCAGGTCATCGGCGGCACCAATATCCAGTTCGCCCACAACCCCGAAACCGGCCGCGTCGTGGTGATCGAGATCAACCCGCGCACCTCCCGCTCCTCGGCGCTCGCTTCCAAGGCCACCGGCTTCCCCATCGCGCTGGTCTCGTCCAAGCTGGCCGCCGGCCTCACACTGGACGAAATTCCTTACTGGCGCGACGGCACGCTCGAAAAATACACCCCCTCCGGCGACTACGTGGTGGTGAAGTTCGCCCGCTGGGCGTTTGAGAAATTCCGCGGCGCTGAGGACAAGCTCGGCACTCAGATGCGCGCCGTCGGCGAAGTCATGAGCATCGGCAAGACCTACAAGGAAGCCCTGCAAAAAGCCATCCGCGCGCTCGAAAAGGGCCGCACCGGCCTCGGCTTCGCCAAGGACTTCAACCAGAAGTCCCTGCCGGAACTGCTGGAGATGCTCAAAGAACCTACCAGCGAGCGCCACTTCATCATGTATGAAGCCCTGCGCAAGGGAGCCGGCATCGAGCAGCTCCACCGGATGACCCACATCAAGAGCTGGTTCATCGCGCAGATGAAGGAACTGGTGGACCTGGAAGAGGAAATCCTCACCTACCGCGGCCGGGAACTGCCCTCCGATCTCCTCGTCCGCGCGAAGAAGGACGGGTTCTCAGACCCCTATCTCGCCCGCCTGCTCGATACCACCGCGAAGGACATCCAGGAGCGGCGCACCGGACTGGGCGTTGTCGAAACCTGGGACGCCGTGCCGGTGAGCGGCGTCGAAAACGCCGCCTACTACTACTCCACTTACAACGCTCCCGACCGCGTGCCCGTGAGCGAGGGCAAACCCAAGGTCCTGGTGCTGGGCGGCGGCCCGAACCGCATCGGCCAGGGCATCGAGTTCGACTACTGCTGCGTCCACGCGGCCTTCGCGCTGCGCGACGCCGGCTATGAGTCGATCATGGTGAACTGCAACCCCGAGACCGTCTCCACCGATTACGACACCTCCGACAAGCTCTACTTCGAACCGCTCACCTTCGAGGACGTGGTCAGCATCTACGGCAAGGAAAAGCCGTGCGGCGTCATCGTGCAGTTTGGAGGCCAGACGCCGCTCAACCTGGCGCAGGACCTTGCCGCCGCGGGCGTGAAGATCCTGGGCACCTCTCCCGACACCATCGACCTCGCCGAGGACCGCGACCGCTTCCGCAAGATGATGGCGCGCATGGACATCCCCATGCCCGAATCCGAGATGGCCGTCAGCGTGGAACAGGCCCTCGAAGCCGCGGACCGCATCGGCTATCCCGTCATGGTGCGTCCTTCCTACGTGCTCGGCGGCCGCGGCATGGAAGTGGTCCACGACTCCGATATGCTGCGCCACTACATGGCCGCCGCGGTGGACGTCACTCCCGAGCGCCCCATCCTGATCGACAAGTTTCTGGAAAACGCGATTGAAGCCGAGGCGGACGCCATCTGCGACGGGACCGAGGTTTTCCTGCCCGCCGTCATGGAGCACATCGAGTACGCCGGCGTTCACTCCGGCGATTCCGCCTGCGTGATTCCTCCGGTGAGCATCCCCGCGCACCACCTCGAGACCATCCACGATTACACCCGGCGCATCGCGCTCGAGCTCGGCGTGGTCGGGCTGATGAACATGCAGTACGCCATCGCCAACGGCACGGTCTACGTGCTCGAAGCCAACCCGCGCGCCTCCCGCACCGTGCCGCTGGTCTCCAAGGTGTGCAACATCCAGATGGTGCGCATCGCCACCCAGTTGATGCTCGGCCGCAAGCTCGCCGACCTCGGCCTGACCCATCCCACCGTGCCGCACTATGGCGTGAAGGAGGCCGTCCTCCCCTTCAACATGATGCCCGAGGTGGATCCGCTGCTCGGTCCCGAAATGCGCTCCACCGGAGAGGTGCTGGGCCTGGCGCCCACCTTCCCCGAAGCCTTCTTCAAAGCCCAGGAGGCCACCCAATCGCCCCTGCCGCTGAGCGGCGCCGTGCTGATCACGGTGGCCCGCCGCGACCGCCCCGCGGTGCTCGACGTAGCGCGCCAGTTCAGCCAGCTCGGCATGAAAATTCTCGCCACCCGCGGCACCGCCGCGTGGCTCGCCGAACACGGCATCGCCTCGCAGGTGGTCAACAAGATGCACGAAGGCCGCCCCCACATCGTGGACCACATCGTGAACCGCGAAATCCAGCTCATCGTGAACACCCCCGCCGGCCGCGAGAGCGAGCTCGACGACTCCTACATCCGCAAGAACGCCATCAAGTACAAGGTTCACTACATCACCACGCTCGCCGGAGCCATGGCCGCCGCCAAAGGCATCGCCGCCTGCCGCGACAGCGGAACCGGCCGCGTCCGCTCGCTCCAGGCCTATCACGCCAGCCTGACCCGCGCCGCCTGCACCTCGTAGTTCTTGGGTGGTGCAGGCGGTTTCGCCTGCCACGCCGCCGGTGTACGATACTCTTCGCGATGTTGACACGCCGCTCCCTCCTCGCCGCCGCGCTCTTCCGCGTCGAACCCATCCGCACCATCAGCCACCAGCCCGAATACTACTGCGGCTGGTCCACCCTCGCGCGCCGCGCCAACGGCGAACTTCTGGTTGCCTACTCCGGCGGACGCGAAGGCCACATCTGCCCCTTCGGCCGCGTCGAGCTCATCCGCTCCCGTGACAACGGCGCCACCTGGAGTTGGCCCGAGGTCCTCATGGACACCCCCATCGACGACCGCGACGCCGGCGTCTGCGAAACCCCCAAAGGATCCCTCCTCGTCACCACCTTCACCTCGCTGGCCTACGAGCGCCTCCTCCCCAAGCTCCCTCCGGAACGCCTCGCCCGCTGGGAAGCCGCGCAGCGCCGCACCACCCCCGAGCAGCGCCAGGCCCTGCTGGGCGCCTGGATGCTGCGCTCCACCGACGGCGGCATGACCTGGTCCGCGCCCTTCCGCGTCCCCCTCAACAGCCCCCACGGCCCCGTCGCGCTCGCCGAGGGCCGCCTGCTTTACGCTGGCAAGCAATTGTGGGATGAGCAGCAAAGGAACGGCGTCTGCGACTCCTCTGACGACGGCCGCACGTGGCGCTGGCTGGCCGATATCCCCACCCGCCCGGGTGACAGCGCCCGCGACTACCACGAGCTGCACGCCGTTCAGGCGGCCGACGGCCGCATCCTCGTGCACATCCGCAACCACAACCCCGCCAATCGCGGCGAGACTCTGCAATGCGAATCCACCGACGGCGGCAAAACCTGGACCACGCCCCACGAAATCGGCGCGTGGGGCCTCCCCTCGCACCTGCTCCGCCTGCGCGACGGCCGCCTCGTCATGACCTACGGCCACCGCCGCGCGCCCTTCGGCAACCAGGCGCGCGTCAGCGCGGACCACGGGCGCACATGGTCCCCCCCGCTGACCATTTCAGACGACGGCCCCGGCTCGGACCTCGGCTATCCCTCCACAGTCGAGCTCGCCGATGGCGCCCTGCTCACTGTCTGGTATGAAAAGCCCAGGGGCGGCGGCCGCGCCGCCCTGCGCCTGGCCCGCTGGAGGCTCGAGCCGTAATCACCAGATCAACTTGCCCGCCACCGTGGTCTTGCGCTGCTCGCTCCAGATTGTCGTGTTCACTGTGCCGAACAGCGTGTTCGCCGGCGCCGTATTCGGCGCGCCGAACATGGCGTGATTCAGCGCGTCCTGCGATTCCGCCCGCAATTGGAGCGTAATGCGCTCGGTGATGCGAATCGTCTTCGCCAGCGAGATGTCCCAACTGTTGAATCCGTCCGATCGCAGCCCCGTTAACCTTAGCGGGAACGTGCGCAGGTTGTTGGCCAGTTGCCGCGCGGAGTCCCGCTCGAAGCCTTCCGTGTTGAACCATCGTTCGACGGTGCGGTCGCCGTATGGGATCACCATGTCTGCCAGTTGCCTGCGGTAAATGATGTTGCCGAACCCGATCGGCGGGCCCGATTGCCAGGTGTACATGCCCTGTACGCTCCACCCGCCCACCAGCCGGTCGAGCCCCCGCGACGACGCGAGCCACGTCTTTCCCCGGCCGAACGGCAGCTCGTACTGCCCGTTCGCCACCACGTGGTGCGGCCGGTCCTGCGCGCTGACCACGTGGTGCAGCCCCGCGTCCTGCCCGTTCAGCCGCTCCACCGCCTCCATGTACTTCGACCACGTATACGTGGCCCCCAGGAAGAAACCGCGCGCGAAACGCCGTTCCATGCGAACGTGCCCGGCGTGATACCACGAGAATCCCTCGGAGAGATTCGTCGAGACGCCGTTGAAGTGCGGGAAAGGCGTCAGCAACTGGGCGCGCTGGATGGTCGCGCTCTGCTGCCACGCGCTCCCGGCGAAGTCCGCCATTCCGCGGAACGGGTTCGTCACGTTGGCGGTCAGGAAGTTGATCGTCGCCTGGTCGCGCTCCGGCGAGCGCGAGAGATAATTCGCCGGCACCAGGTCGTATTCGAAAGCCGAGGCCAGTCCGGTGCCCCGGCTGCCCGCGTAACCCGCCTCCACCAGGACGCGGCCGCGCAGCTCGCGCTGCACCAGCAGGCTCCAGCGTTGCAGGTACCCGTTGCGCCGGTCCGGCGCGAAGAACGAGGGCCCCTGGCCCAGAAACGTCCGCAGCCCCGCCGCCGCGCCCACCGGCTCCAAAAAGCCCCGTGGAAACGGATTCGAGAGCGTCGCGATGAAGGTCTGGCCGTTGTCTTCGGAAGGCGTCAGCGCGGTGCGCGCGTCGTAACCCAGTTGCCCCACGTCGTTGCGGTCCGTGCCCAGCGACTCGTAGAAGATCCCATATCCCGCCCGCACCGAAAGTTTCGGACGCGCCAGCCACGCCACCCCGATGCGCGGAGCCCAGTTCATCTTGTTGGCGTCCCACAGCGTGCGCGGCTGCCCGCCCACGGCCGCAAACAGCAGCCCGCCCGGCGTCCGGAAGTCCGCCGCCGCAAGCTCCGGAATCGGGCTGCGCGCATAGGCCGCCCGCGCCTGCTGCTCCACCGGGTTCGGAGTGGTGAAGTCGAAGCCGCGGTTGAAGCGGTTGTACCGCTCCGTGGTCGGACCCTCGTATTCGTGCCGCAGCCCTATGTTCAGCGTCAGGGTGCGGCTGATCTTCCAGTCGTCGTGAAAGAACAGGCCCTGGTACGTGGACTGCTGCGCGTAAGAGGCGTTGCGGTCGATAAACCCGCTGGTGGGCAATCCCAGCAGGAACGAAGCCAGCCCCTGCCCGATGGGCGCCGGCCCGGAGCTGTCCAGCGGACCGCGCGTCCAGGTGCTGGCGAAGGAGATGTTCGGCGTATAGGCGCCGAATCCGTAGCTGTTTTCGCGCAGCGCCCGGAACTCCCCGCCGAAACGCATGGTGTGCTGGCCGCGCACCCACATCACCGACCCTGAGAACGTCGGGTAGATCAGGCCGGTGTTGGTCGGCGAAGCGTTGTTGATCAAGCCGTACCCTTCAATGTTGATGGTGGGCAGCGTGGTGACCTTCGAATCGAACCGCCGCGTGAAATCGCCCGGCCACCCCAGCTTGTTCAGGTCGAATCCGATGCTGACCGGGTCGCCCGTGTTATAGATCCGCGTGACCGCCCCGCGCAGGTTCACCACCACCGACGGGCTCACCGTGATCACGTTATCCAGCACCAGCCCGCGGTAGCTGTTCATCGGCAGCGTGCCGCGCGCCTCGTTGCGAAAAGCCCGGCCCTGGTCCGTCACCACCTTGAACTGCGATCCGGAAACGTAAAAACGCCAGCGGTCGCTCACCACATGGTCGAGGCGCCCCAGGTGCGAGTCGTAGTTGATGTTGTTCGGCGGCGCCGTCCGGTAGTTGCTGCGGAAGTCCGCCGTGCCGGTCGCGTTCGGCATCGGGTAGTACTTCAGCAGAATCTGCGCCGTCGGATTCAGCCGCGACGCCGGGATGATGTTGCCCGGCAGCGGCTGCCGCGAGTAGCGGCCGCCCGCCGCCGGCGCGATGGTCGCCGGATCGTAGACCTGGTATTGCGCACCCAGCCGCAGCAGCCCCGAAAGGTCCCCGCGCCGCTGCTCTTCGGTGGGCACGGTCTCGAATCCCTGCCCGGGGTAGAGCCGGTTCATGAAATCGTTCCCGTACGAAAAGAAGGTCCGGTTTTTCCCGTTGTAGATCTTGGGAAGCCACACCGGTCCGGTGAACGTCGTGCGGGTGCGGTTGGTGCGCGTGGGCGGCCACAGCGCCGACCGCTTCTCCGCCGTCGGCGGTCCCGTCCGCAGATCGTATAACTGCTGGTTGACGAAAAACGGATGCGTCATCAGCGGCCGCGAGAGATGCGAGAACCACCCCGTGCCGTGAAACTCGTTCGTCCCGGTTTTGGGCACCATGTTCACGTAGGCGCCCGTGAAGCGCCCCACCGAAGCGTCGAATGCCGCCGTCTGCACGCGGAATTCCTGGATCATCTCCGGCGGCGGTGAAAACGCGATGTTGCCCCCCTGCGCCACGTTCGGCGCGCCGTCCAGTTGGAACTCGGAGTTGCGCGCGCGGGTTCCGCCCGCCGAGAGGTTCGAAAGCGAATCGCGTGCCTGCGGCAGCCAGCCGTGCGTCGGTGCGCTCAGCGAGCTCACCCCGGGTGAGAACTGCATCAGGTAGGTCGCCGCCCCGCCCGGAAGCGGCAGTTCGCTGAGCTGCTTCTGCTGGATCACCTGCCCCACGCTGGCCGAAGCCGATTCGATCAGCGGCGCATCCGCCGTCACCGTCACCACGCTCGACGTGGGACCCACTTCCAGCTTCACGTCCACCGTGAGAACGTCCCCCACCGAAACCGCGATCGGCCCCCGCTCGTATGTCCTGAAGCCCTGCAACTCCACCGTCATGTGGTATTCGCCGGGCAGCACGTTGAGCAGCTCGAAGATGCCCGCCGTGTTCGAGGTCGTCTTCACGCTGACTTTGGTGGCCTCCTGCGTAATCGTGATCCCGGCGCCGGCCACCAGCGCGTCGCTCGGATCGGTAACCCGGCCCGTGATGCGGCCATAGGAACTCTGTGCATAAGCGTTCGCTCCCGCGATGGCAAGCAGGAGCAGAACGCGCTTCCTATTCGTCATACTGTCTCGTTACCTTGTGAAGCTGTAGGCGTGCGCCTCATTCGGACCGAACCAGTCCGAAAAGCCTCCCTCGAAGACCTTGGGCTTCCGCGGCTCCTCGTAGAGCGTGCGTTCAAACTTCAGCCCCGCGGGCAGGCCGCTGAACTTGACCTCGGCCGTGGCGCCCTCGCGCTTGGCCGCCAGCACGAACACGCGCGACCCCGCCTCCCGCACCAGAAACTCGATATCGTCCGCGCCTTCCGCCTTGAGTTGAATCTTCGAATCCGGCGCGATCAGGGCGGGGTGCAGCGGCGAGCCGGGCTTCAGTTCGTCCAGCACCGGTTTGAGCACGCGCTCGTAGTAGGTCCAGTTCCATCCCAGCGGCTTGTCGCGGTCGTTCAGCCCCGGTGCCACGTTGCCTCCGAAAAACAGCAGCCCCCGCGCCCCGTTGATGATCGACTGGTACGCCATGTAGCGCTCCTGCGGAAACGTGGGGAAGCGCAGCGTCTTGCCCGGATTCACCACTCCGCTCCAGCAGATCTGAAGCACCATCCAGAAGGGCTTCGCCGGGCCCGAGATCTCCCGCATCCACTGCGCGTAGTCGCCCACCACGCTCAGGTTCTTATTGGGGAGGTGCGAGTGCATCCCCGGTGGATAGCCCACCGGGTAGATGTCGATGGCGCCCACATCGTAGGCCGGATCATACCGTTTCAGGCTCTCGATCGTGCCTCGCGGTGCCTGCGTGATCCACACCGGGTGCGACTTGTCCAGCGACTTCACCACGTCGTAAAACCGCTGCACCTTCTCCACCGGCGTCTTGCCCCACTCCGGCTCGTCCACGCCCTTCCAAAACCCCAGCCCGCGATGGTCCTTGAACTTCGCGATCACGCGCCGCAGATCCGCCTCGTTGCGGTCATCGGTGGCGCTCACGCCAGGTACGTAGACGGCGCACAGCAGCCCCGTCTCCGCCGAGCGGTCGAGCATGTGGCCGATCTGCCGCATAGCCTCCGGAAGCGGAGTCTTGGGCGGCACTCCGCAGCGGTGCAGCACGGCGCCGAACTGTTTGAGCTCCGCATAGCCATCGCGCCCGTCCGGCGTCCTGCCGTCCGGCGGAGGCGCGGTCGTGAAACCGATGGGAAACGCCCGCGCCCCATCCACCACGAAAACCTTGTCCGCGCCGATACGAACGTCGGCGGCCATAGCCATGGCTGCAACGGCCACGCAGAAGAAGAACACCCGAAACTGCCTCATCGTTGAAAACCGCCAGGGAGTGGCGAGTCCCCTAATTCCTCGGCCGCCGCCCCAAGAATCCGCTCGTATCCGCGTCCGCCGCCGCGCCGGTCGGAGCCGGCCACTTCTTTGTGTACGCCGGCGCCGGTCCGGCCGCGTTCAGCACGCGAATCGCCGCCAGCCGCACCGGCTCCGGCATCGACTTCGCGCTCAGCTCCGTGTACAGTTCCAGCGCCCGCGCGCGATGGCCCGCCATCAGCCCCTCGGCGCACAGCAGGCACGCCCGCGCCACCACGGGGAACACCGGCGGCCGCGTGCTCTTCAGCGCGCCTTCCAGTATCTTGCCCGCCTGAAGCCCGCCGATCATGCCCACCGACGCCGCGGCTGCTCCCGCCACCATCGGGTCGCTGTCACCGATCAGCCTGGCGAGTGCGCCCAGCGCCTTCGCGTCCTTGCGGAAGCCGATCGAGTGGATCACCCCCACCTGAAGCTTGCCCGTCAGCTTGGGAAGCGCCGCGCGGAACGCCTCATCCACGGACGGATCCGGGTTCGGCTCCATGCCGAACCGCGCATAGCAGGCCAATTGCGGATGGCCGAGCAGCGCCGCCATCGGCTGCACCGCTTCCTTCCCGCCCGTGATCGACAGCCGCTTGCACGCAATCGCCTTTTGAAACACCGTGGACTTGGGGTCCTTCACCATCGCCACAAGCTGCTTCGCGTCCATCTTCCAGATCGGCAGCGCATCGAACTCGGGAGGAACCTTCGGAGCCGGCGGCCGTGCGGGTCTCGCCGGCGGTTGTGTCTGTGCAGATGCTTGCATTGTCATAGTCTCCTTTCGCTCGATTCGCCGCTACATCGTTGTGGCCAGCGCTTCCAGCCGCCACGGCTCCCGGTACGCACGGCTGCGCATCCGGTTGGCCTCCTCGTCGTTAATGAACATGCGCCTGGCGGGGTCCCAGGTGAGCTTGCGGTTGAGCTGCGCCGAGATCCAGGCCGCGTGCGAGGCTACGTGCGTGTGCGCCGTCACCTCCGCGTTCGCCCGCGGCGGAATGCGTGAGCGGATGCTCTGCAAGAACTCCCGAATGTGCTCCGAGGTCGGGTCGTACCTCCGGCCCTGCCGTGTCGGCACCAGCGGCTTCAGATTCTCCGAGACCTCGATCCGGCCGCTGTCGCCGGTCTCCACCCATCCCTCCGTCCCTTCGAACCTGCTGCTGCACGAACCCAGCCCCATCCAGCTATGGTTGCGCAGGATCAGCAACACTCCGTTCGGGTAGCGGCAGGTGATGGTGTAGCGCTGGATCAGACCGTCCCCGCGGAACTCGCCGCCCTCCGGCACGTACTCGATGGGCTCCGTGTACTCCATATCGGCCGCCCACTGCGCCATGGCCACGGTGTGCGAAGCCCACTCCAGCAGACCGGCGTGGAAATCCCAGAACTGCCCGCGGCCGCCGTTGGGATACCGCGCGTTGTACGGCCGCCACAGGCACGGCCCCAGCCACTTGTCCCAATCGATCACCCGCGGATCCGGCTCCGGCTCCTCCGGCCACCAACTGTGCCCGCCTTCGTCCACCGTCCCCAGCCCGATGGCGGTATCGGCGTGCACCGCCAGCAGCCTGCCCAGCTTGCCGCTGCGCGCCAGCCCCACCGCGAACTCGAACGCATATTGATTCTTGCGTTGGGCGCCGGACTGGTACACCACTCCGTACCGCTTCACGTTGTCCGCCAGCGCGTAGCTCTCCATGATCGACATCGCGCCGGGCTTCTCGCAGTACATGTCCTTGCCCGCCTGCGCCGCCCAGATCGCCATGGGTCCGTGCCAGCGGTCGCTGGTGGCGATCAGCAGCGCGTCGATGTCCTTGCGCTCCAGCAGCTCCGCCGGATCGCGGTACATCTTGCAGGCGTTGTTGCCGTAGTGTTTATCGACGAAGCTCTTGACGTTCTCCCGCGCGCTCTCCTTCACATCGGCGATGGCTACGAATTCCACCCGCTCGTCGCCCAGCAGTTTCTGCAAATCGCCCATGCCGCGGCCGCCGATCCCGATGCCGCCGAACCGGATCCGGTCCACCATCGCGTAGTTCCCCACCACCACGGGCCCCACCGCGGGACGTCCGCCGCCCCCCTGTCCGGGCGCCTGAGCGGCCGCCGCCACCGGAACCGCTGCTGCCGCGGCGCCGGCGCCGGCCACGGCTTTCCCAAAGCCGCGCCGCGTCACTCTCTTGTTTTCTTCCGCCACGCTGTCCTCCAAGACGATCCGAAGATCGCCATTCCGAATTACACCACTTTTCACGCCGCAAGATTCACCCTCCCGTCAGGGAACGGCGGCGCGGACCTGATACAGTGTCTTCAATGAACAGCTTATCCGTTCGCATCGCTGCGATGCTCGCGCTGCTCGCGGCCGCGGCCGCCGCCGAAACCCGCGTCCTCGTCGTTGCCGGTCCCAGCACCCATCCGCCAGGCACTCACGAGGTCGCCGCCGGCGCCCGCCTCCTCGGCTGGGCGCTGGAGAACATGAGCAACGTCCGCGGCGTCAGGGCGCAGGTCGTCTCCGAGTGGCCCAGGGACCGCGCCGCGCTCAACGCCGCCCGCGCCCTCGTCTTCATCGGCGATATCTTTCCTCCCCAGCGCATGCCGGACCGCGACACCATCCTGACCCAGGTTGGCGAACTGATGAAGCGCGGCGCCGGCATCGCCTGCGTCCACTACGCCACCGGCCTCCGCGCCGAAGACGTCGCCCCGGACGGCGCCCATCCGCTGCTCACCTGGCTCGGCGGCTACTTCGCCACCAAAAACAAGCACCATCAATCCGTGGCCAGGGTCTTCCCCTCGGTCACCGTCAGCCCGGCATCGCCGCGGCATCCCGTGTCGCGCGGCTGGAGCGAGTTCACCACGCCCGAAGAGCCGTACTACAACAACTACTTCGGACCTGACGGCAACAAGCCCGCGCCGAACGTCGCCGCGCTCGCCACCGCCATGCTCCCACCGGAGGCGCCCAAACGCGAAGTCATCGCCTGGGGCGTGCGCAGGAACGACGGCGGCAGGGGCTTCGCCGTCGTCATGCCGCACTTCTACAACAACTGGGCGAACGAAAACATGCGGCGGCTCGTCCTCAACGGCATCGTGTGGGCGGCCAAGCTCGACGTGCCCCGCGGAGGGGTCCGCACCCCGGCCCCGGACCTCGCCAGATTCGCGCCCGAGTCCGTGGATCCCAAGCCCCGCCCAACGCGGTGACCGCCCCAAGCGCGCTCAGGGCTTGCCTTTGACTGTCCCCGCCTGGCACGCAAACGCCGCTTTCAGCGCGTCCCGGGCCACCGGATAGAAATCCTCCTGGCTCCGTTCCGGATGCGCCTTGGCGAAGTCCGTGAACGCCGCAATCAGCCGCGAGCGCGGCGTATTCTCGGGAACGCAAACTCCCAGGATCGCCTGCGGCACCCATTTGCTGCCCGTGGGGGTCTTAACGATCTGCTCCAACGCTCCGAACGCGCCCCAGCACAACCCGGAGTTGTAGTCCTGCGGCACCATCAACACGCGATCGCTGGTCTTGGCGGTGGTGATCAGCTTGCACGCCGAAACCATTAGGCCCGCCGATTGGGCGGAAGCCAGGCCGGCGCAAAAACAGAATGCTGCAAGCAGGCGTCTCGTTTGGGTGTGGTGCACACTGGATTATAAAGCCCGCAACACCGCTTTTCCATAACGCCAATTTCGCACTGGTTCTAGTACCAACGCCAGGTGGGGCGAGCGGTTTCGCCCCCCCCGGAAAGTTCCTACGCGAGACTAACCCCCATCTCCTTCCACGTGGCGCAGCGCCGTTCGTAGATCGCCTTGCGGCCCATCAGGGTGGTGAGCGCCGCGGTGGCGCCCACGCGGCTGTCCGCGAACGGGCGGCGGCCTTCGCGGATGGCGGCGTAGAAATCGCCCACCGCATCTTCGTTCATGCCCTGCTGGTCCGGCGTGAGCAGTTCACGCGGCGCGCCGGTCGCCTGCATCTCGTACAGCAGCGCGGACCCGCGCTTGATCATGATCGTGCCCTTCTCGCCGAACACCGCGTACCACTGCCCGCCGGCCAGTTCCGTCAGGTTGCGCGGGTGCAGGTGCGCTTCGCTGAACGTGAGATTCACCTGGTTGCCGTATTGGTACATCACGCTGTAGCCGTCCATGTAGTGGAGCCCGGGCGGCTCCGGGGTGGGCAGGTACACCTGGCCGTGGCCGAACGCCGCCACCGGAAGGCTGTTCGCGATCCAGTTGCACACGTCCAGGTTGTGTACGCCGTTCTCCACGATGCGGTCGCCGGAGATCTTCGCGTCGAAGTACCACTCCGGCAGCCGTTCCTTCGTCCCCGGCGGCTGCGCGGGACTGTGGCGCTGCGCCTTGATGATCAGCACCTTCCCGATGATGCCGCTGTGAACGTGCGGCACCGCGCCTTGCAGCCAGGGCCAGTAACGCATCTGCTGGCCGATTTGCAAGAAGACCCTGGAACCGCGCTCGGCCTTCACCACCCGGTCGACTTCCTCCGGGTGAATCCCCATCGGCTTCTCCAGGTACACGTATTTGCCGGCCTTCAGGCAGGCTTCCGCCATGTCCGCGTGCAGGTTGCATGGTGTCGCGATGTAAACCGCGTCCACGTTCTTCATGTCCACGATCTCGCGCCACTGCGCCGTGACCTTCGGGTTGAACCGCGCCGCCAGGCCCGCCGCCTTGTCGCGCTTGTTCGGATCCAGGTCGCAGATTGCGGTTACGGGAGCGCCGTCCTTCTTCAACACCTGATTCAGCAGGCTGCCGCCGCGATTGCCGACGCCGATGAACGCCGTGCGGACCTCGCGGCCCTGCGCGCCCAGTGCCTTAAGACCGGCCGCCCCCGAGCTGATCACAAAAGTTCTTCGCGTTTCGATAATGCTCATATGGCTGGGTGCCCCGCGCACCATGCTATACCACAGGAAACTTTTACACCATCCCCCCGGGCCGTCACCCGAACCCGGAGGCCGCCGCCGCAGCCGCCCGCGATTGAAAACAAACCGGATCGCCGCCCGCACGGCTTCGTGGTGGCGCCCGCGCCGGACTCCGGCCCTCGGCTTGCAACAGAAACCTGCCCACAGGAGGTCTCACCATGAAAAAGCGTCCCGTGAATCCAACTGCGAAAACGGCGGTCCTTTCCGTCAGTCCTCTGGAAGAAGATCACTCGTCGCTGCGGGCGATGCTGAACCATTCGGCGTGGGACCTGCGCGAAGCGCGAACCGTCGCCGCCGCCCTGGTCCTCGTGCGCAAGCGGGAAATCGGCGTGGTCCTTTGCGATTGTGATTTGAAACCGGGCGCCTGGATCGACATGCTCGAAAAGCTACAGTCCCTGCGAAACCCGCCGCCCCTGATCGTCACCTCGCGGCTTGCCGACGAACGGCTCTGGGCTGAAGCCCTCAACCTCGGCGCTTACGACGTGTTGGCCAAACCGTTCGAGGCCGAAGAACTGGTCCGCAGCCTAAGCCTGGCATCGTCTCAGCGGCGCTGGCGGCAGGGCATGCCCGTCATGGCGGCCAATGCCGCCCGGGCCGCCTGTTAATTTGCCGCGGCGTGACGCACGGCGCGGGCGTTTGCCATAATGTGACTTCGTTCGATACGCAACGGAGGTCACACCATGCCGAACTGCCTGCATCCCTCCCGGCGGGCCTTTCTGTCCGCTCTTGGCGCTTCCACCCTTCTCCGCGGAGCGCAGCCATCCAAACCGAACGTCGTAGTGATCCTCGCCGACGACCTCGGCTACGGCGACCTGAGCTGCTATGGCGCCACCAAGCTCCAGACCCCGAATCTCGACCGCCTCGCGCGCCAGGGCGTGCGCTTCACCAACGCTTACACCCCATCCTCGGTCTGCTCCCCCACACGTTACGGGCTCATGACCGGCCGCTACTGCTGGCGCACCAGCCTGCAACGCCAGGTCCTCAACGTCAACGCTCCGCTGCACATCGAGCCCTCCCGCCTCACTCTCTCGTCGTTGTTTAAGAAGCACGGCTACACCTCGGCCGCCATCGGCAAATGGCACCTGGGATACGGCAACCCTCCGGCGGTGGACTGGAACCGGCCGCTGCGGCCCGGGCCCCTCGAGCTCGGCTTCTCCTACCACTTCGGCGTGCCATCGAATCACGGCGACATCACCCGCGCCTTTGTGCGCAATGACGCGCTCGTCGGGCGCGCTCCCGGGGTGCCCTACGCTCCCGGCACGCCGGACACGCAAGCCACCGGCCTCTCCCAGCCGCGCGTGGACGACCGCGTCAACGTGACCCTCGCCGGCGAATCCGTCGCCTTCCTGGAACGCAGCGCCAGGCAGCCCTTCTTCCTTTACTTCACGCCCGTGGCCGTCCACAACCCCGTCACCCCCAACAAACAGTTCCGGGGCAAGGCCGCCGCCGGACTCTACGGCGACTACGTCGGCGAGCTCGACTGGGCCGTCGGCCAGGTGCTCGCCGCCCTCGACCGCCTGAAACTCGCCGGCAACACGCTGGTCCTGTTCAGCAGCGACAATGGCGGCGTCGTCATGCCCTACGGTCAGTCCGAAGGACAGGCCCGCGAGTTTCCCCTCAACCTCGAAGACGATACCGGCGGCGCGGTATCGAAGCACTACCGCGTCGCGCAGGCCGAGGCCGGCAGAGCGGGCCATCGCATCGTGGCCAGCCTCCGCGGCCGCAAGCACAGCATCTACGAAGGCGGGTTCCGCGTGCCCTACATCGTCCGATGGCCTGGACACACCACCGCGGGAAGCACGAGCACCGAAGTGGTCTCGCTGGTCGATACCCTGGCCACCTGCGCCGGCATACTCCGCGAACCGCTGCCGCGCGACGCCGCCGAGGACAGCTACGACGTGCTGCCCGCCATCCTCGGCCGCAAGCTCGAAAAGCCCATCCGGGAAGCCACCGTGCTCCACAGCGCCGAAGGCGTGTTCGCCATCCGCCAGGGGCCGTGGAAGCTCATCGAAGCGCGCACCTGGAACGACAAGCTGCGCAGCCCTTGGCGCGCCGAAGCCGTCAACCAGCTCTACAACCTCGCCGCCGACCCGCAAGAGCGGAACAACCTCTGGGAGCAACACCCCGGCATCGCCGCGCGCCTCAAGGCGCTGCTCGAAAAATACCGTCAACAAGGCTTCAGCCGCCCCATGGCCTGAGTGCTTGGGCGTGCGCGGACTGTGCTGCTATCCTGAGAGGTCGCCGAGACCATACGATTACGGAGGATTCCATGAGCGCTAAAGCGAGGACTGCTCTAAAAGTCAAACTCTACCGTTCCGACTTGCCCATTGTGGAGGAAGGGGCGGCGGAGACGGTGCAAGCCGCTGCTGAAGCCGGTGGGGGCGTGCTCCGATGTTTCCCGAGTTTCGTGGGACGAAAGTTCTGCCTTCCGGGCAAGAACCTGGAACTGGCCGACGAGGACTACTTCCCCGAAGGCCCCAACGGGTGGGCGATCGACGAACGATGGAACGGCAGCGCCATCCTCGCCGACACCGGAAACGGCATCCACGGCGAAGGCCTCTGCCACTTCCATCATCCCGATGGATTCCTCATCCCCATGGACGCGGCCGTGCACGGGGCCCCCAATTTCATGGTCGGTCCCATGTACCGCACCCTGGGCGGCACCGGCTTTTATAACAAGGAGTTCGATAACCTCTACCCGCTCGGCCACCACAGCCACCCCTGGAAACCGGAAGCCTACAACTTCAACGCCTGGCGCAACAAGCGTTACAAGAACGACTGCCACACCTCCATCGGTCTCATGCACTACGTCACCGAGGAGATGCTGGCGGACATGGTGCGCGACTTCCTCGCCGGCCGCGACAACCACATCCGCAGCCACGCACGCCACCTGCTCATCCGTATGGGCACCGGTTTCTTCACTCCCACCCGCACCCTGCACGGGCCCGCCGCGGTCAACACCGAAGAGCCGCAGCGCGATCGCGACGACTTCCGCTTCTACCAGAGCCACGTGCTGTGTCCGGACGGCGAAGTGTTCCTCGGCCAGGAACTCCTGTTACGCCACCTGCCCGAAGAACTCGAGGGAGAGGATCGCGTCTGGCGCCTGGTCTCTGATATCGATCTGCGCCGCAACAAGGACCCCTACATCGTCGAGAAGCACCTCCTCATGCCCATCGTCGACCAGGAAGTCAGTCGCGACGGTTTCCGCGACGAGTGGCGCGTCTACGGCAAGCCCAACGGCGACGAGCTGTTCAGCCTCCGCCAGTTTGAACTGGCGCCGCGCGCCGAAACCGTGCTCACCGGGCCCGCATCCCTGTGCATCATCCACTTCAGCCACGGCCGGGGCGTCATCGGCAACCAGAAGGTCGAGGTCAAATCGGGCATCCGCCTCGGCGAGCCGCTCGACGACGAGTTCGTCATCCCCTACGACGTGGCCCGGCATGGCGGCGGCGTGCGCCTGGTGAACACCAGCGACACCGAACCGCTGGTCGGCACCCGCTGCTGGGGACCGGAAGCCTGGGGCCACAAGATGCCCAAGGCCCCGTTCGAAACCTGGCCCGATTAGCCACAACGGCGGCGGGCCGCTCGAATGAAGATCGCAAGCTGGAACATCAACTCGATCCGCCGCCGCCTTCCCATCCTGCTGGAATGGCTCGAGCGCCATCGGCCCGACATCATGTGCCTCCAGGAAACCAAGGTGCGGGATTCCGAGTTTCCCGAAACCGCGCTCCGCGACGCCGGCTACCACCCCACGTTCCGCGGAATGAAGGGCTACAACGGCGTTGCCACCCTCACCCTCACACCGCCTGAGTCGGTCGTCTACGGTCTCGCCGAAGGCCCCGATAATGAGGACGTCCGCGTGCTCGAAACCGCGGCCGGCGGCATCACGATCGTCAACACCTACGTGCCCCAGGGGTACAAGGTCGGCGCCGGGAAGTACCTCTACAAGCTCGAATGGTTCTCGCGCATCCGCGCCTGCTTTGAGAAACGGCTGAGTCCGGCAGCGCACATCGTCTGGACCGGCGACATGAACGTCGCGCCGGAACCCATCGATGTCTATCACCCCGACCGCCGCGTGAACGACCCCGGCTTCCATATCGACGCCCGCAACGCCTACCGCCGCGCCGTCGAGTGGGGCTTCGTCGACGTGTTCCGGATGCTGCATCCGGACCGGGTCCAGTACACTTACTGGGACTATTTCCGCAACGCGCTGGAAAACAACCGTGGCTGGCGCATCGACCACATCCTGGCGACCCGCCCCCTCGCCGCCCTCTGTACGCAGTGCGAAGTCGATATGGAACCCAGACGCGCCCCCGGCGCCTCGGACCACGCCGTCATCTGGGCGGAGTTTGACACCGCCTCGCTACGGTTGTAGCCTCTGCCGCTAAAGCGCTCTACATTGTAAAAGAGGCCGCGAAACGCGATCTTCTAACGCGCCGTGTCCGGCGAGGCCCGGACGGCGCGCTCGAAGGCCCAGTCGCGGATGTGGCTGATTTGCTCCTTCATGGTGCGGGAGAGCGGCACGGTCCTCGCCGCGATGGTGATGAGATCGCGGTCGGTCACCTGGCGGTCTTCCAGGCGCGCCTTGGTGATGCCGGAAACCACGCATTGCTCGATCTCGGCGCCGGTCCAGCCGTTGGTGAACTGCATCAGCTCCCGGTAGTCGAAGCCGGCGTCATCCACCTTGCGCCGCTTCAGGTGAATGCGGAAGATCTCGACCCGCTCCTCCGGTGAAGGCAGATCGACGAAAAAGACTTCATCGAAACGCCCTTTACGGATCATCTCCGCGGGAAGCAGGTCGATGCGGTTGGCGGTGGCGGCCACGAACAGCCCGCCGGCTTTTTCCTGCATCCAGGTCAGGAAGAAGGCGAACATCCTGCCTTGTTCGCCGGTGGAGGCGGCGGAGGTGATGCCCATTTCGATCTCGTCGAACCAAAGCACGGCCGGCGCCATTTCCTCCATCATCTTGCAGGCGGCGACGAAGGCGCCCTCAGGCTTCCCGTGGCGTCCGGAAAAGATTTCGATCATGTCGATGCGGTACAGCGGAAGCTGAAAACAGGAAGCGATGGCCTTGACGCACGCGCTCTTGCCGCATCCCGGGATGCCCATGAGAAGCACGCCCTTGGGCACGATCTCCTCGCTCAGGCTTTCGCGCATCTGAAACAGCTTGCGGCGCTCCAACAGCCACCCTTTCAGAGTTTCCAGACCGCCGATGTCCGCCATTCCTTTGCCGTCGGAAATGCACTCCACGTAGCCGGTGCGGGCGATCAGCAACTGCTTCTCGGCGACCAGCGCGGGGATGGCGTCCGGCCCCAGCGGACCCGCGGCGCGGGCGCGCCGCACGGCGTAGCGGGCCTCATCGAGCGTGAGCCCGCGCAGCGCCGGGACCATCCGCTCCAGGGCCGCCTCGCCGGCGTCGCCCGCTTCGCGCCGCAGGAAATCGAGCAACTCCACGTGATCCGGCGGCCGGAGTTCCAGGAACATGACGCTGCGTTCGAGCTCGTCCGGAATGAACTGCACCGGCGAGGTGATGACCACGAGCTTCCCTTGGTCCAGGCACGTGGTGTAGAAATCGCGCAGGCGGCGTACGATCTCGGGATCGTCGCGCAGCGGCTGATGGAAGTCCTCGAGATGAAAAATGGCGGCGCCCCGGTACGCGATGATGAAATCGAGCGCTTTGCGCGGGTCGCACGTGCCCGCCTCGGGCTCTCCTTCATCGGTCCGGATGCCCTCGGTCACGCTCCAGGTCCACACGGGCACGGGCGTTCCGGGAATGAGGGATTTCGCCAGATCGCGCAGCACCAGCGCCACCCGCTGCTCTTCCGAAGTACGGATATACGTGAGCGGACGGCCGGACTCGAACACGTCGCGGATCATCTTCGCCGCGCGGCTTTCGGCAGACGGTTGCTTTACGGGCGCCATGAGGTTCACCTCTCATTATCGCGAACAACGATGCTTCAATCCCCTCGCACATGCGATTCGTCATGACCGCGGCCGGCCCTGGTGCAAGGGCCACCTGATCACGGTAGACTGGCGCGACATCGAGCGCGCCAACGGCCGCTTCGACTGGCGCATGCTGGATGCCCGCTATGAAGTAGACGTGCGCGTGGTCTATCTGGACGAAGGCCGCGGCAAGTGGGCGATCGAGTACGACGCCGTCTCCGGCCCGCGGAAGACCGCGCTGGAGGTCCGCCAGACCGGAGACCGCAAGGGGAACTGGGGCGAGTAGCGCGCAAGCTTTGCGTGCGCTTGCCGCCCCGCGCGCGGCTTTTGCGCGGCGCGAGGCCCTTCTTTAGACGTAAGTATCCTGTTTTCAGCTAGCTAGCGTTTGGCCTCTGTGCTGCCTTGAGAGGGATCGCAGATCACAAGGAGACCCTCTCAATGAAACGCTTTCTGATTGCAGTACCCGCTATCGCTTTGATCTTCGCCGCGCAGGCCGCGGCGCAAGGCCCGTTCGGCCGGGGTGGACAGCAGGGAGCCGGCGTTCGCGCCTCCTCCCTGGACATGACCAAGGTCCAGACCATTGCCGGCAAGGTAGGCGCCATCGATATCAGTCTCGGCGCCCAGTACCCGACTTTCACCGTCGGCGCCGTCACCATTAAGGCCGCGCCGGTGTGGTTCTTGCTCGACAACGACTTCGAACTCAAGGCGGGAGACGCCGTCAGCGTGTCGGCCGCGCCTTCCACCGTTGCGAACGATTCATACCTCTACGCCATCCAGATCACCAACACCGCGACGGGGGCGAAGATCGTGCTGCGCGACAACAACGGTTTGCCGCTGTGGAGCGGTCCCGGCGCCGGCCGCGGGAACCCTGATGCGATCCGCGATGGCACGTGCGCTGGCTGCGTGGACGCCGCCACCATCGCCACCATTGCCGGCACGGTCGAGAAGGTGGTCATGGGCTACGGCATCCAGATGCCCTCTCTGGTGGTGAAGGGCGCCGACGGCAAGCTGATCACGATGAAGATCGGACCGGAGCGCACCCTGCTCCAAGCCGATTTCGAACTGAAGGCGGGCGATCGCGTGACCGCCAGGTACGCCTACGCCACCTGCTCTGAGGAGTACGTGGCCCTGCAACTGACGAACGCCTCGGGTGTGGTTGTCACCCTGCGCAACGACGACGGCACCCCGGCCTGGAACTAAGGAGATAGACCATGAAGACGACACTTCTCACTCTGGCGGCCGGCATGCTGGTGTTCACTCTCACAGCTTTCGGCCAGAACGCGCAACCGCAAACCAATGCGCGTCCCAACGCTCCCCATGCCTGGGGCGACAAGAACAAGGACGGCATCTGCGATGTGACCGGGAAACCGGTCGGGCAGGGCCGGGCTCAGGCCGGCGCCGGGCGGATGGGCCGGATGGGACGGCGCGGCCGCGGCCAGATGCGCGGCGGCATGTGCAACTGCTGCATGCAGAGCCAGGCGGCGGCGCCCGCGCCCGCACCCGCGCCGCCCGCGGCCAAGAAGTAGGAGAACGACGCTGCCGGGCGGCGGTTTAGCCGCCCGGCGGCAGGCGCCCGGAGGCTGTCTTGAACTATCGATTTCTCAACGGATGCACGGTTCTGGCCCTCATATTGGCCCCGGCGCGAGCTGACGAGGGCAGGAGATTCAGCGGCGTGGTGCTCGACGAAAACCTGCGCCCGGTCCGCGGCGCCGCCGTGCTGGTGACCCGCGAGGGCACGGGCTACCGCCGCACCGCCGAGAGCGGCGGCGACGGCCGGTTCTCGATCCAGCCCGCGCCCGCCGCACAGCTCCGGGTTTCCGTTACCAGCCCCGGGTACGCACGTTCGGAACAGACGCTGGACCTCAAGGAGAAACCGTCCGCCGAGCTCACTATCCGCCTCACCCGCAATGCGGAAGGCGCGGAAACCGAAGTGGGCCAGGAAATCGACGGCCACAAGATCGAAGGCATGCCGCTCGGCGACCGCCGCTCCATGAACATGATCGGCATCACGGGCGCTACCGTGTTCGTGAACTACGAAAGCGGGCAGAAGCCGAACTTCAGCCTGGCGGGCGGGCGTTCGCAAAGCCAGATGTTCACGCTTGACGGCGGCAACGGCCAGAGCATGCGGCTGGGCGGCGCGCAGATCGACTCCGACCCGCCCATCGAGGCCCTCCGCGACGTGAAGGTGGTCTCCAACGGGTACTCGGCCGAGCACGGCGGCTCCGCCGGAGGCATCGTGATGACCAGGACCAAGGCCGGGACCAACGGCTTCCGCGGCAGCCTCTTCGAGTTCCTGCGGAACGACAAGCTGGATGCCGCCGACTTCTTCGCGCCCACCTCGGGCAACGAAAAGATCAAGGCGCCACTGCGGTACAACGTCTTTGGCGGAACCCTCGGCGGTCCGGTGAAAAGGGACAGGGCCTGGTTCTTCTTCTCCTACGAAGGTTCGCGGCGGCAGGAAGGCAACGCCCGCACTCTCACGGTGCCCACCGCGGCCGAACGTACGGGCGATTTCTCCGCCACGCTGAACCAGCAGGGTAAGGCCATCAGCATCTTCGATCCTGCCAGCACCCGGCTGAGCGGAGGCCGCTACGTGCGCGATGCCTTTCCCGGCGGCGTGATCCCCGCCGGCCGCATCGATCCGGTGGCCGCTCGGGTGGCCGTGCTCTACCCGCTCCCGAATGCCGGCGCGAACGAGTTCCGCGCCAATTCCAGCCGCGAATTCACGCGCGATCACTACACCGGCAGGCTGGATTACGCATTGAGCGTCCGGGACCGCCTGATGGGCCGCTACATGTTCGACCGCAACGACCAGCTTGCGGGCAGCATATTTCCCGAACCCGCCGCCGAAACCCAGGTGGATACGTTGGGCCGCCAGCACAACGTGTTCACGTCCTGGACGCGCTCGTTTTCGGCTGCGCTGCTCAACGACGCGCGCTTCACGTACTCCAGAAAGACCACGCACCAGTTGAGTAAGGGCGTGGGCGGCTCGTGGCCCGAACAGTTGGGACTGCGCGGTGTTCCGCAAACAGCCTTCCCCCGTTTTCAGGCCAGTGGCTACTCGCCGCTCGGCGCCAACAACCAGGAGCGGCGGCAATTCCCCATCGAACAGTGGCAGGCGCTGGAGAGTCTCTCGTGGGTACGCGGGCGGCACGCGCTGAAGTCCGGTTTCGAGTTTCGCCCCTCACACAACGTCGAGACCAACCTGCAACTCGCCTCCGGCAGCTTCGTGTTCGGCCCGCAGGGCAGCGGGATGCCGGGACAGGCGGGCGGCGGCAACAGTGTCGCCAGCCTGCTGCTCGGCTTTCCCAATTCCTTCACGGAACGGCTGACCGAAACGCTCGACCGCTCCAGCCGGTATGCGGCCGCTTTCCTTCAGGACAACTGGTCCGCCCGCGGAAACCTGAGCTTCAACGTGGGCCTGCGCTGGGAAGTGGACACCCCCATGAGGGACGCCAACAATCGCATCAACGGCTTCGATCCCGCGGCCGTGAACCCCGTCTCGGGCACTCCCGGCGTGGTGCGATTCGCCGGTGTGGACGGGTGGCCCGCGCAGCCCTACCGGGCGGACTGGAACAACTTCGGGCCGCGCGTGGGTTTTGCGTGGCAGCCGTTCGGGAAACTGGTGGTGCGCGGCGGCTACGGCGTGTTCATCGCGCACCCGTTCGATCATGCGGCCACCTCCTCGGCATCGCTCGGCTACGAGCTGTCGGCCAAACTGGTGACTCCCGATAACGGCATCACCGCGCCTTTCTACCTGCGGGACGGCGTACCGGCGTTAAGCCTCGAGCGGCCTGGCCTGGATGCCGGATTCGGCGCCGCCACGCCGGGGCAGGCGCCCGCCACGGCCGTCACGTTCTTCGAATGGGGCCGCCGCTCGGGATACGCGCACCAGATGCACCTGGGGGTGCAGCGGGCGCTTCCTGGAGATGTCACGTTTGAGTTCGGCTACGTGGGGAACCTCGCGCGCAAGCTGGCCTCGGCGAGCATGTCCATCAACCAGGTCCGTCCCGAACTTCTGGGTCCGTCGGCGTCGCAGTCCACCCGGCCGTACCCACAGTTCAGCGACGTGCAGGTGCTGTTGCCGTCCCTGGGTGTTTCCGGCTATCACGCCGGTCTGGCGCGGGTGCAGAAGCGCATGTCGCACGGCCTGGAGTTCCTGGCGACCTACACATGGTCCAAGTTCCTCACCAACGTTAGTGAGGGCGGCCAGGGCGCCGACGGCGGGGGGTACTCCGACTTCTACAACCGGCGTGCGGACTGGGGCCCCTCGGACAACGACATACGCCACCGGTGCACCTTCAGCTCCATCTGGGAGTTGCCGTTCCGCCGGGGACCCCTGGTAAGCGGATGGTCGGCTGGTTCGGTGGTCACCGTGCAGTCCGGCGCGCCGTTCACCGTGAACACTCTGGTGAATACGACCAATTCTTTCTCAGCCGGACAACTGCGCGCCGATATCCTGCGCGACCCGAACCTGGAGAACAAGACTCTCGCACAGTGGTTTGACACCGGCGCCTTCGCCCAGCCCGCGCCGTACCTCTTCGGCAACCAGGGTGTGAACCTGGTGCGCGGCGACGGCCTGGTGAACTTCGATTTCTCGATTCTTCGCACCTTTTCCGCCGGAGAACGGCTCCGCATACAGTTCCGCGGCGAACTTTTCAACGCCTTCAATCACCCGAATTTCGGACAACCAGGCCATGTGCTCGGAAACCCGGACTTCGGCGTGATTGAGAGCGCCGGGCCGGCGCGCCGCGTGCAGCTTGGCCTCCGGCTGACTTTCTAGACCGGAAAAAAGACAAAAAGGAATCTGCCATGTCCACTCCCGCTCTGACGAATATCGTTCTTAATTCGAAGAAGAAAAAGGCCTGGTACCGCTCCGCAAAAGTGTGGCGGCATGGCGTCATGTTGTTCTTCTTTTTGTTTCTTCTGCACGTGGCCTACGACCACCAGGTGAAAGGCGGCGGACCACGCGGCACGCCGTCGGTGGAGGCCTACTGCCCCTTCGGCGGCCTGGAAAGCCTGTACCAGTTCCTGACCACGGGCGGGTTCATTCGCCGCATCGAACCCTCGGCCATGGTCATGTTCGCCGCGCTGTTGCTGCTGACCCTGATCGCCAGCCGCGGGTTCTGCGGGTGGATTTGCCCGTTCGGCTCCGTGCAGGAGTGGCTCGGGCTGCTTGGGAAGAAGATTTTCAAGAAGAAATTCAACCCCACCGGCAAGTTGGACCGGGCGCTGCGCTACTTCAAGTACGTGTTGCTCGTGGTCATCATAGGTTTCACGTGGAACCTGGGTGCGCTCGTGTTTCGCAACTACGATCCGTTCCTGGCGTTCTTCCACCTGGGCAAAGGCATTGACGAGCTGCCCTGGGCATACGCCGCCCTCGGCGTGGTGCTGCTCGGCTCGCTCTACATCGAGCGGTTCTTCTGCAAGTACGCGTGCCCGCTCGGCGCCGTGCTGGGGATCCTGGGCAAGGTGGGGTTGACCAAAGTCCACCGCGAGCCGGACGGCTGCAAGAGCTGCAATATCTGCCAGAAGAAGTGCCACGCCCATATCGACTTTCTTTCCGTCACCACGATTCGGGATTCGGAGTGCAACCACTGCATGGATTGCGTGGTGGACTGCCCCAAGCCGAACGTGCTGACGCTGCGCGGGCCGCGGTGGAAGTTCTCGCACCCCGTTTACGCCGGAATGCTGGTGGCCGGGCTATTGGGCCTGATTGGGGCCAGCCAGCTCGCGGGCAAGTGGCAGACCAAGCCCGCCATGGTTTCCTTTACGGATTCGAAGGGGAAGCTGGAAGCGGAGAACATCCGCGGCTGGATGACGTTGCAGGAGATCAGCGGCGGCTACGGCATCCCGCTGGATCGGCTCTACCGCGAGGCCGGCATTCCCGCGCAGGTGGCGCCCACGACCGCCATGAATCGCATCGGCAGCACGTACAACCTGAAGTTCGAGCCGGAAAAGATCCGCGAGGTAGTGTCCGGGTACGTGCAGGGCAAGCCCGCCAGGCAGGCCGGCGCCCTTCCGCCCCCGGCCGCGAAGAAGACCGCGGCGGCCGCCAAAAAGCAGGATCATGCGCCGGGCGAGGAAGAGCCCGAAGTGAAAGGTTTCATGACGCTGAACGAGGTCGCGTTGAAAACCGGCGTGCCGAAGGAATACATTCTGAAGGCGCTCGGCATCACGGCGAAGGTCGATCCGCGCACCCCGCTGCGCGAGTGGATGCACGAACACGACAAATCCGTTCAGGACGTCCGCGATGCGGTGAAACAGTATCGCGCCGGAAAGAAGTGAGCGGGGCCGAGTCCTTTTGCGGCGCGCGAAACGGCCAGGTTAGTTCCGGGAACCCGGATGGTTTGCAGAGGACTCGATCAGCGGGCGGAGGTAGGCGATGCTCGCCTCCACCCAGACCTCCTCTTTGGCGATGGACGCGCTCAGTTCGGGTTCCGGCGGCGGCCATAGTTCCAGGATGGCGTTGCAGTCGCGCCCTGCTCCGCGCAGGACACCGAGCAGCGCGGGAATATCCACCAGCCCTTGCCCGGCGGGGCAGCCCTCGATGATAAACCCTTTGTTGTGCGGCAGCCGCCGCGCCATAAAGTCCTTGATGTGCAGGTTCACCGTGACGGGCGCCAGCACCGCGGCCACGTGCTCGATGCCCTCGCCGCATCCGAGCGAGTTCGCGGTGTCCAGGCACACCCCGATCCACTCCGGGCCCGCGCATTCCACGATGCGGCGGAGCTTCACGGCCTTGAAGCGGTCGTGGTTTTCGATGGCCAGCACCACGCCGGCGGCCTTCAGTTCGGGAACCAGCGCCCGCAGCAGGGCGATGGCTTCGTCTTCGGAGGGCTCATGGCCGGGGCTGTCGATGAGCGTGCGCAGGATCGGGGAGCCGCACTCCGCCGCGATGCGCACGTAGGGCAGCACGAGCTCCGGGCGAATCCCGCGCGTGCCGGCTTCAATCCGCACGCCGCAACTGGCGGCGCGGGAGAAGAGTGCGCGGCGCCGGGCCTCCGTCATTCGATCCAGCGGCAGGTTGTCCGCAATCTGAACGACCCGCACCCCGAGCCGCAAGGCCTTGTCCAGCAGTTCATCCGCGCCGAGGGGCTGCGGCGGCGGCCAGCCCGGCACGCCCACCGCCCAGACGTATGCGTAAGAACTCGTCCCTAGTTGCACGCAGCAGTTTCCTTCAGACGCGGCATGGTTCTGAAACCGATCACTTTATCGCAGCACGCTGCACCGCGTTATGATATCGGGCGCACTATGTCCCGGATGAAGCGGCGTGAGTTCCTGTCCGCGGCGGGCGGAGCGGCGGCGTGTGTTTCAGCCGCGGCGCCGGCCGCGAGGCCGAATGTCCTGTTTCTGATGACCGACGAGCAGCATCACCGCTCGCTCTCGCTCACCGGAAATCCGTATATACAGACGCCGAACATGGACCGCATCGCGCGGGAAGGCGTGCTGTTCACGGGCGCCACCTGCGTCACGCCCTACTGCTCGCCGTCGCGCGCCAGCATGATTACGGGGGTATATCCGCACCGCCACGGAATCGTGACGAACGTAGGGGCGCGGGCGCGGGGGCAGGCGCCGCTGGCTCCGGACGCTTTCCCGAACACCGAAATGACGCTGTACCGCCAGGGCTACTCCACCGCGTTCCGGGGAAAGTGGCACCTGGGAGACCTGGGCGATTTCCCCTGCTACGAGAGTTTCTCCTACGCTTCGAAGACCCCGCGCGGCTACGACCAGTTCCTTGAAGAGCGCCTTCCGGCGGCGCGGTTCGCCGGCGATACCGATCCCGGCCGCTACCTGGGCCGGCCTGTGGAGAAGATTGCGGCCATCCGCGACGCGTGGGGACGGTTCCAGAAGGCCGTGCCGGGCCTCGGCTACATCGCCACCATAGGCCGCACCGTGATTCCCCCCGAACTCTTGCCGGAGACCCAGATCACCAACCAGGTGCTGGAGCTTCTGGAGCGGAACCGCTCCCGCAACTTCATGATCACGGCTTCCTGGCACCCGCCGCACGATCTCTGGGTTGTGCCGGAGCCGTACTACTCCACGGTGGACCGCTCGAAGCTGCACCTGACGGGTACAAGAGACCTCGACCCGTGGGACGCCAAGGGGCCCAGCAAGATTCTCGGCGACCTCGCGGGCGAGGAGGGCGTCCGCGAATACACCGCCATCTACCACGGCATGGTGAAGTACATGGACGACCAGATCGGGCGCGTGCTCGGCAAGCTCGACGAACTGGGGCTGGCCGGAAACACGCTGGTGATTTTCACCAGCGATCACGGCGACATGGCGGGCGCGCACGGCTGCATCGGCAAGAGTATTTTCGGCTTCTTCGACGACCTGGTGCGGATCCCCTTGTGCATGCGTTTCCCGGGCCGCATCAAGCCCGGCTCCGTGGTGCGCAATCCCGTGAGCCAAGTCGATTACATGCCGACCATCCTCGACTACATGGGCCTGCCGGCGCCGGAGAACGTGCACGGGCGGTCCATGCGTCCGTTGATCGAGGGGCGCAAGATCCCGTGGCGCGATTACGCTTTCTGCCAGCGCGGCGCCGGAGCGCGCATGATCCGGACCGGGCGTTACAAGTATGTGTATTCGCGCAGTCCCCGTGCCGTGGCGCTCTACGACCTGGAGCGCGATCCAAACGAAGACAGGAACCTGGCGCGTGTTTCGGCGCACTCCTCCACGCTGCGCGCCATGCACCGGCGGCTGATCGAGGTGATGGCGCACGACGGAGATCCCCTGGTAAAACAACTTCCACAAGATGACCCACAACAGGCGTGAGTTTCTGGGCGCCCTGGCGGCCTCCGCCGCCGGCCGCGCGCCCCGCCGGCCGAACTTCGTCGTCATTCTGGCCGACGATCTGGGTTACGGCGACCTGGGCTGCTACGGTTCGCGCGCCATCCGCACTCCGCGTCTGGACGCCATGGCGCGCGAAGGCGTGCGCTTCACCAGTTTCTACGCGGGCGCGCCGTTTTGCAGCCCCACGCGCGCGTCGCTGTTGACGGGCCGGTATCCCGTCCGGGCGGGCGTCCCCAACGTGCTGTTCCCGGCGGAAAGGACGGGGCTGCCGCCGGAGGAAATCACCTTCGCGGAGTTGTTGAAGCCGCTGGGCTACGCCACCGCTTGCGTGGGCAAGTGGCACCTGGGAAACCTGCCTCCGTTTCGCGCGCACCGCCACGGTTTCGACTTCTTCTACGGGCTGCCGTACGCCAACGACTCGCGCAAGCGGCGCGCGGGCGAACCGGCCCGGCCGGTGCTCGCGGCTGAAGAGCTGCCGTTGATGGAGAACGACACGGTGCTCGAAGCGCCGGTGAACCAGCACACGCTGACCGCGCGGTACACCGATCGCGCGCTGCGTTTCCTGCGGGAATCGAAAGACCGGCCGTTCGCGCTCTACCTGGCGCACACCGCGCCGCACACGCCGCTGTACGCGCATCCGGACCGGGAAGGGAAGTCCGCGGGTGGAATCTACGGCGACTGCGTCGAGGAAGTGGACGACAGCACCGGCCGCATCCTGGATGCGCTGCGCGAACTCGGCCTCGATACCAACACGCTGGTGCTGTTCCTCTCCGATAACGGCCCGCGGCTGCCGGGGAAAGATCCGCGCGAGGGCGGCGGCTCCCCCGGGCCGTTTCGCGGGCGCAAGGGAACCACGTGGGAAGGCGGCATGCGCGTTCCCGCCATCGCGTGGTGGCCGGGACGCATCGCCGCGGGCCGGGAAGTCGCGGACGCCGCCTCCACCATGGATGTGTTGCCCACCATGGCGCACTTCGCCGGCGCCGGTTTGCCGCGCGGGCGCGTGATCGACGGCAGGTCTCTCGACGGGCCGCTCACCTCGGGCAAGCCCGGCGCCGAGCGCCTGTTTTGCTACTACTTCGGCGCCCAGCTTCAGGCGGTCCGGCTGGGACGCTGGAAGCTGATCCTCAAAATCACGGAGTACCCGGAACGGCCGCCTTCCATCTGGTACCACGACGAGCGCATCTTCCGAAACCACTACCGGCTGATGCCGGAAGCGCAACTCTACGATCTCGACGCCGACCCGGCCGAGAAGAACGACGTGGCCGCCGGCCACCCGGAGGTGACGCGCCGCCTGGCGGAGATGGCGCGGGCCTTCGACGCGGAGATGCAGCGGACCAAACGCCCGCAACTCTATCTCGACGAGGCCGGGCGGTGAGAGACGACCGCCGCAAGTGGCTGGTGATCTCGCTGGTTTTCTTCGCCACGCTGATCAATTTCCTCGACCGGCTTACGGTTTCCGTGCTGGCGCCGATCATCCAGCAGAGCCTGCACCTCACCAATCTGCAATTCGCGGGCATCAGCACGTGGTTTCTGATCGCCTACACCGCCAGCCAGGGACTCTCCGGACGGCTCTACGACCGGGTAGGCACGCGGCGCGGTTTCAGCATCTCGGTTACGGTGTGGTCGCTGGCGGCGATGGCCCATTCGCTCGCGCGAGACGTGCGCGGCTTGAGTGTGTGCCGCTTCGTGCTCGGGCTTGGCGAGGCCGGCAACTGGCCCGGCGCGGCCAAGGTGATTGCCGAGTGGTTTCCCGTCGAGCAGCGCGCGCTCGCCATGGGCATCTTCAACAGCGGCGCGGCGCTCGGCTCGGCCTTCGTGCCGCCGGTGGTCATCTGGCTCCAGGCGCAGGTCGGTTGGCAGATGACTTTCCTGCTCACCGGATCGGCCGGTTTCCTGTGGCTGATCGCCTGGCTGATCCTCTACCACGACCGTGGGCCGGCTGTCACGAAGCAATCCGTGGAGAAGACGCCATGGCTCACTCTCATCGGCCAGAGGCGCACGTGGGGCATCATCCTGGCGCGCCTGCTCACCGATCCCACCTGGTGGCTTTACCTGACATGGCTGCCGCTGTACCTCTACAACGCGCGCGGCTTCAGCCTGAAGCAGATCGGCCTGTTCGCGTGGTTTCCCTACGTGATGGCGGACGCCGGGAGCCTGGGCGGCGGCTGGCTTTCCGGGTTTCTCGTCGAGCGCGGCTGGACCGTCAATCGCGCGCGCAAGACGGTCATGATCATCGGCGTCGTCATGATGAGTACGGGGATCATGGCCGCGCGGGCGCCGGATCCGCTGGTGGCGCTGGCGTGGATCTCCGTGGTGCTCGCCGGTTTTCAGGCGTGGGTGAACAACGTGCAAACGTTGCCCAGCGACATCTTTCCGGAATCGAGCGTGGGCTCGGTCGCGGGACTCGGCGGCGTGGGCGCGGGCGCCGGCTCCATCTGTTCCACCCTGGCCATCGGATGGGTGGTGGACCACTTCTCCTACACGCCGGTGCTGATCGCGGCGGGACTGCTGCCCATGGCCGGCACGGCTCTGCTGTTCCTGCTGGTGGGCAGGATCCCGCAGCCCGAAGGCGCTAGGGCTTCCCGATAGTGGGGCCTTCCACGTTCACCATGCGGGGCAATCGGTCCGCCACCGGCGGCAGGGGCTTGCGCAGCTTGTGCGGTCCCTGCTGGTACCAGTAAGCCACCGTGTAGAAGCTGTCCGAGCGGTGATTGGCGTGCCCGTGCTCGATAGTCATCTTGAAGTACTTTTCGAAGGGCACCGGCGAATCGGTGTGGAAGCGGTAAACCATCCAGGAGGCGCCGCGCTTGTCGCCGCCGTTCATGGGATTGCCGTAGCGCTGGTAGGCGAACGCCGGCTTGGATGTTCCGAAAGGCGAAATGCCGCAACCGCCGTAACACCAGGCGCCGAGATAGTAGTCTTCGGATCCGGTGCCGGTAATCTTGGGCCGGGAGCGGTCGTCGATGAACATCATCTCGTCGCCTTCGCCCCACCAGTCACCCTGGTTTTGCAGAATGCTGTGAGTGACGCCGACGTAGTGGCCCTTGCCCTCGGTTTCAAGGATGACGTAGTTGCCGGCACCATCCAGGTTGGGCTTTTCGTTCACCTTCGGTTCGCTGTTCAGCTTCCAGTCCGCGGTCCAGCCGGGCGTGGGGACCGCCTGCCGGTATTCGGCGTGGAAATACGCCGTATCCGCCGGCAGCGAGCGGTGCTTCTGCCAGTCGATGTTGTAGTAGAAGGAGCCGACCGGCAGGGAGCCTTCATTCGTTATGGTGATCCGCGCGGACTTGCGGAACGGCATGGGGAAATAGCAGTTGAGGGCCTTCTGCGATCCCACCGAAAGCGGGCCCGATTCGTACAGGAAGTATTCGCCGAGCCCGAGGCCGAAGAAGTCGCCGATGGGCGCCTCCACGGCGGGAAGCGGCTCCCCGTCCCAGTACATGCGCAGCACGATCTTCTTCAGGTGATAGGGTTCGGGCGTGGCGATGGTGATCCACATGTGGGTAATCACGCCCGGCCCCTGCACCTCGCCGATGGTGCGGGTCTCTCCAGGCTTGATGGGGTTCTTACGGCCCCCGTCGTCATTGGCGCCGGCGCGGTCGAACGACGAGATGCGTTCCTGCGTGTAATTCTTCAGCAGCGCGAGGCTGAGATCCTCGGCGCCGGCGGCTGCGGCGCTGAACAGAATCAGGGGGAGCAGATGTCGCATGCGATCTCCACGTTTTCGCTTGTGAACCGTAGCGTACCACGTTACCGGTACAGCCACTTCACGGGGACGCTCTTCAGTTTCAGCGACCACACGGCGCCCTCGCGCCGTCCGGCAGGGGGACCCTGGTAATAGGTAAACAGCACGCGCCCGCGCACGAATTCGATGCTGGTGTAGGCGTAGGTGTGACCGGGGGTCTCGTCCAGGTTGTTGATGTGGCGCCAGGTGCGGCCCTCGTCGCGCGAGATGGCGGTGGTCAGCGGGAAGCGTTCCGTGGGCGAGTTGTTCCAGACCAGCAGCAGGTCGCCCGTGGAAGGAATGCGCTTGATCGATTGCGGCGCCAGCGGCGAATCGAGTTCCATCGCCTCGGGCTTCGTCCACGTCTCCCCGCGGTCGCTCGAATAACAGCGGTGTATCCTGCCGGCGCCGGCCCGCAGCCACATCATCACGCGGCCGTCCTTCAGTTCCACGACTCCGGGCTCCTGCGCACCCGCGCGGCTCTCTTCCACGTCCACGATAGTCCGGCTGGGGCGCCACGTCCGGCCTTCGTCATCGGAGTAATACACGCGGCTCAGGATGCGCCGGTCGATGCGGTAGTCCCTGGTGTAGAACAGCGGCATGAGGATGCGGCCGGAACGCAGTTGTATGGCGCGGTCGTGGTTGAAGGCCGTGTAGGAGGGGTGCGGGTCGATGGGCATCGGCTTGGGCGGGGTGAAGGTGCGGGCGTCGTCGCCGGAGATGCGCACGAAGGGCTGGCAGTCGCCTTCGGAGTTCTTCCTGGCGAAGAGGAAAAGGATCTTGCCGGATTTCAGCCGCAGCAAGTCCGGCTCCATCACGTTCATGTCCCCGATGTTTTCCTGGAGGGTGAATTTGCCGCTCCAGGTGCGCCCGAGGTCGCGCGAGTACATGGCGGAGATGCGGCCGGGCGCCCAGTCGCTGGGCTTTTCGCCATAGAACTCGATCCACGCGAGCAGCAGCCGTCCGTCCTTCAGGGGCAGGATGTCGGCTTCGGAGTTTCGCTGGTTGCCGGGACCCGCGGGAGCCACCAGGTACTCGAATACGCCGTTTTGAGCGGCCGCGCCGGCCAGCAGGGTGGCGAGCGCGGCCAGGCCTGTCAGCACATTGCTCATAGCTGCTGCCGTACCATAACATGTTATGCCCTTGCTGTCTCGCATCCTGTGCTGTGCGGCGCTGGCGGCGGCGCAACAACCGGCGCCCAAACTGAAATGGCAGAGCCGCGTCGAATACGGCCGCGCGTGGGAGGGCGTCCCGGAGCCTTACCGCAAGCTGCCTTTCCCGGAGATGCCGATCCCCGCCACGCGCGCCGCATGGGAACGGAAACGCCCGGAGATTCGCAAGATCCTTCACGGCTGTTTGGGCGAGATGCCGCCGCGGCCCAGCCCGGTCCGCGCCCGCACGCTCCAGCGTGAGAGGCGCGACGGCTACGCGGTGGAGAAAGTAGAGATCGAGAACGGCGTGGATGCCGTGATTCCCGCCTACCTGGTGATCCCGGATGGCCTCAAACGCCCGGCGCCGGCCATCCTGCTGCTGCACTGGCACAGCGGCGACAAGGCCGGCCCGCTGTTTTCCACTGAGTCCCAGAACGTGCTCGCACCGCTGGTGAAGCGCGGTTTCATCCTGCTCTCGATAGACTCGTATTTCAACGGCGAGCGGCTCGGAAAAGGACCCGCCGGCGCCGTGGAGAGCAACATCGACAACCAGCGCGACACGCTCTTCAAACTGAACCTGTGGTTCGGCCGCACCCTGTGGGGCATGATGCTGCGCGACGACATGATCGCCATCGACTACCTCGCCTCGCGCCCGGAGGTGGACAGCCGCCGCATCGGGGCCAGCGGCATGAGCATGGGGAGCACCGGCGCGTGGTGGCTGGCCGCGCTGGACGATCGCGTGCGGGCCGTGGCCGCAGTGGCCTGCTTCATGCGCTATCGCGAGCTGGTGGCGTTCGGCCAGCTTCGCGCGCACGCCCTGTATTTCTTCATCCCGGGCATGCTCCGGCACTTCGACACCGAAGCGGTGCTCGGACTGGTTGCGCCCCGCCCGCTGCTGGCCTTAACCGGCGATAGCGACCCCACCTCTCCGCCCGAGGGCATCCACATCCTGGAACAGAAGCTCGGGCGGATCTACGGCCTGTACGGCGCGCCTGAGAAGTTCCGCAGCATCGTGTATCCGGGCGTGGACCACACCTACACCCCGGAGATGAAATCCGAGATGGCGGCGTGGTTCGCGCGCTGGCTGCGGCCCTGATTCACACCTTAGAACGCGTAGCGGAAACCGATCTCGACGTTCCTCGGGAGGTTAAGCTGCGTCGCCGGCACCACTCCGAACAGCGCCGAGGTCGGGCTGGTGTTCGGGAAGTTGAAAATCGGCGTGTTCAGCGCGTTGTACGCGGAAGCCTTGAACTGCATGGTGTGGCCTTCGCGGATGCGGAAATTGCGGATGAGCACGGTATCCAGTTGGGGAGCGGTGTGTCGCCGGATGTTCGGGCTGCGCAGCGGAGTAGTGCGCAGCGTGTCGGTGGGCCGCTGCACCCAGATCTGCCTGGAAGTATCGAACCACCGGCTGAGCGTGCGCCCGCTTTCGAGCTTCGGATTGCCGTAGAGATACCAGTCGGGATAGCTCATGGGCGTGCCGGACTGTTTCAGCACGTTGAGCCCGAGCTGCCATCCGCCGACGATGTGCGAAAGCACGCCGCTGCCGGCCCACTTCTTGCCGGGGCCGATGGGGAACTCGTACAAGGTGCTGATGACCAGCCGCTGCGGCACGTCCCAGGACGTGAGTTCGCGGGCCAGGTTCTTATCCTGCGCGTTCAGGTAGGCCACCGACTCCATCGTCTTGGAATTGGTGTAGGACACCAGCGCCGTCAGCCCCTGGCTGAAGCGCTTCTCCACGCGAAGCTGGAAGGCGTTGTACCAGGAGGAGCCAAGATTGGAGAAATTGCTGGTCAGCCCGGTGTACTGCGGATATTGGCCCATCAGGTTGCGCCGCTGGATGTTGGGCTGCGCGCCGCGCGGCGTGGTGATGGGCAGCACGCCGTAGAACGGATTGGGGACGGACTGGTTGAGATAGGGCGTGCCCAGCGCCAGTTGTTCGGCGGTAAGGTAGGTCAGGGAACGGTTGACCTGCAACTGCTTGGAGCGGCTGCCGACATAGGAGGCGTCCACCAGGACCCCGGCCCACAGCTCGTATTGGAAACCGGCGGAGAACTGCCACACGTAGGGCACGGTGCGAGTGGGATCGGCGAAGGTGAGGCTGTCGCCGACCTGGGTCGCAAGGCCGCGCGAGCTGCCGGGCGGCTGGATGAGCCCGTTGGGGAACGGGTTCGAGAGCGTATTGAAAGGAAGGTAGTCGGGCGTGCTGGTTACCGCGTTGGTGACCTGCGAAAAACCGTGGGTGGTTCCGAAATCGGCCTGCGGGAAGAAGTACCGCCCCACGCCTCCACGCAGGACCAGCGATTTGGACGTGAAGGGTTTGTAAGCGACGCCCGCGCGCGGCTGCCAATTGTTCCTGTCGCTGTTGAAGGTGGTGCGCGGCTGCCCGTTCACTCCGGCGAAGAGCAATCCGCCGCGGAGGTCCAGGCCGGGGACCTGGTAGGGGCTCTTGGCCGTGAAGTCAAATCCGCGGTTCTGGCGGTCGAACCGCTCCACCGTGGGGGATTCGTAGTCCCAACGGAGGCCGAGGTTGAGGGTGAGGCGCCGCGTGACCTGCCAGTCGTCCTGGAAGAAGAGCACCGGGTATTTCCAGCTCCAGTACGGCGTGACGTTGAGAGTGGCGCTGGCGTCGCTCATGTAGCCCAGCAGGAAACTGGCGACCGCGTTGCCGCTATTGGCATCGGAAAGCTGCGGCGTGGAACTGGTCCAGCTCCGCGAAAACGAGTACGTGCCGGTGGTGTTGTTGCGCGGGATGGAAGCCGCTTGCAGGATGCGGTACTCGAAGCCGAACTTCATGGAATGCGAGTTGACGATTTTGACCACGTTGGCCTGGCCGGTGTAGTTCACGTTCGAATTGATGGTGTTGTCATTCCGGCTGATGGTCATGTAATCCTGCATTTCGATGATCGGGTAGCGGTTGGGGTTCTGCAACTGGCGCAACAGATCGGAAGGAAAGCCGAGCTTGGCCATGTCATAGGGATAGTCCCGGCTGCCTTGCCGCGCCCAGGTGACGCCAAAGCGGGCGTTGAAGATCGTGGTCGGGGTCAGTGTCCCTACCACGTCCGCCACGGCGCCGTCGTCGCGCTCGGAGCCGTGCGAGCGCGAGGTCGCCGGGGTGTTCCAGCCGTAATAGTCGATCTGCCCGCCGTCGCGGTGCTCCTTGTTGAAGCGTCCGAACAGTTTCCAGGCGCCGAAGGTGTGATCCAGGCGGCCGATGAAGCTGATGTTCTTGTTGTTCTCGGTCACGCCGCCGCCCAGCCAGTTCTGGAGGAAGGTCACCGGGTCGCCGGTCTGGTTGGGCGCGGGGATATCGGCCAGCACCTTTTGCGCGATCGGGTTCATGCGCGACTGCGGAACCTGGTTGCCCGGAAACGCGGAGCGCAGGTATTGCAGGTTGTTCAACGTGACGGGCTTGCCCGGGTCGAAGGCCGGGTTGGGGCGGATTTGCAGCGGGTCGTAGATGGTGCGGAGAGTTCCGTTGGGGTTGCGGGTCTGGGAGAAATCGCCGCGCCGCTGTTCGGCCGTGGGCACCGAGCCGAGCGTGGGGCGGGGAAGCTGATCGCGGTACTTCTCCAGCGCGAACATGAAAAAAGTGCGGTCGCGGCCCTTGTACTTCGGCAGCACCACGGGGCCGTCGATCTCGAAGCCGTACTGATCGCTCAGATAGAACGCGCGCGGCGTGTTGCTGGCGTTGTTGGCGAAGCTGTTGGCGTTCAGGCCGGTGCGCCGCAGGTACTCGTAAGCGGCGCCGTGCAGGTGGTTGGTCCCCGGCTTGACCGAGAGGCTGATGACGCCGCCGCTGGTGCGGCCGTACTGCGCGTCATAGGTGTTGGTCTGGACTTTGAACTCCTGCGTGGCTTCGATGGGCGGCACCGCGGAGACGCCCGAGCCTCCGGTGAAATTGTTGGGGAGACCATCGAGCTGCCACTCGTTCCAGGCGGAGCGCCCGCCGTTGATGACGAAGTTGGAAGAGCCGCCTCCGTCGAACGGGCGCGCAAACTGCATGCCTCCGGTGAACTGCACGCCCGCGGCGAGGTCCACCAGGCGGTTGATGTTCTTCGAGGCCAGCGGCAGATCGGTGATCTGCTTTCCGGTGATCACCTGGCCGCGGTTGCTGCTGCTGGTTTCGAGCAGCGGAGCCACCGCGGTGACCACCACGCGATCGCTGAGCTGCCCGACTTCCAGCGTGATGTCCACCCGCAGGCGGTCAGCCACGCGCAGCTCCAGCGGTCCGCGCTCCACGGCCTTGAAACCTTCGCGTTCCACCTTGACGGTGTACGATCCGGGGATCAGAAACGGCACCACGTAAGCGCCTTCCGCGTTGGTGGTGGAAGGGGCAGCCACGCCGGTGGCCACGTTCGCGACGGTGATGCGGGCCTGCGGAACGGTTGCGCCGGATGCGTCGGTGACCGTGCCCAGGATGGTGCCGCGGGTTTCCTGCGCAGACGCCGTTGCGGCCGTCAACAAACCAAGACATGCCAGAGAGATTTGCGAAATGAGTCTCATGGTTGCACCTGACGATGATGCATCGGATTCTATCACACCGCCGCTTCGGGGCCGGCGTTTGCGCTAAAATCCTTCGCGGAGGAAAAGGATCTTTGCGTTTCTTCGGCGTGGCTTTGATCTTGTGCGGCGCGCTCTACGCCCCTGGCGCGGACCCGGTGCGAACCGGCGGCGAGCGCGTCATCTATCGCGATAAGGAAACCGGACGCACCGTCTGGCGCATGACCGTTTCCAAATCGAACGACAAGCACGGCTACTACAGCTCGCAGTCGTGGAATGCGGATATGACCAAGATCGTCTGGTCCACGGCGGAGCCGCAGGCCACGCGAGGGTCCATCTGGGTGATGGACGCGGACGGATCGAATTTCCGCAAGCTCGCCGACGGTGTTCCCTATAACATGCACACGGGCGCCAACGCCTCCTGGAGCCGCGACGGCAGGAAGATCTACTACGGACAGAGAGACGCGGTGGACCTGTGGGGCCGCAAGGTGGAACGTCCGCCGGATGACAATGTGAAGTTCGACAGGAGCGTGTACGAGCAGGGCCCCATCCGCATCACCAACGAGATGTGCTACCGGCTCTCGCCGCATAAGAAACTGCTCGACGCGCAGCCCGCCGCCATCCGCAATCCGAAGTGGAGCCCGGACCACAAGACGTTCATGATCGGCTACTCCAACGAGTACGAGAACCCGGACACGCTGGAGCGGCGCAAGCCCACCGTGAAGGAACTGTATCTCATCGACGCCAACGGCCGAAATTTCCGGCGGCTCGACGATTACGCCCATCACCACAGTTGGACCGCCGACAGCAAGAGCATCATCTTCGCCGCGCACGACGGCCTGGTGATGGAAGCGGCCGACGGCAGCTCGCGGCGCGTGATCTCGAAAGTGACCGGCACGCACCCGTCGATCAATCCCAAAGGCACCCTGGTGGTCACGGATGTTTACACGGCCACGGGCGATTACCTGGCGCTGATCCACGTGCGGGACGGGCGCGTGGAAAAGCTGGTGAACACGCCGCGCACGCATCCGCGCAACCACAAGCAGACGCACACGCATCCCATGTGGAGCCCGGACGGCACGATGGTCATGTACGACTCCGATGAATCGGGGGTGTGCCAGATCTACATCGTGCTGGTGGAACCGTCCAGCACGAGAACCCAGTCGTAATCCCGCGCCGGCGGGGTGAATCGCCGCACGCCGCGGTTGGCGAATCTCCCGATGCCGCGCGTGTCGCCGGTCCGCGGGTCGTACCACGACGCGCGCACGGACTGGCCCGAAATCCTGCCCATCCGCACGTCAAATGGACGGCCGGCGTAGGTGTAGATGAAGGCGTAGCGGTTGCCGCGCGACGCGATGACGTAGTCGTGGCGCTTGCCCGGGCCGCCCGCCACCAGGCCCTGGTCCGGCACGCGCTCGAAGAACGGCCGCGAGAGCAACAGTTCCTTCACGTACCGCATTTGCCCGGCGCCTTCGTCGTTCAGGGCGTCGAACCAGTTTCGGCGCACTCCGTAGGCATTGCGCGGGTCCTCCGCCTTTGACATCTGCATCACGGCGGCATGGCCGTACGTGTGGCCGAAGGCTCCCGCCAGCACGGACCACCACGCGTAGCGGCGCACCTCGCGCGCGGTCCAGAGCGGCTGCTTCGAGTCGTGGAGTCCCTGCGGAATGCCTTCGTAGGAAGGCTCGCCGTCGATAGTCGGCTTCGGCGGCCGCTTTTCCAGGTCCTCGCGCGCGTAGCGCCAGTTATCCTCGCCTTTGGCGTTGGGCGTGTCGTCCTGATCGTAGCGGCGGTGGCCGGACTGGAACATGTTGAAGTCGAGCCACGGCTCATCGTGAAACCACGTGGAGGATTGCGTGCGGCCGAAAGGATGAAAGGTGACGAGCTGCCTCGGCGCGAGCGCTTTAAGCGTGCGTCCCATGGCGCGCCAGACGTCCGTGTTCTGGTCGCCGCGCGTGTCGCCGCCGGTCATCCAGATGATATTCGGGCGGCCGCCGTAGCGGGCGGCCAGGAAACGCGCGTAGGCCTCGACGTTGTTCGCGTTCAGCGCGCCGCTTCTGGCGTTCGATCCCCATGCCGGCACCAGGGCCATGTACAGACCTTTCGCCGCGGCGGCATCCACGATCCAATCCACGTGGTCCCAGAAACTGTACTCGCCCGTGGCAACGGGGCGTGCGGGATCGGCGTTGTCGAGCGCCGGCGCTCCGTACACGTTTCTGTCGGAGGCGTCGTGCAGCACCATCGCCTGGATGACGTTGAAGCCCTTGCGCCGGCGATCCTCCAGGTAGCGCCCGGCATCGGCGCGGTCGAGCTTCTTGAAGAGCAGCCAGGCAGTATCGCCGAGCCAGAAGAACGGCTTTCCGCGGCTGGTCTGGAGAAAACGCCCGTTCGGTGAAACGCTCAGCCACTCAACGGGAGCCGCGACATGATCGAAAGCGACGCTGGTACGGACGCCTGGGATGCCGGAGGAAACAATGAGGCCCGCCAGCACGCGCGGTTTCAGCGGAACGGCGGCCGTGCCGATCGCGGTCCAGGTCTGGCCGTCCGGGGAGACCGCGCCCGTGAATGTGCCGCCGGCGCGCGAGAGCCGCAGCCAGTAGGGCTCCATGAAGCGGCCGTAGCGCACGTAGGCTTCGGGGATCGCGGCAGGATCGCCCGTGGAAAGTTGAACCTGCCACCGCGCGCCCTCGCGGGAGATCCGCAGGGCCGCATGCGCGGAATCGGCGGCAAGTGTCTCCCGCATCATCAGCCCGAAGCCGGCGGATTGCGATGCAAACGGCGGAACGACGCGCGCCGTGATGGCTCCGCCGCCATCCATCGTCACAAAGGCGAAATGGGGCTGGAGGGCGCCTTCCACGCGCATGGTCTCGCCGTCGAAGGCCGCCATTCCCGGTGGGGAAGCCGCTCCGATGTCCGCGTGCTCCCACGGCGAAGGCAACCCCGCACCGGTGCAGGCTTCAGACGAACCCGACACGGAGTAGCAATAGACCTGACCGCGCCTGACGCTGGTGTCCGTGTAACCGGCGGCGGTGATCCCTTCCGCTATGGTGCGGTACGGGCCGCCGTTCGCGGTGGCGCGCCGCACCGTGAATGTCCGCGCTCCGACCGGCGCCACCCAGGAGAGCACGATCCCGGAAGGGGCGCCCTTCGCGATGAGAGCGGCGGGCGGCGCCGTGTGGGTCTGTTCCACACGCCGCAGTGAGAACAGAATCGTGCCGAACCCGGGATGGTCCGCTCCCTGCGCCGGCCCTTCGGGGCGGATCTTCGCCGCCGCTTTCTCCGTCCAGGGCGCGGGCACGCCCCGCCTTTTCGCGTAGTGGTTGTAGACCTGCTCGAATACCGGCCGGAGCCGCCCCCGCTGCGCGCCCGAGATCGCCTCGTGCCGGTACTTGCCGGTGCGGTCGATCACCGGCGCGAAAGGCACATCCTCGCCGAGCAGGTATCGCGCGGTGTATTCGAAGCCTCGCAGCAGACGGTTGTCCGCGTAACCGTACAGATCCAGGCCCTGGTTCCACGCGATCTCGCACGTGTCCGCCAGGTGCCCCAGGCCGAGCTGCGTATGCGCCTGGTCGCGGCCGCTCTCCTGCGATTGCCCGCTCTCGAAAATGTAGTGCGTCAGCCGGCCGTTTCCTTCGCCATCCACGTAGTAGCGCAGCGCGCGCTCGAACATCGCGCGGTCGTTCGTATAGACTCCGATCGCCGCCATGGTTTTGATCGCGGCCGTGTCCCAGTTGCCGTTGGCAAAGAGCGCGAAGTCCTTGATGGCCGGGTAGACGGCGTGGCGGAACATTTGTTCGCAGCGCCGTGCGGAGGCCTCCGGCCAGCCGGAGTCCGTATGCCTGAGGATTTCGGCGGCGTTCACCATTTTGAAGGGGCCCAACCCGGCCATCAGCACGGCGTCGGCGCCGGTGACCTTCTCGAGCGTGGAGCACCAGCCGTCGAGGATCTGCGCCGATTTCGCGACGTGCGCCGCCTCGCCGGTGATCTGCCACATGACCGCGTTCTGATACGCCGCGTTCGCATCCTGGTCGAACTCGCGGAAATGCACGTTGGGTGCCCGGCCGATCTCGGCGAAGGGCCCCTGGGTTACGTAGCCGGCCTGCGATTGCGGATGCGACCTCAGCGCTTCGAAACCCGATTTCCACGGCTCTTCGCCCTTGGCAACCATCGCCTTCATGCGGTCGAACGCGGAGCGGGTGTGCAATAGACCCGGATGGACAAAAGAGAATCCCGGGACCAACGCCGCCACCAGGCACAACTCTCCGAGGATCATGTAGCTGTAGTATAGTCTCCAGCAAGGGTGGTGAGTGACATGAAAAGGATTGTTGCCGCGGCGCTGCTATGCGCCCTTCCGTCGATCGGCCAGGAGTTTCGCGCGACCCTGAACGGCGTCGTGCAGGATGCGTCGGGCTCCGTGGTCCCGGGAGCGAAAGTCGAGGTCGCCAACGTCGAAACCGGTGTCACGCAGCAGACCACCTCACTCGGCCAGGGCGAGTTCACCGTGCCCTTCCTTCGCCCGGGGACCTACACGGTTTCGGCGGAGCTGGCCGGTTTCAAGAAGGTAGTGAGGGAGAACATCGTCCTCCGGCAGTCGCAGGCGTTGAGCGTGACGCTCACGCTCGAGCCCGGCGCGGTGACGGAACGGCTCACGGTCACCGGGGCGCCGCCGCTGCTCGAAACCGAGAAGGCCGACCGCGGCACCATCATCGATAACGCCCGCGTAACCGAGTTTCCCATCAGCGGGCGCAACCCGGTGATGCTCGCGCGGCTGGTCCCGGGCGTCGCCTTCCGGGGCGGCTCGCAGCGGGCGTTCGACAACGGCAGCATCAACCTCTGGAGCATCAACGGCAGCCCGGACGCCTCCTCCGAATACCTGCTGGACGGCGCGCCCAACAATTCCCAGGCCGGCGGCAACAACGTCGCGCTGGTGCCTTCCGTGGATGCCGTGGAAGAGTTCCGCATCCATACCAACATCTACGACGCGCAATACGGCAAAACCGGCGGCGGTATCGTGAGCGTCACGCTGAAGAGCGGCACCAACCAGTTTCACGGGACGGCCTACGACTTCATCCGGCGCGCCGCCTGGTCCGCCAACTCCTTCGCCAATAACCGCAACAACGCCGCCAAAGGCGATTTCAAGCTGGACCAGTGGGGAGGACAGATCGGCGGCCCCATCCGCCTGCCCAAGCTCTACGACGGCCGCAACCGCTCCTTCTTCATGGCGAGTTACGAGAAGTACACCGACGACGATCCCCGCCCGTTCACGGGCTCCGTGCCCGCGCCCGAGTTCCTCGACGGCGATTTCAGCCGCCTCGACGATCCGCAGGGCCGCAAAATCGTGGTCTACGATCCGGCCAGCGGGCGCATGGCGGGCAGCACCTGGACCCGCGACCCGTTCCCCAACAACACCATTCCCAAGGAACGCATCAGCCCCATCGCCAGGAATATTCTGGGTTTCATGCCGAAGCCCACGCGGGACCGCGGCCCCAACGCCGGCTACGCGGTGAACAACCTGTTCCAGCCCGGCGGCGTGAACAACTGGACCAACGATTTCTACAACCTCGCGCTCAAGTTCGACCACAACCTCACCGATGCCCATCGCCTCTTCGTGCGTTACGCAACCAACAACCGCGTGGAGAGCAAGAACACCAACGGCATTATGCACGGGCCGGGCCAGGGCGAGAGCATGACCGGCCGCATCAACCACGCCGCCACCGCCGATTGGGTGGGCACGCTGCGCCCCACCCTGATCGCCAACCTGCGCGTGTCCTTCAACCGTTTCCGCCAGGACACCGCCGACTTCGACAACTTCGGCTTCGACATCAAGAAGCACGGCTTCCCGGCCTCGCTCGCCGCGCAGTTGCCCAACCCCATGTACTTCGGGTACTACACGTATTCCGGCTACGTGAACCAGGGCTTTGACACGCGCCAGAATTTCACCAACAACTACGCCATCCACCCGAACCTGACGTGGATCCGCTCCTCGCACTCGGTGAAGTTCGGGCTCGACTACCGCTGGATTCAATACGCCACTCGCGATGTCGGCAATCTGTTCCGCCTGAACTCCACCACCGGCTTCACGCAGCGGGATTACCTGCGTGCGGATTCAAATCCCACTACCGGCAACAGCATTGCGAGTTTTCTGCTCGGCATGCCCGCGTCCGGCAACGCGGAATACCGCGCCCAGCCGTTCATCACCGACCGCTACCTGTTCCCTTACATTCAGGACGACTGGAAGGTCACCTCGAAGCTCACCCTGAACCTGGGCTTTCGCATGGATTTCAGCATTCCGCCCACGGAGCGGCTCAACCGGTTGAACCGCGGATTCGACGCGCAAACGGTGAACCCGGTCAACGCGCTGATCGACCGCGCGAAGTTCCCGAACACTCCGCAACTGAAGGGCGGAATGCTGTTCGCCGGTGTGAATGGAGCGCCGCGCCGCGCGGCCGAAGTCTACAAGAAGGCCTTGCAGCCGCGCATCGGCGTGGCCTACCGCATCAACGACTGGATCGTCTTCCGCGGCGGTTTCGGCCGGGCGTACCTGAACTTCGGCAACGGGTTCATCCAGGTCAACGGCTTCACCTATTCCAACAGCGCGATCGCCACGCTGGACAACGGCCGCACCGCGCGGCCCGACCTGATGACCAACCCCTTCCCGGCGGGGATCCTGCCGCCGCGGGGAGCGGCGGACGGCCTCCAGACTTTCCTGGGCCAGGGGTTCACGTTCTCCAACACCGCGTATACGCTGCCCAGCATCGACCAGTTTTCCGCCGGCTTCCAGGTGCGGCTGCCGATGGACTCGGTGCTGGACATGTCATACGTGGGGAGCCGCGGCCGGAACCTGGAATCCAGCCGTCCGTTCAATGAATACGGCCTGATCGTGAGGCAGGCCTGCAACCTGGCGGAGGGCGGGACGCCGTCCTACTGCGACGCGCAGTTGCCCAACCCGTTTGCCGGGCTGGAGCCGTTCCGCGGGTCGAATCACTTCACCTCCGCGACCCTCACCAGGGCCAATCTCTCGCGGCCCTACCCGCAATTCGGCGGCCTGACTGAAAACGCGCGCAGTGACGGCGCGAGCTGGTTCAACTCCATGCAGGTCTCCTATGAAACGCGCCGCAAGGGCGGACTGAACCTCATCGCCACCTACACGCTCTCGAAGATGATGGTGCGCAGCGGCTGGTCCGATCTCCAGCGCGGCGTCATGCAGCAGTCGCTGGCGGCCGGAGACATGCCGCACCGCTTCACGCTCGGCAGCGTCTACGCCCTGCCGTTCGGTCCCGGCAAGAAGTTCGTCATCAGCGAAAACCCCGTGCTAAAGCGGATCATCGGCGGATGGGAAACCAACGCCATGTTCATCGCGCACAGCGGGTCGCCGCTGGCATTCTCGGGCAATGTCTGGTACGTGAAGGATGCGAGCCTGCCGGGTGTGGACTGGTCCGCCGAAGTGGTGCGCGCGCTCCGGCCCTGCGTCGCCAGGTGGAACGACAACGGCACGATCACCATGCTGCCCTACAGCACCGCCGCGGGCTGCACCGAGTACAACTTCCTGGTCATGCCGCGCTACGCGCCGGATATGTCGCCGGACAACGATGGACGTCTGCGATCGCGCCCGCGGGCGTTCCTCGATTTTTCGCTGAACAAGACCACGCAGATCCGGGAGCGGCTGCGGCTACAGTTCCGTGCCGAGGCTTTCAACTTCCTCAATACGCCGCTGCGGCCCAGCATCAACATGAACCCGGAGAACGTGAACTTCGGAGTGGCTTTCCGGACGGACAGCAGCAACGCCAGCGGCGGGGCGGGCGCCACGGGCGCGCCGCGCACTATTCAGTTCGGCATCAAGCTGCTATGGTAGGGCTCCTGCTTGCGGCGGCGCTGCAACTCACGTCATTCGACGGCAGAGTGTTGGTCCGTTTCGCACTACAGCCGGGGGGCGTGCCTGCTTACCGTATCGACTACCGGGGCAAGCCCGTCGTGCTCGAATCGCGGCTGGGCTTCGAGCCCGGTTTCACCAGCGGTTTTGCCGTCACGCGGACATCCACCCGCGGCTACAGGGGCGAGTGGACCAATCCGTTCGGGGAGCGCAGGATCGTCCCGGACCGCTATCGCGAGCTGAACGTCGATCTCAAGCACGCCTCCGGAAGGCTCATGCGCCTTACCTTTCGCGCCTACAACGAAGGCGCGGCGCTGCGTTACACCTTCCCCAAGCAGGCGGAAACGGAATTCCTTTTCGAGGGCGAGCGGACCGAGTTTCGTTTTCCCGGCGAAACTTACGCCTGGGAGGAGCACGGCACCGAGGGGGAGTACCGCCGCGTGAAGACCTCTGCTATCGAGCCGTGGTGCGAGCGTCCCCTCACTCTCGAATATGCGAGCGGCATCCTCGCTTCGCTCGCCGAAGCCGCCAACGAGGCGTATCCGCGCATGCTGCTGTCGCCCGTCCCGGGCGGCCTGGTCAGCGCGCTGGGTGGAACCAGCTCCAACCTCGCGAAGCGGCAGGCGAGCGACGGCCGCGTTACGGTGCGTCCGGAATTCTCTACCCCGTGGCGGTTCTTTGTCGCCGGCGAAAAGCCTGGCGATCTGCTGGAACGCAACTACCTGATGCTGAATTTGAACCCGCCGCCCGCGCTCCGGGACACCTCCTGGATCCAGCCCGGCAAGGTGATGCGCGACACCACCTTGACCACCGGGAATTCCAAGGCGATTATCGATTTCGCCGCCACCGCCGGCCTCAGCTACGTGCACCTCGACTGGAAATGGTACGGCAGCGAAGATCCCAAGACCGGCGATGCCACCACGGTGCGCGCGCCGAACCTGGATATCCACGAGATTATCCGTTACGGACGCGAGAAGAACGTGGGCCTCATTGTGTATGTGGACCGGCGCCAGATCAAGACGCAGCGCGACATCCTGTTCCCGCTCTACAGGCAATGGGGCGTCCGAGGCGTCAAGATCGGCTTCATCGACGTGGGGCCTCAAAGCGAGACCGCCTGGACCACGGAAACCATACAGAAGGCGGCGGAGCAGCGCCTGATGCTCAACATCCACGACGGCTACCGCGCCACCGGCAACAACCGCACATACCCGAACCTGATGACCGTGGAGGGCATCCGCGGCAACGAGCACATGCCGGCGCCCGAGCACAACTGCACGCTGCCGTTCACGCGCTACGTCGCGGGCATCGGCGATTACACGATCTGTTACTTCGATCGCCGCTTGAAGACCACCAAAGCGCACCAGCTTGCGATGGCCGTGGTCTCCTTCAGCCCGCTGCAATGGATCTTCTGGTATGACCGCCCGAGCATGTACAACGGCGAGCCCGAAGTCGAGTTCTTCCGCCGCGTGCCCACGGTTTGGGACGAAACCCGCGTGGTGCACGGCCGCATCGGCCGGTTCGCCACGATCGCCCGCCGCAGCGGCCGCGAATGGTTCCTCGGCACGATCAACAACAGCGAACCGCGGGAACTCGACATCCCGTTATCCTTCCTCGCGGAAGGCGAATCCTATACCGCGCGCATTTATGCGGATGACGACGCGGTGCAGACCCGCACCAAGGTCGGCATCGAGACCCGTCCGGTGACTTCGCGGACCACGCTGAAAGCACGGCTGCGTCCCGGCGGCGGGCAGGCGGTCTGGATCGGTCACTGAACCGGCGAGGCAGGCGCCGGACAAGGCGGACTCGTTTCGGCGCTCTTTCCGAGGACAACGCGGAAATCCGAACCGCGCCAGAACCGGCGAAGCAGCGTGGTGTTCTTTCGAGGCCGTGCGCCTGGCTCATTCCCGGGAAAGACCCGGGAGCCCAGACTGCGGATGGCGCGGTAGATGGGGTTCCGGTTCACGCCAATGGGCTTCTCCGGAGCCGCCACCACGCAAAGGACGCACTCCGGCACAGGCAGCGGCGGCTGAAAGGCGCTGCCCGTCTGGGCCGCGCCGGGCGCGGCACGCTGCACTACAGTCCGGTTCAGGGTGTCATTGCAGTCCGATGGGGTCTGCGAGTAAAGTGCCGCTGCGAAGAAACCGAGGATCGGAGTACATGTCACGGTTCGCATAACTTGTCCTCCGCTCAGGATGGTAGCAGATTCCTGGGGCGCCGTGGCGCACTGCAAATGTTGCAGTGCGGCCTGCAACTCCCGCGCGCCGGATCCAGACGAAAGTGTTTGAAATGTGACGGTTTGCGTTCGGAACGGGAACTGCACCGCCGGGGGCATGAACATTTTCAACCTGAAAATCGCAACCGTTTTGATGATCCTGGCGTTCGCGATGGCGCTTCAACCGCCCGCCTTCGGCCAGGGTGGTCCACGTGGAAACCAGAACTGCTGCCTGCCGTCCCCGGCCCAACCGGCTACCGCGGAGGAGGGCAAGTGGCTGGCCTTCATGCGCGAGGAAGAGAAGCTGGCCCGCGACGTGTATCGGGAGCTAAACGCCAAGTGGAACCTGCGCATATTCTCCAATATCGCCGCAAGCGAGGAGCGGCACTTCGAAAGCGTGAAAGTGCTTCTCGATCGCTACGGTGTGCAGGATCCCGCGGCAAATACGGCCCCGGGCGTGTTTGCGGATCAGAGGCTGGCGGCGCTGTACACCCAGCTCATCGCCAAGGGTCTTACTTCACTCAAAGACGCGCTCGAAGCCGGAGTGCAAATTGAGAAAACCGACATAGAGGACCTCGAGAACGCCCTCAAAGCCACCGTGAAAACGGATATCAAGACCGTGTACACGAATCTGCTCAACGGTTCCCTCAACCACCAGGAGGCCTTCGAGGCCAATCTCGAGATCGTGGCCGCCAACCGGTAGGCCCGGTTCTGCCAGTTTCTTGGCGGGAGGTGAACCGCTACAGCCCGGCCAAGGTGGAAGGCTGCGCCGAGCGTTGAAGGGCTACCGGGCGTGCAATTCGCGTAACAGCCCGAGCAGCGCATCCACGATCTTCGGCGCGGCCTCGATCTCCAGTATGTTGGTGCCGCGCCAGGTTTCGTATCCGCCCAGCTTGTGATGCTCCACGGTGGGCAGATAGCCGTAGGAGCCGTTGGCGAGCGAGATGGTGAAGGTCGTCGGGAACGGGCTTTTCTGCCTCAGTTCCAGGCCGATCTCGACAAAGACCTCGTTCGGAATCGCGCCGATCCCCACGTCGCCGATGCGCAGCGCCTGTAGGATCAGCGGAATCCGCGCCGGATACTCCCGCATGGCGAGCGTGCGGTTGGCGTAGGTGACCTCGTGGACGTGCCGCGGCTTCTCTCCCGCGGGCCGCTTCAAGACGGATTCGGCCCACTCGATGTCCGCTTTGCCGGGCAGGCGAACGGCGAGGGGCAGTTCCGTAGTTGCCGCGCCGAGCGGGACCCAGTCGCGGTGCCTGGTCACGAGATAGGCCTTGAACACCTCCGCGGCGACCAGGCCGGCCACCACGCCCATCTTCTCGTAAGGCGCCCACTTGCGCGGTTCCTTTTCGCCGAAGAAGTTGATGTTGTTGATGTTCCCGCTGGTTCCGTTCGACATGATGCCCACGAACGGCGGGTCCTGTGCGCCGGCTCCCAGCAGTTCCTCGATGCGCCTGGCGAACACGGCGAAGTAGTCCGCCGAGACTTCGTGCGGGCGCACCCCGCCCACGTAGTGGAGCGAATAGTTGGCCAGCAGCGCGATGGGCCGCCCAGCCAGCGACTGCACGGAGATGAAGTGGATCCCGGGATCGGTGGGGCCGGCCGGCTCGAGCAGGTTCGGGTCGCCGGGGCGGGGATTCATCACCACCTGGTCCCGCCCGCCGAACGGGTTCATCAGCGGCACGCCCGGCTTCATGCGCCAGCGGCGGTTGAAGACCTGCGACGCTTCCGAACCGCGTCCCCAACCGATGCGCGCCGGTTGCATGTTGGCGATCGCCCGCAGGACTCCATCCACGATCCGCGACGCCAGAAACCGCTGATAATCGTCGAGCGGCTCTCCAGGGACGATGCCGCCCTTGCCCCGCGCGCTTGCGGCGGAGTGCGTGTGGTCCGCCGACATCAGCATGTTGGCCGTGGGAATCCCGGTCTTCTGGTTCAGCACGCGCTTGGCTTCGTCGTAGACGTTGCGGGAGATGCCCACGTTGTCGCTGACCACGATCACCAGCCTGGTGGAGCCGTCGTCCAGCACCAGGCAGCGCGAGTGCAGCTCGTCGTGGACGTTGGTGGCGGGTTCGGGATTCCAGCCGCCCACCAGCAGCGAACCGAGCGGCGGCGTGATGTTGCTGGTGGCGGCGCCGGCGCGAAATACGCGCGCCTGGCCGTCCTGCGCGGCCAGGATGCCCGGCATCAGAAGGGAGAGAAGCGCGAAACGGCGGAGCGGCATGGTGAAGGCTCCTCAGCCCGCGCGCACCTCGCGCTTGGCGGGGTCGTACACCATGCGCCGGCCCGTGCTATACGCTTCATCGGCCATGATCACAGCGACGGAGTGCGCGTAACCGGCTTCAATCGGGGCGATCGGCTGTTGGCGGCTGCGAATGCACTCCAGGAAGTTCTGCATGTGGTGCGGCACTTCCACGGGTGTCACCTCGACCTCTCCCTGCACGCGGTCCGGCTCGAAGGAGCCCTGGCCCGAAACCACCCACTTCTGGGAACCGGAGAGGCTCTTGGCGTCCAGCGTGCCGCGCGTCCCGAACCACTTCGCATAGTTGCCCGCGCCGGTGCCGAACACGGTGCAGTAGCGCACCAGGAAGCCCTCTGGATAATCGAGCACCACCTCCACCGAATCCGGAGCGTCGTAGTCGCCCTTCCAGCGGTAGGTGCCGCCCAGAGCGACGACCCGCTTGGGGATGCTTGCCGGGGTCACGTAGTGCACCAGGTCGATGAAGTGCACCATCAGGTTGGTTTGCGGCCCGCGGGAGAAATCACGGAAGCCGTACCAGCCCTGGTATTGCGTGGCGTTGAACGGCCGCGGCTTGCGGTCGCCCAGGAACTCTTTCCACTCCACGTCCGCCTCGGCGGGCTTCTCGCTGAAGAAAGCCGGGCCGCCGTAGCTCATCCAGTAAGGGCTGTAACCGTTGCGCACCTGCTCCACCTTCAGGATCTTGCCCAGCTCACCCGCGGCCAGCATCTTCTTTGCGCCGTTGGAATTCGCATAGCTGCGCATCTGCGTGCCGATCTGGACGATGCGGTCGGAGCGCTTCACGGTGTCGTAGGCGCGGATCAACTCGCGCATGTTCATGGCCAGAGGCTTCTCGACATAAACGTCCTTGCCGGCGCGGATCGCCTCGATCAGCATGGTGCAGTGCAGGTGGTCGGGGGTGCCGATGACCACCGCGTCGATGTCCTTGCGCTCGACGATTTCGGCGAAGTGCGCGGTCTGCATGGGCTCCTTGCCGGTGAACTCCTTGACGTCGGCCACGGCCTTCTCGCGCTTTTGCCGCCAGGTGTCGCACACCGCGGCAATCTCGATATTGGCGGTGTCCTTGAGGTGAATCAGTTCGCGGAGCAGGCCGCGCCGCCCGCAGCCCACATTGGCCACCCGCAGGCGGTCGTTCGCGCCGCGCGCCCGTGAATAGCCGGCCGCGACGGCCATCGAGCCGGTGGCCATGAACGCCCGGCGGCTCAGGTCATTATTTTGCATGGTTCGCTCTCCTTACCGTTAGAAAGTGTACTTCACACCGAACTGCACCACGCGCGCGCCGCCGGAACCCAGGATGCGGCCCACGTTCTGGTTGCTCAGGGTCAGATTGGGATTGCCCAGGTTCACGCGGTTCGGGAAGTTGAAGAACTCCGCGCGGAACTGGACGCGGTGCTTCTCCAGGAACGTGAAGTTCTTGAAGATGCCGCAGTCCCAATTCATCGCACCGGGACCATAGATCAGGCTGCGGCCCGCATTGCCTGGGCTTCCCGTCGGCGCCGTACGGAACGCGGCGGAATCGAAGTACTTCGCGATCCGCTCCGCCCTCGGGCGGTCCGTCGGGAGCAGCGGATTGCCCACCAGGTCCGGCCGGTCGTTGTTGTTCCCATTCACGTTGGTGTCGCGCCCGGAGGTGACCGTCATCGCGGAGCCGGAGAGAATCCGCACTCCCCCGTTCCACTGCCAGCCGCCCAGGACTTGCTTCCCGAACGGGCCCCATCGCTCCAGGCGCGGCAGTTCCCAGACGTAACTCAGCGCGAGAATGTGGCGGATATCGGCGTCCGATGCCGCGCGGTCCAGGCGCCGGTTCTTGGAATCGACCAGCGCCAGCGCCGTGGGGTTGAACTTGTCGTCGGAGATCTCGTCGATCGACTTGCCGAAGGTGTAGTTGCCCATGACGGAGAAGCCGCGCGAGAACCGTTTATTCACGGTCATTTGCAGCGAGTCGTAGTGGGCGTTCGAGGCGGTTTCGGTCTCGGAAATCTGCGCGATGGTGCCGGGAAGGTAGGGCCGCCGCGCGTTCACGTTGCCCGCCGTGGACTGTCCCGGGATGTAAATCGCCTCGTTGGCGTCGCGTTGCACGATGAGCTTGCGCGAGGCGTTGCCCACATAGGCCAGGGTCACGCCAAGGTTGTGCATCAACTGCTGCTCGATGGCCAGAGTGTAATGCTGCACGTAGGGCGTGGAGAAGTTCTCGTTCAGATAGCTGGCCGTGACCGGGAGCGAGAAGAGAGGATTCTTGCTGTCAAGCTTGTACGGGAACGGGCTTCCGCCCGGCACCTGCGAATACGGTTCGATGAGGTTGGGCGTTCCGTAGACGGTCACGTCAACCAGGAACGGCTGCCCCTGCATGTCGCTCCCCATGGTGTTGGCGAAACCGACGCCGTAAAAGAAGCCGTAGCCGGCGCGCACCGCGGTCTTGCCGTCGCCGAAGACGTCGAAGGCGACCCCGAGCCGCGGAGCGAAGTTGTTCAGGTCCGTATCGATGAGGCCGCGCGGCACGCCGGGGTCGCCCGGAAACACGAGGCCCAGCGGCGCCTTGGGGATGAGCGTGGAGCGGGCCCCCCAGCGGAAGGTCTGATACTCGTCCTGCACGCTCACGTAGGGCGTGTTCAACTCCCAACGCAAGCCGAGGTTCAGGGTGACGCGCGGGTGCACTTTCCAGTCGTCCTGCACAAAGGCGTGCCAGTTCTGATTGCGGAAGAAGCGGTTATTGCCGTTGTTCTGGCGGAAGCTTCCCGCGCGGCCCATGAGGAAGTCGGAGAGCCCGTTTCTGGTAATGTCGCCGTTGAAACGGATCTGTCCGGGACCCAGCCAGCTTCCCACCTCCTCGAACTTGTTGTAAAGGCCCCAGAGGCCGGCCTTGAAGGAATGCGCTCCGCGGACCCAGCTCAGCGTGTCGCTGAAGTTGTAGCTCTCCTGGGTCATGTGCGACTCGCTGAAGAGGCCCATCTGCCACCACCCGGTGATGTACATCTGGGGCGGGCGGGGCGGATCCGCGCCCAGCGTCACTTTGCTGCCGAAGTCGCTCCAACTGGTGCGCATCGAGCCGGTGCTCTGGGAGTATCGCCGGGTGTAACCGAAGCGGAACTGATTCAGCAGGGACGCGCTGACGATCCAATCCTCGTTGGCCGCGACGTTGTGCTGGTTGAGGATCTCGTCGATGGGGCTGTAGTCCGGGATCTGCGAAGCGCCGCCGAAGGGCTGAAAGCCGCGGCCCCGGACTAGAAAGAGGCTGCCGTACAGCTTGTGGCCGGGCTTCCAGAGCCAGTCGAGTTTTCCCAGGCCCTGATCGGAGCTCTGGCTGCGCGGCTTCAGCGCTTCAACGCGGCCGTCAGAGGTGGTGGGAAGCGGCACGAGCTTCAGGATGTTCTGTGCGACGGGGTCCAGCCGGTCGGCCGGGATGATGCCGCCCGGAAAGGCGCGGTTCGTAGTGGGATCGAGCGGCTGGCGGGCGGCCGGCTGGTCCGAGAGGTTCCCCCGGCGCTGCGCCGCGTTGGGCGTAATCGCCACGTTGCGAAACTCGCTGGAGCGGATGCGCAGTCCCTGATAGGAAGTGAAGAAGAACAGCTTGTCGCGCACGATCCGGCCGCCGAGAGAGGCGCCGAACTGGTTCTGGCGCAGCGGCGACACGGCCGGCTGGAAGAAGTTTCTCGCGTTCAGCTTGTTATTGCGGAGGAACTCGAACACAGCGCCGTGATAGTCGTTGGTTCCGCTGCGGGTCACGACGTTGATCACCGCGCCGGGGCTGCGGCCGTACTCCGCGCTGAAGTTGCTGGTGAGCAGGCGGAACTCCTCCACGGCATCCGGATTGGGAGCCTCGTTGCCGCTGTTGCGGTACAGGTCGTTATTGAAGTTCCCGTCCAGCAGGAACGTGCTGTGCCGCGTACGGCTGCCGTTGACGCGCAGGAAGTTTCCGCTGTTGTCCATGACCGAAGGCGTGGTAGCGCTGGAAACGCCGGGCAGCATGGAGACAAGGTCGTAGATGTTGCGCCCGTTGAGGACCAGTTCGTTGATGCGGCGCGAATCGATCAGGCCGCCGACCTGCACGGTACGGGTGTCCACAAGCGGGACGTCGCCCACCACCTTGACTTCCTGCGAGACCTCGCCGATTTCGAGCACGGCGTCCACGCGCGCGTTGCGGTTGACGCTGAGGGCAATGCCCTCGCGGACGAACTTCTTGAAGCCCTGGCGCTCCACCTCGATGCGGTACTGCCCGACGGGGAGCACGGGGAAGAGGTAGTCACCCGCCTCGTTCGCCGTCGCGGTGCGGGTTTCGCCGGTGAGCGTGTTGGTGGCCGTCACGGCCGCGCCCGCGATGCGCGCTCCCGAAGGGTCGCTCACGGCGCCGAGGATTGCCCCGGTTACGCCTTGTGCGAGCGCCGTCTGGCAGGGAAATGCCAGCACGCACGCCGCGAAAAGGATGCTATGTTTCGACATCGATTTGTCTCCAGTCCCGTCTCGCCGATCATACCCCTCAGGCCCCACATTTTACCAGCGGCCGCGGCCTGGCCGCATATGGTACTGCTCCCCCTGGACACGGATTTCGGAGGGCGATATCTTTGGGCCATGAAACTCAGCTACGCTGGCGTGGCGCTGCTCGCGGCATGGGCGGGCGCCCTGCCGGCCGCGGACGTCGTCACGTTCGGCGCCACCGGCTATACCAGTTACGGGGATTGGGCGGCGGAGGCCAGTATGTCTCCCACGGCGTGGACCGGCGGAGATACAGTCGCGGTGACCGCCCGGCTCACCGTGGCGGAACAACACCTCAAGAATTTCGCCAACGACAAGATCATTGTGGACGGTTTCGCGCTGCTGGTCACGGCCGAGCGCACTTTCGACTCGACCGGCTGGATCCGGTTTGCGAGCGACGACCGGCTCTCGACGCTGCTGACGCCTTCGGGCCTGCCGATTGAAGGCGGCACGCAGGGCGCCGTCACCACGCGGTTCGGTTACGCGTTCCGCTCGCCTTACGACGAACTGGTGAAGGTTCCGCTCAGCGCGGCGCGCACCGCGAACGGCTTTATCGAAGCCACCTTTAAAGCGCAGGCGAAGCTGCCAGCGGATCTGCCGCCCGGCATCTACCGGCTGCGGCTGGACTACGGGGTCACGGTGGGTACGCGCTACTACAGCCTTCAGGCGCGCACCTTCGCCGCGCGGCAAAGTTCCGTGATGAGCCGCGTGGTCGAATCGCACCACTTCTCGCCGCCGGTTCCGGTGAGCGGCTACGATGCGTCGGGCAGGTACGTTCACGGAACCACGATCGCGCCGCGCCTGCCGTTCGTGCTGCTGTACGGGTACAACTCCAACGGGTACCGCGGAGTGATCGCGGAGGAAGATAAGCACCGCTTCAATATCGCCAGCCGCAACCTGATTCAGGACGACGTGATTCTGCCGCGTTACAACACGGCGGGAACCGCCGTGAGTTACTCGCTCGAGCCGCAATTCCCGACGGACACGCTCGAGGTGCGGAACAACATCCCGTGGGATTACACGCAGGGCGCGCTCACGGTTTCCATCACCGACCCGGCCGGAAAGACGGCCGAGCTGGGTACGTTCCGCTACGTGGGCAATTCGGGACAGTGGCCCACCACGCGGAACCCGGCGCTGACCTCTTGGCGGCCGCCCGCCTACGGCCAGTATACGGTGAAGATGCACGGCTGGATCGCGGACATCTGGGGCAACATGTACCAGGGCGGCGGCACATACCGTTTCTGGATCGCGAATCGCATGACGATGGCGACGGCCACCTTCCAGGGCCAGTCGTATCCGGTGGGGGCGCGGTACGGGCGCGACATCGGATTCGCTCCGGCGGTGCCGGCCGAGGTGTGCGTGGATGCCAGGCTGTTCGTGAATTCCGACGCCGGCGACGTGCGCGCGGACCGCTGGTGCGGCAAGGCGTCGCCGGGCGGCATCTACGGGTCGGCGCAGGGCTCGAAGGGATTCGCGCTGGATGCTCCGGGCGAGTACCTCGCGCACGTGCTGGCCACCTATACCGACGCGAAGGGGCACCTGTGGGTGTGCAGCATGCGGCATGCGGGCGTGGTGTATCCGGAATCGAGCCCGATCGTCGCGCGGGGGAAGAAGTTCGCCGTCGGCGGCAAGTACGTGGAGCGCGGCGAGACGCGCTTTGAAGGCTACTACGACATGACGGCGCAGATCGGCTCGCTGGTGCACTTCAACTACCCCTACAAGCCGGGCGACGTTCTGCTGATCGCCAGCGAGGCGCAGTCGGCCAACAAGATCATCCCGGTGATGATTTACGAGCCCAAGGACAATCCGCCCGCGCAGTGGGACACGCGCCTGAACGGCATCAGCGCCACGAACCTGCGCATCACGACATCGAACGGCTACTCGCCGCACCAGTACCCGGAGTTCATCACCGATTGGGCTTACTTTTACGCTTCGGGGCCGCGGCCGGGGTTCATGTCGCGCTTCCTGGTGGGCGAGGACGGCATCTTCGCGCCATACTGGCACGTGAGCCCGAACTCGTTCGGCGGGCAGTTCGGCGCGTCATCGAACGGCGATATGCCCGGCGACATTTACCGGTTGCTGGGCGGCGTGGTGCTGCGGCGCAAGGGCGAAGCGCCGGCGTATGCGGGATACCTGGCGAGCGCGTTCATTCTGCCGCCGGGCTCGCACAACAACCGCGTGATCGCGCCGGGCGACGAAGAGCTGTTGGGGCCGACCGGCGAGTACGCGCGGTTCTACCTGGTGGGCACCCGTCCGGGCATGGTGTACGAGACCGGAGCGCCGTTCGGCCCCGCAGTGCAGATCGATCCGATTTTGCCGTGCTCGCTGAGATTCACGCTGCGCTACCCGGGCGGGCGCGAGGTGGTCGCGACGGGCAAGGGCGACGGAACCGGGTCGTGGGCGGGCACGCGATGGACGCTCGATGAACCGGGCATCTATCGCTACACGCTGGAGGCGGACTGGGAAGGCTACCGCGGGATCATGCCGGGGCTGCCGCGCCAGGGCGGCGAAATGTACGTGATCGAGCGCGAGAAGCCCGCCGGAGCGCCGGAAATCCAGTTGAATCTCCCCATGGAATCGACTTTCGACCCGGCGGCGGGCGTGAGGATCACGGGAACCTCGACCGCGGAGACCGTGTATTTCGCCGCGGTGATCCCGGGGGCGGTGATCGACCAGGGGTACCTGCCCGTGACGAACGGAAAATTCGAATACTATTTCGATCCGAAACGTGTGAATCAGAGCACGCCGTCGTACGACGTGGAGTACCGCGTGAGCGGGAGAGCGGAGCTGGGCGATATCGTCCATCTCACGTTCTTTTCCAAGGAACGCGGCGCCGCGGGCCCGTCCCACTCCTTCGCGCGGGTGGTTCTGCGCGGCAATCGGGTGGTGTTCACGCGCTGAGTTGAGGCCCGCGGCCCGCGTCCGTACTCAGAAAAGAATGCGCAGACCGAGCTGTATGGTGCGCGGATCGGTGGCGTCCGCGATGCTCCCGAACGACGAAGATCCCAGCGAATGGTTCGGCGGCGCGAAGTCCGGATGGTTGAAGGCGTTGAACAGCTCGCCGCGGAACTGCACGTAGCGCGACTCGGCGAACGTGAAGTTCTTGTTGAGCGAGAGGTCGAAGCCCGCGCGGCCGTCGGCGCGCACGATACCGCGTCCGGCGTTGCCGAAGGCAAGCGCCGGCGGGGCCACAAAGGCGGACGTGTCAAACCAGCGCTCCAGCGTCCGCTCGCCCTTGGGCAGGTTTGGATTACGCAGCACATTGGCGCGGTTTGCGCCCGCCGAGAAGACGTTGGTGGCGTTGGTCTGCGTGGTTACGGTGAACGGCCCTCCGGACTGCATGGTGATGATGGAACCTAACGTCCAGCCGCCCAGCACCTGCGCGGCGATGCCGTTGTTCAGCCACTTGCGGCCCTTGCCCCACGGCAGGTCGTAGACCGAACTCCAGGCGAAGCGGTGGATGATGTCCAGCGCGTCGGGACCCTTGTCGAGCTTGCGGTTGTAGGCGTCCATGTACTGCTGGTTATCGCCGAAATCGCCGCCGTTGGAGCTGCTGCAATCGCCGATGGTGCGGGCGAAGGTGTAGGTGGCGAGGAAACTCAGGCCCTGGCTGAGGCGTTTTTCCACGCGCGCCATACCGGAGTGGTAGTTGTTCATGCCGATGGTGGGGGAGAGCACGTTGACGTTGTTGAACTGCGGGAACGGGCGGCGAGACTGCGCGTTGCCGGAGGCCATCAGCTCCGGCCTCACCTGGTTCAGGGTGAGATTGGGGCTGGGCACCTTGCGGCTGAGGTTCGCCACGTAAGCGGCTTCCACCACGACGCTGCCGGGAAGCTGCCGCTGGACTGTCAGGTTGTACTGATGGGAGTAAGTGGTGGCACGGTCGCGCTGGTAGAAGTCGACGTTGGTGCGCACCTTTTCCCCGACTTTCACGGCGCCATACTTGTCGTCGCGCGTTTCGCCGGAGAGGGTCACGCCCTGCACGCCGTTGCGCAGCAGCAGCGCCGGGGTCACACCGTTATCGGGCGAGGAGAGCGAGCCGGACTTTTCGAAGCCGCCGGTGGCGTTGTTCACACCGATGTCGGGTCCGCCGAAGAAGATGCCATAGCCGCCGCGGACCACCCACGCGCCGGTGGGCTGCCAGGCGAAGCCGAAACGCGGTCCGAAGTTGTTCCAATCGGCGTTATAGGGATTGCGCGGCCACCCGTTCTGGCCCACGAACTTGACGATGCCGGGCGTTCCCGAGACGGGGTTGATGCCGAACGGATCGAAGGAGTTCATGCGGTCATTGCGGTCCATGATGGGCGTGTCCGTCTCCCAGCGCACGCCGAGATTGAGGGTGAAGGTGCGGGTGATCTTCCAATCGTCCTGCACGAAGCCCGCGAGGTAAAAATTGTAGCGGTCCAGCGGCTCGGTTTCGCGCATGGAGAAGGAATCCGCGAAGCCCGAGAGGAAGCTGGCAAAGGCGTACCCGGTGGAGTTGTTGCCCGGAAGCGCGGTACCGGTGGTGGCGAAGCCGTAGTTGCCCGTGATGCTGGGGCGGTTGATGTCCATGTTGAGGCTCTGGCGCACCTCGCCGCCGAATTTCACCTGGTGCTTGTCGCGGACCCAGGTCCAGTTGTTGATGAACTGGTGCTGGCGAATGGGGAACTGCTTGCGTTCCTGGCTGGCGCCGATGCCGGCGATGCCCGCCACGCTGATGGCGGGGAACGCTCCTCCGGGCACGCCTTTCAGTCCGGTCTTCTCGATCACGTCGCTGCCCAGGCCGGCGCTGTTGGCGTAGAACTTGCGGTTGGTGTAGCTGTAGCGCACGTCGGAAATCAGGTTGGGCGTGAGGGTGTGAGTGTCGGAGATCAGGTAGGAGGTCTGCCAGCGGATGATGGGTCCGAAGGGGTTCGTGGTATCGGCTTCCTTGTAGGGCAGCACACTGGTCCAGCGGTAGGGATCGCTATTGTAGACGAAGCGGAAGTAGAGGCGGTTCTTGTCGCTGAGCGCATGGTCCACGCGGCTGGTGACGTTATCGCGGCGGAAGATCTGGGAACGGTTGCCGGAGAAGTTCTGGCCTCCGGTGGCGGTTCCCGCGCGGTTGGGCAGCGGCCAATACTTCAGGAACGCCTGCGCCACGGGGTCGATCTTGTTGGCCGGGATCACGTTGCCGGGAAACGGGTCGCGAAGCGCGGTGTTGCCCGACATGCGCGTAGTGGAGGGGTCGTAGATAGGGATCATGCGGCCGCGGGAATCGACGGTTTCGGAGAAATCGCCGGCGCGCTGGCGCGCGGTGGGCACGGTGAGGATCTGGGTGGAGCCGTCGCTGCGGCGGGTGCCCTCGTAGCCCGCGAAGAAGTGCGTGCGGTTGTGGATGATGGGCCCGCCGAGCGTGCCGCCGAAGAGGTTGTAACGCAGCGGAGCCTTGAGCTTGCGCGTGCCGTCGGTGGGGGCGAAGAAGCCGGGGGCGTCCATGGCGTCGTTGCGGAAGAATTCGAACGCAGAACCGTGGAAGTTGTTGCTGCCGGACTTGGTGGTGCTGACCAGGATGCCAGCGGCCGAGCCGCCGTACTCGGCGGCGTAGGCGTTCTGCACGACCTTGAACTCCTGCACGACCTCGACGGGAGGGTCGATATCCACCTGGGCCGAGGCGATGCGCAGGTTCTGGATGTTGCCGCCGTCGAGCATGTACATGCTCTGGTAGGCGCGCCCGCCGGCCACGCTGAAGATGGGCTTGGCGTTGTTCGAGTAATTGATGAAGACCACGTTGCCCGCGAGGCGGACGAGCTCGAGGGCGCGGCGGCCCGCGAGCGGCATCTCCGCCACGGCGCGGCTGTCAACGAACTGGCCGATGGTGGAAGACGACGATTCCAGCAGCGGCGCCTCCGCCGTGACGCTCACGGTTTCGGTGATGTTGCCGAGCTCGAGCGCGAGGTCGAGGCCGAGCACTTCCGCCGTGGCCACCTCGATGCCTTTGCGTTCGTAGGTCTTGAAGCCGGTTGCGGTGGCGGTGATCGTGTACCGCCCGGGCTGGAGGAACGGCAGCACGTAGATGCCGGCCTCGTTGGAGTGGGCGCGGGTGGCGACGCCCGTAGCCTCATTGGTGGCCACCACTTCTACCCCGGGAATCACGGCCGAGCCGGGGTCGAGAACTCTTCCGCTGATGCGGCCCTGAGCGGTTTGGCCGAACGCGTAAGAGCAGAACAGAATGAGTGCGCAAATGGTGTTGCGCAATGGCATAGAAACACCTCCGGAGAACGGGCGCTCAGCCCGTGCGTTTTCGATAATGCCGGTTGGTAAGAATGCGCGCCTGGGCGGGACCCAGGCGGCCGACAATTTCCTCGTAGAACTCGTCCGGCTTCATGGTCCGCACCATGTTGTCGAGGACGCGTTCCTGCTCGGCGAAGGCGCGTTCGGTGACGGCGTCCGGATCGAGCTGAGAGGTCAGGATCCCGTGCAGCTCTTTCCGCACATCCTGGGCTTTGCCTGCAAGGTTGTGAAATTCGCCGGGGTCGTCCTTGAGGTTGAAAAGCAGCGGATCGTCGCCGGTGAAGTAGATGTATTTCCAGTCGCCCTTGCGAATCATGAACGAGCCGGTGCAGTTGCCTTCCGAGTGCGACTCGCTGAAGGCGAATCCCGGGTGCGCGGCGGCGCCGTTGGCCAGCGAGCGCCCTCGCAGGTTGGCGTTGCGCGGCGCGGCGCCGGCGATATCGAGGATGGTGGCCACCATGTCCACGTGCGATACCGGGGTGTCCACGATCCTGCCTTTCGGCAGCCCGGGACCGGCCATGATCAGGGGCACGCGCGCGGCGTTTTCGAGCAGCACGTTCTTGAGCCACAGGCCGTGTTCACCGAGCATCTCGCCGTGGTCGCTGGTGTAGATGAACAGGGTGTTGTCCATCTGGCCGGCCTTCTCGATTTCGTCCAGCACCCATCCGACGTAGCCGTCGAGCTCGCTGATCATGCCGAAGTAGGCGGCGCGGGCGCGGCGGACGCGGTCGTGCGCGATGGGGACTTGCAGACCCTTGAAGTTCGCCAGGATCTGGAACATGGTGTGGCGCCTCTCGAGATAACCCTCGGGGATCTCGGGCAGCGGCATCTTATCCGGCGGGTAGACTTCCAGGTACTTCTTCTGCGCGACGAACTTGGGATGCGGCATGTGCATCCCCATATAGGCGGCCCAGGGCTTGGCGGAGCCCTTCTGCGATCGGATAAACTCGATGCCGCGCCTGGCGAGCTCACCGTCGCTGTCGATTTCGCGGTCCTCCCACCTGCCGTTCACGTTGCCGCGCTCGTTGACGCGATAGGCGACCGGCGAGCGGAACAGTGAAGTGATATCCGGACTTCCGGAGTGGCCGTGGCTGGTCCTGACTTCCGTGAAACCGTAGTCGGCGCCCTTGGTGAGGTCGAGCTTGCCGCTGGCCCAGCAGTTGTAACCGGAGTCGCGCAGGTAGTTGCCCCAGCTCGGCACCTTGCCCATGACCGTGCTGTTGCAGAAGGAGTTGACGTCGGAGGCGTACCTGCCGGACATCATGCTGGCGCGTCCGGGGACGCACACGGGATTGCCGGAGTAGGTATTGCGGAAGACCACGCCCATGCGTGCGAGGCGGTCGAGATTCGGCGTACGGATGAGCGGATGGCCCGCGGCGGCCAGGACGCGGCCGCTATGCTGATCCGAGCAGATAAAGACGATATTGGGCTGCCTGCGCGCGGCAGGCTGCGCGATAGTGGAGCCGGCCAGACCGGCCAGGCTGGTGTTGAACTCCCTGCGAGTCATTGAATCCGATCATATCGCAGTGCGCGGGGCGATGAAGTATAGTAGTTCCGCAGGAGGCGCCCCATGCTGCGCTCGACTCGGGAGTTCCTGCGGCAATCGGGATTCAACCTGCGCACACTGCACGGCTATGTCTACGCGCGGTGGACACGGCAGTACATACGGTTCCTGTTCCGGCTGCCCGAGCCGAGACCGGGACAACCCGCCAAAGTGGCCGGCTGGCTGGCGGATCATTACCACGGCAAGGTGCTGACGCACGACCACGCCTGCGCCATTTTGGATCTGGACCGGGACATTCCGTTGCAGGACCTGGACCAGGTTGTGCCTTACCCGGTGGCGCGCGACATATTGCTCACGGGGCCGCCGGACGTGGTCGCCTACGAATGCGTGTGCCGGCACGAGCGCGCGACGCATTGTACGCCCACGCAGGTCTGCCTGGTGGTGGGGAAACCGGGAACCGACATGATTCTGGACCACCATCCGCGCGAAGCCAGGCGGCTGACGAAAGAAGAAGCGCTGGCGCTGCTTAAGGAGGAGCACGAGCGCGGTCACGTCCACTCGGCCTGGTTCAAGGACGCGATGATGAACCGGTTTTACGCCATCTGCAACTGCTGCAAGTGCTGCTGCGGCGGGATCCGGATGATGCGGCAGGGCGTGCCCATGATGGCGAGTTCGGGATACGTGGCGGAAGTGAATCCGGAGCTTTGCGCGGCCTGCCGCGACTGCGTCGAAGCGTGCCCCTTCGAGGCGCTGGCGGCGCCGGATGGGCCGACGAGCGTGCTGTGGGAGAAGTGCATGGGTTGCGGCGCGTGCGAGGCGATGTGCAGTACGGGGGCGGTGGCGCTGGTGCGTGACGAGCGCAAGGGGATTCCGCTGGACGTGCGGGCGCTGGGGTGAGGGGGGTGCTACGCCGTTCCGAGGCCGGCGAGGGCGCCGTTTTCAATGTCCGATGCATGCCGCAGCCGCAATCGCGCCGGCAGTATCGGATGCTGGATCCGTTCCGGAAGACCGTCGTGCGTTTGACCCTGCAGCATCCTGCCAGCGGCTTTCTTCCAGACTCCACCCCATTGTTTGAAGAAAAAGGGAATGTTTTCCGTCTCGCATTGCTCGCGAATGGACAGCACCCAGGTCTCCTTCATCGGCCGCGCTCGCGGCCCGCTCTCTCCACCTACGATCACCCACGAGATGCCTTTCAGGGGCAGTATCCCGAGGTCCTCCAAAAGCGGCTCGATTGACAAGAAGCGAACGGCTGCGCGTGTCGCCTGCAGGTCTGCGATCCTCGGCAGGCCGTGCTTGCGGTCCTCCACTGAAACACCCCACCAGATATGTGCTTCTTTGGCCGCGTCTTCAAGCGGCCCGCAAAGCACTTCGCGCAGACGCCCGGATCGCTTGGTAAGCACCTGATATGTATGCCACCGCGCCAGATGCATCGTCGTGACGACTCGCATGATGTAGGAGAGCGGAATCCGTTCGTGGAATAGATCGCTCATCGAGTTGACGAAAATCATTCTGGGGTCACGCCAGCGGAGCGGGTCCGCCAGTTTCTCGGGAACAAGTCTCAGGTCGAACCCCCGTTGGAAGGGATGGCCCTCCAACCCCCGGAAGCGTTCAGCGAACCGCTCGGCGTAACAGTGCTTGCACCCCGGACTGACCTTCGTGCAGCCGCGAACCGGGTTCCACGTCGCGTCGGTCCATTCAATTTTCGAAAGCAGAGACATCGTGGTCACTCGAAACTGAAACTACCCTGATCGGTGCCATACTTCAGTACCTGATCCCAGAATTCATGAGCCTTCTTGTGCCGCGAGAACAGCGCAAGGTAATAAAGTGGCAAATTTTTCTCATCCGATCTGACCAGCTTCATGCGATCAAGAGGTGTCGGAAGGTAACGTAGGGATTCCATGCTTTTTGAGAACTCCAGCGCGAGAAACCGCCTGAAGTTGCTCCGCCGACCGCCAGCGGCTCTCCAGCGTTCTCGCCATGCGGAATTCCCGAGTGCCTCGTCGATCTTGGGGGAATTTCCCTCGACGTAGTGATCGTAATTTCGGTTCGCGTCCATGCCTATTGCAAGCAGCACGACAAAATCCATATAGAACTGCGAAAGTCTCTTCAAAGTGTCGAACTTAATGCCGAAATCGAAGGGGTCGACCATGCAAAGGCTCAATACGCGGTTACGGGATGACCCCTTTGGGATCGCCCCGCAAATCTCATCGACTTTCGCATCGCAATTGCCGGAGATGTAGGTCACGTTCGCCTCAGGTGCGATTCGTGTTGATCGGACCTTTAGGGCCATCAGCAGTTGTTCATCCTCCTCACAGAAGATGTACTTGTCGAACGGCCAAGCTACAGTCAGGGCGATGATCGGCGAGCCCTTCAAAAACGTTCGAGTCCCTTCAATATGGCTGAAGCCCGCTCCGGCGTAGAGGTCGATGTAAACCCTTTGATCCCACTTCTTCTTCATGCCGCTGGAGAACAGCTTGTCATACAGGGCCAGAAGGCGGTACTTTTCCTCCGCCCAGTGGTGCACGTCGGCGCAGACAAGGCCGTCGTCCTCCACTTTGAGATCTTCCAGACTCGCGCCCATCAGCATATTGTATAAAACGTTTTGAGTTGAAAATGTGTGGATCTACGAAGAGGAACTGTTTCGCGCGATGGATATTCCGCAAGTCAACGATCGAGGCGCCGGCGGTCCAGAGAGCTCCGTGACGCCCTCCCAGCTTCAACGCGTTGCATAATAGCCCCAGATGCCCAATCGCCTCACCATGACCCGCCTGATCCGCGGCCGCCTGCCCGGGCGCGAGTTCGATGTCGCGTTTTGGCAGGCTCTCGGGCCGACCCAGATTTCTTAGGCTGCGTGGGACCTCGCGGTGACGGCAGCCGCGGTGAAGGGGATCTCGGAAGATCAACGGCGGCTTCGAAAGGACGTTGTACGGCTCATTCGCCGGCCGCGGCCCCTCAAGCCCGCGCCAGCCTCTCGCACTCGGCGTTGAACTCGCAGCCGACCAGCGCGATGGCCGCCAGCAGGTACATCCACACCACCAGCGCGATGCTGGTCCCGATGCTTCCGTACATCACGTTATAGTGCGCCATGTTGCGGACGTACCAGCCGAAGCCCGCGGTGGCCAGCAGCCACAGCGCCGTCGCCACCACCGCGCCGGGCAGGACCGCTCTCCAGCGCTGCTTGCGGTAGGGGCCGAAGTAATAAAGGAGCGAGGTCACCAGAATCGTCGCGCCGAAGGCCACCACGTATCGCGCCAGCATGCTCACCCATTGCCAGACCCAGGCGTAGGGGGTGAGGCCCGGTTCGACCTTCATCCAGTCCAGGACCGCCCGCTCCACCTGGGCGCCGAACAGCACCAGCAGGGAGGCCCCGATCAGGGGCGCCGTAGCGGCGAGCACGAGCGCCACCGCCACGCCGGTGCCGCGCAGGAAGCCGCGGTTGCGCGGCACCCGGTAGGCCGCCTGGAAGCCCTCGATCAGGCTCTTGACGACGCTGGAGGCGGCCCACAGCGAAACCAGCCCGGCGAAGATCAGCAGGTGCAGGGGCCGCGCGCCGCGCACCTGGAACTGGCGCAGCACCAGTTCCTGGGTGCCGGGCGGCAGCACTTCGGAGAGGAAACGCTCGATCGTCTCGGAGACGAATTGGGCCCTGGTCTGTACCAGAATGGTCGCCGCGGACGTCAAAACCGGAAAGAAGGAGAGGAGGGCGGAGTACGCGGCGCCCTTGGCGATGCTGAAACAGTTATCATCGAAGGCGGCAACCAGGCTCCTCCGCAGCAGGAAGGGCAGGGACCGCCATGTCAACCGCACAGTTCCAGTATAGACCGCCGGCCCGCAAGTCATTCTGCCGCAAGATGTTGTCAAGGAACGTACATGGCGTTTGACAACCCTCTCCCGCCGTTCTTATGATGAAAATTCACAGTTTATCTCCAAGTGCCGTAGCCACGGCGGCGCTTGAGCGCGCCGCTGTTGGCAGGTTACGCAGCTTTCTGGAACATTCACTATGATCAAAGTCGAAGGCCTTACCAAGCGATACGCCCGTACCGTCGCTGTTGACGATATCTCCTTCGAAGTCGAAAAGGGGCAGATCGTGGGCTTCCTGGGGCCGAACGGCGCGGGGAAGACCACCACGATGCGCGTCCTCACGTGCTTCCTCCCGCCCACGTCGGGCACCGCCAGCGTGGCCGGGTACGACGTTCTCGGACAACCCATGGAGGTCAAGAAGCGGATCGGATATCTGCCGGAAACGCCTCCGGTGTATCCGGAAATGGAGGTCATCGAATACCTCACCTTCGTCGGCCGGCTGAAGGGCATCAACTCGGCGGACCTGAGCCGCCGGGTCAACGAATCGATCGAGCGGTGCGCCATCGGCGATGTCCGCACCCGGCTCATCGGGAAACTCTCCAAAGGCTACCGGCAGCGCGTGGGACTGGCGCAAGCCATCATCCACAATCCCGACGTGCTGATCCTGGACGAGCCCACCGCCGGCCTCGACCCCAAACAGATCATCGAGACCCGCGAGCTGATCCGCCATCTCGCCGGCGAGCACACCATCATTCTCAGCACCCACATCCTCTCCGAGGTGGAACACACCTGCGAGCGCGTGGTCATTATTAATAAGGGCAAGCTCGTGGCCACGGATTCGGTGGCGACGCTGACCGCCCGGCTGCGCGGCTCCGAAGCCGTTTCGGTGGAAGTGGAAACCGAGAATCCCGACGAGGTGCAGCAGCGGCTGGAGCGCGTGGCCGGCGTGAGCCGCGTGGTGCTGAAGGGCCGCCGCGACGGGCACGCGGTGTTTGAAGTGGAGAGCCTGCAAGGGAAGCACGTGCGGCCGGAACTGGCCCGGGCCGTCATCTCGGCCGGCTGGAGCCTCAACGAGCTGCGGCCCGTGGCGCTGAGCCTCGAGGATATCTTCCTGCAATTGACCGCCGCTGAATCCCAGGACGCCGCTACGGCGAAGAAGGGGGCCAAGTGAAAAACATTCTTGTCATCACTCGCAAAGAACTGAAAAGTTACTTCGCTTCACCTATCGCGTATTTGCTGATGGCGTTTTTCGCGCTGATTTTCGGCTTCGGGTTCTACACGGCCACACGCGATTTCGTGCGCTTCAGCTTCCAGGCTTCCATGATGGGCCGGGGCATGCCGATGAACGTGAACGAGCAGGTGATCCGCCCGCTGCTGGGGTTCGCCAGCACAGTGGCGCTGTTCCTCATTCCGATGATCACCATGCGGCTGTTCGCGGAGGAGAAACGCACGGGCACGATCGAGCTGCTGATGACTTCCCCGGTGCGCGACATCGAGATCATCGTGGGCAAGTGGGCGGCGGCCATGGTGCTGTACCTGTGCATCCTGTGGATGTCGGTGTTGAACGTGGCGCTGCTGTTCGCCTTCGGCAAGCCGGACTGGAAACCGGTGCTGGTAGGCTATCTGGGGTTGATCCTGCAAGGCGGCACGCTGCTGGCCATCGGCGCGTTCATCTCCACCACCACGCGCAACCAGATCATCGCGGGCGGCGCGACGTTCTTCGTCTGCCTGCTGCTCTGGCTGCTGAGCTGGTTCACGGCGTTCGACGCCACCGGCTGGGCGCAGGTGGTGAATTATCTCTCCATCGTGACGCACTTCGATAACTTCGCCAAAGGAGTGCTCGACACACGCGACGTGATCTTCTATCTATCCATGATCTTCTTCGGGTTGTTCATTACCTCCCGTTCCATGGAATCCCTGAGGTGGAGGGCCTGACATGAGAGTGGAATGGCTTAAGAAACGGCAAACCAAGTACACGGCGTATGTGGCGGTTTACATCGCCGTGATCGTGGCGGTGCTGGGCGCGGTGAACTTCCTCGCCAACCGCTACAACAAATCGTACGACTCGACGGCGAACAAGCAGTACAGCCTCTCCGACCAGACCATCAAAGTGGTGAAGAACCTGAAAAAGGATGTCGCCATCACCTACTTCGACGAGACCACCCGGTTCCCGCAGGCGCGCGACCTGCTGGACCGCTACCAGACGCTTTCGCCGAAACTGAAGATCAACTACATCGACCCGGTGCGCAAGCCGCAGCAGGCGCGCGCGGCGGGGTTCCGGCGCGACGCTCCCATCCTGGTCGATAGCGGTATCCGCAAGGAGGAGGCTAAGAGCCTGACCGAGGAAGAGATCACGGGCGCGCTGATCCGTTCGCTGAAGAGCGGCGAGCGCAACGCCTGCTTCGTCAGCGGTTCCGGCGAGCACGGGATGGACGATTCCGGCCGCTCGGGCTACTCGTCGCTGAAGGAGGCGCTGGAGAAGAACAACTACAAGACCCGCACGATCTCGCTGCTTTCGGGCGCCGCGCCTGCCGCCGCTCCCGCCGGCGCCAAGGGCGCGGCCCAGCCTCCCGCGGCGGGCAAGCCCGAAGTGCCGAAGGACTGCACCCTGCTGGTGGTGGGCGGCCCGCGTTACGCCTACACGGAGCCGGCCGTCAACGCCATTAAGACGTACGTCGAAAACGGCGGCCGCGCGCTCTTCCTGCTGGATCCGCCGGTAGGCTCCGACGCCACTCCGAACCCGGAGCTGGTAAAACTGCTCGGCGGGTGGGGCGTCACGCCGCAGAACGACCTGGCGCTCGATACCAGCGGCATCGGCCAGATCTTCGGCATGGGGCCGGAGGTTCCGCTGGTGGCGACTTACGAATCGCATCCCATCGTGCGCGAGATGCGCGAGGTGGCCACGGCCTTCCCGCTGGCCCGCACGCTGGACGTGAAGTCGGCGGACAAGACCACGGTGGAGAAGCTGTTCTCCACGGGCGATAACAGCTACGCCACTTCGAACCTCGCTTCCAACCGCATCGCCATCGACACCAAGAAGGACAAAAAGGGTCCGCTGACGCTGGCCGCGGCCGGCACTTATAACAACCAGGGGCGTTTCGTGGTGGTGGGCAGCTCGCTATGGGCTTCCAACGGATTCCTCCGCTTCAACGGCAATCGCGACCTGGCGCTGAACATGGTGAACTGGCTGACCTCGGACGAAGACCTGATTTCGATTCGTCCCAAGGAGCCGGAAGACCGGCGGCTGGAGATCACCGGGCAGAAGATGAACCTGATCTTCTGGCTGAGCGTGGTGTTCTTCCCGCTCGCCATCATCGGCTCCGGCGTGGTCACGTGGTGGCGCAGGAGGTGACCGGATGAAAGTCAGGGGACTTCTGGTTGCGGTGGCGCTGCTGGCCGTCCTGGGCGGGCTGGTGTGGTGGTCGAACAAGAGACAGAAGGCCGGGGAATCGAAGCCCAGTGCGGACGCCGCGCCCAAGATTCTCACCATTCCCGAGGACCAGATTCAGGAAGTCCGGTTGCAGAAGACCGGCGGCGAGACCACGGTGTTGCGCAAGGGCGGCGACGGCAAGTGGGCCATCGCGGAGCCCAAGCCGCTGCGGGCGGACCAGGACTCGGTGACGTCGATGATCTCGAGCCTGGCTTCGCTGAGTGCGGACAAGCTGGTGGAGGAGAAGGCGGCGGATCTGGCCCCCTACGGGCTCACGCAGCCCGGGCTCGGCGTCAAGGTGATCAAGAAGGACGGCAAGACCGAAGACCTGTTCATCGGCGACGAGACTCCTACCGGCAGCGGATCCTACGCCAAGCTGGCGAACGATCCGCGGGTGTTCACGATCGCCAGCTACACCAAGAGCGGCTTCGACAAGACCTCGAACGACCTGCGCGACAAGCGCTTGCTGACCTTCGACCAGGACAAGCTGACGCGCGTGGAGTTGCAGGCCAAGGGCGGCACGATGGAGTTCGGCAAGAACAACCAGAACGACTGGCAGATTCTGAAGCCGAAGCCGCTGCGCGCGGACGGTTCGCAGGTGGAGGAGCTGATCCGCAAGCTGAAAGACGCGCGCATGGACACCGCTGTCACCGCCGAGGACGAGAAGAAAGCCGCCGCCGGATTCGCTTCCAGCCCGCGCGTGGCCCTGGTGAACGTCTCCGACGCCTCCGGGACGCAGCAGCTTGAGGTCCGCAAGGACAAGGACAAGAACTACTACGCGAAAAGCTCCGTGGTAGAGGGCGTCCACAAGTTGACCAGCGATGTAGGCGACGGGCTCGATAAGAAGCTGGACGACTTCCGCAACAAGAAACTGTTCGACTTCGGCTGGAGCGATCCCACGAAGGTGCAGGTGGGTTCGGCCGTTTACGCCAAGTCGGGCGAGAAGTGGATGTTCGGATCCAAGCAGATGGATTCCGCCAGCGTGCAGGGACTGATCGACAAGCTGCGCGACCTGAACTCCACCAAATTCCTGGACGCGGGCGGCGGCGGGACGCCGGTGCTCGAAGCCACCGTGACCTCCAACGATGGCAAGCGGGTGGAGAAGGTTGCCATCACCAAGCAGGGCAGCACGTTTTTCGCGAAGCGCGAAGGCGAGCCGAGCATCTATGAATTGGATGCCAAGGCGGTGGAGGATCTGCAAAAAGCCGCGAGTGAAGTAAAGGAGTTCCAGCCGCCGAAGAAGAAGTAAATGTACGGCCTGCTCACGGACCTCTACGAACTCACCATGGCCGCCGGCTATTTCGAGGCCGGGAAGTCCGCGGAGAAGGCCGTATTCGAGCTTTCCTTCCGCCGCCTGCCGCCCCAGCGGAATTTTCTGATCGCCGCCGGACTGCCGCAGGCGGCGGAGTATCTTCTGAACCTCAAATTCGAGCCTGGCGAGATCGAGTACCTTCGCGGGCTGGCGCAATTCCGCCGCGTCAGCCCGGCGTTTTTCGATTGTCTCGGCGCGCTGCGCTTTACGGGCGACGTATTCGCGGCGCCGGAGGGCACGCCGGTATTTCCGGGTGAGCCGGTGATGACCGTGCGGGCGCCGGTCATGGAAGCGCAAATGGTGGAGACCTACCTGCTCGCGGCGATCAGCTTTCAGACCATGATCGCGAGCAAGGCGGCGCGCTTGGTGGAGGCCGCGGCAGGGCGGCCCGTAGTGGAGTTTGGCACGCGCCGGGCGCACACCGCGGAAGCGGGCACGCTGGGCGCGCGCGCCGCGTACATGGGCGGGTGCGCCGGGACCAGCAACGTGCTCGCGGGGTTCCGCTACGGCATTCCGGTGATGGGCACGGCGGCGCACTCCTGGGTGATGTCGTTCGCGGAAGAAACCCGGGCGTTCCGCGAATTGCAGCGCGTTCTGGGCCCCGCGACCGTGCACCTGGTGGACACCTACGACACGCTTGAGGGCACTCGCAGGGCGGCGCAGGTCGGGCGGCCGCTGTGGGGCATACGGATCGACAGCGGCGATTTCGACGCGTTGAGCCGCGCCGCGCGGGGGATTCTCGACGAGGCGGGCCTCCACGACGCGAAGATCATGGTGAGCGGCGACCTGGACGAGTACCGCATCGCGGAACTGGTGCGGGCCGGCGCGCCGGTGGACGCCTTCGGAGTGGGGACGCAACTGGCGACGTCGGCGGACGCCCCGAACCTGGGAGCCATCTACAAACTAGTGGAGGTGGACGTCCAGGGCATCAAGCGGTTCACCGCGAAATACAGTTCGGACAAAGTCACTCTGCCGGGGGCCAAGCAGGTGATCCGGTACGCGGACCACGACGAAGTGGCGCGCATGGGCGAGTGCGGCAATGGAGAGGCGCTGCTGCGGCCGGTGATCCTCGGCGGGGAACTCGTCGAGCCGCTTCCGGATTTGAACGCCGCGCGGGCGCGCTGCGCGGAAAGCGTGGGGCGTCTGCCGGCCGCGCTGCGCGGACTGGAGCCGGCTGAACCGTGGCGGGTGGAGCACACGCGGGAGCTGCGGCTGCTGGCCGAGCAGACCCGAAGGAATATCCGATGAAGACCGTTTTCTTCGATATCGATACCCAGATCGACTTCATGTTCCCCGCCGGAGCCCTGTACGTACCGGGTGCGGAGCGCATCGTCGAGAAGGTGGCGGCGCTGAACCGCTACGCGGCGGCGCACGGCATCCCGGTGGTCTCCGACATGGATGCGCACACCGAGGACGACCAGGAGTTCAAGACCTGGCCGCCGCACTGCGTGATCGGCACCGCGGGGCAGTTGAAGCCTGCGGCAACCATGTTGGAGAAGCGCGTGTTGATCCCGTACCGGCCCGTTCAGGTGCAGGTGGAGGGCGCCGCGCAGATTCTTTTCGAGAAGGACGCGCTGGACCTGTTCACCAATCCGAACCTGCCCGCGCTGCTGGCGGCGCTTGAGGCGGACCGCTACGTGGTCTATGGCGTGGTGACCGAGTATTGCGTGCGGCTGGCCGCGCTGGGGCTGCTAGCGACCGGCAAGCCCGTCACGCTGGTCACGGACGCCGTGGAGACGCTGAAAGCCGAAGACCGCGATGCGACGCTCGACGAGTTCACCGGCAGGGGCGGGGAACTGGCGCGCGTGGGCGAGATCTGCGTCTGAGCCTACCTGGCAAGGACGGCGTTCAGCGATAGCAGCCGTTCATCGAGCGGCTTCTTGCTGGCGACCACCTTCTCCAGAGGCGTGGTCACAATGGCGCTCCCGCTGGTCCCCACCAACACACCCGCGTTGCCGGCGGCCAGTTGCTCCACGGCAGCCGCGCCGAGCCGGGTGCCCAGCATGCGGTCCGCGTAAGTGGGCTGCCCTCCTCGCTGCACGTACCCGAGCACGGTCACGCGCAGGTCGAAGCCGAGCCGGTCCTGGTGTTGGCTGAAGTAATCCACCATGCGCTGTGCATTGTACTTGGCGCCTTCGGCAACCACTACGATGGCGTGCGGCTTGCCGCGCTCGTAGGCCTCGCGAATGACGCCCGCCACCGATTCCGGCTCCACCTCGTGCTCCGGCACTACGATGGCCTCCGCGCCGCCGGCGATTCCCGCCATGAGCGCCAGGTACCCGCAATCGCGCCCCATGACCTCCACCAGGAAGCCGCGGTGATGCGAGGAGGCAGTGATCTTCAGGCGGTCGATGGCCTCAAGCGCGATGTTCAGGGCCGTATCCACGCCGAGCGTGACTTCGGAGCCGTACAGGTCGTTGTCGATGGTGGAGGCCACACCCACCACCGGAAGGCCCATGCTGGAGAGTGCGTGCGATCCGGTCTGCGAGCCGTTGCCGCCGATCACCACCAGGCCTTCGATGCCGCGGTCCGCGAGGCGGTCAAGCGCCCTTTGTCTTCCGGCCCCGGTCTTGAATTCCGCGGAACGCGCGCTGCCCAGGATGGTGCCGCCGCGCTGCATGATCTCGCTCACGTCGCGCGAACCCATGGGCCGGAAATCGCCTGCCATCAGACCGAGGTAGCCGTGCCGCACGCCAAACACCTCGAGGCCCGCCCCTACGCCCGTCCTCACCACGGCGCGGATGGCCGCGTTCATGCCGGGCGCGTCGCCGCCGCTGGTCAAAACCGCGATGCGCTTCATAAACCGCTATTGTAGTCTTGCGATTGGAACCGGAGGGACCGTTCTCCGTTACAGCGCTCGGGCGCGAACCAGGGGAATGGTCTCTGCGGCGGAGCCGACGCGCAGGGCTTCAAAACCCGCCCGCCGCGCGCTCTCCATGCCCGCGTCGGAATCCTCCACCACCAGGGCTGTGTCCACGCCCAGCAGCCTGGCCGCCAGCAGATAAGGGTCGGGTGCGGGCTTAGGATGCTCCACATCGTCGCCGCACACCACCACGCCGAAGAAGCGCCGCAGCCCGGATCGTTCCAGCACCGGCTCGATCTCGGAGCGGCCGCTCGAAGTCACCACCGCCAGTTTGTACCGGCGTCCGAGTTCCTCCAGGAAATCGGCCAGCCCGGGAGCGAAGGGCGCGCCGGCGGCCATGCGTTCCCGAAAGAGTTGCTGCTTGACCGGATACCGGGCCCAAAGCTCCTCGACGTCTCTGCCTTGCGAGGCGGCGAAGAACTCCACGGTGGCTCGTTCGGAAAACCCCACGACGTTGCGCCCGTGGGTCTCCCAGTCGATGCGCACGCCCAGCGGGGCCAGCGCCTCTTGCCAGCAAGAAAAGTGAATGGGCTCGCTATCCAGCAGCACGCCGTCGAAATCGAATAGAATGGAATTAACGGGGGGCATCCGGCAACTGTTCAGAATAACAACGCCTTCCGCGGTATACTAGTAGTTTCAGAGGGGTCCGGTGGTATGAAAAGATACGGCAAGTTCGCCGCCCTGATTGTGGTGGTCATAGGCACCCTTGTGTGGCTGGCCACAGCGGGCATGAACGAGAGCAAGACTTACTACAAAACCATCACCGAACTGAACCAGATGGGAGGCGGCGCCAGCGGGAAGCGGCTGCGCGTGGCGGGTGACGTGGAGCCGGGTTCCATCCAGCGCAAGAGCGGGCGGGTGGAATTTACCCTTGCGCAGGACAAGCTCCGCGTAAAGGTCGCCTACATCGGGACCGAACCGCTGCCGGACACATTCAAGGACGGGGCGCAGGCGCTCGCCGACGGGAAACTCGGTCCCGACGGCGTTTTCCAGGCCAATCGCATTCAAGCCAAGTGCGCTTCCAAGTACGAAGCCAAGCCCGGCCAGGGAGCCCCCGGGCAGGCGCCCGCCAATACGTACAGCTCAAAGACGAACCTCTAGGATCAACGAATTTATGGAGAATTTGGGATCGCTCGCCGTCCTGCTGGCGTTCTCGATCGCGGTGTACGCGGTCATCGGATCCGTCCTGGGCCGGCTCAAACGCAAGCCTTTGCTGGTGATGAGTGCGGAGCGTGCGGTTTACGCCATGTGGTTTCTGGTGTCGGCCGCTTCATTCATTCTGGTGTTCGCCCTCATCACCGGCGATTTCCGCATGGCCTACGTAGCCGCCCACTCCAACCGGGCCATGCCGCTGCTGTACAAGGTGGCCGCGTGGTGGGGCGGGCAGGAAGGCTCGCTGCTGTTCTGGAGCTGGCTGCTGGCCACCTACTCCGCCGTGGTGGTGTTCACCAACCGGCGCAGGCACCGCCAGATTATGCCCTGGGTCACCGCCGTGCTCATGACCGTGCAGGCTTTCTTCCTGCTCATGAACAATTTCGTGGTGAACCCGTTCCGTGTGCTGGCGGTAGATCGCCTGATCACCGCGGTGCCGGACGGCAACGGCCTGAACCCGCTGCTGCAATATCCCGCCATGGCGATCCATCCGCCGTTTCTGTACCTGGGTTACGTGGGCTTCACGGTGCCGTTCGCCTTCGCCATCGGGAGCCTGGTTACACGGCAGCCGGGTGATGCCTGGATTCTCACCACCCGCCGCTGGACGCTGGTCACCTGGCTGTTCCAGAGCATCGGCATCCTGCTGGGCGCCGCGTGGGCCTACCACGTGCTCGGATGGGGCGGCTACTGGGGCTGGGACCCGGTGGAGAACGCTTCGCTGCTGCCGTGGCTGAGCGGTACGGCGTTTCTGCACTCCGTGATGATGCAGGAGAAGAAGGGCATGATGAAGGTCTGGAACATGACCCTGGTCTCGGCCACCTTCTTCCTTTCGATCTTCGGCACGTTTCTCACGCGCTCCGGCCTGGTCAGCTCGGTGCACGCCTTCGCGCAGTCTCCCATCGGCCGCTACTTCGCCATGTTCCTGGCGCTGGGCATTGCGGCGACCGTGTATCTGATCCTTGACCGCCTGGACTATCTGAAGAGCCAGGCGCAACTGGAAAGCGTCATCTCGCGGGAGTCCAGCTTCCTGTTCAACAACCTGATCCTGCTGGCAAGCTGCTTCGCGGTGCTCTGGGGCACCTTGTTTCCGATGATCTCCGAGAAGATCGGCGGGGAGAAGATCAGCCTGGACGCGGCCTGGTTCAACCGCCTGATGGTGCCAATCGGGCTGTTCCTGCTGTTCCTGACGGGAGTCGGGCCGCTGTTCGCGTGGCGGCGCACCTCGGCGGAAAGCCTGCGGCGGAATTTCATGTGGCCGGGCGTCGCCTCGCTCGCGCTGATCGGCGTGCTGGCCGCCCTGGGTGTGCGCCATTTCTACGCGCTGATCTCGTTCGGCTTTTGCCTGTTTGTGGCGCTCACGGTGTTCGCCGAGTTCTATAAAGGCTCGCGCAACATCGCTAGGCGCGATAACACCAACCTGGCGCGTGCCGCCGTCGAGCTGACCTGGCGCAACACGCGGCGCTACGGCGGCTACCTGGTGCACATGGGAGTCGTGCTGATGTTTGTGGGCTTTACCGGTGCGGCATTCAACCAGAGCGACACGCGCGAAGTGAAGATCGGCGATTCCATGACCCTGGGCCGCTACGACATGCGGGTGGCGGACATCCTGCAAGGCGAAAACGAGAACTACGAGTGGCACCGCGCGCTGGTGGAAGTCAGCAGCAGCGGCCGGCTGCTCGGCAGGCTGGAGCCCGAAAAGCGTTTCTATAAATCCAGCCGCCAGGGCACCTCGGAAGTCGGCGTGCGGCACCGCATCAACGAAGATCTTTACCTCAATTTCGCGGGCATGTCGGAGGACAACCAACGCGCGGTGATTCAGTCCTACGTGTTCCCGCTGGTTTCCTGGATCTGGATCGGCGGCCTGGTCATGATCCTCGGCACCCTGATCGCCCTGGCCCCGAACAAGAACAAGATGCAGTACGCCAGGCTCAAAATCGTGGGCGTTGCGAGAGAATATGCGCCGGCTGAGAAGTAGTTTGCTGATCGCGCTGGTGGTGATTGCCGCGCTGGCCCAGACCGTTGCCGAGAAACCCGGGCCGAATGTGCTCCGCGTGGCGCGCCACCTGGCCTGTCTGTGCGGCTGCAACGACACCGTGGCCACCTGCTCCATGCTGGATTGCCACTTCTCGAAGCCGGCCAAGGAGAAGATCGCGCGCATGCAGGCCGCCGGCATGTCCGACCAGGCGATCATCGATCAGTTCATCGCCGAGAACGGCCCCGGCATCTATCGCGCCGACCCGAGCCCGTTCGGTTGGATCGTACCTTATGTGGGCCTCGGCGCCGGGCTGGCGCTGCTGTGGGTCATCCTGAGGCGCTATTACCGCAAGCCGGCCGTGGCTGCCGCGGGCGCGCCGGAGGATCCGGCCCTCGCCCGGTACGCCGAGCAGATCGACAAAGACCTGGACAGGCTCGATACGCAATGATCATCGCAATTGCATCCCTGGTGGCCGTGGCGGCCATCGTGTACATCATCGGGGTGCGGCCGGAGGACCTCCCGGAGCCGGAGCCCGTTTCACCCTTTGAGCACCTGGAGGAACGCAAGACCGCCATCTACGAAAACCTCCGCGACCTTCAGTTCGAGTACCGCGTGGGCAAGCTTTCCGATCGGGATTATCAGCAGACCAAGAAGGATCTGCAAAAGGAGCTCGCCGTGGTGATGGCCGAAGCCGAGCGCCTGGGCGCCACCGCTGCGGCGGTGGCCGCCGCGCCCGCCTCCGCGCCGGCCCGCGCGCCGCAGAACACCTGCCCGCATTGCGGCGCGACATTTCAGCAGGCGCTGAAGTACTGCGGCGAGTGCGGCAAGCCCATGGAGGCGCCGAAATGAGATTCCTTCTCGGGCTGTTTCTGCTGGCGCCCGCTTTTGCGGTGGACGGCACCGTGATCAACAAGACCACGGGCCGGCCCGCGGCCGGCGTGGTGGTTTCGCTCTACAAACTCGGCGCGGGCATGGAGATCGTCGCCAGCGCCCGCACGGACGCGCAGGGCAGGTTCACTATCGCCAGGGACGCCGGCGGCCCGCGCCTGCTGCAAACCATCTTTGACGGCGTGGTTTACAACCAGATGCTCCAGCAGGACGCGCCCGCCTCCGGCGTCGCCGTGGAGGTGTTCCAGTCCTCCAAGAAGCCCGTCCCGGTGGGGACGCACTTTCTCTACCTGCAACCTTCCGGCGGGAAGATGACCGTGAACGACGTGTTCATTTTCCGCAACGAGGGCAACGTCACCTTCAACGATTCCGCGGGTACGCTGAAATTCTACGCGCCGGAAAAGGCCGAAGGCCTGAATGTCCGTGCGACGGCTCCGGGCGGCATGCCCGTGGAACGCCCCGCGCAGAAGACGCGGCAGGCGGGCGTGCACAGTGTGGATTTCCCCGTGAAGCCCGGCGAGACGCGCTTCGAAATCACCTACGGCCTTCCGTACAGCGACGGAATGGAATTCGAAGTGCGCAACATGAACGCCGGGGAAACCATGCTGCTCGCGCCTCCCGGCGTGAACATTTCCGGCGAGGGCCTCGAAAACAAGGGCCAGGAGCCTTCCACGCAGGCCACCATCTTCGCCGCTTCCAAGGCGGTGATCAAGGCCGCCATCACGGGCGAGGTGCAGGCGGCGGCCGGGTCCGCTTCGAGCGGTCCGGAAATGGAGCAGATCCCGCCGAAGCTGTTTGAGCGCGCGCCTGTGATCCTGATCATCGCGTTTGCGGCGCTCGCGCTGGGCGCGCTGCTGCTGTATCGTAAACCTCAAGAGAGCCATGCAACCCGCGGTCGCCGTTGAAGGCGTCTGGAAATTCTATGGCGACTATCCCGCTCTGCGCGATATCCGCCTGGCGGCGGAACCGGGCACGTGCCTCGCGCTGATCGGCCGCAACGGCGCGGGCAAGACCACGCTGCTGCGCATCATGGCGGGCTTCTCACGCCCCGGCCGCGGCGAGGTCAAGATCTTCGGCCGGCCTCCGCGGGATACGGCGGCGCGCGGCGGCGTGGGCTTTATCGGCCACGGCATCTCGGTGTACGACGAGCTTTCGGCGGTTGAGAATCTCTCCTTGTTCGGGCGATTGTATGGCCTGCCCGAGCCCCGGCGCGCCGCGCTCGAATGGCTGGACCGCACCGGCCTCCTGCATGTGAAGGACGGCCTGGTGCGCGAGTTTTCCCGCGGCATGCGGCAGAGGCTCGCCGTGGCCCGCGCCTTTCTGCACGAGCCCTCGGTGCTCTTCATGGACGAGCCCTTCACGGCGCTCGACGACCGCGCCATCGCGGTGCTGCAATCGCTGCTGCGCGAAGCGCGGGAGGAGGGCCGCACCATGATCATGTCCACGCACCAGCTCCGCGAGGCGCTGGAACTGGCCACCGACGTCGTGCTGCTCAACCGCGGCCGCGTCGCCTTTCAGGGGCCGCGCACGGCGGAGATGCTGGCCGACCCGGGCTGGGTTTACGCCCGCTACGGGGAGAACTGATGCCAGCCATCGTCACCGAAACCAAAGTACGCCGCGCGCCGGCCCGGTCCGGGGCGGGCGCGTGGATGCGCCGCGTGCTGGTGGTGGCCGCCAAGGACCTCCGCGCGGAGATGCGCACCAAGGAGGCCATCAACGGCGCGCTGGCCTTCGCGCTGGTAATCCTGCTGCTGTTCAGTTTCGCCTTCGACCCTTCCGAGGAGCAGACCCGCGCCATCTCCGGCGGCCTGCTGTGGATCGTGTTCGCGTTTGCCGGCACGCTCATCCTGAACCGCAGCTTCGCGCGCGAGCTTCCCAACGACTGCCTTGACGCGCTAATCGCCGCGCCGCTGTCCGGCGCCGCCCTCTTCCTCGGCAAGGCGTTGGCGAATTTCGTCATGCTGCTGGCCGTGGAACTGGTTTCGCTGCCGGTGTTCGGTATCTTTTACAACGTGCGCTGGACGGCGCAGTTCTGGCCGCTGATGCTGGTGCTGGTGCTGGGCACCTGGGGACTCACGGTGATCGGCACGGTGTTCAGCGCGCTCACGGTCAACATACGGCTGCGCGAGGTCATGCTGCCGCTGCTGGTGTATCCCATCCTGATCCCGGCGCTGATGGCCGCCATGCAGCTCAGCACGCAGCTCATCGCGGGACAGCCCGTCACGCCGGACGTCGCTGTCTGGCTGCGCATGCTGGTGGGTTTCGACGCCGTGTTTACCACGCTTTCGCTGATTCTGATGGAGACGGTCCTGGTAGGATAACCATGCGCGAAAAACTTCTCTACATCTTCGGCGCGATCGCAGCTTTGCTGTTCGTCCGCAATCTCTACTACATCTTCATGGTGTTCCCGGACGAAGCCAGCCAGGGCGCCATCTTCCGCATCATCTTCTTCCACGTCCCCGCGGCGATGACGGCTATGCTTCTGGCGCTGGTCTCGCTGGTCGCGAGTGTGGGCTTCCTGGCAACCAGAAGGCTCCGCTACGATTCGGTGGCGGTGTCCGTCACCGAGGTCGGGCTGGCGTTTCTGGCGGCCAATCTGATTACCGGCTCGATCTGGGGACGGGTCATCTGGGGCATCTGGTGGACCTGGGACGCGCGGCTCACTTCCGCGCTGGTCTGCTGGATTCTTTACGCCGGCTACCTGATGTTGCGCCGCGCCATCGAAGAGCCCACCCAGCGGGCCACCTTCGGGGCGGTCTATTCCATCTTCGCCTTCGTGGACGTGCCGATCGTCATCTTCTCGATCAAGTGGTGGCGCACGCAGCATCCGCAGCCGGTGTTCTGGGGCGGAGGCTCCATCCCCGGCGCATGGTATGCCACCGCGCTGCTGAACCTGCTGGCCATGCTGCTGTTCGCCGCGGTGTTGGCGGCCATCCGCCTGCGCCAGGAAGAAACCCAGCGTGAAATCGATTCCCTGCGGCGTCACGCCCATTCCATGTGAACACTATGGACACACGCAATTTCACTTACATGTTTTACGGCTTCGCGGCCGCCTGGGCCATCATCGTGGTCTACGTCCTGATGCTGGTAGCGCGCGAGCGCAAGATCCGCCAGGACCTGGAGAACGTCAAGAAGCTGGTGGAGTACCGGGAGGGACGGTAGGGCGGACGACTCCCGAGGCGGTTCAGGAGCTGTGGAAATCGGGCCGACTTTCCCTGAGCGGCGAAATGGCCAGTGAGGTGGCCGCATGAACAAGCCGCGGCGCGGAGCAGCGAGTGACGCCCTCGCCGTTTGCAGCCGCCCCTTGCGTTTCGGCGCGAATCTTTATCGGTGTTAACATACCGAAATGACCAAGATGTCGCGGCTGGGGACGAGATCCCCTCTCTCCCGGATGCTAAGGCTCCTTGGCGTTGTCATTCTTTCTACCTGCCCATTGAGTGCGCAGACGGGCGCAGGTGCGGTGCAAGGGACAGTGCGCGATACCTCCGGCGCCGTGGTTCCCGGCGCGGGAATCAAGCTGCGGAACGTGGC
>JBHGBM010000010.1:0-89440 GCA_041946965.1 Bryobacteraceae bacterium
CCCGGTGGCGGCATGAACATCTTCGCAGGAGGGAAAGACTTCAGAGGTTAGTAGTACAGGGCCCTATCTCGGCACCTCGCCAAACCATTATTCGCTGTGGTCCTCCACCATCTATCTGGCAGGACGTGTGTTTAAGAAAAAAGAGTGGGAGGATCTTGGTGCGAGCGTGATGCACCGTTTCTCGGCGGAGGAGCAAAGCCCGGACGGATATTGGGGCGAGCAAAGCCGCGCAGGCCCGACAACCGGCTACGATTACCTGACTGTCACCGGAGTGGCGCTGTATTGGGAGCACAGCCGGGATAAGGCCGCGCTCGAGGCGTTGCGCCGCAATACCACCTTTCACGAATACTACACATATCCTGACGGCGCTCCGATCGAGACGCACAACGACCGCAACCGCTACTGGAGCGAGACCACGTGGGGCCAGTTCGGCTTCTCCAATTTCTCCGGCGGCCGCCGCTATTCAGAATTCCTCATGGATTCGTATCCCGCCGGGAGGCTGTGGCTGGAAATGCTGGGGCGCGTGGCCCAGAACGCGCTTTACTACCATGAGGGACCGACGCAACCCATCCCCCAGGACCGCGAGCACTACGTGCACCAGATGAGCGTTCCGGCCGGGGTTCGGAAGACCGGACCTTGGGTGGTCGCGTTATCGGGTCTGATGGACGCGCCAACCGCCAGCCAGTTCCGGCTGGACCGCCAGGGCCACGTGAGCGTGTTTCATAAGAGGACGGGTCTGATCATCACGGGCGCCAACTCGAAGCGCCAGCCGGAGTTGGCTACCTTCTGGGAGAAGGCCGGCGGGCAGCTCTACCACATTCCGTTCAGCACGCGGTTGCGGATGGAAGGCGCGGAGGACCAGCTCGCGCTCGCCTACAACTCGTTCTTCAGCGTGCTCCACATTCCCCGGCCGGCGGAGCGGGAAGCGCAACTGCGATTCGTCGTTCACACCAAGGGAAAAGGGGCCGACTCCGCTTTGACCTTGCAGCTATGTCTGAAGGCCGGCCAGCCTCTCGAAACAGGCGCCGGCAAGCGGATCGAGCTCGGCGAGCAGCCCGTGGAACTCGGGCCCGAGGAAATCGGCGGACGGATCCGTCACAACGGATGGACCTTAAGTACGGGCGCCGGCGCCCGCCTGCGGTGGCCCGTTCAGCCTTTCAATCCGTACGCCAACGGGCCCGAGACCGGACTCCGGCACGCGATAGGCGCGCTTTCGGTGGCGCTCCGGCGTGTCTCCGAAACCATCGATTTCCGTATCGAGGTGGACTGAGGAGCGTTGCGGGGGTTTCACGCGGAACGCGCGTGAGGCGCGAAGCGTTTCCTATTCGACCCGATAGCCAAGTTTCTTCAGGCTCTCTTTCACGCGCGGATAGATCCGCATCGCGTTCCTGAAATAGATCTTCTCCAGGACGCCGGCAGGCAATGCCAGGCCGCGAATTCTGTGTTCACCTTTCAATCCGCTTGGCAACTCCCTATCGGTCTCCAGCAGATCGAAGTACCGCCTGTAGTTAGCCGTTCGCGTCTTGAATCTATCGGCGGCGCCGCCCAGATCGGGAGCGAACCACTTGGTGCCCATGTCGGTGCCGAACAGGATCCGGTCCGCATACTCGATCATGAAGTCCCTCAGGTTGGCCCGGCCCACGGGATACATGAATTCGGGAGCCGTGGCGAGATCCACGTGAAGATTCGGATACGTCTTCAACATGTAACGAAGGTAGTCCAACTGCTCGTCGGAGTGGCACAACCACAGCATGTGGGAGTTCACCACGACAAGGTCCGGATGTCTCTTCAGGACGTTCTCCCAGGCGTGCTGCTGGCGCCAGAATTCCACAGGCTCCGGGAACCACTCCGTGCGGTGTCCGTAAACGCCGTTGGGATCGGCAACGTGAACCGAAGCGCCAATCATCCCGATCTGCGCCATCTTGTAATAGGTTGCATCATTGGCGGGGTGGTCCACCTGGACGCCGCGCTCCCATCCCGGGTAGAATTTGAAGCCCACGGCGCCGCGCTCCTGCCATTCGACAAGCTCCTGCGGCGAAAAGCGCAGGCCGTCGGAGATCTTGTAGTCGTGAATCACGGAGAGGATCCGCCCCTTGTAACGGCTGTCCAATTCCTTCAGATCCGGCATTTCCTGTGTTCGGCGGCCGACGCTGATCCACATCGCCATTTCGACGTTGAGCTGTTCTTTGAGTGCCGCGCGGAGCTCCATGTACTCGTCCATGACCGTCCAGGAGTTGTCTATATGTGCATGTACGTCAATCCTGGGCATGGTGGCCGGCGTATACGCCTCGCCAGCCATCGCGGCTCCGGAAGCGCAAGCAAAGCAAAGTAGAATACGGCTGTACATAGGCCGCCAACTGATCCGGATCCCCAGCATTATACGCCCGGCCCGCTTCCTTGACCACATCCAGCGAGATGCCGGCTTCTTGACAGTTCCGCTGCATCGGCACTATCCTGCGAAACGCCGGCTCGCGGGCGCGCGCGAGGCGGCCTCCCGACGTCGCGCTCGCAGCCGGGGAGGGAACTGCACAGGAGAACGAACATGTTTCGATATCATGTTATGCGGCCGGCTTTGTTGCTCCCGCTGATCCATTCGGCCGTTGCGGCTTGGGCCGCGGGACCGCTCGACCTGCCCGGTGCGTTGGCAAAGCCAATCCTGGGGCCCCGCCAAACCACCTTCGAAGTGCAGGTTTACGCCGGTTCGCGCGTCCCTCATGTCCGGGTGCCCGGGGCCGCGGCCGAGTGGGAGCGTGCTGCGGCGGCGATTCGCCAACGGGTGCTCCGCGATGTCTTCCTCCGCGGCGAAGCCGCGCGCTGGAATGAATTCAAAGGCCGGATCGAGTGGCTGGAGGACCTCCAGGGCTCCGGTTACCGGGTCCGCAAGCTGCGCTACGAAGTGGTTCCGGGACTCTGGACCCCGGCGCTGTTCTATGAGCCGCAAAAGCTCGCGGGCAAGATTCCGGTGGTGCTCAACGTCAACGGACACGAGACCACCGGCGTGGCGACGCCGTACATCCAGGAGCGCTGTATCAACCTGGCCAAGCGTGGCGTGCTTGCGCTGAATGTCGAGTGGTTCGGCCGCGGCCAGCTCAGCACTCCGGGCTTCAATCATGGCCTGATCAACCAGCTCGACCTTTGCGGCACGGCCGGAGTGGCGCTGCACTTTCTCTCACAGCGGCGCGCGCTGGACATTCTGCTCGCCTCCCCGCACGCCGACCCCGCGCGCGTGGCGGTTACCGGTCTTTCCGGCGGCGGTTGGCAGACCATCACCATCTCCGCGCTGGATACACGGGTCAAGCTGGCCAACCCGGTGGCGGGGTATTCCAGTTTTGTGACCCGCACGCAGTTTCCAGATCTCGATCTCGGCGATGCCGAACAGACGCCCAGCGACCTGGCAACGGTTGCGGACTACACCCATTTCACCGCGATGCTGGCGCCGCGTCCCGCCCTGCTCACCAACAATTCCCGCGACACCTGCTGCTTCCGCGCGGACTATGCCATCTCGCCGCTGCTGGCGGCCGCCGGGCCGGTCTATGAGCTGTTCGGCAAGCGCGATCACCTCCGCTATCACATCAACTACGACGAAGGCCACAACTATGGACGTGACAACCGCGAGGCCTTCTATCGCATGCTGCGCGACTTCTTCTACGGCGGGAGCAGCCGGGATTTTCCGCCCGAGGACATCCCCTCGGCAAACGAGGTCCGCGACGCGCGGCAGTTGCACGTTCCCATGCCGGAAGACAACCTGGACTTCCAGAAGATCGCGCTGCAACTGAGCAGGAGTCTGCCGCGCAGCGGCGCTTTGCCGGACGGCAAGGCAGCGATAACCGCGTGGCAGAAGACGGCCCGGCCTAAGCTGCGCCAGATCGTGCGCGTCCAGGAGTACCAGGTCCGGGCCGGGAAGGTTGGCGAGGCGCGACTGGACGCCCCAACGGGCGTGCGGGCCACATACTGGCGCCTGAAGATGGGCGAGACCTGGACCGTGCCTGCCGTCGAGCTGGAACCCCCTGAGCCCCGCTCGACCGTAGTAGTGGCCGCCGATAAGGGACGGGCCGGTTTGGCCGCGGAAGTCGAAAAACTGCTCGGGGAGCGGCGGCGGGTCCTGGCCGTGGATCCTTTCTATTTCGGAGAATCGCAGGTGCCCTCGAACCGCGCCGGCAGAGGCGAATATCTATTTGCCATCCTGCTCGCGGCGGTGGGCGACCGTCCTTTAGGGATTCAGGCGAGTCAACTGACAGCCGTCTCCCGCTGGCTGGAAGGGCGGGGGGCCGGCAAGTCCGCCGTGGCCGCCTTCGGACCGCGCACGAGCCTGATTGCCCTGATTGCAGCAGCCATGGACCCCCAGGCGGTTGGCGGCCTCGAGTTGCACGATTCGTACGGGACGCTCAAGGAAGTGATCGAGCAGAACCTGGGGTCCAACACCGCCCCCGAGTTGTTCTGTTTCGGGCTGCTGGAACACTTCGATATCCGCCACCTGTTGGCGCTGGCGGCCCCGCGGCCCGTGTCGATGTTCGCCCCCGGCGAGCGCGTGAAAAAAGAACTGGCCGGCGTGGATGCCGTGTATCGCGCGCTTGGGGCCGAGTTCGATCGGATCGGATTGTTCGAGCAGCGGCCGGGCGCTAGGGCAATAGTTCCCTGATCAGTTCCTTCGCGCCGTACACGCTCCTGAGCGCCTCGATAATCCCCTGCGATGCCACGTGCACCGAGCGCGATGCGTCTTCGGTGTACACGAACTCGTTTGGCAGCTTTTCCAGGTTGCTGTCGAACAGGATGCCGATGACTTCGCCCCTGCGATTCACCGTGGGGCTGCCGGAATTGCCGCCGTGCGTATCCGTGGTGCCGGCGAAATTGAACGGCGTGTCCAGCGCCAGGCTGTTCTTCGCCTCCAGCCAGCGCCGCGGCAGCACGTAAGGGTCCTTCCCGGTGGCGCGTCGGTAGAGCCCCTCGAACGTGGTCGCGTACGGTACCTTGCCGTAGCCCTTGGCAACGCCATACGCCAGGCGCAGGGTCCCGCTGCTGTCGGGATACTCGTTGGCGCCATACACCGCGAAGCGCGCCAGGGCGATCCGGGACTTGGCGGAGTTGAGCACGGCGTCCACGCGGTCATCGTGTTCTTTGCGGATGGCGCGCGCGGCGGGGTCGATCAGGCGCGCCAGGCGGATCATGCCGTCGTGCGAGTCGGCCGTGCCCTCATTCGCAAGCCGCTTACGCTCCTCCACGCTGCTCAGCTTGCTGGAATTGACGTATTCCCGCGCGGCCTCCCCGGGCGTTCGGCCCGCGAGCGCCGCTTTCACCGTGGGATCCCCCGGCCCGAGTTCCCGCGCCAGAGTGCCGAGGTATTCCGCCAGGATTTCGATTTCGAGCGAAGGCGTAATCGGCGAGGCGGAGTACAGGCGCCGCTCCAGCGAGGGCAGGGCGGCTTGGGTGAACTCCCGCAGGCGCTCCCCGTCCGGCTTCGGCTTCTCCGCTTCCAGCCGCACCAGGTTACGCGCGATGGAGTAGAGGTCGGAGCCGGTGCCCGCGCCGGTCTCCAGCAGGTTGTGGCGCTTGTGCAAAGTGGCGTAAGCCTTCACCGCTTCGGCCACTTCGTCCCACACCTTCCCGTATTGCGCCATGAGCGCGGGGTCCTTATCGACGGTGGCCCGCAGCCGCTTCTCCTCCGCCTGCTTCAACCCCATAATCTTAGGGTCGCGCAGGCCCGTCTCAAAACCGATGAGCCGCTTCTGTGAATTCTCCGCGCTGAACAGCACCGCGCGGGCCACGCGCTCGTTCTCGCCGCTCTGCGCCATGTATCGCTTGAGCGTCGCGATGCGCGCCTTGAGCCGCTCGAGCTGGAACGGATAGAGGTGGTCGCGCCGGAATTGCAGTTCGGCCAGCGTGGCGAGGCGGCTTGACCCGGCGGGATGCCCGGAGACGAAGATCAGCTCGCCCTCCTTCACTCCCTCGCGGCTCCACCGCAGGTAGTTCGGAGTGTTGGCCGGCTTGCCGTTCTCGTAAGCGCGGTAAAAGGTGATGTCGAGGCAGTAGCGCGGGTAAGTGAAGTTATCCGGGTCGCCGCCGAAGAAGCCCAACTGGTACTCCGGCGCGAACACCAGCCGCACATCGCTGTAACGCTTGTACTGGTACAAGTGATAGCGCGCGCCGGCGTAGAGTGTGACCACTTCGCAGCGGCGTCCTGTCCGCGCGCCGCACTCGCTTTCGATGCCCGCCATGGCCGCCTTGCGCTGGCGGTTGGCCTCGGCGCTAGCGGGCGGCGCGGGCGCCGCGGCCCTCACCTTCGCGGTCACGTCATCGATCTGCTCCAGCACGCTGACTTCGAGTCCCGGGCAGCGTATTTCCTTATCCGGCGAGGCGGCGTAAAAACCGTCCCGCACGTAATTGTGTTCCCGGCTGCTGACCCGCTGCACGCAGCTCAGGCCCACGTGATGATTCGTGAAAATAAGGCCCTGGGGAGATACGAACGACCCCGATGCGCCCATGCGCACGGAGGAGAGCCGCAGATGGTCGAGGAACTCGGGCGTGACCTCGAAGCCGTACTTGCTCTTTACCCGTTCGGCGGGGAACTGGTTGAAGAGCCACATGCCTTCGTCGGCGCGCAGACCGAAGGCGAGAACAATAGAAAGGGCGACAGTGCGCATATCGGCCAAACGCCGATTATACGCGGATTACGCCGGACACGGCCTTGCGATGGACTGCGGCCTCAGGTAGTCGTAGAGGGTCTCCGGCCCGAGCACGCCGCCGCCCGTTCCGCTGAGTTTCACCCCGCAGTAAGGCAACCCGTGGGCGAAGATGTTGTGCGCGTTGATCCAGCTATTCCCCGCGACCATGGCTTCGGCGACCCGGTTGGCGCGCGCCAGGTCCTGGGTCCACACGCTGTTCGCCAGCCCGTACGCCGATTGGTTCACCAGTGCCACGGCTTCCTCCTCGGTGCGGAACTTCAGCAGGTAGGCGACGGGGCCGAAGATTTCCTCCCGGCACGCCACGTTCTCCGGAGATCCGGCCAGTAGCGCGGGCCTGACCCAGAAGCCGTCCTCGTAACCGACCACCTCGGTCGCCCCGCCTTCGAGCGGCAGTTCCGCGCCCTGCTCACGGCCCTTGTTCAGGTAGCCCAGCACGCGGTCCATCTGCTTCTGGCTGATCAGGGGGCCCATTTCCGCCAGCGGATCGTTCCAGTAACCCGGGTGCACGCGCCCCATGCGGTGAACCGCATGTTCCACGAAGTAGTCGTAGATGCTCTCCTGCACGATCCAGCGGGTGGCCGTGCAGCAGACCTGGCCGCAATTGAGCGTGACGGCACGAGTGAGGGCGTCGGCCGTCTGCTCCACGTCCACATCTTCAAACACCACCGCGGCGCCCTTGCCGCCGAGCTCCAGTTTGGCAGGCACCAGGTTGCGCGCGCAGGCCACCGCGACCAGCTTGCCGACTTCGGGCGAACCGGTGAACGACATGCGGGCGATGTCCGGGTGACGCGCCAGCGCCGCTCCGGCAGTTTCGCCGAAGCCCGTAACCACGTTGATCACGCCGTCCGGAATGCCGGCCTCCTGCGCCAGGCGGCACAGGTAAAGCGTGGAGAGCGGCGTATCTTCAGCGGGCTTGATGACCACCGTGTTGCCGGCGGCCAGCGCGGGGCTGATGCCCCATCCGGCCAGCAGCAGGGGAAAGTTCCACGGGAAAATGAACGCGCAGACGCCCCAGGGGAAGCGTACCGTTCGCGCGTCGATGCGGGGCAGCGGCACCGGCTGCCGGCGCGGCGCGTGCAACGCCAGGCCGGTGTAGTACCGCAGGGTCTGGACGAAGTTGTCTACGTCCCACAGCGCCTGCGCGAACGGTTTGCCCACGTCGAGCGATTCGATCTCCGCCAGGGTCTGCTTGCGCGTTTCAGCCAGGTCGGCCAGGCGGTGCAGGTAGACGCCGCGCTCTTCGGGACTCAGGCGCGGCCACGCGGTTTCGCGGAACGCGCGCGCCGCGGCCGCGACGGCGGCGTCCACATCCTCGGCCTCGCCGCTGTAGACCTCCGCCAGCGGCGCGCCGGAGCCGGGGTCGATGGTGCTGAACCGGGCCTCTCGCGCCGAAGGGCGCGACCGGCCGTCGATGAATAGCCCGAGGGGACTCTCGGAGAGGAACGCCTGAACCCGTGGCGAACGGACCGGCGCGGCTGCTGCTTGCATGCGGACCTCCTGCGTAAACGGACCTAGATCATCCTAAAAGGCGCGGCGCGAAAAGTCAAAGCACGAAGTAGCAGGCCGAGCGCACCGCCAGCACCCAGACCACGGCCGCGGCGTAGCCGGCGATCACGTCGCTCGGATAGTGCACCCCCAGGTAGATTCTGGAGAGCCCTATTCCGGCCACCAGCAGCGCGGCCGCGGCCCACGGCCACCAGCGCCCCCGCGCCATGACCCCGGCCAGCACGCCGTAGAAACAGCAGGACATCAACGCGTGCCCGCTGGGAAAACTGGAACTCGCCGGAGCCGTGAGGCCGAAGAACGGCACGGGCCGCGGCCGGTGGAAAACGAGTTTGAGCGCCGCATCCAGCGCTATGGCGCCCAGCATGGTGACCAGGAACACGATGATGAGCCGCTTGCGGCCCTGCCGGCGCCACCGCGCGATCAGAAACAGCGCGAGCGCGATCAGGAACGGCGCCGAGCCGAGCAGCGTCAGCGCCCGCATCACCCGTGTGAGGGCCGGGGATGCCAGCCTGTGCACGTCTCCGCGCACCAGCATGTCAAACGCCGCCGTCCGTCCGGCCAGCGCCTCCTCGGCGAGCCATCCGAAGAACAGCAGGGTCAACAGGGCGAGACCCAGGCCGCTGAGCAACGCGGCGTTCACGGGTTGGCGCTGGACTCTCACGGGCGCGATATAATCTGGATTCCGAAACGAGGAGGTGCCCTTTGAGGATCTTAGCGCTTTTCGCCCTTTGCGTGAGTGTTTTTCCCGCCGCTGCGCAACAGAAGATACAGGCCCTGATCATCACCGGCCAGAACGGTCACGATTGGAGGGCCACCACCCCGGTGCTCCGCAAGCTGCTGGAAGACACCGGCAAGTTCGAGGTGCGGGTCACCGAGGAGTTCCGCGGCGGCGGCCCGGAAACCCTGGCTCCCTACGATGTGGTCATTATCAATTACTTCGAGCGCAAGAAGCCCGACCTGCGCTGGGGCGCGCGCGCCGACCAGGCCCTGCTCGACTTCGTGCGCAACGGCAAGGGCGCGGTCGTGTTCCACTTCTCCACGGCCGCCTTCGAGGGCTGGGAGGAATATGAGAAAATGAGCGGCGCCAATTGGCGCCCTAACAACGGCCACCACTCCGCGCGGCACGACTTCACCGTGGATATCAAGGACTTCGATCATCCCATCACGCGCGGCATGAAGGCCAGCTTCCCCCAGCCGAACGACGAGCTGTACGCCAACCTGAAGTGGCAGCCGCAGGGCACTTACCACGTGCTGGCAACCGCCTGGGACGACCACGCGCTGTACAAGGGCAAGGCGAGACAGCCCATCCCCGGCGCGGGACTGCACCAGCCGATGTTGTGGACGGTGCAGTACGGCAAAGGGCGCGTCTTCACCGACGCGCTGGGACACGATCCCGACGCCATGCGCGCCCCCGGGTTTGTCGCCACGTACGTGCGCGGCACGGAGTGGGCGGCCACGGGCAACGTGACCATCCCGCTGCCCGCGGAAGTGGCGAAGTAGTTACCGCACCGGCGTCAGGACGAGCTTCTCCAGATTCATCGCCTCGGCGCCGGGCCGCATGTCCGCCTTCACCTGCACCGTCTGGCGGCCCGCCGCCAGCGCGATCTCGCCCACCGGGTGCGATTTGAAGACCCAGTTGCCGCCGGTGCCCGCCACTTTGCCTTGCACCTGCGCGGTTCCCGATTGCACGGTGAACGCCGCGCCTCCGCCGCGGTTCTCCGCGGCGTAGCTGATGCTCACCTGGTAACGCCCGGCGCGGGGAACATCCACGATCCACGTGGGTACGTCCTCCCTGCGGGTCCAGTTCGTGAGGAACACGTGGCCGAGCGCGTTCTCGAACTTGGCGCGCTGTCCAAACGAGGACTGAATCTCCGCCGATTCCACGCCCAGCGCGAGGACGCCGGCGGCGTCCGGGCGCGTGGCGGCCGTTGTAGGCCGCGGGGGACCGTCGAGCGTCAACGCCACCACGCTGGCGGCTTCATCGGGCGCTTCCGAGGGCACGTTTACCACGCCTTCCGCGATGGTCAACTTGCGCGCCGGCTGCGCCAGCAGCCGCGCCGAAACCACTTTGTTCTCCATCGCGGGCAGCGGCAGCTTCCCGTTCGCCGGCCACTGGAACACGTGCAGGTAGACGGTGTTGCCCTTGGCCGTCGCGCGGCCGAAGAACGGCAAAGTGCTGAACGGGCTGGCGGTGGTGCCGTAAATCGACTCGCTGTTCACCTTCATCCAGCGGCCCATGGCGTTCAGGCGCGTGACGAATTCGTCCTGGATGGTCCCATCCGGCCTGGGGCCGACGTTCAGCAGCAGGTTGCCGCCCTTGCTCACCACTTCCACCAGCATGCGGACCAGATCGCGCTCGGTCTTGAACTGGGTCTCGTACTTGTTGTAACCCCAGCTATCGTTGTTGATGGTGACGCAGGCCTCCCATAGTATGGGCTTGCCCGAAGGGTCGCGCATCCCGGTGGCGGGAACGAACTGCTCCGGCGTGCCGAAATCGGCGCGGTTGCCCGGCGCACGCTTGTAGAGGCGGTCGTTGATCAGCGCGTTGGGTTGAAGCTTGCGTATGAAGTCGTAAATCTCGTCGGCGCGATGCTCCTGGTCGGTGTGCTCCCATTCGCCGTCGAACCAGATCATCGCCACGTCGCCGTAACCGGTGAGCAGCTCGCGAAGCTGTGCCTTCATGAAGTCGATGTAGCGGTTGAGATTGCCGCCTTCGTTGGGATTGGCGGCTTCCCAGGCGCGCTTGGGGGTGTAGTCGGGGTGGCGCCAGTCCATGATGGAGTGGTAGAAGCCCAGCCGCATGCCCTTGCGTTTGCAGGCGTCCGCCAGCATCTTGAGCGGGTCGCCCTTGTAAGGCGTCAACTCCATATCGTAATCGCTCACCTTGCTGCGGAAGATGGCGAAGCCATCGTGGTGCTTGGAGGTGATCACCATGTACCGGGCGCCGGCGTTCTTCGCCAGGTCTACCCAGGCGTCCGCGTTGTAGTTCACCGGGTTGAACCTGCGGACGTAGGTGTCGTACTCGGCTTGCGGAATCTGGAAGCGGTGGCGCGCCCATTCGTGACGTCCGATCACGGAGTAGGCGCCCCAATGGATGAACATGCCGAACTTGGCATCCTGAAACCACCGGGTCCGCTCGGCTTCGGGCAGCGGCTGCTGGGAAGGTTGCGCGGCGCCCAGCGCGCTCAGCAACATGACGAAGGTCGCGATTCTGGCCATATACGTCTCGACCTCATAGGATAGGATGATTGCATGCAGCTTGCACTGGCGCTCCTGGCCCTGGCAGCGGGGCAGTTCACAGTGGATCTTCGCAGCCGCGTGGAACCGTTCAAGGGAACCGGCGAATGGCGCGAGGTGACCGTGACGCGCGGTTTCTCGCCCGGCGAAAGCGCGATCCTGATCTGCGACATGTGGGACCGCCACTGGTGCGGCGGCGCGACCGCCCGTGTGAACGTGCTCGCGGAGCGCATGAATCCGCTGATCGAGAAGGCGCGCGCGGCGGGCGTCCTGATTATTCATGCGCCGAGCGACACCATGGCGTTCTACCGGGGCGCGCCCCAGCGGCAACTTATGCTGGCGCTCGAAAAGGTGGAGCCGCCCGCCCCGCTCGGCCTGATGGACCCGCCGCTCCCCATAGACGACAAGGACGGCGGCTGCGATACCGGCGAGAAGTCCTACAAGGCCTGGACGCGCCAGCACCCGGCCATCCGCATCGACGCGCGCGACGTGATCTCGGATAACGGGGCCGAGGTATACAGCCTGTTGCGCAAGCGCGGCATCGGCAACCTCTTTATCATGGGCGTGCACACCAACATGTGCGTGCTCAATCGCAGCTTCGCCATCAAACGGATGACGAATTGGGGCGTTCGCTGCGTCCTGGTGCGCGACCTGACCGATGCCATGTACAACCCGGCCCGGGCGCCGTTCGTCTCGCACGAGCGAGGCACGGAGATGGTGATCGAGCACATCGAGAAATACTGGTGCCCCACGGCAACGGGTGCCGCCCTGCTGCGCGCCCTGGAGCGGTAGATGCTCAACTGGCTGCTGGTCTTCGCGCCGGTCGCGATCGTGCTGCACTACGCGGCGCCGGGGCAACCAGTGTTGATCTTCGCCTCCTCCGCGCTGGCGATCGTGCCGCTTGCCGGATGGCTGGGCAAGGCCACGGAGCATCTTGCCGCGCGCACCAGCGAAGGCATCGGCGGACTGCTCAACGCCACCTTCGGCAACGCCGCGGAGCTGATCATCTCGCTGGCGGCCCTTAAGGACGGGTTGCTGCCCATCGTCAAGGCCTCGCTCACGGGTTCCATCATCGGCAATCTTCTGCTGGTGACCGGGGCGGCGGTCCTGGGCGGGGGGTTGCGCTACAAGACGCAGCAGTTCAACGCCCAGGGAGCGCGCGTGCAGACCACCATGCTGACGCTCTCCGCCATCGCCTTCGTGGCGCCCGCGGCGTACCATCACCTGAGCCGCGCCATCGACCCCGGCCGCGAGCATACCTTGAGCGTGGAGATCGCCTCCATCATGCTCCTGACATACGCGCTCAGCCTGCTGTTCTCGCTGCACACGCACAAGCAGTTTTTTGCGGCGCCGGCGCCGCATTGCGAGGGAAGCACGCCCGCCTGGAGTGTGGCCCGCTCGCTCGCGGTGCTCGGGGGGAGCACGGCGATGGTGGGCTGGATCAGCGAAATCCTGGTGGGCTCGGTGGGAGCCGCCGCGTCCGCGCTGGGGATGTCCGACCTGTTTGTCGGCGTGGTGGTGGTCGCGATTATCGGAAACGCCGCGGAGCACAGCACGGCGGTCGCGGCGGCCATGGCGAACCGCATGGACCTGGCGCTCGGCATTGCGGTGGGAGCCAGCATCCAGGTTGCGCTGTTCGTTGCGCCCGTGCTGGTGCTGGCGAGCTACTGGATCGCGCCGCGTCCCATGGACCTGGCATTCACGCTGCTCGAGGTGTTTGCCATCGTGGTCGCGGTCACCATCACCAACCAGATCGCGAGCGACGGCGAATCGAACTGGCTGGAGGGCGTGCAACTGCTGGCGGTGTACCTGATCCTCGGCGTGGTCTTCTTCTTCATGCCGGTCTAAGGCAGGGCCGTTACCGGATGAGCGCGCCGAGATCGAAGCCCAGCCCGAAATGCACGATCGTGAGTTGGAACGGCACGCTGCGCGCCACCGCGCCTTCCAGCCACACCGCACGATGCAGACGGACGGTGAGCCACGCGTTCACGCCGTGATCGCGCATGTCCGCGGCCTCGACCGTGGCCACGGGCGTCTGCTGGAAAATGGGCTTCTTCCGGTTCGCTGAACGGCCTGGCATAGGTTGCGCCGTGGCGGTTTCCGCCACGCGGCTGTACACCTGTTGCGTTCCCCAGGGGCGGAGCGCGAAAGCGGCGGCGCCCGCTTCCACTCCCGGCGCCACGCGGAACCCCGCTCCGCCCGCGGCGTGGAACGCATTGCCGGTCTCCACGTACGGCCGCTGGTAGCCGGCATTGTTGAAGACCGAGTTCGCTACGCCCGCGTCGCCGAACAGGCGCGCGCGGCCGAACGCCGCACCCGCGCCTCCGGTGAGGTCGAACGTGGTCTTGCCCGCGCCGAGCCCTCTATCGCGGTCGCCGGTTGGAAAACCCACGGTCAGCGCGCCGCGAAAATCCGCCCGCTGCGCGCTGCCGAACACGGAGCCGGTGGCGTACACGTCGCCCAGCCCGCGCGATTTGAGAGGCGTTCCCGAAGCGGCGTACACCGGCGCCCCGATCACCGCCGAAGCGTTGGCCCATCGCCAGCCGGCTTCGGGAAAGAACGAAAAGATGGTCCCGCCCGAGTAACGGTCCACGCCCGTGCGGACCAGCAGAACCGGACGCGACCCGTCTCCGGCCCCCGCCGCGCTTGCTTCCAGTTCGCGGTTGACCGTCTGGAGCGCCGAGACGATCTGCGCGTCGCTCTCTCCGCGCTTGCGCAGTTCGGCGATGAACACCTGCGCCAGGCTCTTGCCGGTCTGGCGGCGCAACAACATGATGTGGTTGGGGTGTTCCTGAAGGCGCGCGGCAATCAGGTTGACCGCCGTGAGTTTCACATCCGGATCCGCCGCGGCGGCGTCCAGCGTGCGTTCCTCGGCGGCAAGGAGCGCACGCGTGTCCGCCGCGGCGGCGTAAAACTGCGGGAGACAAACGGCGAGGAGCAAAACCCGCAGCGCGTTCATCGCACCGGGCCCCGGTGCACACTTTGCGGAACGGCGTGCACAGGGCCGCGGCCCGGTGATACATCCGATGATTTCCTGTCAGCCTTCATGATTTCGTGCTCCTGGCGGCGTTGCGCGTTGCGCGCGGCCATCAGGTCCGCCTGCTCGGAGCGCCCACGGAACTTCTGCGCCATCATGGGACGCTGCCCGGGCCGCACCCAGGTGCGCTGGCCAGCGCGGAGCAGCACTTCGTCACCGGGCGTCTGAATGTTCGCCACGCTGACCGCGCCTTCGTCCACAGCCACCAGGGTAGTGTTGACTTCATCCACCAGCACGGTGAATTTCGTGCCGCGCACCGCGATGACGGCGGTGGGCGTGGTGAGCCGCTGCGGGTTGGGACGCCCGCTCAGCTTCTCGATCTGAACCTTTACGGAGCCGAACAGCAGGTGCAACAGGTTCTCCACTCCACCGGGCCGTCCGGAAAAGATCACGTGCGAATCCGGAAAGACCCGCACCGTGCTGCCGTCCGGTGTTTGCACCACGGCTTCGGAGCGGGAGTCCGTGATGAGCTCGTCGCCCGGCGCAACCGCCTCATGCAAACGCAACACGCGCGCTTGCTGCCCGGCACGCTTCATCGACAGCGTACCGGACAGCGCGGTGACACGCGCTTCCTGGGCCTGCGCGAGCAGCGCGAACACAACCGCACTCATCGCGAACTTACCGCACGGCCGGACCATGCTTGTTCTCAACCTCATGCTACCAGCGTTGCGTTAGAGTTGCACGGTTTTGACCACCGTGCCATCCGGCCTGAAAACATAAAGCTGGCGTCCGGCCTCGCCGTCGCCAATCACATAAATCGCCCCCGTCGCGCCCCCGGTATCGGTTGCAAGCACCGGACGCGAGAGCCGGTCCGCGGCGACCTCGGTAGTGCTAATGATCTTGAGCGTGGTCACGTCGGGCCCTACGATCAGCAGTTTCGATTTCTGTGCCACCGCCTTGTCATCGTCGTCCTGGCCCATCCGCCGTCCCGGTGCGAAATCCATGCCGCGCTGCGAGAGGGTGATGTAAATGCGCACGGCGCCGGTGGTATCCTTGCCCACCACCGGAAGAGACGGCGCACCGCCCGTGATGGGAACGAACCACTTCACCGAGCCATCCGGGTTGAAACCTGCCAGTTGCAGTTGCGGAGTGTTGGAACCCTGCGGCGTCACGCTGCGATAGACGTAGGCGATGCCATCGGCGCCCACCGACGGGCCGAAGAGCATTTCCGCCATGCCCTGGCCGGCCGAGCCGATACCGTAGTTTGTATCGTCCGCGCCTTGCTGGTTCTCGGATTGGTTCCCGTTTCCGTGCCCGCGGCCGTTGCCGTTGCCCATCATCTGGTCATCCATCTGCGCAAAGGCGAGAGAGCCTGCCGCCAGCGCTGCCGCCAGGAACAGCCCCAACCGTTTGAATGTCATTTGATGCGTGCTCCTTTCACTGCGAAACACGCACGCGGCGTGCCAGCCGTAAGTGATTGAAAACCCGATGCGGGGCGGGGGTGAAGGCGGCGTTGCGGGCACACCGGGTGTGCCCGGAAGACTCACACCGGCAGGTCCTGGACCTCGACCGGCGGAGTATAGAAGAGGATCCGGCCGCAGCTCTCGCAGCACATGATCTGGTCGCCTCTCTTCAGGTCCTGAAGGAACTGAAGCCGCAGCGTCATATTGCAGACCGCGCAGCGGCCCTCGGTGGCTTCGGCGACGCCGATGCCGCGGCGGTTCTTGCGGACGCGCTCATACCTGCGATAGACGTCCGGATTCAAGCGTGCGACGATCTGTTTGCGTTCGCCGTTCAGATCGTCGAGGCTCTTCTTGTCGGCGGCGGTGCGCCGGCGGGCCTCGTCCTTCTCGCCCTCCACCTCGGCCTTTTCGGCCTTCAGCGCTTCCTCGGCGGCCTTCACGTTGCGCTCGAGCGGCTCGGATTCGCCCATCAGTTCGAGGATGCGGTCCTCGGCGCGCTTGATGTCCTTTTCGCAGAATTCGATCTCGTGCTGAAACGCGCGGTACTGCTCGTTGGTTTTTGCGTCCAGCATCTGAGTGCGCAGCTTCGAGATCTTCTGTTCGGAAACCTGAATCTCGCCTTCCAGCCTCTTGCGGTCTTTCTGATTGGCCGCCAGCGCCGCGCGATCGGCCTCCAGCTTGCGCTGGTGCGCGGTGAGCCTCTTCTCGATTTCGGAGATATGTTTGGGGAGCGCGGATACCTCGCGCGTTAACTCGGCGATGCGGTTGTCCACTTCCTGCAAGCGCACCGCCAACTTCAAGTCGGGAAGCATTTCTTTAAAAAAGTTTAGCACGCCTCATTCGCAGCGCGTCCCGCGCGGCCGCGAGCTCGCGTATGCGCAACGCACGCGCGCAAGCCGCGAACAACAGTGCGCCCGCCGGAACGCATACGGCCACCACCCCCAGATGAGCCCAGCGTGAATCGCCGGACCATCCGATCAGCGCGCGTCTGGCGGCCCAGCATGCGCAGCCCATCACGGCCGATGCGGCGGTGATTTTCCACGCGCTCGAAACCAGCGCCCGCCCCGCGACGCCGCCCAGGCGCGCGCTCAACGCAAGGTAAAGAGCGCAGGCGGCGAACAGCGCGTTGACCGAAGTCGAGAGCGCCAGTCCCACGTGCCCGAAGCCGGCGAGCTTCACCATGAGCGACGCCGCGGCCAGGTTCACCGCGATCGAGCCGATGCTGACCAGCATCGGCGTGCGCGCGTCGCCCAGCGCGTAAAGCGCCGGCGCGAGCACCTTCACCAGCGCGTAGCCGGACAGCCCGGCGGCGTAGCCCGCCAGCGCCAGCGCCGTCTGTTGCGTATCGAAGCTCTGAAACTTTCCGGATTGATATACCGCCGCGATCATGCTCTGGCCCAGCACCGCGAGACCTGCCGAGGAGGGTATGGTCAGCAGCAGCGTCATCCCCAGCGAACTCGCCAGCGTGGAGCGAAACTCCTCGGTCCGGGCGAGCGCGGCGCTGCGCGAGATCACCGGCAGCGTGGCGGAGGCGATGGCCACGCCGAAGATGCCGATGGGCAGTTGCATGAAGCGGAACGCGTAGCCCAGCCAGCTCACCGGGCCGTCGATCACCCGCCCGGCCGCGTCCGTGATGGACGACGCGAAATTGGTGTTCACCACGATGTTGATCTGCACGGCGGCGCTGCCCAGCACGGCGGGCCCCATGAGCCGCAGCACGGAGCGCAGCTCGGCGTCGCGCCAATCGAAGCGAGGGCGGAACGTGAATCCGCAGCGCATCAGCGAAGGCGCCTGCCACAGTAGCTGCGCCATGCCGCCGAGCACCACGCCCCAGCTCATCGCATGGATCGGGCTCATGCCCAAGCCCAGGGCGAGCCCCAGCGTCACCGCCGAGACGTTGAACACCGCCGAAGCCAGCGCCGGGACGCCGAACCGTCCCGCGGCGTTCAGCATACCCATCGCCTGCGCCGCCAGCGCTACCAGCACGAGGAACGGGAACATGATCCGGGTCAGCTCGACGGCAAGCTCGAACTTCCCCGGCACGCGGGCGAAGCCCGGCGCGAGCACGCTCACCAACTGCGGGCTGAACAGCATTCCCAGCGCGCAGATCACAGTCACGGCGAGCAGCAGCACGGTGCCCAGCCGCTGGCCGAGTTCATTGGCTTCGCGCCGTCCTTTCCCCGCCAGGCACCGGCTGAACGAGGGCACGAACGCCGAAGAGAGCGCGCCTTCGGCGAACAGGTCGCGCGTCAGGTTGGGAATGCGGAAGCCGAGCAGGTAAGCATCGTAGACCGCGCCCGCGCCGAACAGGCGCGCCATGACCATCTCCCTCGCCAGGCCCGTCAGGCGGCTGAGCGCGACGGCGGCGGAAACGGCGCCGGCCGAGCGCGCGATCCCCGGTTCCACTATTCCACCCGGCGCACTTCCACCTGCCGGTACACTTCCGTGGTCTGTTGAAGATTCGCGAAGCGCATGCCGGGAAGGCGTGCGGAGGCCGTACCCGCGGCCACGCCCCAGCGCACCGCGTCGGCGGTATCGGGATTCCGCGAGATGGCCCAGACGTACGCGGCGGCGAGCGCGTCGCCAGCGCCAATGGGACAGACCGCGTCGATGCGCGGCGGCAGCACCTCCAGCATGCCCGATTCGAAAGCGCCAATCGCGCCGCGGCTTCCCAGCGAGAGAACCACCGATTCGGCTCCCATGGCGCGAATGCGGTCCGCGGCATCCAGAAAATGCATGCGTGTCAGCAGGGCGCGGCTCAACAGCCGCTCGGCTTCCTGCTGATTGGGCGTCACCACCGTGGGCCGCGCGTCGATGCCCTCGCGCAAGGCCTCGCCGTCGGTGTCCAGCATGGTCTTGACCTTCTTCTGGCGCGCCATGGCGATGAGTCTGGCGTAGATGCCCGGAGGCACGCCGGGCGGGAGGCTGCCGCAAAGCATGAGCCAGCCGGCGCCGTCCAGTTTGCTGCGCACCATCTTCTCCAGCCGGGAGACCTCCTGCTTGTCCAGCCGGGGGCCGGCCTCGTTCAGGTTCACCGTGAGGCCGTGCTTGTCCGTGATGGTGAGATTGGTGCGGATCTGGTTGCGGATGGGGACCGCCGCGACGGGAAAGCCGCAGCCGCGAAGCTGCGCCTCCAGCCGCTGGCCGGTCTCACCGCCGATGGTGACCACCGCCAGCGTGCACCCGGCGAAGGAATGGATCACGCACGAGGCGTTGATCCCCCGCCCACCCGGCGATTCGCTGGTGGAGAGGATGTAGGAGCGATCCTCGAAGGCCAGGCGGTCCACGGTCACCGTGCGGTCGATGGCCGGGTTAATGGTAAGGGTGACGATCAAATCTATATTGTACTGGCTCGTTGGCGGGGCAGGCGGCTTCACCTGCCCCTCATCCGGGCGGCGCATCGAAGCCGTCTGTTACCCTGAAAGTTGCGCAACCATCCGCATTTCAGGGCGTACACGGCTCTGGCCGCGGTGTGCGTTTTCTGGGGCACCACATATCTGGCCATTCGCATGGCGCTGGAGACGTTCCCGCCCCTGATGCTGGTGTGCGTACGCTACCTGGTCTCGGGTTCCCTCATGGTGGTCGCTGCGCGGGCCGGCGGAGCGCACCTGCCGCGCGGCCGCGAGTTGTGGCGCACGGCGCTCGCGGGTGTCCTTACCCTGGGCATCGGAAACGGGACGCTGGTGTATGCGGAGGTACTCATCCCGAGCGGCGTGGCGGGGCTGATCCTGACCATTTCTCCGTTCTGGATGGTCGGCGTGGAGGCGGCGCTGCCCGGCGGCGAGCGCCTGCACGCTCCGAGTATCGCGGGGATGGTCGTGGGGCTGGCGGGCGCCGCGCTGCTGTTTCTGCCCGGCCTGGAGGCAAACCGCTTCGACACCGCCCTGCTCGCCGGCTTCGGTCTGCTGCAACTCGGGATGCTGGGCTGGTCGTTCGGCTCCATCTACCAGCGCCGGGGCGATGGCAGAGCGCACCCCATCGTCGCCGGCGCCGTCCACCAGCTTGCCGCGGGCCTGGCGTTCATCCCGCTGGTGATGCTGTTCCCCGGGCACGCTCTCCACTGGAGCGTGCGAGGCGCAGGGGCCATGCTGTACCTCGTGTTTTTCGGAAGCATCGTGGGATACAGCGCCTACGCCTACGCCCTGGACCGGCTTCCGGTGGCGATCGTGTCGGTTTATCCTTACGTGAATGCCGCCGTTGCCATGCTTCTCGGCTGGGTGTTCTACCGCGAGCCGTTCGGCGCCGTTGAAGCCGTGGCGATGGCGGTGATCTTCGCCGGGGTGGCGATCGTCAAGCGGTGTAGCCCGCCCGCGGCGAGCCGCCGCGGCCAATCAACTTCGCTCCCACAGCCGCGCCCGCAGTGCATAGAAACATGATCATGGCGAAGAAGAGCGCCAGCGTGAAGATCAGTACGGTTGCCACGCCCGCCGGCGTTTGAAACAGCCGCGCGGCCTGCTCGAAGTTCGGATCGTTCTGGGCCATGCTCCGGATCTGCTGTTGAAACACCGCGGAGAAGCCGCCCTTGGCGGCCGCCAGCGGCACCATGCTGGCCGTGAACAGCACCGTCATGATCGCGAACGTGAGCATCCCGGTGATCCAGCCCATTTGCAGGCCGCCGCGAATGCTGAGCTGCTGCCCGGTGCGCCGCCTGTACAGGTAGACGGCGAAGAAGCCCGCCAGCGTCCACCAGATCACGAATCCCAGATTCACCAGCGGCAGCCAGCTCAGCAGGGCCGCGGCGCTGGCCACGGTGAAGCCGACGCGAACCGCGATGGGGTTGCGAAAGCTGACCGCAGGCGGCGGAGGTGGGGGTTCGGCGCGAGGGGCTTCGGGTTCCGGCGCGAGCATGGATTGTTCGCCCTGCGGCTTCCCGCATTTGTGGCAAAAGCGGGCGTCGGGCGGCAACTCGGCGCCGCAGGTGCAATATTCGGGCATGAGGAGACTACTGTCAGTTTGCCGCAGGCTCTCCCATGGAAGCAAGCCCTATGTGGGTCTCGCCTCCCCGTTCCCGAATCACCACCACGCGCTCGTTCCCGTGCTCATTCACGCGCAGTTCCCAGCCGCCGTGCCGGCTGCGCCTGACGATCCACTTGGTCAGGTTGGCTTTGTAGAAGTCCACTACTTTTTCGGCCGGGTCCGGAGTGGTGTACTCGGCCGTCACAATGGTCAGCTCTTTGTGGTCGTCGCCGAAGTCGAATTCCACGCTGGCCACCTTGCGATGGTCGTCATTGCGCGTGGCGCCGGGGTAGACCGGAACTCCAAAGAGGCGCGCGTCCACGCCGGCCTGCCGTTTGACACGCACGGAGCCGAATGGCGTTTCCACATTGACTCTTCCCTTCGATTCCACCACATGCGTGTGGCTGGAGAACCACGCGCCGAACAGAATGAGCCCCGCCACCGAGAGTGCCGCCACGGCCGCGATCCCAATCAAAACCGCCGCCAGCGCGCCGCCCCGCCGTATCTTGCCAGTCTTCATATGAGGGCCTTCTCCAGCATACGCAACCGCCGCGCGGAAGGTTCCGCAATCGTGTTTTAATAGGTAATCATGAATGCTTCAGGGATGCTGTCGCTGTTTGTGTGCGCCGCAGGCGCGCTTTTTGGCGGGCACGTCATTGGCGGGCCGTATGTGGTGTTTCCGGGCGGCCGGCCCGCGACCATCGCGTGGGTGGAACAGGAGTCCGAAGTGAAGGTGGGGACCGACCCCGCCAAGCTCGACCGCGCCATTCCGGTGTTGCACAGCCTGAAGGTCCCCCTGACCGGCCTGAAACCCGGCACGACCGTGCACTACCAGGCGTTTCCCGGAGAAGAGGGCAAGGGCGCTTTCAAAGTTCCGCCCGCAGGCGCCGCGAAATTCGAATTCGTGGTGTTCGGAGATACCCGTACCCGGCACGACCTGCACCGCCGCGTCGTCCAGGCGATTGCGGCCGTCAACCCCGACTTCGTACTGCACACCGGCGACCTGGTGACCGACGGATACGACATGGCCCAGTGGCCGGTGTTCTTCGGCATCGAGCGCGAAATGCTGCGCAAGACCGTGTTCTTCCCGGTTCTGGGCAACCACGAGCGCAATAACGCGCGGTTTCACGAATTCTTCGACGTCACCACTCCTTACTATTCCTTCGATTGGGGCGGCGCCCATTTCACGCTGCTGAATAGCGATGTGGCCAACGTTTCCCTGAACAACGCCGCTCGCGACCGGTTCTGGAGCCAGCAGGTGCGCTGGATGGAGGAAGACCTGGCCCGCAATCAGAAGGCGCCGTCGCGTTTCGTGGTCATGCACCATCCCCCGTTCACCGCGTACCAGAAGGCCAGCCACATGAGCAAGGAAGCGCTCTCGCTGGTGCCGCTGTTCGAAAAGTACAAGGTGAGCGCGGTCCTGTCCGGCCATGACCACACTTACCAGCACCACGTGAAGAACGGTGTGCACTACGTGATCACGGGCGGAGGCGGCGCGCCGCTGAACCCGGTTGATCAGCCGATCCCCGGAATGACCGTGAAGGTCGAAAGCATCGAGCACTACGTGAGTGTGAAGGTGGAAGACGGCCGGGTCGTGTTTCAGGCCGTGGCGCTGGATGGGCGGGTGATCGAGCGTTTCGAGATCGGAGCCGGAGCGCCGGACCCCGCGGTCAGCTCCGCGGCGGCCCGGCAGTAGCCCGTCAACTCCGGCCCAAGGCTCCCGGTTCAGGCGCCTTCGGACTTCTTCCTGATCCTGATATCCAGCCGCTTGATCTTCTGGTTGAGCGTGGAAAGCGGCACATGCAGGCTTTCCGCGGTTTCCGTCTGGCTCCAGTTACACTGCTCCAGCCGCTCCATGATCACACGGCGCTCGAAATCGTTGACGATCTCGAACAGCGAGGCGTCGGGCGGCAGCGGACCGCTGTCGCCGCGCCTGAGCCGCACGCCCACGGCCTGCAAAAGGTGGTCGGGCAGCACGTCTGCGGGCACCTCCGGCTGCGTGGCCAGCACCACCGCGCGCTCCACCACGTTCTCCAGTTCCCGCACGTTGCCCGGCCAGGTGTGCTCCATCAGGATCTGCACCGCTTCCGGCTGGAAGGCCAGAACGGACCGGCCGTGCGAATCAAGGAACTTCTCGTTCTCGCGGCAGTACTTGTCGAAAAAATGCGCCACCAGGGGCGGGATGTCCTCCTTGCGCTCGCGCAACGGCGGCAGCGCGATGTTGATCACGTCGAGCCGGTAGTAAAGGTCTTCCCGGAATTTGCCTTCCTCCACCAGTTTGCGCAGATCGGCATTCGTGGCCGCGATGATCCGAATATCCACCTTCTGGGGTTCGGTGGAGCCCAGAGGCGTGAACTCGCGCTCCTGAATCACACGCAGCAACTTCACCTGGGTATCCAGGGCGACGTTTCCGATCTCGTCGAAGAAGATGGTGCCGCCGTTGGCGACTTCGAAGTAACCTTTCTTGTTGGCCACGGCGCTGGTGAAGGCGCCGCGTACGTGGCCGAATAGCGTGGATTCCAGCAGCTCCGGCGAAAGCGATCCGCTGTTCACCGGCACGAACATGCGGTCGGCGCGCGGCGAATGCGTGTGAATGGCTTTGGCCACCAGTTCCTTGCCCGTGCCGGTCTCCCCGGTAATCAGCACGGTGGAGCGCGTCGGAGCCACCTGCCCCACCAGGTCCAGCATGCGCTGCATGCGCTCGCTCTTGCCCACGATGTTGGGGAACGAGTAGCGCTGCTTTAACGCGCGCTTGAGCTGCGTGTTTTCCGATTCCAGGCGGCGGCTGGAGATGGCCCGCTCGATCTCGATGACGAGCTTCTCGTTCTGCCAGGGCTTGGGGAAGAAGTCGTTGGCGCCCAGTTTCAGCGCGTCAACCGCGCGCTCCACCGAGCCGTACGCTGTGATCATGAAAATCGGCGTTTCGCGGTCGCGCTCGCGCAACTCTTTCAGCACGTCCATGCCCGAGCGGTCGGGCATCATGAGGTCGAGCAGAACCAGGTCGTAGGGACGCTTCTCCAGCTTCTGTATGCCTTCCCTGGCATTGGCGGCGAGGTCCACCGTGTAGCCCTCGAGCGACAGCAGCGCCTCCAGGCTTTCGCGGATGTCGGCTTCATCGTCCACGACGAGGATGTTGCCTTTGGACAGATCGGCGGGAGTTGTATCAGACGGCATGAACCGGCTTCCTGGAACCTACTTTAGCCCATGGCAGTTCGATCAGGAAGCATGCCCCGCCGCCGGCCCGGTTGGAAGCGCGAATCGAGCCCCCGTGTTCCTGGATGATTCCGTAAGTGACGGAAAGCCCCAGGCCCGTGCCCTTGCGGCTGGACTTGGTGGTGAAGAACGGATCGTAAATGCGGTGCAGGTACTCGGGCGGGATGCCGGGGCCATTGTCGGAAATCTCCACCGCGGCGCCGTGCTCGCCGGTCCACGTACGCACACGCAGCACGCCGCCGGTCTCCATCGCGTCCCGCGCGTTCAGGAACAGGTTGAGGAAAACCTGCTGGAGCTTCCCGGGGTTGCCCTGCACCGGGGCGAGGCCCGGCTCCAATTCGGTCTCCACCCTCACCCCCGCTTTCTGAAGCTGGTGTTCCAGCAGCGAGAGCGTCTCCTGCACCGTCCGGTTCAGGTTCACCTCGGTCATGGTGGTGCTCGAAGTGCGGGAGAAGTTGAGCAGCGAGTTGACGATCTCGCTCGCGCGGAAGGTCTGCTTGGCGATCTTCTCCAGCAGAAGCGACTTCTGATCGTCGTGGGCTACCTGCTTGGCGAGCATCTGAGCGTAAGTCGAGATCACCGCCAGCGGCGTGTTCACTTCGTGGGCCACGCCGGCCGCCAGCAGGCCGATGCTCGAGAGCTTGTCCGCCTGCACCAGCCGCTGCTCCAGTTCCGTGCGGTCGGTGACGTCGTCGAAGATGATCAGCCGCCCGATCTGTTCCAGGTCCTTGGAAACCAGCGGCGCGATGGCGATGTTCAGCGTGGATTCGCGGTAGGCCGAAGGCGAGCCGTGCCCGTTGCCGTTTCCATTGCCGCCCCCGCGCGCCACCGCGGGTATCGAGGCGGGGCGCAGCACGTACTTGTAGACGTGGTGGATGCCCGTCTCCCCGCGCACGCGGTCGAACTGCTCCACCAGATCGCGCGGCAGCAACTCGCCCAGCGTCTTGCCCACCGCCTCCTCGCGCGGCATGCCGAAGAAGCTCTCCATCTGCGTGTTCCAGCTCTCCACGCGGTCGTTCAGGTCCGCCGCCAGAATGCCCACGTTGATGGACTCGACGATGTTCTCGCTGAACTCCTTGAGGCGCTCGTATTGCTCGACCTTCGATTGCAGCGACGCGTACAGGGTGGCGTTCTCGATGGCGATGGCCACGTATCCGGCCAGCGTTTGCAGCAGTTCCACGTCCACCGTGGAGAGGAAGTCGCCGTCCGTGGTGCGGCTCACGCCGAGATAGGCGATGGTCCTGCCTCGCACCGTGCATGGTACGTAGTAGGTGAGATCGAGCGCGGAGATGGTTCGCCGCACCGCCGGCGGCCAACCGCGCGAAACCGCGTCCAGTTGGTGCCGGGTGCGCTCGAAAAAGATGTACGGCCGAGGCAGGTTCCAGTCCAGGAAACTCAGGTCCAGCTCGCCGCCTTCGATCGTGCCGCGCGGAGTCCCCATCACGGATTTCAGATAGAAACCCTGCTCCCCGCGCAGGAAAAACACCAGGTGGCGGATGTTCAGCGTCTGAAGCAGCCTCTCCCCCACCGAAGAGAGCATTGCGTCCAGATCCGTCTCCGCGCTGAGCTCGCGCGCAAACTCCACCAGCGTGCGCCGGTAGTCGTAGCGGTCCTGGTAGAAGAACTTGTCCAGCCGCTCCTGAATCCAGTTGCGAATCGGCTGGAACAGGAACGCGGTGATCAGCATCACCGTGACCAGGCCGGTGTTGCCGAGGTCCTTGAAATTCTTCTGCACCAGGCTGGCCAGGCCGAAGACGATGGCGTAAAACGCCGCCAGCACGCACAGCGTGGCGAGCGTGTACGCATACCCGCGGCGGAAGATGATGTCCACGTCCATCAGCCGGTAGCGCACGATGGCGTACGCCAGCGTCAGGGGGATGAGCGCCAGCGGCAGCACGGAGAGCTTCAGGTACGAGCCGGGCAGGAAACCCGCCACGTAAGGAGCGACGTACATCGTGGCGAACGGCAGGATGCCGCAGAAAGTCCCGTTGCGCAGCCACTTCAACTGCCGCCGCACCACCGGATCTTCGGCGCGGCGGTAGGCCACCGTCAGAACGAAGCCGCCCGCAAGGTACAGAATGGTGATGGCCGGCAGCCACAGCCGGTCCAGCAGCCACTTCATCTCCACCGGCGAGAGCTCCGCCCGCAGCGTGCCCGAGCTGACTCCCAGCCAGACGGCGATCATGAACGCCGCGGGCGCGTAAACCGCGGCGAGCCGGAACCTGCCGCGGAACCACGGTAGCGGCTCCGGGAACGTCAGGCAGAAGTGCAGGAAGATGGTGGGCGCCAGCAGACCCGCGATCACGTTGCCGAAATAGATCACCTGGTCGAACGGGTTCAGCTTACCCGTGTAGTGGAAGGTGCTGAAGATGAACGAAACCAGGCAGAAGATATAAAAGTGCCGCGCCTTGTGCGCGCTCCCGCGGCGGAAATATACGAACAGGCCGATGATCAGGTAGGCCGCGCCTACCACATACAGGTACATCACCGCGGGATCGACGGGCGTGGCCCCGATCACCACCGTGATCTTCACCTCCACGCCGTCGCGCGAAACCAGGTAGTCCGCTTTCTGCCACGCTCCGATGCGCACCAGCACCTGGGGCACATCAATGGCGCGATCGATCTGCACGCCGCTGATCTTCAGCAGCCGGTCGCCGTCGCGCAACCCGAACTTGGCTCCCTGTCCTCCCGCCGGCACGTGCAGCGCGACCACGCCCTGCTGGCGGTCCACCCAGATCACGTTGTCTTCGGGGAGACGGAAGCGGTATTGCTGCTGGAAATTGATGACGGCAAAAACGGCGGCGGCGATCGTGGCAATCGTCAGGATCGCCGTGGAGAGCTGAAATTTCAGTTCCTGAAGCATGCCTCCCGCCGTCACGTGGCGCTAATGGTACACCAACCCCCGGATGTCGGACGTAGCACGTTTAATGCCAGCCTGTAACTCCTTGCTAAGCCAACCGGTACGCGCCTTTCCCGGCAGCCGGGCGCACAGAATGGCCATTTGAAATCCACAATTTGGGAAAGACCACTATGTGGAAGTGTAGGCGGCCGAAAATCCCACATACTGCACCTCTTCCTCGAGTTCGATTCCAAACCGCGCCCGCACCCGCGCCTTCAGGTCCCGGATCAGCCGGCACAGGTCCCGCGCGACGCCGCCGCCCGCGTTGAAGATCAGGTTGGCGTGATACGCCGCCACCTCTATGCGCCCGATTTTAAGACCTTTAGCTCCAACCTGATCGAGGAACCACGCGGCCGGGACTTTGCCCTCCCGCACCAGTTTCGGCGGGACTTCGGCCAGCACGGCGGGCGGCAGTTCCGCCGCCAGCAGGTTCTTGAACACGCTGCCGGCGCACTTCATGGAGGGGGGGAACTTCTGGTTGCGTACCCGGACGATCTCCTCCGCCTGCCGGCGCAGTTCGGCCGCGTCACCCGGAATCATCTCAAGCTCCGTGGCGAAAATCACCCAGTCCTTGCGTCGTTTGAACACACTCTCGCGATAGCGGAATTCACACTCCGAATTTTCGTATTCGCGGATTTGTTCGCCGTCAAAGAACCGGACCCGCACCACGCGCTCGGAAATGGAGTGCCCGTAGGCGCCCGCGTTGCCGTAGACCGCCGCCCCTACCGATCCGGGAATTCCCGCAAGCGTCTCGAGTCCCGCCAGACCCCTATCCACCGTGTAATCCACCAAATCCGGAAGCGCCGCGCCGGCATCCGCCGAGACGCGGTTCCCGGAGACGTCGATCCGCGCCGAGACGAAGCGCAGCACCACCCCGCGGTAGCCGTCGTCGGAAACGATCAGGTTGGTGCCCCCGCCGATGGCGATCCAGGGCAGAGGACCGCCGGCGAGCGCTGCCAGCGCCGCCAGAAACGCGGACTCGTCCGACGTTTCCGCGTAGATGTCCGCGGGCCCGCCGATGCCGAACCGCGTGTAAAGGGCCAGCGGCGTGTCCGTGGAAACGGTTAGATTGGGTATTCCGGCGAGGCGCGAACGCGTCTCTTCGGCAGAAAGCATTATTTTCTATTATATCGGAGGCTATATGCCCACCGCCTTCGCGGGCTTTCCCCCGCAAGCCATGACGTTCTTCCGCAGCCTGGCGCGCCACAATGACCGCGAGTGGTTCCTGCCGCGCAAACAGATCTACGAGGACGCGGTGAAGCGCCCCATGATCGAGCTGATCGAGGCGCTCAACGCCGGGATGATGAGTTTCGCCCCCGCCTACGTCACCGACCCCGGCAAGGCCATGTACCGCATCTACCGCGACGTGCGGTTCAGCGGCGATAAGACCCCCTACAAGACCCACGTGGCAGCGTCGTTCTTCCGCCGCGGCAGCGTGAAGCACACCATGGCGGGCTACTACTTCAGCGTTTCACCGCACGAAATCGAGGTCGCGGGCGGAATCTATCTGCCGCCTCCGGACAACCTGCGGCTGGTGCGCGACCACATCGCCCGGCGCCACCAGGAGTTCCGCCGCATCGCCGGCGACGGTGCTCTGCGCCGGCTGATGGGCGAACTTCAGGGAGACCGGCTTTCCCGCGTGCCGAAGGGCTGGCCAGCCGGCCACCCCGCCGCCGACCTGGTGAAGTTCAAGCAGTACCTGTACTACGTACTGCTCGATCCCGCCATGGCGTCCACGCCAAAGCTCTTTCGCGAAGTGCTCGCGCGCTTTCGCGTGATGTCGCGGTTCATCGATTTTCTGAATGCTCCCCTGGTGGCGGCGGCGCGCGTCAAGCCGCCGATGTTCTGATACGGGACGCCGCTGGGAAACCCGCGCCTATTCTCGCTTGACCAGGTCGCCCACGGTCCCGATCAGCAGCAGGGCCAGCATCAAGCACCCGGCGCTGAAGTAGACGACATCCATTGTCACGCCCAATGGACGCCGCCAGCCGCGGGCCGGGTACGCCCGCACGAGGGGCCCCTGTACCGCTCCGCACAAACAACGCCCCTCGATCGTGTACGATGGTAATATCCCCCGAAATGGAAAAAGTGGACCTCAAGCAGACTGTTAACCTGCCTCGCACAAGCTTCCCCATGAAAGCCAACCTGCCGCAGCTCGAGCCCAAGCTGCTGGCGCATTGGGAACAGGAAGACCTCTATGGCCAGATCCGGCGCGCCCGCGCGGGCCGGCCCACCTACATCCTGCACGACGGCCCCCCTTACGCCAACGGGCGCATCCACCTCGGCACCGCGTTCAACAAGATGCTGAAGGACTTCATTGTGAAGTCCAAGACCATGGCGGGCTTCGATTCGCCTTACGTGCCCGGCTGGGACTGCCACGGGCTGCCGATCGAGAACCGCGTGGACGCCGAGCTCGGCCCGCGCAAGGCGAAGATGAGCGCGCCGGAAATCCGCGCGGCCTGCCGCAAGTACGCCGAAAAATACGTGGACATCCAGCGCAGGGACTTCAAGCGCCTGGGCGTTCTCGGCCGCTGGGACCGTCCCTACCTCACCATGAGCGCGCAGTACCAGTCCGTCATCGCCGGCGCGTTTGTGGAGTTCCTCGACCGCGGTTACGTGTACAAAGGCATGAAGCCGGTGCACTGGTGCCTGTTCCACCGCACGGCGCTGGCGGAGGCGGAGGTGGAGTACGAGAACCACTCCAGCCCGTCGATCTGGGTGCGCTTCCCGCTGGTTTCCGATCCCGCCAAAATCGACCCGGCGCTGGCCGGACGCAAAGTCTACGGGCTCATCTGGACCACCACGCCCTGGACCATCCCGGCCAACATGGCCATCGCGTATCACCCCAAGTTCGACTACGCGGCGGTGGACGCGGCGGGCGAGGTGTACCTCGTCGCCGAAGGCCTGCTTGAAGCCACCGCGAAGAACTGCGGCTGGGAGAATTACCAGATTGTCGCCCGCTTTCCCGGCACGGCGGTCGAGCGCGCCGTATTCCGCCATCCCTTCCTGGATCGCGATTCGCTCGGCATTCTGGCGGACCACGTCACGTTGGAACAGGGCACCGGCGCCGTCCACACCGCGCCCGGCCACGGCCACGAGGACTACCTGGTGGCGAACCAGTACGGCATCCCCACCTACTGCCCGGTGGACGCCGCGGGCCGCTTCTTTCCGGCCGAAGGCGCGGCGGGCGAGCTGCCCTCCGTGCTGCTCGGCAAAACCGTGTGGGACGCGAACATCATCGTGCTCGACATCTTGCGCGAACGCGGCGCGCTGCTCCACTCCGAAAAGGTGGAACACAGCTACCCGCACTGCTGGCGCTGCCATAAGCCGACCATTTTCCGCGCCACCGAGCAGTGGTTCATCGGCATGGACCGCAACAACTTCCGGCAGGACGCGCTGGAGGCGGTGCGCCAGGTCCGCTGGATGCCCTTCTGGGGCGAGGAGCGCATCTCCAACATGATCGCCACGCGCCCGGACTGGTGCATCTCGCGCCAGCGCATCTGGGGCGTGCCCATCATCGTCTTCTACTGCGACCGCTGCCGCGAGCCGCTGACCGATCGCAAGATCCTGGACGGGGTGGTGCGGCTGTTCGCCGAGCACACCGCCGACGTGTGGTACGAACGCTCCGCGGCCGAGCTCATTCCGCCGGGAACCACGTGCGCCAAGTGCGGCGGCGCGGAGTTTTCAAAGGAGAGCGACATTCTCGACGTCTGGTTCGATTCGGGCTCCAGCCACTTGGCCGTGCTCACGGATTGCAGCGAACTCTCCTGGCCGTCGGACCTTTACCTGGAGGGCGGCGATCAGTATCGCGGCTGGTTCCATAGCTCGCTGCTGGTCGGGGTGGGCGTGAAGGGCGGCTCGCCGTACCGCGCCTGCGCGCTCAACGGGTGGGTGCTCGATGGAGAGGGCCGCGCGATGCACAAATCGCTCGGCAACGTGATCGAGCCCGAGGAGATCATCAAGCGTCACGGCGCGGAAGTGCTCCGGCTGTGGGCGTCCTCGGTGGAGTTCAACGAGGATGTGCGCCTCTCCCAGACCATCCTCACGCGCCTTACCGACGCTTACCGCAAACTGCGCAACACCTTTCGGTACATTCTCGGCAACCTGGCCGATTTCGGCCCGGCCGATGCCGTGCCGGGCGATGAATTGGCCGAGATCGACCAGTGGATCCTGCTACGCGCCGGGGAACTGGTGGGCCGGTGCCTCCAGTGGTACGACGAGTTCGCATTCCATAAGGTCTACCACGCGCTCTACGACTTTGCCACCGTGGATCTCAGCGCGGTGTACTTCGACGTGTTGAAGGACCGGCTGTACACCTCCGCGCCGCGGTCGCGCGCGCGGCGCAGCGCGCAAACCGCCCTATACCGCCTGGGCCACGCACTCACCCGGCTGGCCGCCCCCATCCTCAGCTTCACCTCCGAGGAGGTCTGGGGCCACTTCCAACAGGGCCGGAGCGTGCATCTCGAAATGTTTCCGTCGCCCGAAGAGCTTACGGCGGGCATCTCGGATGCGTCGCGGAAACGGGCGGCCAATTGGGACCGTCTCATGGAAGTGAGAGACGAAGTCCTGAAAAGCCTGGAGGACGCGCGCAACCGCAAGCTCATCGGCGCGCCGCTGGAAGCCCATGTGCGGCTCTCCGCGCCCGGCGACATCTACCCGCTGCTGGAGCAGTACGGCGGCGAACTTCCCACCCTCTTCATTGTTTCCGCGGTCAGCCTGGCGCCATCGCCGGACGCGCTCGCCGTGCAGGTGGAACGCGCCGGCGGACAGAAGTGCGAACGCTGCTGGAAGTATGCCGCCGATGTCGGCGCCGACCCCGCATACCCCACAGTGTGCGCGGCGTGCGCCGGCGTGGTGCACGAGATTGTGAATGGCTGACGCCCGCCTGAAAGCCTACGGACTGGCCGCCGCGGTGGCTGCGCTCGACCGCCTCTCCAAGTGGATCATCGAGAGCCGTGTCGGGTTCGAGGATACCTACCGCGTCATCCCGGGCTTCTTCGATATCGTCCACTCGCAGAACCGCGGGGTGGCTTTCGGGCTGTTCAATGACTCCACCTCCGAGTGGCGGACCATGCTGCTGATCGTGCTTTCGCTGGCGGCGGCGGCGGTGGTGGCGGCCATGCTCTGGCAGGCGCCCCGGCTCGACCGCTTGACCAGGACCGGCCTGGCGCTGGTGCTCGGCGGCGCGGGAGGCAATGTTTTCGATCGCCTGGCGTGGGGGTACGTCACGGATTTTCTGGAATTTTACGTGGGAAGCTATCACTGGCCGACGTTCAACGTAGCCGATTCCGCCATCGTGATCGGCAGCGGGCTGCTGGTCATCGAAATGCTCAAGCCAAAACGCGAGACGGCGCGAACCTGATGCTACCGGATCTGTTTCACATCCCTTACCTGCACACTTACGGCGTGCTTGTCGCGCTGGCGTTTCTGGCGGCACTGTGGCTCGCCGCGCGGCTCGCGCGCCGCGCGGGGCTCGATCCGGAGGCGGCCATGAACCTGGGCATCTACTGCGCGCTCTCCGCCATTGCGGGCGCCAAGCTGATGATGTTCCTGGTGGATCTGCCCTACTACATTGAAAACCCCGGCGAGATCTTTTCGCTCGCGAGTTTGCAGGCCGGCGGCGTGTTCTACGGCGGGCTCATCGCCGCGCTCATCGTGGCCTGGCTGTACATGCGGCGCAAGCGGCTGCCCCCCCTTCGCACCGCCGACGTGTTCGCCCCCGCCATCGCGCTGGGGCACGGCATCGGGCGGCTCGGCTGCTTCTCCGCCGGTTGCTGTTGGGGCGCCCCCACGAATCTGCCGTGGGCCGTTAAGTTCAGCAACCCGCAGGCCAACAACCTGACGGGCGTGCCCCTGGGCGTAAGCCTGCACCCGACGCAGCTTTACGAATCGCTGGCGGAGCTTGTGATTTTCGGCATTCTGATGTGGCGCTTCCTCAAGCCGCACCGCCAGGGGGCGATTATAAGCCTGTACCTGATGCTCTACTCCGTGGCGCGCTTCGCCGTGGAGTTCGTGCGTTTCCACGAGCAGCCGAATCCGTTCGGCGGCCCGCTCGACGCGGCGCAGTGGATTTCGATCGTGCTGTTCGCGCTCGGCGCCGCTTACTTCATCCGCGCGCGCAAGCAGCAGTCCGTGGCCGAACCGGTTGCGCCGTAGCGTCACTCCAGCACGATCACCTCGTAATCGTCCAGGCGCGGCAGCGTGAAGGCCGAGTACCCGCCGCCCGTCTCCACCTCGAGTTGGCGGGGATGGCGCACGCTCCTCGCCCGTGCGTGCCGCCCTGCAACTTCGATGCGGATGCCGAAAAACGGCACGGGCGCGAAATACGCCGTCTGGGAATGCCCGGAAATATTGATGAGGTGCAGCAGCAGCCGGGAACCCTGGCGCATAAGGCTCATCTCGACCAGCGGGTGGGCGTTGGTGCGCAGTTGCCGCTTCGGGAGAAGGTCCCGCAGAATCCCGGCGTGCGCCGGCAGGCTGTGGCGGTAGTAAAGCCCGCCGAGGTCCCAGGGAATCCACATGACCTGCCCGCTGGTGACGATGCCGGGTTTGCCGGTGTCCACCTGGTCGGTGTGGATCTTCTCCGGCGGGCCGATCATGGAGGGCGGGATGAAGGTCAGGGCGGCCCGCCCATCAGCCTGCACCTCGGTGTAGTCCCCGTTCAGCATGATGACACTGGTGTTCGCGAGGGAGGGGAAGGCGGCATGATCGCGCACCCGGAAATAGCCCTGAACGTTCTTCCACCTCTTCACCACGCGCGCCACGGGGAATTCCGGCGGCTGCGGCCCGACGATTAGCAAGCGCCCGCGGTAGCCTGCCAGCGCGGCGGGCGCGCGGTCCGCCGCGATCACCAGGTCGAACTCGCGCTTCCCCATCCAGTCCAGGTTTTGCGAGACGGCGAACGGCACGTGTTCCTCGGTGAGAAGGCGGAACAGCCCGCGATACGCGTTGCCTCCGCCGCCGAGCAGCAGGACGCGGGCGGCGCTCTCCTGGCCCTGGTAGAACCCGGCGTGCTCCGCGGCCCAGCGGAACACGGGTTTCGCCGCTTCCACCGCCTGCCGGTCCTGCTGGTCGAGCGTGCCGTTCACCGAGAACGCCAGCGCGCCGCCGTGCGCCAGGTTCTGCCAGAGGCGCAGCGCGATCTCCCGCGGCGGCGCCGTGGCGAAGCGCCAGGCGTAATCCACGAACTGCATGCACAGGTTCACGGCCATTTTGCCCGGCTGGCTGTTGCGCGCGCGGTTTACGTTGTCGCTGGCGCTGTACGGCCATAGCGGCAGCGGCCGCGAGACGGCGGTGTTGGACTCCGACATGATGCCGTCGGTGTGCTCGTGCAGGTAGTTGAAGTAGCCGGCGTTCGGCCTCCGCGCATGAATCAGCTTCCCGATCTCCGCCGCGACCTCGCGCGAGCAGCGGAACATGAACTGCCGGTATTCGTCATCGGCTTCGTCCGGAGGCTCCTTGCCGTACATGCGGCGGCAGTTGGCGCAGTGGCAGTTGCCCACGAAGTTCCCGCTGTAATCCCGCGACTGGTTGCCGAACATGTTGAAGAACAGCCCGTCCACGTCGTAGCGGTCCAGTGCCTCGGCCAGGATCTTCATACCCTGCTCGCGGTAGTAGCCGCCGTTGATGCAGGTGGAGTACAGGCCGTTGTAGACCACGGGATCGCCGTTGGCCTTGCGGAAGAACCATTCGGGGTGCGCGTCGAACACCTCCTTGCGCGTCTTGCTGAGGTCGAAGCGCCCGATCACACGAATGCCGCGGGCGTGCGCCTCGCGCAGCACGCCGCCGAACAGGTCGGCTCCCGCGGGCAGATAAGGGCTCGGGTAGTGGAAGGCCGTTTTCGGCGTGTAGTAGGCCGCGATGCCGCCCATGCCGATGTGCAGCACGTTGGCGCGAAAATCGGCCGCCTGGTCCACCAGGCGGCGTGCGTCCAGCGCGGCGTCGGTTTCGCGCAGGTTGGTCTGGAGCCAGCGGATCGGCTCGCGCATCCACCATCCTTCGCCGGCCAGCAGGAGCAAAAGCGCAATGGCGTGCATGGGTATATCTTATGCATTCACGATGCTGCGGACGGGCAACCCCAGTATCATGCGGCGGCAGGTGTCGGCGGCGGTGGCGCGCATCTCTGTCGCGCCTTCCTCGGTGTAGAAGGCCGCATGCGGTGTGATCAGGACGCGGTGATACGCCGGATGGTTGGCGTCGCGCCATGCCCGGAGCAGGTCATCGTCCGCCGGCGGTGGTTCCTTTTCGAGCACGTCGATGGCGGCGCCGGCGAGATGCCCGCTCTCGATGGCCGCCGGTATCGCGCTTGTATCCACCACGGCGCCGCGCGCGGTGTTCACCAGGTAGGAGCCCCTGGGCATGCATGCGATCGCGGCTGCATCGATCATGTGACGCGTCTCGGAGGTCAGCGGGCAATGCAGGCTGACCGCGAATGACTGGGCCAGCAGATCTTCCAGGCTTTCCACCCGGCGCACCCCCAGCGCTTTCTCGTAGCCGTCCGGTTTGTAGGGGTCGTAAATGCAGACGTCCATCCGCAGCGCCTTGGCGCGGAGTGCGGCGGCGGTTCCGATCCGCCCCGCGCCGATGACGCCGTAAACGCGTCCCGCCAGCCGGTGCAGGGGAGCGGCGTAGGTGTGGGTCCAGGCGTCCGCGCCGTCGCGCATGCGGGAGTTCAACTGCGCGAAGCCGCGCGTCAGGGCCAGCATCAGCCCGATGGCCGTGTCCGCCACGTCCTCGGTTCCATACGCGGGCACGTTGGCTACGGGGATGCCCCGCTCGCGGGCCGAGTCGCAATCGATGTTGTCATAGCCCACGCCGCCGCGGACGATCAGCCGGCATCGCCGGAGCCGCTCGATGGTCGGCCTCCGCACCGAGATGGTGTGATAGACGATGAGGAATAGGGCGTCCTCGATCCGGCCCGCCAGTTCCTCCTCGCACTTCGCATCGAGCGCGCGGACATTGGCCAGCCCCGCGAGCACGGCGCGCTCCGGCTCGAGCGCGTCGTGGATGAAGTCCGTAATCAGCACCGTGGGCGCATCGCTCATCTCCGTCCTCCGATCAGGAGTCATCATACCCCGGCGGCTGTGGTAAGGTGATGGCGTTGCAAAGGACGCATGAAATGGATCGCCGCAATTTTCTGCAACTCGCTCCCGTGACGCTCGCCGCGCGTGCCGCCGCGCCGGCGAAGCGCCCGAACTTTCTCTTCATCTACACCGACGACCAGCGCTACGACGCCATTCGCGCGCTGGGCCGCCAGCCGTGGCTGCGCACGCCGAACCTCGATCGCATGCTGCGGCAGGGCGCCAATTTCCGCAATGCCTTCGTGACCACGTCGTTGTGCTCGCCGAGCCGCTCCTCCTTCCTCACCGGCTGCTACCCGCACCGCACCGGAGTGTTCGAGAACACGCGCGAGAGCGTGCTGCGCGATGACGTCCCCGTCGTGTTCCAGTACCTGAAGCAGGCCGGCTACGGCACCGCCTACGTCGGCAAGGTCCACGTCCCGAACTTCATGGACAAGGACCGCGGCTGCGACTTCGTAGCCAGCTTCCCGGGCCAGGGGGTCTACTTCAACAACCGCTTCATTGTCAACGGGAAGCCAACCCCGACGGAAGGCTATATCACCGACCGCATCACCGAATTCGCACTCGATTACCTGACCAGGCGCGACCGAAGCAAGCCGTTTGCCATGTTCGTGGGCCATAAGGCGGTGCACGGCCCTTTCGAGCCCGACCCGAAGTACAAGGACCTCTTCAAGAACGAGTACATGCCGCTGCCGCCCACCTGGGACGACACCTACGACGGACGGCCCTCGTACCTCAAGGCCCGGCGCAAGTCGTGGCACGGACTCGATGGCCTGCTGGCGAAGTACAATTACAGCCAGTTCCAGCGCGACATCGCAGCGTGCCTGGTCTCGGTGGACAACAGCGTGGGCCGGCTCATGGCGCATCTGCAAAAGACCGGCGAGCTGAACGACACCCTCATCGTCTACAGCAGCGACAACGGTTTCTTCGCGGGCGAGCACGGCCTCAACGACAAGCGCGCCATGTACGAGGATTCCATCCGTGTGCCGTTCCTGGTGCACTACCCGCGCATGATCAAGCCGGGCAGCACATTCGACCAGATGGTTCTCAACATCGACCTGGCCCCCACCATGCTCGACTTCGCCGGCCTGCCGCGTCCCGCGCAGATGCAGGGCCGCTCGTGGAAGCCCGCGCTGGAGGGCAAGGACCCGCAGGGCCGCAGCCACTGGATGTACGAGTATCACTGGGACAGGCCCTACCCCTTCGACCCGACGCAGTTCGGCATCCGCACGCGCACGCACAAGTACATCCGTTACCCCGATATGGGCAGCACCGAGCCCACCTACCCCATGAAGGGCGAGTTGCCCTGCGAGGAGCTGTACGACCTGGTGCAGGACCCGCTGGAAATGCGCAACCTGTCCGCCGATCCCGCCTCCGCGGGGCTGCTGGCCAAGATGCGCGATCTGCTGAAGAAGGAAATGGAGGCCACCGGGTATCCGGGAGGCTTCAAATGAGAACGCCGGGAATGAGATTCGCGTTGCTGGTGGTTCTGTCGCTTCCGCTGACGGCCGCGGGCAAGGGATCCATCCTCGCCATCTTCAGCCATCCCGACGATGAAACCGCCGCCGGCCCGCTGCTCGCCAAGTATGCCGCCGCGGGACACGAGGTCAACGTGGTCGCGATCACCTCGGGCCAGAAGGGCACGACCCCGAACACGCGCCTGGCGGGCGACGAGCTGGGAGCGGCGCGCGAGGAAGAGTTGCGCTGCTCGGCGCGCGCGCTGGGCATCCGCCCGCCGGTCTTGCTTCGCTACCAGGATCAGGGCATCTCCGCGCCTCCCGTGATGGAACAGGTGGCCGGGCGCCTGCGCGAGATTATCGCGCAGACGAAGCCGGACATCGTCATCACGTGGGGGCCCGAGGGCGTGACCGGACACCCGGACCACCGCGTGACCCACAGCATCGTGTGGCAGGTGTTCCAGCAACGCGGGCTGCTTTCGCACAAGCCGCGCAAGCTGTACCATCTCACCTTTCCCGAGGCGCTGTTCTCCGCTGCGCCGGGCGGGCGCCGCCGGCCCTTCCACACCGTGAGCGGCGAGTTCATCACCGCCGAGATCGACGTCCGCGGGTTCCTGGACGCGGCCGGGCGCTCCATCCGCTGCCACAAGACCCAGTGGGACGACGCGCGCATGCAAGAGATGGACGCGATGAACCGCGCGACGCTCGCCGGACGCTCGTATTTGCGGCTGGCGATGGGCGACGTGCCGCCGCCCGCCGGCCGGCGCGAGAAGGACCTCTTCGAGGGCTTGAATCCATGACACGACGCACCGCACTTCAACTCACGGCCGCCCCGCTGGCTCAGCGGCGCAGGCCGAACATCATCTTCATTCTCGGCGACGACGTGCGCTGGGACGACCTCGGCTGCACCGGCCATCCCTTCGTTCGCACGCCGAACATCGACCGCATCGCCGCCGAGGGCGCAACCTTCCGCAACGCGTTCATCACCACCCCGATCTGCTCGCCGAGCCGCGCCAGTTTCCTCACCGGACAGTACGCTACCGTACACGGAATTGTGGATAATACCGACCGCTCTCCGGCCAGCCACAAGTTGATCACGTTCCCGCGCCTGCTGCGCGAGGCCGGCTACGAATCCGCTTACGTCGGCAAGTGGCACATGGGTCTGGACGATTCGCCGCGTCCCGGCTTTGACCACTGGGTGAGCGTCCGCGGCCAGGGCGAGTATTTCGATCCGCAGATCAATGAGAACGGCAAGGCGCGCCGCGTGCGCGGCTACGTGACGGACATCTTCAACGATTACGCGGTGAAGTTCATCGAGCGCCCGCGGCAGAAGCCTTTCGTGCTTTACGTGGCTCACAAGGCGCTGCACCCCAATGTCAAACAGAACGCCGACGGCAGCATGGTTCCCATCAACGGCGGCGGGTTCACGCCCGCGCCGCGGCACGCGCGCCTCTACGAAGGCGCGTCTCTGCCGCGCCGCCGCAACTACGGCGTCGCCCCCACCGACAAGCCCGCGCTGATGCGCAAAATCGGCGGTCTGCCGCCGCTCGGTCCGAAAACCGGCACCGGCGATGAGATTGTGCGCAACCGCCTCCGCCTGCTGGCCGCGGTGGATGAAGGCGTGGGGCAGATCTTCGACGCGCTCCGGCGCAAGGGCGAACTGGACAACACCATCATGGTGTTCGCGGGAGACAACGGCTATTTCTACGGCGAACACGGGCTCAGCGAGGAGCGGCGCCTGGCTTACGAGGAGTCCATCCGCATCCCGCTGCTCCTGCGCTACCCCGGAGAGGTGAAGCCGCGCACCGCGGTAGACGGGTTCGCGCTCAACGTCGATGTGGCGCCCACCTTCCTTGACTACGCATCGGCGCCCCCGATGCGCGGCATCAACGGCCGCTCGCTGCGCCCGCTGCTGGAAGGCCGCGCGGCCGGTTGGCGTGAATCGTTCCTGGTGGAGTACTTCTCCGATACCGTGATGGCGCGCGTCCGCAACATGGGCTATAACGCCGTGCGCACCCGCCGCTGGAAGTACATCCGCTACACCGAACTGAAAGGCATGGACGAGTTGTACGACCTGGAGCGCGATCCGTACGAGCTTCAGAACCTTGCGAGCAGCGCCGGATCGCGCCGGGTCCTCGCCGAAATGCAGGCCGAGATGGAGCGGCTGCGCCGCGCGGTAGCCGCTCCCGCGTAGCCCTCACCACACCAGCTTCAGCCCGAATTGCAGGTTGCGTGGCGTGCCCGCCCCCGTGATCTTGCCGAAAGTCGCGGTTCCCAGAACGCCGCCGGCCTGTCCAAAGCGCGGCGTGTTGGTGAAGTGGAACGCCTCGAAGCGGAATTGCAGCTTGACACTCTCCACCAGGCGGAAGGTCTTGTTGGTGGAAAAGTCCCAGTTGAAGAAGCTCCGCTGGCGCAGGATGTTGCGTCCCGCATTTCCGAACTGGTACGGCGGCGTCGCTACGAACACGCTGGTGTTGAAGTCCTGATCGAGCGTCCGGGTGGCGGCGTAAGGGTTACCGGTCACGTTCGGGCGGCTCACGATGTCGAACGTGCCCGAGTTGGCCGGATTCCCCGAATTGACTACATTGTACGGCTGGCCCGAAGCCGTCACCACGATGCTTCCGATCGACCAGCCCCCGAACAGCGCGTCCCAAACCCTGGGCATCCGCGCCCCGAAGTGCCGGCCCTTGCCCACCGGCAGTTCGTAAACGGAACTGAGTACGAACCGGTGCGGGATGTGGATGTTATCCACGGACCGCTCGGCGCGCATGTTGCGCGCGTCCTGAAAACCGCAGTCCGTGGTGTTTCCGGAAGCGGCATTGCCGCACACATCCCCGATGGCTTTGGACCAGGTGTACGAGGTCAGCAGCGTGAACCCTTGCGAAAACCTCTTTTCAACGCGCGTAATCAGGGCGTGGTAGATGCTGTTGCCGTTGAAACGGTAGCCATAGGTCGCCCCCACCGCGATCCGCTGGTCGGTCCCGGGGATCACTGCCGAACGGAAGGGACGCCTCAGATCGGGGTTGCCCTCGCCCGGGGGCGCATAGTTGGCGTCGTACCGCCTCTCGACGTGCGTGCCCTTGCTGCCCGCGTACCCGATCTCGGCCATCCAGTCCGCGCCGAGTTCGCGTTGAATGTTGAAATTCCACTGCTGCGCGTAAGGAGTGATGGCGCCCCGGTCGATGGAACTGAGCGTGACGCCCGTGGCCCTGGCGAGGGTGAAGGCGCCCGGAGGCGGCCCCGCCGCGAGAGTCATCGCAGGCACCGTGAGGCTGGAAGTCATCACCACGCCGAATGCGTCCGGCGGATTGCCGATCAGCCATTCGGCGTCGCCGTACGGCTCCATCAACGCGTAGAAAATCCCATAGCCCGACCGCACCACCGTCTTCGTGCCGAGTTTGTACGCGAAGCCGATCCGGGGCATGAAGTTGTTCTTGTCCGTGGCGATCATCGCCCGGTTGTAACGGTCCGAACCGTCCTGTCCGGCTTTGATGAGGCGCGGGCTGGCGGGGTTCGTCCAGATATCGAACACGCCCATGCGGTCGCGCTTGTCGAGGAAAGGCAGCACGACCTCGTAACGAAGTCCCAGGTTCACGGTCAGGTTGGGGGTGACTTTCCAGTCGTCCTGGATAAACGCCGCGTCGTTCCACATGCGCAGATTTACCTGTAACCTGGTGCTCCAGGTGACCTGGCTCGCCCTGCCCAGCAGGAAGTCCGCCATGCCGTCCTTCGTGTAGCGGCCGTTGAACTGGATCGGTCCGATCACCTCGTTGCGGATGTTGAAGATGTTGTTCTGCGGCCGGAGGAAGTTGGCGCCCGCCTTCAGGGTGTGCGCGCCGCGTATCCAGATGAGGTCGCCCGCCAGTTGCCGGTTTTGCGAATCGCGGGCCACCGGGTTGTTGGCGCCGATGCCCAACGCCCGGTACCCTGTGATGTTCATCTGGGAGAAGCCGCCCGGGACGGTGTCGTTGCCGCCCTTGATCCCGTACTTGCGGTTCAACAATTCGCCCTTGGTCTGCGCGGGATTGTCGCGCGTGAAGAATCCGTAGTTCCAGGCGCCCCGGATGGACATGATCAGGTCCGGCTTCCAGATGTGGTTCCACGTGGCCCCCGTGTTGATGCCTTCCGTGGACTGGTCCAGAGAGCCGCCGCCGTACGCGGGAGGCGGCAGGTTCAGCGCCGCCGGGACGGTCTGGTTCTGTTTGCTCAAGCGCCAGAAGAAATTGTCCTTCGCTCCGAGGTTTACGTCCGTACGGACATCGAACTTGCGCCAGTTGGTCGGCGCCGGAGACTGGTAGACATAGTTCGCCGCCAGGTCGGCAGTCTGCGGCGCCGGGTAGAGGTCGATTAAGGTCTTTGCGACCGGGTCGAAACGCGCCGCCGGAATGGTGTTGCCGGGGAAAGGCAGACTGTTGTTGTCCGGGTCCGTGAGAGTCACCGGGGGCCTGCGCAGCGTGAGCAGTTCGCCGAAATCGCCCGACTTCATTCTCGCCGTCGGAATGGTGCTGGTGGTGGTGTTGCTCACCCGGATGCGCGTCCCTTCGAAATCGCCGAAGAAGAACAGCCGGTTCCTGCCATTCAGAATTTTCGGGATGTAGACCGGCCCGCCAACCGAAAACCCGTACTGGTTGCGCTTGAAAGGCGGCTTGGGCTTGTCGGCCGGATCGAAGAAGTTCTTCGCGTCCAGCTTCTCATTGCGCAGAAACTCGAAGGCGGTGCCGTGCAGATCGTTGGTGCCGGACTTGGTCGTCACGTTCACCACGCTGCCCATGGCCCGCCCGTACTCGGCGGCGTAGGCGTTGGTCTGCACCTTGAACTCCTGGATGCCGTCGATGGACGGCTGCACCATCTCGGAACGCCGCTGCGCGCCGGCGAGCTCGGCCGGGTTGTTGTCCACGCCGTCCAGGATGAAATTGTTCTGGGTGTTGCGCATGCCGCCCGAACTGAAGCCTTCGAAGCGCGAGCCTCCCAGCGGCTGCACGGTGCCGGCCGAGAGCAGCGTAAGCTCGTCGTAGTTGCGTCCGTTCAGCGGCAGGTCCACGATCCTCTGGTTTTCGATTACCTGTCCCTGGCTGGCTTCCTGCGTATTCAACTGGAGCGCGGTCGCGCGCACCTCGATGCGCTCGGCCACCTGGCCTACTTCCAGAACGAAATTGATTTCGGCGCGCTGATCGACTTCGAGCACGACGCCGGAGCGGACCACCGGCCTGAATCCCTGGTGTTCCACCGAGATGCTATATTCGCCCGGCGGCAAAAGAGGCGCCGTGTAGTAGCCCTCGTTGTTGCTGCTGATCTTGCGTTCCAGGCCCGTCGCCACGTTGCGCACGGTGAGGGACGCTCCCGGGATAATGGCAGCCGAGGCGTCGGTGATCCGTCCGGTGATCTGGGCGGTTTGCGCGAGAGCTCCGGCGGCGCACGCGAGCAGAATTGAGATATTTCGGATCCGCACCATTGCACACCCCTGCGCGCCATCATACATCAGCGGGTGCGCGTGTGCAGCCGCGAAGCTACGCGGCTTTCGCTTTCGCCCTCCCCTGGCTGGTGAGCCTGCGGATAAGCTGCACCTCGGCCTCGCGGTATGGCGTGCCGTCGCGGCGGAAGACCTCGTGGAACCACACGGAGGGCTCGCGGCCGCCGGTGTAGGGCTGCTTCCAGGAATCCCACGGCAGGTGCGTCTGCGTCTTGCCCTCCACCAGGCCCCAGTTATACGCCGCCACGCCGTATTTCAGAGCCACCGGCAACGAGCCCTCGAAGGTGCTCCGGTTGCCGCGCGCCATGTACTCGGTGCACAGGATCGGCCGCTTGTAGCGCTGTAACGACTTGATGCGCCGCTCGAAGTTGGCGGGATCCGTGTAGTCGTGGAAGGAGATCACGTCGGAGTTCTCGATCTGGATGCGCGCGGTGCGCGACAGCTTGTCGTCGGACGACCAATCGCCCTGCCACACGCCGCTGGTCAGCGGCTGCGTGGGATGCGCCGCGCGCGCCCAGGCGAAGACCCTCGGCAGCAGCGTTTCCACGCGCGCCACCTTGTCCTTGGGCTCCAGCTTGCCGTAGCTCGATCCGTTCAGATTGTCCGGCTCGTTCCAGACATCCCAGGCCACCACTCGCGCGTCGTTCGCGAACGCTCCCACCACGCCTCTGACATAAGACTCCAGCCGCGGCCATTGCGAGGGATCCGCGAGCGCCTTGGCTCCGGGTCCCTGCACCCAGCCCGAGTTGTGTACGCCGGGCTTGGGCGCGCGTTGCCGTCCGGCTCGCGGGAACGGGTCCCACACGGAGTCGAACAGGACGAACATCGGACGTATGCCGTGCTTCGCCGCGATGTTCAGGAACGTGTCGATGCGCTGGCGGTATCCCGCCGCGTCCTGCTGCCACACGAGGTCGTGCAGGAAGACCCGCATGGTGTTCATGCCAATGTTCCGGGCCCAACCGAGTTCCAGGTCGATGCGGGCGGGGTCGAACGTTTCGGCCTGCCACATTTCGAGCTGGTTGATGGCCGTGGCGGGGGTGTAATTGCCGCCCACCAGCCACGCCTGCTGCGCGTACCAGCCGTTGGCAAACGCTTCACTCCAGCGGGTCTGCGCCGCGGCGGACGCCGCCAGCAAGGAAAAGCAAAGGTATATCTTTTTCATCGTGTCTGCCATGTAAAGGCCAGTTTAAGCGCTGGCTGACTGACCCGGCGGAGCCCCGCTCAATCGACGGCCACCGCCGCCTTCGGGCTGTCCACGCCTCCTATGCGTACAGTGACCGGCAAGGCGTCGCCCTGCATGTGGGATCCCGGCACGCGCACGTCGATCCTGTAGATCCCCACCACGCCCGGGACCAGGCCGCTCCACTCCACAATCATCTCCGATTGCTTGTACGCAGGGTCGCCGAAGAAGACCTTCACCGGCTGAGTCACCGCCGGCGGGTCGGAAGGCGCGGCGGCGCCGGCGGTCACCTTGCCTCCGGTGGTGACGCCCAGCCCGGTGGCGTAGATGTAGAGCGCCTCGTCGCGCCTGGCCGGAGCCGATTTGGTGACGAAGCGCCCGTCGGCGTGGTAGATTGCGGCTTGCCCCGTCTGCGCATCGACGAACACGGCGGGCGCGTATTTTGAGACCGTGACCGTCTGGGCGGCAGCGGCCATGTGCTTGTCGATCGAGCGAACCACCACCGTGTGCTTTGCGGCGGTCAAGTCGGGTGGAAGCTGCACGTTGATCTGCGAAGGAGAGGCCAGCAGCATGGGCGCCGCGGTGTTGTCGATGGTCACGCAGGCGCCTCCCAGCACGGACGGCAGCGGCGCGCTCGCGGAAGCCTGCGACGCCAGGTTCTGGCCGAAGATCGAAACGATCGAGCCGGGCGCCATGCTCGACTGGTAATTAGCCGTGTTGACAATGCCGTTCGAGTTCACCTGCGGACGCCCCTGCTGGCTGCGCTGCGGGAGCGGCACGATGGAGAGCCCGCTGGTGGTAAGCAGGTAAGCCGTGGAACCGCTCGCGTCCAGAGCCATCGTCCGCGCCGGGACGTTTACGCGCTGCGTTCCGACCTGGGTCGAAAGCGGGCCCTCGAGTGCCGTGGCGCTGCCGCGCGTCATGCCGCTGGCGGCATCCACCAGTTCCACCGTAGGCGTCTGGGTCACCGACGAGCTGGTGTTCGCGCGGACCGGCTGCACGAAGCGCGCGAACGTGGTGGCATTCAGCGCCGCCACCGCGGAGACGGGACGCGACGCCCCGGCAGCCCCGCCTGGCACGGGGACCAGCGATTGGTTCAACACGCTGCCGTTGACCACGAAGTACTGGCCGCGCGGCCCGGCGGCGAGCGGCCCGTAATAACCCTGTATGGGCGTGCTGGCCACCTGCTGGCTAAGTACGTATTCGTCCGCCATGGCGTCGTAAAGGTATCCCACGCCGTTGCCGCCCAGCAGAACGATGTATTCGCCGCCCGGAGCCGCTATCATGGTCCGCGGAGACTGGATCGTGGAACTGCCGATCACCGTGCTCGTGCGGCGCGGCGTGGCCACGTTATCCACCACCCGCCAGAGCGTTCCGTCCGACATCACAATCTGCAAGCCCGCCAGACCCGCGGCGATCACACTGGGCGTGTTCAGCGCCACGCTGGCGTTGTACGGCAGCGGCGGGAACCGGACTTTGCCGGTGACTTCCTGTTTTTCCAGGTCGATCACACTGATGCTCTCGCCACCGGTGTTAGCCACGTAGAGAAAGTTGCCGTCCGGAGAAAGCGCCAGCGAGCGCGGCAACTGCCCCACCTTCACCGGCGCAAGGAACTGGTTCGTGTTCGTATCGAACACCTCCACGCGGTTCATGCCCGAGTTGGCGATGTAGAGTTTCTGCCGCAACGTGTCGCTGACGATATCCACCAGGCCTTCGGCGGTGGAGACGCTCACGGGCACCGGCGTCACCGACCCCTCGGCTTCCGCGTTGCGGCTGTTTTGATAGACGCGTACGCGGAAAGGGATGTTGATGGCTTCGGGCGAGGACACCAGAAAGTCCACGGGAGCGGGCGTGCCCAGCGAAGTCGAAGTCCGGGTGTTGTAAGTGAATTGCAGGATGGTGTCGCTGCCGCTGGGACGCGCCGTCACCTGCGGCGCGTTCTGGACGATGGCCCTCTGTTGGGTGGTGCTGGCCGTGCCGCCGGTTGGGGCGGCGGGAGGAATCAATACCGGGTTTCCGCCTCCCGGCAGCACGATGGGGATGCCTTGCCCCGGACCGCCGGCTCCCGCGCCGCGGCCCGGGTCGCCGCCCAAGGGAGCGGTAAATGTGACGCCGGTCTGGTTCACTTGCGCCATGACGCTCATGCGGCCTCTGCCGGCGTTCCTGACCGTCACCTGCGCCGTGCGCAGGTCCGCAGCAGCCCCACATTGATCTCCCGCCAGCAGCACGGCGGGGCTCTCGACCTGCGCGATCGGGCTGTCGTAAATTGCGAAAACCGGCAAGCTCAGCAGCCCCGATTGCGAAAGCGCGTAGATCGCCGCGCCGTTGGACGAGATCACCATCTTGCCGGTGAGGTTCTCGGGCAGTTGCAGGCCCATCCGGATGAGCATGTTCTCCGGATCGCTCAGCATGAGCTGGCTCGAGTTGGCCGTGCCGGCGGTCTGCACCGGAGCGATGTTGAATGCGGAGTAGAGTACCGAGCCATCCGGAGCGAACACGCTTCCGCCCTGGTTGGCCTGCGTGTTGAAATTGACGTTGTTGGCAAAAGGATAAAGCGAATTGGCCGCATTCTGCTGCGCGAGGATGGCCAGCGTCTCCGTCTCGAACATGCTCAGGCCGGCCATGAAACGCGAGCCGTCGGGCGCCACCGAGAGCACGCTCGAGATGTTGCTCACCGTGCGGCTTCGCAGTACGGTGGCCGAAGCCGTCTCGTAGACGAAGACGCTGCGCGACGAAGTATTCGGGTTGTTCAGGCCGATGATCAGCCGCCCGTCGGGCGTGGCCAGCAGGTGGCTTCGCGAAGCGTTGTAGACCTGGCCCGGAGAGGGTGTGGCGGGACTGGCGGGCGCGAGCAGCGTGCTCGGGATCTGAAGAAGAGCGCCGGTGGCCGGGTCGAAGCGCAGCAGGCGGTTGTTGTCCGAACCGCTGCCCGCCGTTCCCACGGTGGTGATGAGCACGCCTTCGTCGGCGCCCACCGCCACGCCCTCGGGCGCCGCGGGGAGACTCACGCGAGTCAGCACGGAGGCGGCGTCGAGATCGATGATCTCCAGCGCGGCCGCTCCGTATACCGTGACGTACAGGTACTTGCCGCCCCGCGAGAGCGCGCACGCCAGCGGCTGCGGGCCGGTGGGTATGGGGTCCAGCAGCTTGCGCTGCGCGGTCGAATAAATTTCGATGCGGTTCTGCGTGGTGTTCACCAGATACAAGCGAGAGCGGTTTTCGTCGAGAACCAGGTCCGCAAGTCCGCCCGCAACCGGCACCGCAGTGCCGAAGGTGGCGGCCCCCGCCACACCGGCGGCCATGCACGCAAGCAGAAGTGGAATGCCGAGCCGCATGGGTCACCTCTTCACGGAGGTGACGATCGCGTCGCTACGCTGCCCGGTAGCGAGCGAACGCACCTGTAGCACGTAGGACCCCGGCGCGAGCGTCTCCGGCACCTGCGCGAGGATGCGCCCCGGAGCCGTTTCCAGCAGCGGCGCCGCCGTGCCGCTGAAGGTCACGCACGAGCCGCCCAGTACGGTGGGCGGGGTCAGGTCCGAGGCTTTCGCGGTCGAGGCCAGGTTCTGTCCGGAGATCGCGATGAAGGACCCGGGGCGGATATTGGCCGTTCCGTCGATGGCATTGGTCACCCCGGCGGCGGTAAGTCCGGGACGGCTCGCGCCCGATGCCGTCAGCGGAATCACTGTCAGCCCTGACACCGTGATCGCATAGGCGACGCCCTGCGAATCCACCGCCAACTGGCGCGGCGGCACGTTGAGGCGGCTGTTTCCGAACAGGCTTTGGACGGGGTTCTCCGCCACCGCGCCGGCCACCGTCACGGAGTTGGTGCGCAGGTCGATAAGTTCCAGAGTGGGGCGCGCGTCGCTGGTGGGCGTGCTGGTGAGCGATTGTTTCACGGGCGTGGTCAGGCGCGCGAACGTGCTCTCGTCGATGGCTGCCACCGCCGCCACATTGCGCCGCGACGCCAGCGGCCCCGATTGTGTCGATGTGGGAGACTCGCTGCCTCCCACCGCGGCCAGCGCGGAGTTTAGAACGAAGCCGTTCATCAGGAAGTACGCGCCGCCCGGACCGGCCGCAAGCGGGCCGTAGTAGCCCTGTATGGTGTTCTGTGTATACGGCCGGTTGGAGACGGTGTACACGTCGGCGAGGCCGTTGTAGAGGTATGCAGTTCCGTTCCCGGCCGCCGTGATGATCGCCGTGCCACCTGGCGCCGCGGCCAGCCGAACGGGACTGGTGAGCTGCACCGGTGTCACCGAATCCGCCGCACGGGTGGTCAGCCTTCCATCGACCATTCGCCACTGCGAGCCCGTAGACATCACCACCTGCAAGCCGTAAAGCCCCATGGCGATGGCCTGCGGCGACATGGGAGCGGATGTGCCGGCGCGCGGGATAGGCGAAAACTCCACGACGCCGGTCACCTTCCGGAGATCCAGGTCCACGCTGCTGATGGATTCGCCGCCCGTGTTCGCAACGTAAAGCGTCTTGCCGTCGCCCGCCAGCGCCATCTGGTGCGGCAACTGGCCCACTTCGATGGGCGCTACAAATTTCTGCGCGGAGCGGTCGAACACCTCGATGCGGTTGTACCCGGCGTTGGTAATGTAAACACGGTCCCTGGCTTCATCTACCAGCAGATCGTACAGGCCTTCGGTGATGGTGGTTCCGGTCGACACGGGGTAGATGACCCCGCGCTGGTCGGTCTGCCGCACGTTCATGAAGACCTTGATGGTGGGCGGCACGTTGATGGCGTCCGGAGACACCAGGTTCACCAGCAGCGGCGTGCCCGTATTCGAGGTGGAGCCGGAGTACAGATTTGTGCCGTATTGTCTGGTGACGTTGCTGCGCCCCGGCTCCAACGTGAATCGTATGGACGATGGCGCTACTCCGCTGGTGGCCTGTGAAACCAGAGCCGCGGTGGTGTCCGGAACACTGAATGTCAACTTGCCCTTTCCGGCGTTCAGGATGGGCAGCGTGGCCGTGGCGAGGCCGGGGTTGCAGTCGTCCACCGCCAGAAACACGGTGGTGCGTTCGGGTTGGAGGATGGGGTAGTCGTACAGGTTTCCGAGCGGCAGATAAAGCAGGCCCGATTCGGAAAGTCCCCATGCCCGCGTTCCGTCCGACGAGATCACCATTTTCGCCACGATGCTCTCGGGAATCTTGATCCCCATGGTGACCCCCAGATGCCGCGAGTTGGAGATCAGCAGCGTGGAGGCCTGGGCCCGGGTGGCGGGCTGCGAAAACGGCGCCACGTTGAAGGCGCTGTACAGAGTATCGCCGGCCGGCGCGAACGCGCTGCCGCCCAGGTTCTGCAATTGGCTGAAACTCGCCGTGCCGCTTGAAACCAGTGGGAACGGCACGTTGGCGGCGTTCTGCTGCGCCATCGCCGCGAGCGTCGCCGTATCGTAGAGCGTCGAGCCGGCCATGAACCGCGAGCCATCCGGAGCGATCGAGAGAATCGTGGATTGGCCCGTCACCGTGCGGCTGCGCAGCACCGAGGCCGACGCGGTCTCGTATACGAACAGGACCGTCGAGGCGTTGTTGTTGATCGTGCTGAGCCCGATGATGAACTGTCCGTCCAGCGTGCGGATCAGCTTGCCGCGAAAGGTCGTGATGGGCCGCGCCAGAACCGTGGTGGGCAGCGGCGAAGGAGTGGCGGGGGGCGGCGGGAAACTCACCGCCGAAAGTTGCTGCCCCTGTTGTAGAACGCGGTCGAAGACCAGCAGCGAGTTGATGCCGTTGGTGTCTCCGGTGCCCTGCGTGGTGATCAGCACGCGCCCATCAGCCCCTACCTCCACGCCCTCGGGTTTCGCCGGCAGGGATACCGTCTGCTGCACGGCGCCGCTCCGCAGGTCCACCACGGTGAGTGTGGAACTGGCATTGTTGCTGATGTACAGGTACGCGTTATCCATGGACATGGCCGCCGCCACCGGACCGCTTCCCGCGGGAATGGCGCCCACCACGGATCTGGCCGAGTAACTGTAAATATCTACCCGGCTGGCATTCTGGTTTACGAGATACAGCCGCTCCCTCGATTCATCCAGCACGATGTCCGAGGGAGTTCCTCCGAGCCGGACGACCTCGCCGAATGTCGCGCCGGAGGTCTGTGCAAAGAGAGCAGTCGCGCCCCACCATGCCAACAGCGGCAGGAGAGTGTAAGACCTCATCTGAACTGCTTAAACCCGCGCCGCCGCCCGCCTCCACCGCTCTTAACAAAACTTTACAGGCCGGGCGTGTGCGAACCGAAACGTGATCCGCGGACGCGGAATCCTTCCTGTTCACGGACCATGAATCTCAACATAGTTGCCGGGTACGAGTCCGATACCGATGTCCGGCTGATGCTGGCGGCGAGCTGCGGAGATATAGCCGCTCTGAACACGATCATCGACAAGCACTACGCCGCGGTCGTGCGGTATTGCTTCCGCCGCGTGCGCGACCCCGCCGAGGCGGAAGATCTTGCGCAGGAGGTGTTCCTGCGAGTGTATCGCAGCCGCTCCACGTATCAGCCTTCGGCCCGGGTGACTACCTGGATCTACCGTATAGCGTCCAACCTCGTGCTGAACCGTCTCCGGGACACCGGGCGGGAACGCGCCTTTGTTCGTCTGGATGCGTGCCCGCCGGGCCGTCGCGAACTGCCCCTGCCCGACCGCACGCCGCGCGCCGACGTGTGGATGATCCGGCGGGCGAGATCGCGCGATGTCCGCAGTGCCGTTCGCGCGCTGCCCGCCCGGCAGCGCGCCGTCGTGCAACTGCACCACTTCGAAGGCGTTCCGGGACCGCTGATCGCGCAAAGACTGGGATGCTCCCACCAGGCGGTGCGCTCCACGCTGTTTCGCGCCTACAACTCGCTGCGCGCGTCGTTGAGCGACTACGCCGGGATCCCCGCGTAGAATCCGGTCCCGCTATGGCAGCACCACCACCGGCGCCCGCCATACCGCGAACTTCCGCGCGGAAGGATCGATCACGCTCACCTGGCACGTATACCTTCCCGTCTCCAGCTTCGCCAGGGGGAAACTGAACCGCACCGGCACGGCTTTCGATTTCGGATTCAGGCCGTCTGTAATTCGCAGCGGCGCGGTCTCGAACGCCTTGACCTTGCCCCGATAGAAACTCACCGCGGCCAGAATCGGCTCAGTCGCCTGCACCGTGGGCTGGTAGGCTTCCAGGAACACGTACATGTCCTGCTCCCGGCGGAACACGCGCGTGACGCTCGGGATCAGCTTCTCGTTATTCTCCACCAGCGGGCTTGCCGCGAGCAGCCGCTTGTTGCGCTCGGCGGTGGCGACGGCCGCATCCAGCTTCTCCCGCTGATAACCCAGCACCACGGAGCTGACCGGCAGATGCTTCTGATCGGCGGTCAGGTCCGGAACCACGAACCTGGTTTCGAACGTCCCCATCTTGCCGGTCTCGTTTTCGCGCGCCAGGAACTTCAGGGTATAGGCGCCGGGCTTGAGCGTGAAGCCGGTGTCGTATTGCAGATTGTGCTTCGACAACCGGCCCGCGTTCTCGCCTTTCAGCTTGACCTCGATTTCGTCGCGGACGGTGCCCTGGATCGCGCCCTTCGCGTCGCGCACCTCGCCGATGAAATCCAGCTTCGTGCGCTCCGCTCCGCCGCTCCGCGCCAGTTCGATGTCGCTGCCGGGTATCTTCACCGAAACGGGCACGAAGTAGCGGTCATGCCCCTGGCGGAAGTAATTCACTTCCAGCGCCAGCGAGAGGTCGGTGACGGGATCGCCCAGCATCAGGGCTTCCTGGAGTTGGCTCTCCCGGTCCGCAGAGTTGAACTTGCGGAATTCCTTGGCGGCGAAGTAACCGGTGCGGTAATCCAGTCTTGCCCTGAGCTGCGGGTTCACCTCGACTTTCACGCGGCGGTAGCGGCCGTCGAGCGCCGTGTTGGTGCTGTAATAGCCGAGAATGTAATAGCTGGAGACGTCCTGCTGGGCCTGCGCGATGCCGAGTGCGAGGTCGTTCTGGTCCAGCAGCGCCTTACCGCCGGTGTCGGAAGCCAGTGTATAAAGCGTCTCCTGCTGGTCCTGGAAACTGCTCTGGGCCGCGCGCTGCGAACCGCCTGAGTACATGCCCTGGCCGCCTGGCGATCCCTTGGTCGCGTCGCCCATCGGGGCGGCGGCCGCCAGACCGCGCGCGTCTACGGGATAAAAGGCCACGTTGCCGCGGATGGCGGCGTTCACGGTGGAGCGCAACTGCGCCTGGTTATCCACGCCGGTGCGGGTCATGCCGCTGGCGAAATACACCAGCGCCTTCTTCTCGGGAAGGCTGGCAAGCATCCGTGCGGCCGATTCCAACGCGGCCAGCTTGCGATCGGTGTTGAAGATGTTGAATTCGCTGTCGTCCTGCGAGTATGCCGCGCCCGTGTCCTCTTCGTCGGCCGCGCCCGTGGTCCCGTTCTCCATCCCGGTCTCGCCGATCGCCAGGCCGCGGATCGTCTTAGTGAGCGCGTCGCGGTCGCTGGTAAAATCCTGGAGCACCGTGAGAGCCGTCGAGTAGACCATCACGGCGACCAGGTCGGTACCTGTAAGCTGCGTGCTCAGGAACTTCAGCGCAGCCTGCTGTGCGCGATACTGGTCCGCCACCGGCATGCCCGCCTGGTCGAAGAATAGCACCAGCAGGCGGCGGTCCTTGTACTTCACCTCGCCGGCTTTCGATGGAGCGATGCGCGTGACGGCGGGCGCGGCGGCGGCCGCCGTGTCCGCCCGCTTCGTCAGGGGCGGCGGGGGCAGCGCCGCGCCTTCCAACCGCTGGAACTCGAATACCTTGATATGTTGCGGCTTGCCGTCTTCGGTGACGGTGAAATCGGAGGCCTTCAACCCTTCGATGGCTTTGCCGTTGCGGTCCTTCACCGAGACGTTCACAACCACCAACTGCGTGGTGGCCTCGAACTTGTAAGCCGGCTGCTGCGCCGGCGCCGCCAGTTGAGCGGCCAGTATCGCGGAAATGAAAACGCGCATGATCAGAACCTGATTCTCAAATGCGCCGTCAGCTTGCGCATCCCAGCGGCGGCGGTTGCCAGGCCGTAGTTGTTGGATCCCAGAACCGTGCCCCAGTTCGTGATGGTCACGTGGTTGAGGAGATTCTGCGCCTGGAATTGGAGTTCGGCGCTGCGCCGCTCTCCGAACCGGATGGTGCGCCCCAGAGAGCCGTTCAGGAAGAAGACCGCCGGTCCGGGAATCGTGTTCCGGCCCGCGTTGCCCCACAGCCCGGCGCCGGGTGCCGTGAATGCCGCGGTGTTGAACAGCAGGCCTTCGGCGCTCACCGGCAGCCCGGTCGAGTCTGCGCGCACGGTGTTCGTCACCGCCGTCCCGGCGACTTGAGAACGGTTGCCCCCTATGATGGCGGTGAACGGCGTGCCCGAACGCACGCTGATGTTCCCGCTCACGGTCCAGTCTTTGATCAGAGCGCCCTTCCAGCCGTTAAGCAGCGTGCCGCCGGCGGCGCCCATGCCGGTACTGTACTGCATCATCACCGAAAGGTTGTGCCGCGCGTCGAAGCTGGAGAGCCCTCGCTCGGCCGCAAGGTCGAGCCAGTTCTGCGCCACGGGAGTCCCGCCCTGCCCGCGGCCGCCGGTGCCGGCATTGTCGATGGACTTCGAGAACTGGTACGAAGCGTGCGCCATGAAGCCGCTGTGGAACCGGCGGTTGAGCTGGAATTGCGCGGCGTGATAGATCGAATTCCCGTTCGAGGATTCAAAAATGTAGCCGTGCGGCAAGGCGGATTCCGGCGCTCCCGGCGGGTTCGAATTCGGAATGAACTGCTGATCGAGACGCGTGCCCTTGGTCCCCAGATAGCCGATGGTTCCGAACAGCGAGAACGGCAAGTCGTGCTGCAAAGACACGGTCCACGTCTGCGCATAGCCGACCCGGTAGTTCGGATCGACGGCGTAGGTGCTGCTGGATGCCCCGCCGGAGGCGAGCAGGAACGCGTTGCCGATGGTGAGGGGAACCAGCGCGGAGCGCGAGGCGTTCAGCACCTGGGCGAACGGCGGCTGCTGCGCCATGTTCATCGCGATCATGTTGTAGATCGAGGTGTTGTAATAGATGCCGTACCCGCCGCGGACCACTGTGGACCCTTTCGTGGACGGCCGCCAGGCGAAGCCGAACCGGGGCGAAAAATTGTTGCGGTCCGGATGGACCAGGGTGTCCGGGAACACGCTGCCGCCGGGCAGCGCCGGAACCACGGCGGAAAAGCCGCGGGCAATTTCCAGGTTCACCAGCCGGTTGTACAGTTCCGTCATCGGCGTGGCATAGTCCCAGCGCAAGCCGAAGACCATGCTGATCTTTGAGTGGAGACGCCAATCGTCGTTCACGAAGATGCCGTAGCCCGACCCGCGGAAATACTTGTCGGGGTTGCCGTATCGTATGGAACTGGTGGTGGGCATCCCGAGCAGGAAGTCCGCAAGATCATAGCCCGTGCCGCTTTGGGCGGCGCCGTTGACAATGTAGCTGGTCGCCGAGCCGTTGAAGGAGTAAGTGCCGCGGCCGTTCGTGTCCGCGAACTGGTTGAATTGCAGGCGGCGGTAGTCGGCGCCGAACGACAGATTGTGCGAGCCGTGGATCCATAGCAGGCTTTCGCTCGCGGCGCCGGTCTGGTTGCGGTTGAGCGAGGCGTTGCCGTCGGCGAGTCCCGCGTAATTCGTAAAGCTCAGGTTGGGCGGCCCCCAGTTCATGGGATTCTGCGAAGTGCCCGCGATATTGAGCTGCGCCGCCACGTTCTCCCGGTAAGCGAAGTACGGCGAGAGCCGCTCGCGGTTCCGGCTGAACGAATAGCGCAGGTTGTTGATCAGCCGCGTGGTGAAGTTGTGCGACCAGCCGAGGTTGGCGTTGATGCCGCGGCCGGAACCGCTGTCGATGAACTGGAAGAGGTTGGGGGAGGTGGTGCTTCTGCCCTGGTAGCCGATGCCTCCGTCAAGCCGGTCCTTGTTCCCGATGCGCAGATTGGAGATGCGCGCGCTCAGGTTGTCGGAATCGCTCGAGCCGGTCCAGGACGTCTGGTAATTGCGCGCGGCGAAAGGCAGGTTCGGCTGCGGGAAGTATTTCAGCAGCGCCGAAGCCGTGCCGTTGATGCGGCTGGCCGGGATCGCGTTTCCCGGGAAGGGCGCTCCGGTGGATGGGTCGTAGATCGTGACCGGCGCTCCCGCAATGGTGGTGTTGGAAAAATCCCCGAGGCGCTCCAGGGCCGTGGGCATGTTAACGGGCTGCGAAATCGTGCCCGTCCGGCTTCGCTCGGCCTGGTAATGGAACATAAAGAAGATGTGCTTTTCCGCACTCACCAGTTTCGGGATGCGCAGCGGGCCGCCGAATACGACGCCCACACGCGCATCGGAGTAGGAGGGCTTATCCACGCTTGCGCCGGTGACGGAGAAGGTGCGGGCGTCCCACGCGGAGTTGTTCAGGTTGAAGAAGAGGTTGCCCATGTAGCTGTTCTGCGGGCCCCTCCGGGCGTTTCCGAAGGCACGCGCTTCGGGCCGTCCCTGCCAGCCTTCTGGCCGGCGTCGCATCTCGTCCGGACCGTGCCCGCCCGGCCCCCCGCGCATTCCGAACCCTCCGCCCGGACCTCCCATGGGAGGTCCGCCACCCGGCGGGCCGCCGCCGGGGCCGCGGGGTCCACCCGGCCCCGGGGGACCGCCGCCGCGCACGCGCATCCCGTCCTGCGGCCCCATGCCGCGCTCCCCCGGCGGACCGTCGCCGCCGGGCCCCTCCATGCCGGGGCCGCGCATCCCCATCATCCCTGGCCCGCCCATCAGATCCATGCCCGGCGGCGGCCCGCCGAAATGCCAGTCGTTCTGCTGCGGCATCCCCGCCGCGCTGCTCACGCTGCCCTGCACCAGAAACGAGTTCGCGGAGCTTTGGTTCAGGTCGGCGATCTCTTCGGTCCGAATTGTCCCCTCCTGGCCGAGCAAGGCCGCCTCCACCGACTGATTCACGCTGAGCCGCTGGAACGAGCGTGCATCCCCGTTCGCCACTTGCGGCCGCACCCTGGCGGTGGCCGGCCGCGAGGTCCCGCCCCCGAAAATCGCCTCGGCGGTTAGCATCTTCAGTTCCCACTCCGGAGCCGGCGCCACGCGCGCCACCGCGGCTTCGCGGGTCAGCTTCTCAAAGCCGAGCATCTCGATCTCGAACACCCACACGCCGTCTGCCAGGTCGGAAAAAGAGAAATAGCCGCGCTCATCCGTGGTGGTGACGGCCTTCTTGTCGCCCTGCACCGCGGTGACCGTCGCGCCGGGAACGGGCAGGCCTCCGGATTTTACGGTCCCGTGGTATTCGGAAGCCGTCAGGAGGGAGGCGGCCATAGAGATGGCCGCCAGCCGGAAAACCCACACATATATCTGTGTTGCCGCCATGTTCGTCGCCAGCCTTCCAAAGGCGTCTGCCAGTAATGGTGACTATAGGCCGGACAAGGTTTCCTGCGAAGCCGTAAGCTTTACGTTCTTAACGTAATCTTTACCGCCATACGGTGGAACGCAAATCGCGATCAGCGTACCGTAACAATAGGAGCTTTCGGCCGATGCGCATGGAAAAGAGCCAACGGCGGGCGGTGCTCTCATGGCTGTTCATGGGCGCGCTGTTCGCGCTTTGCGGCGTGCTTGGCGTCTTGCAGTACCGCTGGATCGGCGTAGTCAGTGCGGCAGCGCACGACCGTTTGCTCGGCAGCCTGCGCGCCGGTCTCGGACGCCTGAGCGACGACTTCAACTCCGAAATCAGCGCCGCCGCCCGGGAGTTCGTACCGGAAATCGAGCGCGGCGCCGAGCCGCGGGCCGCTTTTCTCGCACATTACGAGCAGGCGCGGAGAACCGCGCAAAACACGCGGATGTTCAGCCGCATCGCCATCGCCATACCGCGCGGCGCATCCCCGGCGCTGCTCGTGCTCGATTCGCGGCGCGGCGTGCTGGAGGAGGCCGATTGGCCGGCGCAGTGGACGCGCATCCGGGAGCGGATCGAGGCCCGAATGAGCCTGGAACGCGGCCGCGGCGGGCCGCTTGGGCCGCTGTTTCTGGACACCTCCCCGGTCCTCGAGCTGCCGTTGATTCCGGCGCCGGCGCCCGGCGCGCCGGGTGCTCCCGGCATACGGTTCGAGCGCAGGGAGAGCGCATGGCTGCTGTTGGAACTGGACACCGAACACGCGCGCGAGGTGGTGCTGCCGCCCCTGATACAGCGGCACCTTGGTCCGGAATATCAGGTCGAAGTGCTCACGCGCACCTCGCCGGCCCAGACGATCTACGTCTCCGACCCCGGCGAGCGCGGGCAGGTGGCGAGCCGCGCGGATGCTTCCGTGGGCCTGCTCGAGTTGCAGTGGGACCAGTTTTTCCGCCGCCGTGGGCCGCCTGGCATGCGCGAGCGCCGGCTCGTCCCTCCCGGTCCGGGCAGAGGTCCAGGCCCTGAGATGGGCCGGTGGCAGATGTTCGTGCGCCACCGCGCGGGTTCGTTGGACGCCGTGGTCTCGGCGGCCCGCTCGCGCAACCTCGCGGTCACTGCGGGCGTTCTGCTCCTGATGATCGCGAGCGCCGTGGCGTTGTTCCGTTCCACGCGCCGCGCGCAGAGGCTCGCCGAGCTCGAGATGGACTTCGTCGCCGGTGTTTCCCATGAGCTGCGGACGCCGCTTACCGTGATCCACACCGCGGCGTACAACCTGCGGGGAAAAGTAGCCGCCAACCCAGGCCAGGTCGAGCGTTACGGCGCCCTCATTCAGCAGGAAAGCGCACGCTTGAAGCAACTGGTCGAGCAGATCTTGCGGTTCGCCGCCGCCAAGGCCGGCCGCTCGATCGGGGAACTCGAACCGGTCTCGGTGGAGAAGGTCATCGAAGACAGCCTGGAGTCGAGCAAGACGACGCTTCATGAGGCCGGGTGCGTGATCGAGAAGCGCATCGATCCGGGGCTGCCGCCCGTCATGGGCGATCGCGTGGCGCTGAAGCATGCGATCGAGAACCTGCTGATCAACGCCGCCAAGTACGGAATGGACGGAAGCAACTGGGTGGGCGTGTACGCCTCCGCGACAGGAGGCGAGGAACAGCCGGCGGTTGAAATCCGCGTTGCCGATCATGGGGCCGGCATTCCCGAAGACGAGCGCGACCAGATTTTCGAACCGTTCTTCCGCGGCCGCCGCGCATTGCAGGAGCAGGTGCACGGCACCGGTTTGGGCCTCAGTCTGGTAAAAAGTATCGTGGAGGCCCACGGAGGGGCTATCCGCGTGAACACTCAGCCCGCCAGGGGCACGGAGTTCGTGTTGTGGATCCCGGCGGTGCGGCAGGAGCCGAAACCGGCATGAGTTCCAGAATTCTTCTGGTGGAAGACGAGCCCGGGCTGGTGCTCACGCTATCGGACCTGCTGACCGCGGAGGGCTACGAAGTCGAAAGTGCCACCACCGGACCCGCGGGGCTGGCGCGGGCGGCCAGCGAGCCGTTCGACCTGATCGTCCTCGACATCATGCTGCCCGGCATGAACGGCTTCGAGCTGTGCCGGGAGCTGCGCCGGCAAGGCAAGGACATGGCCATCCTCATGCTGACTGCCAAAACACAACTGGCGGACCGCGTCGTGGGGCTCAAACTGGGAGGCGACGACTACCTCACCAAGCCGTTCGAGCCGCCCGAATTGCTGGCGCGAGTGGAGGCCTTGCTCCGGCGCGTGAAGAAGCAGGGGCTCGCTCCGGTTGCACGCTTTGAATTCGACAACGTCTCGGCCGATTTCGATTCGGGCGAGGTGCGCAAGGACGGCGTGCTTGTCAGCCTGGGTGCCAAAGAACTGGAGCTGCTCCGCTACCTGGTGGATCGCCGCGGCCGGCCGGTCTCCCGCGATGAGTTGCTCGAACGCGTTTGGCGGTACCAGCCTGGCGTTTCCTCCAGAACCGTCGATGTGCATGTTGCCTGGCTGCGCCAGAAGCTCGAGGATAATCCGCAGGCGCCCAAGCACATCCACACTGTCCGCAGCGTGGGGTACCGCTTTACGGCGTAGCGCCGCGCCGGACGGACGGCCCGGATTCCAGGATCTCGACCACGTCCCGCAACGGAATCGTTTCCGGCAGTTGCCGCACCTCCTCCGCGGAAATAAACCGTCCTTCGCCGTTCTTCCAGATCGTGACGCCGGCACGCCCCAGGCTGCGAGCATCGAAACCCTCATTCCGAAGGCGCTGGGCAAAAGTGGAAAGGTCACAGTTCATTGCTACCTGGAGAGACGGGAAGCCAACGGCCGGAAAGTACGGGTGCGCATGTTAAGTTCTGTAAAATGGGCGGTGCTATGGGAGATATGATGCCCACCAACACGAACACACCGTTGACCCGGCGCAGTTGCCTTCTGCAAGGGCTGGGGGCGCTGGGCGGCCTGGCCGCTCGCGCCGCTCGCGCCGCCGCGGCACGACCCAACGTGCTCTTCATCGCCGTGGACGATTTGCGCCCCGAACTCGGCTGCTATGGCCGCGACTACATCAAGAGCCCCAATATCGACCGCATCGCCAGGCGCGGCATGACCTTCAATCACGCCTATTGCCAGCAGGCGGTCTGTTCGCCCTCGCGGACCAGCCTGCTCACCGGCGCGCGACCGGACACCACCAGGGTCTGGGATCTGCAAACCCACTTCCGCGTCGCCACGCCGGACGTAGTGACGCTCCCCCAGCTCTTCAAGCAGAACGGGTACTTCGTTCAGGGCATCGGCAAGATCTTCCATCCCGGCTATGACGATCCGCGGTCCTGGTCCACTCCCTGGCAGACGCCGGACGCCCCGGCGTACGCGCGCCGCATAACCCCTCCGGTGAAGGACGAAGACAAAACCGGAAAAAAGAAGGGCGGGCCGGCATTCGAATCGGCCCCGGTCGCCGACGATTTCTACAAGGACGGCAAAGTCGGGAACCAGGCCGCCGAGATCCTGCGCGGCCTTGCGAAGAAGCCCGAACCGTTCTTCTTCGCCGTGGGCTTCGCCAAGCCGCACCTGCCCTTTGTCTCCCCCCAAAAGTATTGGGACCTCTACGATCCGGCGCGGATCGAGCTGGCACCCAATCCCTACCGTCCCAAGGGCGCGCCCGAGTATGCGCTCGCCAACAGCGGTGAGCTGCGCAACTATGTGGGCATGCCCGCCGAAGGGCCCATTCCCGAAAACCTGGCGCGCCAGCTCAAGCACGGCTACTACGCGGCGGTCAGCTACATGGATGCGCAGCTCGGCAAGGTGCTCGACGAACTCGACCGGCAGGGCCTGGCGAACAACACCATCATCGTGCTGTGGGGCGATCACGGCTGGAAACTCGGCGAGCACGGCGAGTGGTGCAAGCACAGCAACGTGGAAAACGACACCAACGCGCCTCTGCTGCTCTCCGTGCCGGGTATGAAACACGCCGGCGCGCGCGCCGACGGCCTGGTGGAATTCGTCGACATCTACCCGACCCTGGCGGAGCTGGCCGGATTGCCGCTCCCCCCGCACCTCGAGGGCGCCAGCTTCAAGCCGCTGCTCGACGCCCCGGCGCGGCCCTGGAAAAAGGCGGCGTTCAGCCAGTACCCGCGCCAGCAGCGCATGGGCTATTCGATGCGCACCCAGCGGTACCGGTTCACCGTATGGGTGGGCCGGAAGGATCACTCGAAGGTGGATGCCATCGAGCTTTACGATCACCTGACCGATCCGCAGGAGAACGTCAACGTGGCCAACCAGCCGGATCACGCTGAACTCGTGAAGAGCCTGATGGCGCAATGGCGCGCCGGCTGGCAGGGCGCCAGGCCGCCCCGCACCTAATTCAAAACACGGACCGCGACGATATCCGCGCGCGTGGCCAGGCGTTCCCGGACTTCCGCTCGCAGCACGAACTGAAAATGCCACTGTCCCGCGTGGGCAGGCGCCAGCGGCCTCAATCGTGCGAGCACCTGCTGAAGCCCGGCGGACCGCGAGAGGTACTCGGACGCCATCTGGCTCGCCTGGCCGTCCAGCCCGGTGACCAGCAGCAGCATGTGACGTTCGTCCACGCCGGGCAACATGGAGACGAGGCCGTATTCGATCACAGGATCCACCTGCGTTGCCGCCGCCTCCTTGAAATACACCGGCCTTTCCCCCGCCGCCGGCCGGGTGTTCTCGATGTGCCGGCGGATGCCCAGGCTGTTACCCAGACGCAGCGGATACTTGTGCAGGAGTTTGTCCACCCAGGGATTCGCCTCGTTATGCCCGAGCAGAATGAAATTGCCCCCGCGCAGGTCGCCCCAGTTGAGCAACCGGCTCTCCTTGGTGCGTACGGAGAGGCCGTAACGGCCGAACATCTGCGCCAGGTTCACGGCGGCGATGGATTCGGCCACTCCCGTCTTCGACTCGCTCGGCCGGTAGAAAACGAACCCTCCCGGCGGAAAGCCGAAGAACCGGCGCAGGCCCCGCTCGGCATCGGGGCCGGGCCGGAAATGCTCGGGGTGCGAATCCCGCACCGTCTCGCTGGAAACATGGTGGACGACGGCGGTCTTCGAGTTCGCGAAACAGATGGTCACCCCCGCGGGGTCGCGCAACCACGGTCCCCAGATTTCTTCGATCTCCTTCGGAACGGTGGTGGCGGCCGCCGGCGAACGGGTTCCCAGCCGGCCCGCCGTGTAAGAGGCCCCGGCCAGCAGGAGCGCGGCGGCAGCCCAAGCGAGCCATTTCCACCGGCTGCGCCAGAGCGGAACTGGCTCGGCGCGGTCCTCCGCGGTTTGAAGCCGGAATCCCGGCGCATACCGCCCCACGGGGATCTCGATGCGCACCCGGTCGGCCCGTCCCTCGCCGGCGTAATAGGCGCTGAGCTTCCGCCGCAGCACGTGCGCCTGCCGCCGCACCACGCCGTCTTCAGCGGGCGAGTAGCCTGCCGGCCTGTGGAACACGTGTACGCCGATCGCGTGTTCGTTGATCTGCGCGACGTTGCCTCGCAAAGCCAGGTCGCAGACGTACGTCAAAAAACGTTTGCACTGCTCCGACCGTTGGAACTCGCGGCTGGCACAGATCTTCTCGAGCTGCGTCCGCACTTCGAGGCTGTCCAGGCCATTACCCGTGCTCCCCGCCGTCTCCGTCGTACTCACGTTTTGCTTCCATATCATAACGCAGACCAAAGGCTGGATTTCCGCGCTCAATGGACTGTCCTTTGGACTGTCCATAGGCGATATGGGTACTTCCGGAACGGCGGGAGGCGGGGTCATGATGGGGAAAACACATGAGGCGTAGAACCTTCGTTGGCTCTGCCGTTGCCGCGGCTGCCACACCCCTGCTCCGTGGAGCCCCCGGGCAGGCGCGGAAGACCATCTCCATCCAATTCGGCGCCGTGTCCTTGATCGACGAAGGCACGGAACGGGTTCTGGACATCTTCCAGGAGCGGGCCGGAGTCAACACCTTGATGCCCGCCGTGTTCTCCTTCTCGAGCGGCACGGCGGGCCGGCAGTCCCAGGGCCAACCCCTGCCGGACCACGGCAGGCAAGCCTACGATGAGGATCTGCGCGGCGGGAACTTCGCCCGCGTTCACCCGCAATACTACCGGGATACCGCCATCGATCCGGCCGCCACCCAGGCGCCCGACCACCCGCGCTTCGATGTGCTGGGCGAACTGGTTCCCGCCGCGAAGAAACGCGGCATGAAGGTGATCGGCCTCATCCAGGACCACTTCCCCGAAAAGTTCCCCAACGTCGGCAAATTCCAGGAGCGCGACTTCAACGGCGCCCATTGCGAAACGCTCTGCAAGAACAATCCCTATTACCGGAACTTCCTGGCCGGGCTGGTGGAAGACCTCATCCGCAGCTACCCGATCGACGGCCTGATGTTCGTCTGCGAGCAGACCGGCGCCTTCAGCAACACGCTGGGCTCGCGGCTGCGCGGCAAGCGCCGGGGTCTGGCCGGAACCCGCGGCTGCTTTTGCGAGTTCTGCCGCGAGAAAGCCCGCCGCCAGGACATCCCGTTCGATCGCGTCCTGAAGGCCTTCGGCGAGCTGGAAAAGTTTGTGGCCGCGGGACGCGCCCGGCAAAGGCCGCCGGACGGCTACTACGTAACCCTCTGGCGCCTGATGCTGCGATACCCGGAGCTGCTCATCTGGGAGCACTTCTTCCACGAAGGCGTCCGGGAGGCTTACGCCGTGATGCACGACCGCGTGAAGTCCGTCCGCCGCGACGCCATGTTCGGCCTGCACATCTGGCACAACTTCACGTTGAGCCCCCTTTACCGCGCCGAGCAGGACCTGGCCGAAATGGCCAAGTGTTCCGACTTCTTCAAGGTGGCCCTCTACCACAACTGCGGCGGCCCCCGCATGGCCACCTATATTGACAGCGTGAGCGAGACCATTTACGGCGACGTCCCCCCCGCCGAACTGTTGCAGTATCATTACCGCGTGCTGGGTTATTCGGGGGCGCCCTACGAGCGGCTCCGCCGGGGGCCGATAGGGGGCGAGTACGTCTATCGCGAGGCGAAGCGCTCGGTGGAGGGCGCCGCCGGCACTCCCGTCTGGCCAGGTATTGATGTCGATATTCCCATCCAGTCGGACGATCTGGGCAAGGAAAAATCATCCACGGTGGGGCAATCCACGCGCGCCAGCGTCCGCGAGTCCGCGCGGCAGAGTTTCCAGGCGGGCGCGCAGGGAATTGTCATATCGCGAAAGTATTCGGAAATGCGTCTCGACAGCCTCAGCGGCGTCGGTGACGCCATCAGGGAGTTGAAGGTCAACACGTAGAAGGAGCGCCTCCCATGCAGCGTGAATTTGCGGTTCTTGCCGTTGTGTGCATCGCATTGCTTCTGTTCCAGGGCGCCGCCCCGGCACAGACCACGACCGGGACCATCTTCGGAACGGTCGCAGACTCGACCGGCGCGGTCATTCCTCAAGTGGAAGTGACCGCCACCAACGTGGCGACGAATTTCGCGAAGACCGCGACCACCGACGCGTCGGGGCGATACCAGATCCAGTACCTGCCGCTGGGCGCCTACCGGGTGGAGGTGACCGCCGCCGGGTTCAAGAAATTCTCGCAAAGCGGCATCGTACTTGAGGTGGACCGCAACGCCCGCGTGGATCCGAAGCTCGAAGTGGGCGCCATTTCCGATACCGTCGAGGTGAGAACCGACGCGCCGCTGGTGGAGACCACCAACGCCGCCCTGGGCCATACGGTGAACAACACCGACATCATCAACCTGCCGCTGGTGAACCGCGACGTGTATTCCCTGCTGGAACTCACGCCCGGCGTGGACAGCACGTCGCCCGATAACGACTTCGGGCCGCAGGGGCAGGTGGCCTCGGTGAACGGCTCGGCCAACGGCGGCATGGGGGGCGTGCAGTACACGCTCGATGGCGGCAGCAACAACATGGGCCTCCGCAACGCCGGCAACCCGGCGCCCAATCCCGACGCCGTGCAGGAGTTCCGCGTCACCACCCACAATTTCGACGCCGAGTTCGGGCGCTTCGCCGGAGGCGTGGTGAACGTGGTCACCAAGTCGGGCACCAACGCGTTCCACGGGTCGGTGTTCGAGTTCCTGCGCAACGACAAGCTGAACGCCGCGGAGTGGAACTCCACTTCCAAGGCGCCGCTGCGGCGCAACCAGTTCGGCGGCGGCATCGGCGGACCCGTCCGCAAAGATCGCCTGTTCTTCTTCGCCAGCTACTCCGGCCTGCGGCAGCGGCAATCGGAGTTCGACCGCAGCGCGAAGGTGCCCACCGCGCTCGAGCGCGTCGGCGACTTCTCGGCCTCCCGGGTGACCGTGCGGGACCCGTTGACCAGGCAGCCCTTCCCCGGCAACCGCATCCCCGCCGCCCGCATAGACCGCGTGGCCACCAATATCATGAAAGACTGGGTGCCCGCCGCCAACCTGCCGGGCGGGTTCGTGGAGGTGCAGGAGCCCACCCCGTACACCAACAACGAAGGCACGGGCAAGCTCGACTATTACATCTCCGCTTCGCACCAGCTTACCGGAAGTTACTTCACCAACCGCGGTGAGAACGCCGAAGTGCTGATTTCGAGCGGCAATCTCCCGTGGACGAAGCGCATCATGAACTGGAACCAGCAGAACATCAACGCGCGCGAGACCTGGACCCTCAGCCCCTCGGCCATCAACCAGTTCCAGCTCTCCTTCGTGCGCCACATCGGCGGGCGGCTCAACACCCCGCAGATCTCCATGGGCGATTTCGGCTCCGCCTTCCAGATCCAGGGCCCCAAGGCGCTGCCCCGCGTCAGCGTGCGCGGCTATTTCAACCTTTACACCGCCATCGCGGGCCCGCTCGCCGGCAGCAACTACTATCAGCTTAAGGACGTGTTCAGCCTCAACCGCGGCCGCCACGCCCTCAAGATCGGTTTCGAAGAGGCCCTGGAGAAGACCTACCAGCTCACCGAACTCGATAACTACGGCCGCTTCGATTTCCGCGACGGCAACTCCGGCGACGGCATGGGCGACTTCCTGCTGGGTCTGCCGCGGCAGATCAACCAGGACGCCCCGGTGTACAAGACCGACAGCGGCTGGTACACCGGCATGTTCATCCAGGACGAGTTCCGAGTCCACCCGCGGCTGACCCTGAACCTGGGCTTCCGCTATGAAATCCAGTTCCCTCTTACCGACCCGATGGACCGCAAGAACACCTTCCAGCCGGGGGTGCGCTCGAAAGTGGTGCCCACCGCGCCCCTGGGAATGCTCTTTCCGGGCGACCCGGGCATCAGCCGCGCCATCATCCGCCCCGACCTGAATAACTTCGCCCCGCGCATCGGCTTCGCCTGGGATCCCTTCGGCGACGGCAAGACCTCGGTCCGCGCGGGCTACGGGGTGTATTACGGCAGCATGGGCGGCAACATGGCCAACGGCACCGCGGACCGGCCGCCTTTCACCCTGCGCTACGTGTTCGCGAAGCCCGGAACACTCACCAACCCGTACCTCTACGAGCCTGGCGGCGTGTGCCCGTTCCCTTATTTCTATAGTCCGTCGAACCCGAGGTTCTATCCCACCCCCGTCAGCATGAAGGGGCGCGACCCGAATTTCCGCTGGCCCTACACGCACCAGATCAACTTCTCCATCCAGCGGCAGTTGGCCGCGGGCTTCAGTGTTACCGCGGCTTATGTAAGTTCGCTAAGTCACAAGCTGCCCACAGACCTGGATATCAACTATCCCGTGTACGGCCCCGGCGCCACGGCCTCCAATTACAACGACCGCAGGCCCTACCGCGAATACACCGACATTACCATGCTGCAATCGCAGGCCAACGCGGCCTATCACGGCCTCCAGATCAGCGCGGACAAGCGCATGTCCCGCACCTTCGCTTTCAAGGGTTACTACACCTTCGGCAAGGGCCTGGAGGACTACGATTTGCAGGGGAGTAGCCGCGACTATCCGCAGAACTCCACCCGCTTCAAGATGGACCGCGGCCGCACCAGCAACGACCGGCGCCACCGCTTCCTGATGTCCGCCATCTGGCAGTTGGATTACTTTCGCGGGACCAATCCCGCCGTGCGCGCCGTGCTCGGCGGCTGGTCTGTGTCTTCCATCATCCGCTTCCTCAGCGGCGATCCGTTCACCGTGGGGGCGGGCAACGACATCAACCTGGACGGCCAAACCAACGACCGCGCCGACCTGGTGGGCAACCCCTACCTCGATCCCAACCGGCCGCGCGCCCAGGCCACAGCCATGTGGTTCAACACGGCGGCGTTCAAAGCGGGCGCGCTCGGCACCGACGGCAACTCGGGCCGTAACATCCTGGATAGCCCGGGAATCCGCAACGTGGATCTGGGCCTGCTCCGCGATTTCCGCCTGCGCGAAGGCTGGGCGCTGCAATTTCGCGCCGAGATGACCAACTTCTTCAACTTGGTCAACCTCTCGAATCCCCAGACCGGCATCGGCAGCGCGGCCTTCGGGTCCATTCTCACGGCGGGAGACATGCGCAAGGTGCAGCTCGGTCTCCGCATGACCTTCTGATGCAGGCCGGGCGCAAGGACATCTGGCTCCAGCTCGACGCCCAGGGGTTCGTGAAGGAGGGCGTCGAGCAGTTGCTGGACAACGTGCGGCAGCGCGCGTCAGTGAACGGCCTGCTGCTCGATACATTCTGGTATTCGAGCGCGGAGGGCGGCTACATGGGCGCCCTCCACGCGCCGTATTACAAGGACGCCGGCATCCCCATAAGCTCCCTCTGGCAGCCCAAGGGCAAGGACATCCTCGCCGCCCTGGCCGAACCCGCTCGCGAGCGGGGCATGACCCGGACCTCCATCATCAAGGACATGCTGCCGGAGAAAATCGCGGGCGCCGCGAAACTATGCGAGCGCGACTTCAACGGCGCCGTGGCCGAGACCACCTGCAAGAACAATCCTTACTACCGCAACCTCGTGCTCGGACTTGTAGAGGACGCCATCCGCTCCTATGACGTGGATGGCGTCCTCTACATGGCGGAGCGGCAGGGCCCCTTCACCGATACCCTGGGGATGCGGTTCCGCGGCAAGCAGCGCGGCCTGCCCGGTTCCCGCACCTGCTTCTGCGAGTTCTGCCGCGCGAAGGGCGAAAAGCTCGGGCTCCGTTTCGATCGCGTCCAGGCCGCCTACGAGGCGCTTGCGCGCTTCACGGCCGCCGGACGCGCGCGCCGCCGCCCGCCGGACGGCTACTACTCGAACCTCTGGCGCCTGATGCTGCGCCATCCCGAGCTGCTCGCCTGGGAACACCTCTGGCACGAAAGCTTCCGGGAACTGCTGCAACTGCTGCATGCGAAAGTCAAAGCGGTGCGGCCGGCCGTGCGGTTCGGATCCCACATCTGGCCCAACCATTCCATGAACCCCATCTTCCGCGCCGAGCAGGACCTCGCGGCCATGGCCCCGTACCACGATTTCATCAAGTTTCCGCTCTATTACAACTGCGGCGGGACGCGCATGGCCAGCTACATCGAAAGCGTGGGCGAAACCATCTGGGGCGACGTGCCCCCCGATGAGCTGCTGCAATTCCACTACCGCGTGCTCGACTATGACGAGGCGCCCTACGGCGAACTGCGCCAAGCGGGCCTGTATCGCAGCTACGTATACCGCGAGTGCAAGCGCGCCATGGCAGGCGTGCGCGGTACCGCCGTCGAGCTGCTGCCCGGAATCGAGATCGACATTCCGGTGCTGCGCGCGGACCTGGCCGGGGCCCCCGCCGGGTTGGCCCGCTGCACCCGCGCGGGCGTCAGGGACATGGTGAAGCAGGCCTTTCGCGCGGCAGTTCCGGGTATCATCATCTCGAGGGAATACACCGAAATGCGTCCGGAAAACCTCTCGGGCGTTGGAGACGCCGTCCGCGAGCTGGGGCTGCGCACGTGAAAACCGTTTGTCTGTTGATGATCCTCCTCTCCGGCCTCGCCGCCGCCCAGGACCTTGCCGGAGTCGTCGATCTCCACATCCACGTTGCGCCGGACGTGGCGCCCCGCTCGGTGGACGCGCTCGAAGCCGCGCGGCAGGCGCGCGACGCCGGGCTGCGCGCCATCGTGGTGAAGAACCACTACGAGGCCACGGTCTCCTCGGCCTATCTCGCGGCGAAGAACGTCCCCGGCATCGAGGTGTTTGGCGGCATCGCGCTGAATCTGCCGGTGGGCGGCGTGAATCCCGCGGCGGTGAGCCGCATGGCGCGCGTCGCCGGCGGGCGCGGCCGCATCGTCTGGATGCCCACCTTCGACGCCGAAAACCAGGTGCGCTATTCAAAGGAGAATCGCCCGTTCGCGCCGGTTTCCCGCGGTGGAAAACTGCTGCCCGAGGTGCTCGAAGTCCTCGGCCTGATCAAGAAACACGGGTTGGTGCTGGCCACCGGGCACTCCTCCGCCGCCGAAGTCCTGCTGCTGGTGAAGGAGGCGCGGCGGCGCGGCATCGAGCGCATCCTGATCACGCACGCGAGCGGGCCGCCGGTCGCCATGAGCACCGCTCAAATGAAGGAAGCGGCCGCGCTCGGAGCGTACATCGAGTTCACCTACATCAACCTCATCGGAGCCAGGCCGGACTTCACCTTCGAGCAGTACGCCTCGGCCATTCGCGCCGTCGGCCCGGAGCGCTCGATCCTCACCAGCGACATGGGGCAGGCGCAGAACCCGCTGCCCGTCGCCGGAATGCGCGCCTACCTCGAGGGGATGCGCAAACAAGGCTTCACGGCGGACGAGTTGCGCCGCATGACCGTCGTCAATCCCGCCTACCTTTTGGATTTGCGCTGACCCGCGTCACCGGCCTCCCGCGGCGGCGCTGGCAGGTTCGCCAGGATGGCGTCGAAGCGCTTCCGCGCCGCCCGCACTTCGGCATCGGCTGAATCGGTCACGTCCCGGTACCCGCTCCCGTCGCGGCTTTCTCCGCAGTCGTAGAACCGCCCGTCGCCTTCGAGCAGCCAGCGCCGGTCCCTCAGCATGCGCTCATACGCCAGGTAGCTGAAGATCCACTCGCGCGGGTTGCCCCGCTCGCCGCGCAACTGCGGCGCGAAGCTGCGGCCGTCTATGGTGACGCCCCGCGGCAGCGGCGCTCCCGCCATTTCGGCGATGGTCGGCATCACGTCGGAGAAGTCCACCAGGTCGCGGCACACCACCCCCTGTTTCACCAGCCCCGGGCAGCGCACGATCATGGGAACCCGTACGCCGCGCTCGGTCACCGTGCCTTTGCCCGCCTTGCCCGTGCCGTTGTCGCCCACGAAGATCACCACCGTGTTGCGCTCCAGGCCGTTGCGCTTCAGCGACTCCATCAGCACGCCCATCAGGTGGTCAAGGTATTCGAGATTGGCCTTGAATCCACCCTTGGTCTTCTCGCCCGGCTTTCCGGGTACGGGTGTCGGATCCCACGGCTCATGCGTCAGCAGGCTCGAGTAATACGCCAGAAACGGCCCCTTGCGGTTGCGTTCCATGAAGCGCATCACCCAGTCGTTCACCATGTCCGGGCCGTATTGCTCGGGCGTGGTCGGAACGTACTTGCGGTTCTCCAGCATGGCCGGATGCCAGTAGCGCTGGTGCTGGTCGCCCGGGAACGGCGAGCCCGCCGGCAGCCCTCCGTTCTTCCACGCCCAGGCGAAGTACTCGTCGAAGCCGCTGTCATAGATCATGTTGGGCTGTGTGGTCACCAGCCCAAGCTGCCACTTGCCGGCGAGAGCCGTGCGGTACCCGCGCTGCTTCACCACGTCGGCGAAGGTGATCTCTTCCGGTTCCACGTGATCCTTGCGCGTGGTCACTCTGCCGATGAAGTTCGTCCACCCGGTGCGGAACCCGTAGCGGCCGGTCATCAGCTCCACACGGGAAGGCGAGCACAGCGGCGTGGCGTAGCAGGTCTCAAACCGGACGCCTTCGCGGGCCATGCGGTCGAGGTTCGGCGTCTGGTGCTTTGTGCTCCCGTAACAGCCGAGATCGGCGGCGCCGAGATCGTCGGCCAGAATCAGCAGGAAGTTGGGCCGCTCGGGCGAGGCGGCCCGCACCAGGCCGGCGCCCGCGCCCAGCCCGGCAAGCAAGGTTCTGCGTGAGAGGTCCACGGAAGTAAAGTACCACGCCGCGGCGCCTGCTCCATCTGTCCAGCCGGTGTGGTAGTTTGACGGCTGGGAACAAGGGATGTCAAGAGGAGGACGATGTGAAACGAAGCTTGAAATTGGCCGTCGCCGTTGCACTCCCGCTTGTTGCCGGGCTGGCCGTCCTATGGCTGGGTTATCCGCCAGTGGCGAAGGCCCAGAAAGGGTGTACGGCGCAGATGTTGCGTGGAGAGTATGGCGTACACCTGCAAGGCTGGATCTACCCGGACTGGCCCCAAAAGACCCGGGTTCCAGGCAGTCAAATCGGCATCGGCTCGTTTGACGGCTCCGGGAACGCGGTTATGCTCGTGACCAGCGCTGTAGACGGCGAAATTGGGCCGCCCGACACTATCGAGTATACGTATGAGGTCAACGCCGACTGCACTGGTTCGATCACGCCAAGACCTGGCGCCAACGGCGGTCCAGGCCGTTTTGTCATTGTCGACGGCGGCAGACAATTCCTGGGGATGGGCACCCAACCCGGCATGGTCTGGTCGGGCACGGGGATTCGCCAGTAGCCCTCCTCGTCGCAAGGAATGGCGCCGCCGCATGTCTGCTGCCGGGGCGGTCCGCCAGGCCCGCCCCGCGTAGTATACTGTCCACTCGACGGCCAAAACACAGGAGTGGACATGCTTCCTCAATACATCGCCAAAGCCGTACCCACCCCCACGAGCGAACGCGCGCCCTGGTACAAGAACACCGCGCCGAGTTACGCGGGCGTGTTTCTTTGGATCGCGTTCTACAACCTGATTGCGCAAAGCACCATCATCCACGCCGGGCCCGGCGTGTGCCTCTCCGCCCTCGCCGTAGCGGCCCTGCTCTGCTACGCGCTGTACTATCTCGCCCCCGCCCTCATGGGCATGAAGACGGGTTTCCCGCTCTACGTGATCGGCAGTTCCACCTTCGGCGCCAAGGGCGGATACCTCATGCCCGGGCTGCTCATGGGCGCCTTGCAGGTGGGCTGGTTCGCGGTGGCCACGTTCATCGCCACCAGCTTCATCCTCAACGGTTTCGGCGTGAAGCCGGAGCCCGGCAGCGCGCCCTTCATCGTCATCGGCCTGGTGTGGGGCTACCTCATGGCCTACGTGGGGGTGAAAGGCATCGGGTACGTGGCGAAGATCGCCCTGTACCTCAACATCATCCCGGTGGTGATGATCCTGCTGGTCTTCTTCCGGACCGCCGGCGGCATCGGGTCTTACGTCCCGAGCGACCCCAATCCCGCCATGGCCTTCGCCATGCTGATCCAGATCGTCATCGGCTTCTTCGCCACCGCGGGCGCCGCGGGCGCCGACTTCGGCAAGAACGCGCGGGATGCCCGCGACGTGCGCATGGGCGGGCTCATCGGCATCGCGGTCGCCTGCTTGTTTACCGCCGGGTTGCCCCTGCTGTCCGTCATGGGCGCCTCTACCATGTTCCCGAACATGGCGGGGCGGGCTTACGAGGACGTGCTGAAGTCCATGGGCGGCGCGCTCGGCTCGGCCATGTTCTTCCTGTTCACGCTGGCCTCGATCCCGTCTTCCTGCTTCTGCGCGTTCATCGCGGGCAACAGCTTCGAAACCATGATCCCCGGCGTGAAGCGCATGTCGTCCAGCATGGCGGGCGTGACGATCTCGATCGTGCTCGCCGTCACCGGCGTGGCTGCCAACCTGATCGGCTTCTTCAGCATCGTGGGCGCGTCCTTCGGCCCCATCTGCGGCGCCATGACCGCCGATTACCTGCTGAGCGGACGCCGCTGGGCCGGGCCGCGCGAAGGCATCAACATCGCCGGTTACGCCGCGTGGGCCATCGGCTTCATCGTCGGGATTCTGCCGTCCCTGCCGGTTTCGGATACGGTGAAGGTCTACGCGCAGCCCGCGGCGGTGTGGAGCTACCTGGTCGGCATGCTGGTCTACGCCCTGCTCGCCAAGGCCGGCTTCCAGCCCAAGACCGTGGAGATGACCGCCGCTACCGGCGCGAAGTAACCTTCTCTTTCGCGCGCGTCTTGAGAAACACCGGCGTGCCCTTGAAGCCGAAGCGGCGCCGGATCTGGTTCACCAGGTAGCGCTCGTGCGAGAAGTGCAGCGGCCCCCCGCGGTCCGTGAACAACACGAACGTCGGGGGCCGCACCCCCGCCTGCGTCATGTAGTAGATCTTGCGCTCCTCGAAGCGCAGCGCCTCCACGAAGCGGTTCAACTCGCCCGTGGTTACGCGCGCCGAGGCCGATTCGTATACCTCGCGGATCAGCCGGAACAACGGCGGCACGCCCGCGCCATCCCGCGCGGAGAGGAACACCACCGGCGCATATTCCAGGAACTTGAGCTGATCGCGAAGGTTGCGCTCAAACTCGCGCTTCTTGCCGGCCGGAACCGTGTCCCACTTGTTCACGCAGATGACGATGGCGCGGCCGCCCTCGTGCGCATAGCCCGCGATGGTGGCGTCCAGCGCCAGCACGCCTTCGGTCGCGTCCAGCACCAGCAGCACGACATCCGCCATGCGGATGTGCCGCCGCGCCATCACCACGCTGAGCTTTTCCGCCATCAGGCGGGTTTTGCCCTTGCGGCGGATGCCGGCGGTGTCGACGAAGACGTAATCCACGCCGCCGCGCGAAACATGCTCGTCCACCGCGTCGCGCGTGGTCCCCGCCACCGGCGAGACGATGGCGCGCTCCTCGCCGGCCAGCGCGTTCAACAGCGTCGACTTGCCCACGTTCGGCCGCCCGATGATGGAAACCTTGATGGACTCGCCCGTCTGCTCGCGCGGCGCCTCCGGCATGCCCTCCGTAATGTGTGCAACCAGCGCGTCCACCCCGCCGCCGTGCTCGGCCGAGATGGGGAAGATGTCGCCGACGCCCAGCGAATAGAAGTCGTGCACCAGCGCTTCGGCCGCGGCGCTGTCGATCTTGTTCACCGCCAGCGAAACGGGCTTGCCGGTACGCAGCAGCATGCGGGCCAGGTCGCGGTCCGGCGCGGCGATCTCGCTGCGGCCGTCAACCACGAGAATGATGTGCGCGGCGCGCGCCAGCGCCACGCGCGCCTGCCGCAGGATCTGCGCCGGTATGAACTCCGCGTCATCCGGCACGATGCCGCCCGTATCGATCACCTCGAAGCGCCGCCCGTCGTATTCGGCCGTGCCGTGAATGCGGTCGCGGGTGATGCCGGGCTCGTCGCCCACGATGGCGCGGCGCTGCCCGGTGATGCGGTTGAACAGAGTTGATTTCCCGACGTTCGGCCTGCCCACGATGACTACGGTGGGGGTGCTCGGGGCCATGCCCCTCCATGATATCAGCTACAACGCGGCCCGCGGCACGGCTGTATCTACCCGTACTTTCAAACACTTGCGGGGAGCTGCGTCACTTGCAAGCGAGTGGCGGATCTGTTTGTGGTAAGCTTGCTATATAGGACATATGCTGCAACTGAGTGGCAACAGGCTCCGCACGCTGTGCGACCTGGAGCGCGGCCAGCAGGGCGTCCTGGACCGCCTCGATTTGCCGGAGGCGGAAGCCCGGCGCCTGATGGAGCTGGGGTTCATCCCCGGCTCGCGCATCACCGTGGGTTTGAGCGCGCCGGGCGGAGACCCGTGCGTGTTCCGCGTCGACGGATCGGAAGTGGCACTGCGGCGTGAGACCGCCGTGCGCCTGGTGGTGCGTCCCGCGGAGCCCGCGTGAGCGATTGCAGCGGATGCCCGGTGGCAGGCGTCGCACTGCGCGCGCGCGCCCCGGCCCGTGTGGCCGCCGTAGTCGGCCCGCCCAATTCCGGAAAATCCACCCTTTTTAACCGCCTTACCGGCCTGCGCCAGAAAGTCGCCAACTTTCCCGGCGTCACCGTGGAACAGCACACCGGGACCGTGGACCTGGCCGATGGCAAACAGATCACCCTCATCGACCTCCCCGGCATCTACAGCCTGAATCCCCGTTCGGAAGACGAGCAGGTCACGCGCGACGTGCTTACCGGCGCCCGCGCGGATACACCGCGCCCGGACGCGGTTCTGCTGGTTCTGGACTCCACCAATCTCGGGCGTCACCTTATGCTCGCGGCCCCGGTGCTCGCGCTCGGGTTGCCCACGCTGGTCATCCTGAACATGGCGGACGACCTGCGCGCGCGTGGCGGGGAAGTGGACGTGGAGGCGCTCGAGCGGCAACTGGGAGCCCCCGCCGTGCTCGCGAGCGCCAGGGACGGAGAGGGCTTCGAGCGCGTTCTGGCATTCCTGGAAAGAGGCGTGCCCCCGCCGGAGCCGCTCGAACTTCCCGTTTTGCACGATGTGCCGCGCTGCCGCGCCTGGGCCGGCAAGGTCGGCGCCCACGCCGGATATCAGCCTCCGGCGCCGCCGCTATGGACGCGCCGTCTCGATTCTGTCTTCCTGCACCCGGTGGCCGGCCCGCTGATCTTCGCCGCCGTGGTCGTCACGGTTTTCCAGTCGATCTTCACGCTCGCCGCCCCGCTCATGGAACTGGTGAAGACCGCTGTTGCCGCTTCGGGAGCGTGGGTCGGCGGCGTGCTTCCGGCATCGGCCTTTCGCTCGCTCGTGGTGGATGGAGTGTGGGGCGGAGTCGGGTCCGTGCTGGTCTTCCTGCCGCAGATCCTGCTGCTGTTTCTGTTCCTCGGCGTACTGGAGGATTCCGGATACCTGGCGCGCGCCGCCCTGATTGCCGACCGCACCATGGCGCGCGTGGGCTTGCAGGGCAAGGCCTTCATCCCCCTGCTCTCGGCTTACGCCTGCGCCGTGCCCGCGGTGCTGGCCACCCGCACCATTGAGAACAAGCGCGACCGCATCGCCACCATCCTGATCGCGCCGTTCATGACCTGCTCGGCCCGGCTGCCCGTCTATACGCTCATCATCGCCGCGTTTCTTCCCAACCATCCGCTGCTCGGCGGGCTTCTGGGCGCGCGCGCGGCGGCGCTGCTGGGTCTCTACCTGCTGGGTTTCTGCGCCGCGGTGCTCACCGCGCGCCTGCTGAAATCTTCGGTGTTGCGCACGGACCGCGCCCCGTTCTTCCTGGAGATGCCGCCTTACCGCCGGCCCACGCTGCGCTCGCTCGGACTGCGGCTGTACGACCGCTCCAAAGTGTTCCTGCGCCGCGCAGGCACCGTGATCCTGCTGGTTTCGGTTTGCATTTGGGGACTCGCGCACCTGCCGCTCGATCACGGGCAGGCCCCGTCCATCGAGCACAGCCTCGCCGGGACGCTGGGCCGGAGCATCGAGCCTCTGATCGAGCCGCTCGGATTCAACTGGAAGATCGGTGTCGGGCTGATTACCTCGCTCGCCGCGCGCGAGGTCATCGTAAGCACTCTCGGAACCATCTACGGCATGGAGAACAAGGCCAATTCCGGCGGGCTCCAGGCCGCCCTGCAAAAGGACCTCACTCCCGCCGCCGCCGTGGCGCTGCTGGTGTTCTTCGCCTTCGCCATGCAGTGTGTCTCCACCATCGCCGTGGTGCGGCGCGAGACCGGCGGCTGGAAATGGCCCGCCGCACAGTTCGCCTACATGGGTGCGCTGGCGTGGCTGGGCGCGTTCGTCGCCAACCATCTCGGGTTTTTTTTCCGCCTGCTCTAAGCGTTACGCCCGATTCGCGGCATGGCCGCGCGCTGACACAATCGAAGCGTGCGCAATGACGTGCTGGACCTGGAACAGCTTCGCAATGCCACGCTGGAGGACCAGGATCTGATGCGTGAGATTGTCGGCGCGCTGATCGACGACACCGCGCGGCAGATCGGGGCGCTCCACCGCGCCATCCTGAACGAAGACGCGAATGAATGCATGCGCCTCGCGCACTACTCGAAAGGCGCGTGCGCCAGCGTAGGCGCGCGTTCCAGCGCGGAGCTGTTTCAGGGCATCGAGCGGCGCGCCGCCTCCGGCGATTTCGCCGCGTGCCGGGAATCGCTGCGCAGGCTCACCGGAGAACTGGAGAAATTGCGCGCTCAGGCGCTGGCCGCTTTGTAAGCGGCGCGCACGGCATCCACGCACAGCGACGCGGCATGTTGCGAAGCCGCGGGCAACCCGCCCACTGCGGTTTCGATCGCCTCCGGAGTCAACGCCGCCACTTCCGCGCGCGTACGGCCCGCCAGCCATTCCGCCGTCGCCGAACCCGCCGCGATCGACGCCGTGCACCCGCGCGTGTAGTAGCGCGCCTCGGCCACGCGGTCTCCTTCAAACCGCATCGAGAGCCGCATGATGTCGCCGCACGCCGGGTTGGTCACCTCCACCGTCACGGCCGGCGGCGGCAATTCGCCCACCCCCCGCGGATGCCGAAAGTGATCCAACAGTCGCTCGGAGTACATGTGTGCTCCAATTAGATCTTACAGCCATGCCGCTTGTGAAGGTTCCCGCGCTGAAAGGCCGCGTGCCGCGCTCATGACGACTGTGGTGGCGGGCATCCTGCGGCGCGGCGGGCGCGTGCTGGCCTGCCGCCGCGCCGCACACCAACCCCATCCGCTCAAGTGGGAGTTCCCCGGAGGGAAAGTCGAACCGGGCGAGACGGAAACCGCGGCGCTCGCGCGCGAACTCGAAGAGGAACTCGGCATCCGCGCCGGGATCGGACCCGAAGTCGCCCGTTACGAATTCCAATACCCCGGCAAGGCCCGCATCCTGCTGGTGTTCTACGAAATCGAGCGGTACGAGGGAGAGATTCGCAACCTGGTCTTTGACGAAATCCGCTGGGAAGCCCCGGAGCGCCTGGCTGCTTACGATTTCCTCGAAGGCGATGTCGAATTCGTGCGGCGGCTTACTTGACGTCCGGAAGCCGCACATCCACCCCGCGTTCCCTGTTCAGCCGGAGCGTAAGCGGCCGGTCGATCAGCGAAGTGGAAACCTGGTTGTGGACGTTGCCCGAGGTGAAGTAGTGCAACGTGTCGCCGTCGATCCAATAGGCCACGGCGGAGTAAATGGAGTGGTCCTTGAAAGCGAACAGGTAGCCGGAGGACGGCTGCGCGGCTGCTGCGGCCATCTCCTCGGCGCCGCGCGAGGGCGCCTCGTAGACCTTGATCGAGGTCGAGTCCTCCGCGGCGGGCGGCGGCGCGGGATGCTGGAACTGCTGGTTGATCACCACCGGCGCCTGCGCCTGTGGATAGACCACCACCACGCTGGGCTGCTGCGGGGCCATGTCATAGCCGCCCACGTACACGGGATACGCGTAGGGCATGTAGACCACCGAGGTTCCCCGCCGTCCGCCCAGGCTTCCCCTGTACGGATCAAAGCCGCTGACGATCCCGCCCAGGCGATTGGCAAACCCCGTATCCGTAATGGAAAAGGGCAGACGAGGCTGCTGCGGCGCGTGTCCGGTGCCCGGAAACGCTATGTTTCCGAATCCCGAAAACCCCGGCCGGACGGGCGGACGGCCGGTGCCAGGGTAAAGAATGTTGCCGAAACCGCTCGGCGAGCCGATCGAATGCTGCGCCAGCGCCGCACCCGTGATCAGAAGCGCCGTCCCGATACCCGCGAGGAATTTCATAAACTCCTCCTTGCCTTAAGCTTAACACCCTATGACGCAGAGAAAGCCCAAAGCGTTGCCTGGCGCGTCACACTTTCCGCAACCCCGCGGTATCATGTCAGCGGCGGCCTCTCTATGATCGTGCGTTGTTTGGTGGCCGGCATGGCGGTGCTCGCCACCGCTCAGCAGCCCTCCTGGCGGGATAAGCCGGCGGCGGAATGGACCCGCGCCGAGGCCCGGCAGGTCCTGACGGATTCGCCCTGGGCCAAGTCCACGCTCGCAAAGCTGAATGTCACCCGCGGCGGCGGCGGTGGTGGTGGCGGAGGCCGGATCGGTGTGGGCGTCCCGCGCCGCCGCACCGGCGGCATCGGCGGTTATCCCGTACCGCGGACACCACCCCCCGCGCCGCGCCAGGCGCCGGCTCCGCGAAAGCCTCCCACTTTGCTGGTCCGCTGGGAAACGGCCGAACCGGTGAGGGAGGCGGAGTTGAAAACGCAGGATTCCGGGGTGCCCTACGGCGACGAGGCTCATTACGCCGTCGCGGTCCTCCGCATCCCCAACCGCCTCCTGGGCAATGCGGGCAAGCCCAAGGCCGAACTCCACCGCAAGAGCGGCAAGACCATCAAATCCACGAGCGCCAAGGTCATCCCGCGCGATCAGAACGGCATGGTGCTGTTCCTGTTCCCCAGGAGCAAAGAGATCGTGCCCGGCGACCAGGAGATCGAGTTCCGTGCCCGCATCGGCACCCTGGAAATCAAACAGAGCTTCAGCCTGGCCGAGATGACCTGGCACGGCAAGCTGGAACTCTGATCTACGGCACGATCTCGAACGGAATGGCGGGCAGCACGCCTGCCGGTTGCGGCCTCTTCGCCCCCGGCCTCTGTATGGCCGCATCCACGATCAGGTTGCCCTTCAGCCCAGGCTTGACCTTGCCGGCCTCGGCCCGCAGGACCACTTCCAGCCCCTGCCGTCCCTCGGCGACCTTCTGGATGGCGATGCCCTCCGGCGGCTGGTTCAACGTCAGTTGCAACTGATTGGCGATCCTGCCAGGCGGCCCCATCACCCGCACGGTCGCGGCGCCGCCCGCGAGCAGCTTCACCGGCCCGTCCTCGGCCAGTTTCCACGGCGGTCCCGCGCGCCCGGCGCCGGCGACCCGCAGCACGCAATCTTCGGCCGGGACCAGGTGCTTGTAGGCGAAGGCCTGCATCATCTCTTCGGCCGGAATCGCCACCCGCCGGATCTCGCGGCCTTGAACCGTGGCGCGGCCCTCCAGCCGCAGGCTGACGGGTTTCTCCGGACGGCGCGGCGGGACGGCCACGGTGAGCCTGACGCTGTTCTGCCCCGCGGGCGCCCATCCGCCGCTGAGCGCGAAGCCCTCCGGCGCGTCCTTCAGCCGAAGCGCAATGTCGCCCGCGAAGCCGTCTTTGCGGATCACGTGTACGGTGATGAGCGCCGCCGCGCCCGCGCGCGCGCTGATGGCCGATGGCGTCATCCGCAGCTCGAAATCCGGCTGCGGGCGGCTAATGCGCAGCCGGTAGGAGTACTCCGGCCCCCCCTTGCGCTGCGTGTCGCCCAGCCACAGGTAGTAGGAGCCCTTGCGCGGCAGCGTGGCGCGCAGGAACGAATCGGCGTGGTGCGTGAGCAGGCCTGCGGCTTTGTCCTCGTGGTCGTCGTTGACCGCAACCTGCTTCCCGGCCGCGTCGGTCAGCTTGAGAATGGAATCGAGCGGCGATTCCAGCCGCCGCGCCGTCACCTCCGCCACGACCTCCTCGCCCGCGCGCCCGTCGATGCGGAACACGTCCCAATCGCCGGGACGGTCGATGCGCCCGTTCACGATCACCGGAAGCTTCACGCGCGCCGCGCCCCTGGCCTGGTTGTTCGGTTCCTTCTCCAGCCGCTCTGCCAGCGTATCCACCGCGAACGGCAGCGCGTTGGAATCGCCCGCCGAAACCCCGTACACGCCCGGCTGCTTGCCGCGCGTATCCTGCCGGAGCTTCGCCGCCGGCAGGTTCCATCCGCTCAGTTGCAGATCCACGCGCGAACCCGCTTTCGCGCCCAGCGGGAACACGCCGGTGAGGAACGGCAGTTCCCCCACCGCGATGCGATAGACGAAATCCTCGCGCCCGCGGAAAATGGCATCCTTGATCTCCAGCGTGTAAACTCCGTCCTCGGGGATTTCGCAATACAGCACCGGATCGGGATGGAAGCGGTAGTCGTCGGCGTAGGCGATCTCCTTGCCGCCGGCGTTGTAGAGCGCCAGCGTGGCTTGAAACCAGCCGGGCACCGCGTCGGAAATATACGGGATCAGGTCGCGCGCGCGCACGGCGGCCACTATGCGCTGGCCCTTGCTCGCTTTAAAGCGGATGCGGTCCACGCCGCCGGGTCCCACCTGGCCGTTCACCGTCGCAGGCAGGGTCACTTCCATGGGCGGCTGCGGCGCGCGGTAGGCGGGCTGGAAGCGGGATCTGCGCAGCTCGAGCGCCGCCGGCTCCTCAGTTACCGGCGACGGCGGCTTGGAAAACTCGGGCAGCCGGTCCACATAGAAGACCAGCGGGTTGGTCGTGCCCAGGGGCGTTTCGAGCCGCAGCTCGCGGCGTCCCGCCGCCGCGCCCTCCGCGATTGCCACCCGCACCGTCACGGTCTCTGCGATGGCCGGATTTGCCGGACGCCGGATGAACCCCGCAAGCTTGCCACGGATCTCGGCGATCAGCTTCTGATCGCGCGCGCCGGCCGGCTTGGCGGCCTCTTGTTGAAGCTGCTCGCGCAGCTTGTTGGCCTGCTGCTGGGTCATCAGCCGGACGTGCTCCACGACCTTGGCCTCCACGCCCTGGCCCGAAATCCGCACGCCCGCCACGCCGTTCAGGTATTGGCCCCCGACGCGAACCTCGAACGTCGCGCCTTGCCGCCCGCCGGCCGGATAAACATAGCCGATGTGCGGCGTGAACTGCTGGCCGTCGAGCGCGGCCACTGCCGCCAGGGCAAGCCAGACACGCGCGCTCACAGGATCTCCTTCAGCCGCCCGCCGGTTTTCGCGCCCTCCGGCGCCACCCGCAGGTCGAGCCCCATGGGGTGCGGCAGCTTCGCGTCGCCGTCAATGCCCAGCAGTTCGTACATGGCCGCGATCAGGTCGCCGGGATACACGGGCCGCTCACGCACCTCCTCGCCCCTGGCGTCGGAAGCCCCCACCACCTGACCGCCCTTGAATCCGCCGCCCGCCACCACCGCGGAGAACACGTTGCCGTAATGCCCGCGCCCGCCGTTCCACGGCGCTTCCCAAAGCACCCGCGGGGTGCGGCCGAACTCGCCGCTCCACCACACGATGGTGCTCGCCAACAGGCCGCGGTCCCCCAGGTCCTCGAGCAGCGCCGACATGCCTTTGTCCATCTCCGGCAGCTTGCGCCGCATGGTCTGGAAGTGCTGCTTGTGGGTGTCCCAGCCTTTGTAGTTGATGGTGACGTAGGGAACCCCGCGCTCCACCAGCCTGCGCGCGGCCAGGCAGGACTGGCCGAAGGTGTTGCGACCGTACCGCTCCCGCACCGCGTCCTTCTCCTGCGAGAGGTCGAACACCTTGCCGGCGTCGCCGAGAATCAGGTCATACGCCTGTTTCTCGGCGTCGCTCCAGGCGGTGAGCTGCGGGTCGCCCTGGAGCGCGCGGCCGAGCGTATCGAGCGTGTGGAGATACTCGCGCCGCGAGCGCTGGCGCGCGTCGGAGACGCCCTGCGCCACCACGCCTTCCACGGCGAAGCGCGCCTGCGCGGGGTCGCCGCCCGTGGCGAACGGTTTATACCGTGAGCCGAGGAAGCCCGCTTCGGAAAAACGCCCCTGGGGCTCCGTGAGCACGATGTAGGGCGGGATGAGCCCCTGATAGCCCGCGTTGTAGCCCTTGAAAAGCGACACCACCGCGCCCGCGCTCGGATACACCTCGCGCCCGCCCGCGGGCCGGCCGGTCTGCACCATGTAGGAGGCCGTCTCGTGCGCGTTCACCCCGTGCGTCATGCTGCGGATGATGGAGTACTTGTCCGCGTGTTTGGCGAGCAGCGGGAGGAGTTCGCCGATGCGAATGCCGCTCACGTTGGTGGCGATGGGCTGGGCCAGCGGACCGCAGTAGTCGCTGCCCGCTTCGGGTTTCGGATCGAAGGTGTCCAGGTGCGCGGGACCGCCCCACATCCAGATCTGAATCACCGACTTGGCTTTCGCGCGCGAGGGTTCGGCGCCCCGCGCGCGCGCCATCAGCAGGCCCGCGGCGCCCAACAGGCCGCGGCGTGAAATCGGTTCGCCTGTCATGCCATGCCTCTCAATGCCGGTACACAAACTCCGTGCTGTTGATCAGTGCCCAGGCCAGGTCCACGGCGGCCTCGCGCCGCACCGCCCGGAAGTTGGCCTCCACCGCTTTCAGTTCGTCTTCCGTCGGATAGCGCGAAAGAATCATCAGATAAAGCCCCGCGGCGAACGCCCGCGGCGTCTTGGCGTTGCGCATCAGGTACTGAAACCTGGGACTGGCTTCGATCTTCCTCTGCACGTGGCTGGAGTTCAGCAGGTGCAGCCGCTGCGCGGCGGCGGGACGGTTGATGCGCTCCGCCTCCAGCCCCGTATCGCGCGGCGGCCTGCCGAACAGTTCCAGGAAAGCGCTGCCGATGCTGCCATCCGGCAGCGTGATGGAGCGCCGCCCGTCCGGCACGAAGGTATACGGCTCGGGGATGGCGCTGCTGTAAAGTTCGCTCGTGCCCGTGGCCTGGCAGAGAGCGTCGATGAGCACTTCGGCGTCCAGCCGCCGCACCGGGTAGAACGCGAACAGCGCCGCGGCTTCGGGCCGGCTGGTTCGCGCGATGGAAGAAAGCTGGTACGTGGCCGAGTTCAGAATCAGCCGGTAGATGTGCTTCAGGTCGTAGCGCGCGGCCGCCAGTTCCGCTTCCAGGTAGGCGAGCAACTCGGGGTTGGAGGGCGGATTGTCGGGCCGCAAATCGTCGGGCTCGTGCACGATGCCGCGCCCCAGCAGCCAGTACCACACGCGATTCACCGCGTTGCGCGCGAACCACGGGTTCTTCGGCGAGATCAGCCACTCGGCGAAAACCTCGCGCGGATCGCGTTCGGGCGCCAAGCGCGCCGGTGCGCCGTCGGGGAACGCCGCCTGCGCGGGCGCGGGCTTGGCGGGATCGAAGTAGACGATCTCCTCTTTCCACTCGCCGGTTTCCTTGTACCCGATCTGGGAGAAGAACGCGGCCATGCCGTCCAGCCGCCCGGCGGGCCATTTCTCCGCGCGCGTTCCCATGAAGGTCAACGCTACGGTCTGCGCGATGGCCCGCGGCTCCCGGCTTTGCAGGGCGCGATAGAAGTTCACCGGCGGCACGCGGAAGTTGCTGCCGCTCTCGGTGAGCAACTCGCGCGCCATGCGGTCGTAGGGCTTGTTCTCGCGCAGCGAGGCGCGGATCCAGCGGTCGTAGGCCTGCGCGGCGTTGGGCCAGAGATTGATTGGAAACTCCGCCTTCACCCGCAGCAGGTCGCCCCACTTCACGGCCCAGTAGTCGGCGAACTCGTCGCGCTCCAGCAGCCGGTCCACCAGCGCGGCGCGCTTTTTCGGATCGCGGTCGCGAAGGAACCCGGCGGCCTCCTGCGCCGTGGGCAGCGTGCCGGTGGCGTCCAGAAAAACCCGCCGCAGAAACACGGCATCCGAGCACAGCATAGCCGGCTGCACGCCCGCCCGCTTCCACGCGGCGAACACCAGGTCGTCGAGTTTGCCGTTGCTGGCCAGCGGGGCGCGGCTTTCGAAGACGGGCTGGAACGGCGGCTGCGCGCCCGCTCCGGCGATCGCCAGCACAAGCGCCGGAACGACGATTTTTACCATGGCGGGGCTCGACTATTTTAACCCCGCCGCGGCTCCGGAAGTCGCGCGCTCCTTAGTTGAAGGTGTAGCGGACACGGTACATGAGATAGTCCATGCTTGCGTGCGGGCCGCTCCAGATCGCGCGGTCGATGTGGGAATACTGCACCGAGAGCAGCATGCCGCCCCAGGCCGGCGGCGTCGCCACTTTCCGGTTGAACCCCACCGTCCACTGGCCCACCACGCGGTTGGCGGCGGAGTTCAAACGCGCCGCGTAAACCAGTCCGGCATACGAGTACAGTTCCAGGTTCTTGGTGGCCTGCACCTCCACTCCCTCCAACGTGGAGACGCCGTTCACGCCCGCCGGGACCACGCCTAACGCCTGGTGCGCCGCCCTTTTGGACCAGTACTGCTGGGTGACCACCCGCAGCCGGGGCGCCGCCGCGACCACCCCCGCCGCCGTCACTCCCCGGCGCCCGAAACGGCCCGCGAACCCGCCCAACTCGAAATGATGGCCGCCGCCGTCCCGCACGAACTTCCCGAGCACGTTGCCGTCGCCTTCCCACGCCAGCGCCGCCCGGTAGCGGCCCATGGCGCGCGTGATGCGAACCTGCCGGGTGCGCGATCCCAGCAGGCCGGTGTGATAGGCCGGGTCGGTGACGTCCGTGTTCATGGTGTCCCGGTCCGAAGCCGTGCCGAAACGGTTGGGGCGCAACAGGCTCCAGGCACGCCCGCCCAGGATCTCCCACTTGCCGATCGCCGCCTGTCCCCAGTATTGCCGCCAGCGGTAAGGGGACTGGCCGGCGGCGAAGTTCATGAAATCGCTCTCCGCGTAACCGCTGAACTTGAGCGGTCCGGCCGGCAGATCGCCCTTCAACATCAGCCGCGAGTGCCGCACCGTTCCCAGCGACTCGCCGGGCGAGTCCGCCAGCGGGATCTTTCCGAACCCCGTCGAAACCGAGTCGGGAGTGGTGGCGCTGCGCGTCATCCCGATACTGTCCAGAAACCCTGACGGTTTCAGGGTGGCCGGCCCCAGCTTCACCAGCACCGGCGAAGCCTTGCGGTCCGTCTCCCCCGCCCACAGCAGGGAAGCTGCGGCGGCGATGTAGAGTGCGGCGTGTCTCATGATTGCCTTATCGGCGCAATGTTCGAAAATTCCGCATTTTAGGAAAACAAACTCCGATATGTGGGCATTGGTCCGCGTGGTAGGGAACGTTACAGGAAGGTGCTTTTGCAATGAAACTGGCAACGAAGATATACGTGACTGTATTTGCAGCCTTGGGCGTCGGCGCCGCCGCCGCCCTGTTCCTGATCGTGACGATCAGGGAGCAGCGGGCGGATTACGCCTCGCTGATGGGCACTGAGATTCGGCAGATCGACACGGTGCGGCAAATGCAGTTGACCTTTAAGAAACAGGTGCAGGCCTGGAAGGATGTGCTGCTGCGCGGAGAGGACCCGGAGGAGCTGAGGAAGTACTCCGAAGAGTTCCGCACCAACGCCGCCGCAGTCAGCAACATGGGCAGGACACTGCGGGAGGAAGTCGCGGACGCCGCCGCGCGCGGGCTGATCGACGACTTTCTCGCGGCGCATGCCGAGCTGGGGGCCAAGTACGAGAGCGCGTTGCAGGTCTTCGTGGCGGCCAAGGGCCTGAACCCCCAGGCGGTCGACAAGATCGTGAAGGGGCAGGACCGGGCGGCCACCGACCTGGTGGACAAGGTGGTGGAAGCGCTGGGCAACGTCGTCCGGCGCGAGAGCGTGTCACAGGACGAGAAGTCGCGCAACAGGATCTGGACCGCCGCCCTCGCCCTCATCCTCGCTTTCGCCGGCGTCGCCGCGGGTTCCACCATCGTGATCCGCAACCTGGCGCGCACGTTGCAGCAGGCCGTGACGGCCCTGAACGAAGGCGCCGACCAGGTGGCGGGCGCGGCCTCACAGGTCGCCTCTTCAAGCCAGTCGCTGGCGCAGGGATCCTCCGAGCAGGCGGCCTCGCTTGAAGAGAGCTCGGCGTCGAGCGAGGAAATCCACTCGATGGCGCGCAAGAACAGCGAGAATTCCCGGGCCGCCGCCGAGCTGGTGACCCAGTCCCAGAACCGGTTTCTCGAGACCAACGGCATGCTGAACGAAATGGTGGCCGCCATGGGCGAGATCAAGGCCCAGAGCGACAGCATTTCGAAGATCATCAAGGTGATCGACGAGATCGCCTTCCAGACCAACATCCTGGCGCTGAACGCCGCGGTGGAAGCGGCGCGCGCCGGCGAGGCCGGCATGGGCTTCGCCGTGGTGGCCGACGAGGTGCGGAACCTGGCCCAGCGCTGCGCGCAGGCCGCCAAGGATACCGCCGCGCTGATTGAAACCTCCATCGCCAAGTCCAACGACGGCAAAGCCAGGGTGGACCAGGTGGCGGCCGCCATCCGCGGCATCACCGAGCAGTCGGCGCGCGTCAAGGCGCTGGTCGACGAAGTGAACCTCGGCAGCGAGCAGCAGATGAAAGGCACCGAGCAGGTGGCCAGGGCCGTTGCGGAAATGGAACAGGTCACGCAGCGCACTGCGGCCAACGCCGAAGAGGGCGCTGCGGCGGCCGAGGAATTGACCGCCCAGTCCAACGCGGTCAAGGACGTGGTGGCGCGGCTGGCGGTCCTGGTGGACGGGGGCGGATCCCGCCGGTAACGTTGCGGCTGAAGCGCCGGATGAAGCACAATGACGGAAGTGCACAGGCTGTTCGTCTCCATGCCGGTTTCGCGGCGGCGCGCCGGCTCCGCTCTGACCGCCGCCTTCCTCGCGCGCAGGCTGGCAGGCGCTAACGACCGCATCCGCGTCGGCGTGATCGGCGTGGGCAACCGCGGCAAGCTGCTCATCGACCAGTTGCCCGAACAGGCCGAAATCGTCGCCGTGGCGGATTGCTTCGTGACCAGGTGCCGCGAAGCCGCGGCGAAGCGGCACGCCAACTGGGAGATCTACCAGGATTACCGCCGCCTGCTGGACCGCAAGGACATCGACGGCGTCATCATCGCCACCACCGACCACGGCCGCGTCCTGCCCTCGATCCACGCCTGCCAGGCCGGCAAGGACGTCTACGCGGAGAAGCCGCTGACGGTGTGCATCGCCGAGGGCCGCGCGCTGGTGCGGGCGGTCCGCAAGTACGGCCGCATCTTCCAGGTGGGCAGCCAGCAACGCTCCATGGCCATGAACCAGCTCGCATCTTCGTTTGTGCGCGGCGGCGGCCTCGGGCGGATCGGGTTCGTGCTCGCGGTGAATTATCCCGGCCCGGCGGATTACGCCGGACTGCCCGAGCAACCGGCGCCGGAAGGCCTGGACTGGGACGTGTGGCAGGGTCCCGCCCCCAGCCGGCCGTACAACAAGCTGCTGCATCTCTCCTGGATGCGCTGGCGCGATTATTCCGGCGGCGAGATGACCAACTGGGGCGCGCACGGCTTCGACCAGATCCAGGCCGCGCTCGGTACTGACGCCACCGGGCCGGTGGAACTGTGGCCGCTCCCCGGCGGTCCCACGGGCGCGTTGGCGTACCGGTACGCCAACGGCGTCACGGTCCAGCTCGTCATGCCGGCCGCCGGGGATTTGAAGGGCGGGGCGATCTTCGCGGGCGAAAAGGGGCGCATCGAAATCGTCCGCAACAACTTCCGAACCGACCCCCCGCAGATGATCAAGCAACTGCCTCCGCCCGAAGAGGTGCAGAAGTGGCGCGACGATGTGGCGTTGTGGCAGGCCAAATATCACATGCAGGACTGGCTCGAGTGCATGCGCTCCCGGCGTACGCCGCTGGCGGACGTCGAGGTCGGACACAGGGCCATCAGCATCGCTCACCTCGCCAACATCACGCGCTTGCTGGGCCGCAGATTGCGCTGGGACCCCGAAGCGGAAACCTTCCCCGGCGATGACGAGGCCAACCGCCTGCTCCGCCGCGAACGCCGGAAAGGCTACGAGCTGCCCGCGGTGTAGCCGCCGCGGAATGCTACAGTAGCCTTCATGCAAAACCGACGGAGCTTCCTGAAAGCCGGCGCCGCCCCGGCGGCTTTTCTCAACCTGAACCCCAAGGCCATGGGAGCCAATGACAAGGTCACGCTGGCGCTGATCGGCGGCAGAAACCAGGGCCGCCTGGTCGCCCTCCGCGCCATCCAGCAAGGCGCGGAGTTCAAGACGTTTTGCGATCTCGATCCCGCCATCCTGGAGAAGGTGGGCGGCGACATCGCCACCGCGCAGGGCAGGAAGCCCCAATTCGAGCAGGAATTCCGCCGCGTCCTCGAAGATAAGGACATCCAAGGCGTGGTCATCGCTCCGCCCGACCACTGGCACGCGCGCATGACGATCATGGCCTGCCAGGCCGGCAAGGACGTCTACGTCGAGAAACCGCTCTCGCAAACCATCCATGAGGGCCACAGGATGCGCGAGGCCGCGCGCAAGTACAACCGCGTGGTCCAGGTGGGCACGCAGCGGCGCAGCGGCGATCACTTCCGCAGCGCGGTGGAGTACGTGGCCGCCGGCAAGATCGGCAAGGTTTGCGAAATCAAGGCGTGGATCCACCAGGTGCGGCCCACCATCGGCCGGCCCGCGGACGGCGCGCCGCCGCCGGGCGTGAATTACGACGCCTGGCTCGGCCCCGCGCCCAAGCGGCCCTTCAACCAGAACCGTTTTCACTACAACTGGCGCTTCTTTTGGGATTACGGCAACAGCGAGCTGGGCAACCAGGGCGTGCACGTGCTCGACGTCGCCATCTGGGCCATTCAGAAGATGCGCGGCATGGAGAACTGCCTGCCCACGCGCATCTCCGCCACCGGCGGCATCTACTGGCTGGACGACGCCAAGGAAGTCCCCGACACCCAGATCGTCAACTATCACTACGAGAACCTGCTGCTGACCTTTGAGCTGCGCAGCTTCGCCAACGATCACACGCTCAAGCGCAAGAATAGAGACGGCACGGATTTCTATACCGCCTACTACGGCACCGAGGGCACGCTGGTGCTGACCAACAACTACTGGCAGGTCTACGGGCCGGGAGGTGAGCCGGGGCCCTCGGAAAAGCTCGAAGGCAGTCCCGCCAACGGCAACCACGAACGCAATTTCCTGGAATGCGTAAAGAGCCGCCGGCGGCCCAATTCCGACGTGGAGATCGGCCGGTTGAGCACCACCCTGTGCCACCTCGGCAACATCTCCTACAAGCTGAACCGCGACGTGCGCTTCGACCGCCGGACGGAAACCTTCCTCGGAGACGAGCAGGCCAACAAGCTGCTCACCAAGCAGTACCGCGAGCCCTACGGCTTGCCGCAAGTTTAGCTCTTGCCTCCGGGTCTAATCCCTCCGCCTTTGAGGCGGAGAGCTTTCCAGGCAGCCTCGTTACACGAGTCTCCGGTGGCTGAGACGGTCGATTAACGCGCGAAAGCAAGAGGAAGCTGGCCGAAACGAGTCCGAGACGCCAACTCTCACCGGCGAGGCATCAGCGGCGACATGATCATGCCGCTGGCGAACGAGCGTTCCCAGTTTTCATCCCGGCATCGGCATCGCACCTGCCAGGCGGTTTGGGACCCCCGTACCCGATTCAAAGAACCGCACCGGGGGCAGAGCCAATCGAGCACGCCCCGGAACCGTGCACGCAGTGGGTATCTGACCGTTAGCACGAAGTTCCACGACAGAAGGCCGAGTATCTGTTTGAAAGCGTGGGAGATCGATCCGAAA
>JBHGBM010000100.1:0-18542 GCA_041946965.1 Bryobacteraceae bacterium
TACACGGTGAGCTTCCCGCTGATCGTGCACGGCGCGCTCATGATCGAGCCGACCGAGACCGAGGGCAAGCTCGAGTTGGACGCGTTCGTGGACGCCATGGCTTCCATCGCGGAGGAGGTGGAATCCGACCCGCAGTTGGTGAAGACCGCGCCGCACAACACCCGCACCAGCCGCGTGGATGAGGTCACGGCCGCGCGCCGCCCAGTGCTGCGATGGACTCCGCCGCGCTGAGAAGGCCGCTGCTCCTCCTGCTGGCCCTGGTGGTCCTGGTGCGGCTGCCGTTTCTGCGCCAGGCGATTCAGGGTGATGACGTCTACTACCTGGCCGCGGCCCAGCACGCGCAGATCGATCCGCTGCACCCCAATCACGTCCGCTACGTCTTCCTGGGCGACGAGGTGGACCTGCGCGGGCACCCGCATCCGCCGCTGAACGCGTGGATCCTGGCCGGGCTGCTCGCCGTGGCGGGCGATGTTTACGAGGTTCCGTTCCACGCCGCGTACATCGCGTTCTCCCTGATTGCCATGGCCGCCATGTGGTCTCTGGCGCGGCGTTTCTCGCCCCGTCCGCTGTGGGCGGCGCTGCTGTTTCTGGCCGTGCCCGCGTTCGTCATCAACGGCGCCTCGCTCGAAGCCGACCTGCCGTTCCTGGCGTTCTGGATGGCGGCCATCGCGCTGTTCACCGCCGGACGGTATGTGCTGGCCGTCCCAGCCATGGCGCTGGCCGCGCTGGCCGCCTACCAGGCCGTGTTCCTGACCCCGATCCTGGCGGTTTACGTGTGGCTCCACGCGCGCCGCAACCGGACGGCGTGGCTCGCGACCCTCGCGCCGCTTGCAACGCTCGCCGCATGGCAGGCTTTCGAGCGGCTTTCCACTGGTGCGCTGCCCGCGGGCGTGCTGAATGACTACTTCCGTCTCTACGGATTTCAGGCGCTGGCGGCCAAGCTGACCAACGCCGCCGCGCTGGCAATCCACGCCTGCTGGATGGTGTTCCCGGCGCTGGCGCCGCCGGCGGTGCTGCTGGCCTGGCGCAAACACCGCGACCCCGCATTCATATTTCTGTCAGCCTGGATTGCGCTGTTCTTCGCCGGCGCCCTGGTGGTTTTCTTCGCCGGCTCGGCGCGATATCTGCTGCCCATGGCGGCGCCCGTCGCGCTGTTGGCTTCCCGCCTGAGCACCCGCTGGCTGGCGATGGCGTTTGCCGTGCAGATGCCGCTCAGCCTGGCGCTCGCCTGGGTGAATTACGAACACTGGGACGGCTACCGGCGCTTCGCCGCCTCGCTCGCTCCTTACACCGCCAACAGGCGCGTGTGGATCAACGGGGAGTGGGGGCTGCGCTATTACCTGGAAACCGCTGGCGGCCTCGCCCTCCGCAAGCAGCAGCCCCTGCGCCCCGGCGACCTGGTGGTTTCAAGCGCCCTGGCCTACCCGGTGGAGTTCACCAACCCCGTTTCGCGCGTAGCTGAAGCCAATATCCTGAGCACCCTGCCGCTGCGGTTGATCGGTCTCGATTCGCGCGCGGGATACTCGACCGCGTCCCGCGGCCTGCTGCCCTTCGGCATCTCCCGCGGGCCCATCGACCGCGTCCGCGCCGATCTGGTGGTGGATCGCAGACCCGTGCTGGAATATGTACCCATGTCCGCCGGCGAACAGGTGGTGGCGGGTTTTCACCAGCTCGAAGGGACCTGGCGGTGGATGAGCTCGCGCGGGACCGTGCTGCTGCGCTCACCCGCCAACGCCAGGCCGGTTTCGGTCTCTTTCGTGATTCCCGAAGCCTCGCCCGCGCGCCGCATCGCCCTGGTGCTCGACGGCCGCGAAATCGCCTCCCAGACCTTCCCCGCCCCGGGCAGTTACACGCTTTCCTCGCAGCCGGTGAAGCCCGAAGCGGCCTCGGCCACGCTGGCCATCACGGCGGACCGCGCCTTTTCGGCCGAGGGCGACCGCCGGGAATTGAGCATCATAGTGACGGCGGCCGGTTTCCGGTGAAATTTCCCTGAGAGAGAAACAAGAAATCTCTCACTAATGGTGTATGCGTCCCCTGGCATGGGCGTTTTGCGTCTGTGCTCTTTTCGCGCGCGAACCCGGTGTTCCCGCGCAGGTGGTTGGGGGCACGGTCGCCGCTCTGGCCGCGAACCCCGAAGGCCGCCTCGATCTGACCGGCGCGCGCGCGCTGGTCTTTCACTCGAAAAATCATACACTCAGAATCGCCTTCGATCGGCTCCACACGCTCGAATACGGGCAGCGTGTGAGCCGGCGCTATACCGAAGGCATACTGATCTCCCCGGTACTGCTACTCAGCAGATCGCGTAAACACTACGTGACTGTCGGGTACCGGGATGACGGCGGCGAACGCCAGGCGCTGGTGCTGCGCCTGGGTAAGAGCGACATCCGGGGGGTGCTGGCGGCCCTGGAGGCCAAATCCGGGCTCCGAGTCGAATATCAGGACGAGGAAGCGCGCCTGAGAGGCAGAGACTGAAGATGTTGGCAACCCTCACACTGTTGTTCGCGTTACAGACAACGGCGCTCGAGGAGGAATCCCTGCGCCAGTTGCTCGCCGTGCGGAAGGTCTACGTCGATCGCCTCGGCGGCGGCGAGACCGCGGCGCAGATGCGCGACATGATTATTGCCGCCCTGCAAGGCTCCCGGCTGTTCGCCGTCACCGAAAACCAGGAGCGTGCCGACGCGGTTTTGCGCGGTTCCGGGGAGGACTTGGTTTTTACCGAAACACACGCCGCCGGAGACAGCTTCAACGCCCGCGCCTCGCTCGCCCCCACGCGCTCCTCGCGGGAACGGGGCGGCTATGCATCGGTCGGCGCCGGGGAGAGCGAATCGGCGCGCAGCACGGAACGCCGCCACGAAGCCGTCGCTTCCGTGCGGCTGGTAAACAAGGACGGCGACGTCATCTGGTCCACCACTCAGGAGAGCCTCGGCGCCAAGTTCCGCGGCGCCAGCGCCGACGTGGCCGACAAGATCGTCAGGGTGCTGAAAGAGGATTACTCGCGCGCCCGCCAACTGGCCACACGCGCATCTGCCCCGTAGGCAGTTCGAACGGCTGCGCCAGCCGCCACAGGTCCGGTCCGGGGCGGTAGTCCGGACCGAGTGGGAACACCCGCGAAACCGCCTCTACGCGGCAGGTTCCAAACAGCGCTGGCTGCGATTTGGAGGGCGGCACCAGGCACTCGAAGCCGAGTTCCGCAACCGGGGGGGCGCCCGGAGGCAACTCGATGGCGGTGCGCACCCAGCCGTCACGTGAGATGGCGTAGTCGGCGCGGCCCAGGTGGCCGGTCCTCCACACCCTCTCCCCTTCCAGTCGCACCGCGGCGGCCACCGCCGACCGCCGGTTGGCAACCTTTGCCTCCAGGTAGAGGTAATGGCGCGGGTCGGAGATGTTTTCGCCTTCGGGTTTGCCCGCCGCGCGCAGCTTGCCTTCGCGCGCCAGTTCCTGCGCCATGACGCGATACAGGACGGGGTGCTCGTCCATCACCTGTTCGCGGGAATGGGCGGACAGGTCCACGGCCACGGGCGGCAACTGATAGCGGATCGGCGAGGCGCCGCCCGGCGCCACCATGTTGTTGCGCGTGACGGGGATGAGCACCGGGTGGGCGCCCTCGCGCCGGCCGCGGAACTCCACCTCCTTGTGATCCCTGGTTTGAATCGTGGCGCGCCGTACCGCTCCGTCCGGCCCCAGCCACACCCGGTAGATGTACTCGATATCGGTGGTGCGCCCCCAGCGCGCCATCAGCGCGCGCGTGGAGGTGCCGCCGTCTTCGTTGGAGAAGATCACGGTGTACTCGACCAGCGGCCGGCCGCCGCCGGTGAGCCGCTCGCAATACGCCGCCAGCGGAACGTCGCTGAATCCGCCCACGGTATCGGCGCGCGCGTAGAGAATGGGCGCGTGGGCAAGCTCCGGCGAATCGTCCTCGCGAAAGCGGACCGACGTCACCTCGAGCCCGGCGCCGGCCGCAGAGTACTTCGCGTTCCGCGCGATACGGAGTTCATGCGAACCCGGCGCAAGCCGCCCAAGGAACGCGCGGTAAGTATGCCGTTCGGCGCCCGCGAATAGCATCACGTGCTGCGGCGCGCCGCCATCCACCCGGAGTTCGGCCAGCGCGGCTTCGCGGCCCGCCTGCGACCAGTCCGCGCCGGGGGAGGCCATCTCCATTTCCGCCACGATCTCGATCTGGCGCGAGACCTGGAACGCGAACGTCTGCGCGAAGACCGGCCCCACGCAGCACAGGACCACCGCGAGCTTTCGCACCGCGGCCATCAGGGTGGCCATGGCGACGGGCTTGGGGAGTATGCGCTCCACGGCCTGCGCTTCCGGCGTGCCGTAAAGCTCCTCGGGCCAGCCGGAAAACACCACGATGCGGCCCTTGAACCCGCGCGCCTTGAGGTCCCGTATGAGGCCGCGGCCGTCGCTTGCACGGGGCACGTTCAAATCCATCAGCAGCACATCCGGCGCGCCTTCGAAAGCCTGAGCGGCGGCCGAGCGCGTGTCGGGGGCGGTGAGCACCTCGTGCCCGGCCGATTTCAGCATCAGGCGGGTGAGCGCGACCTGCTCGGGGTCGTCGTCGAGAACCAGTACGCGGCTCATCAGAAATGCAACCCGCCGCCGCAGATCAGCACTTCGCCGGTGACGTAATCGGAGAGCGGCGAGCAGAAAAAGAGCACCGCGCCCGCGGCCTCCTTCACGGTTCCCGTGCGCCCCAAGGGGCACGCCTGTTTCAAAACGTCGAGAAATTTCGGCTGCACCCCGACGGCGATCTTGCGTCCCTGAATGTCGATCGGCGCGCTCTCCCCGGAGAGCGGCTGCGTGAGGCGCGTTTCGATGATGCCGAAGCCCACCGCGTTCACATTGACGTTGTAACGCCCCCACTCCTTGGCCATGGTCCTGGTCAGACCGATGATGCCGGACTTGCCGGAGGAATAGCCCGCCTGCCCCGCGTTGCCGTCCGTGCCGGCGATGGATGTGATGTTGACCACCTTGCGCATCACCCGGCGACCGGCGGCGATCTCGCGCTTGGCGGTTTCGCGAATGTGGGTGGAGGCGGCCCGCAGAATGCGGAATGGCGCCACGATGTGGATGTCGAGCATGGCCTGGAACTGCTCGTCGGTGGTCTTCTGGATCACGTTGTCCCAGGTGTAGCCGGCGTTGTTCACGATGATGTCAAGCCCGCCGAGCCGGTCGAGCGCGGCCTGGACCAGCGCCTGCGGGAACTCGGGACGGGTGACGTCGCCTGCGAGGTGCACCGCCCGGCCGCCGCCTTCCCGTATGGCCCCGGCGGTTTCCGCCGCGGGGGCTTCATCCAGGTCGTTCACCAGAACGGCGGCGCCGTAAGCGGCCAGCGTTTCCGCAATGGCCCGCCCTATGCCGCGTCCGCCTCCCGTTACCAAAGCGGAGCGGCCTTCCAGCGAGAAAGGCATACGCATATACAATACAATTCTGCGGAGGAACAGATGGCTACGATTTCGCGCAGGAATGTATTGGCGGCCACGGGGGTCGCGTCGCTATCTCCACCACTCGCCCCGGCGGCGCAGACCGGCAACGGGCTGAACCTGATCACCATCTGCGTGGATACCTGGGGCGCCAATTACTTCGGCTGTTACGGCAACGGCTGGATCCGCACGCCGCACGCGGACCGCCTGGCTTCCAGGTCCGCGCTTTTCATGGACGCCTACCCGGAATGCCTGCCCACCATCCCCATGCGCCGCGTGCTCTACACGGGCCGGCGCATCTTCCCCACCACACAGATCGTGCAGCCCGACGACCAGGTGCGCATCCGCGGCTGGCACCAGTTGTTCGCGGAAGACATCACCATGGCCGAGACGCTGAAGGCCGCGTCCTACCGCACCGCGCTGGTTTCCGATCTGTACCACACCTTCAAGCCGGGTAAGAATTTTCACCGGGGCTTCGATTGCTGGCGCTGGACGCGCGGCCAGGAAGGCGACCGCTTTGAAAGCGGCCCGCGCGGCAAAATCGACCTGCGCCGCTATACGCATCCCTCGCAGCCGCGCAACCCCGCCGTGATCGAGCAGTTCCTGCTCAATCGCCAGGACTGGCAGAGGGAAGAGGACTGGCTCTGCGCGCGCGTGTTCGCCGACGCCGCGCGCTGGCTGGACCGCAACGCGGATGCCAAACCGTTCTACCTGCATGTCGAGTCCTTTTCGCCGCACGAGTTGTGGGACCCGCACGACGACTACTACCGGCTCTACATGAAGAAGGACTACAACGGGCCGCGCCTGATCCAGCCCCCCGGCTTGACCAAGGGCATGTCGCCGCTCGAGGTGGAGCACGCGCGCTCGCTGTATTTCGGCCTGGTGACCATGGTGGACGCGTGGCTGGGCAGGCTGCTGGCGAAAGTCGAGTCGCTCGGGCTGATGAAGAACACCGTCATCGCGCTCACCGCGGACCACGGCACCATGATGGGCGAGCAGGGGCAGCTCCACAAGGGCGAGGACCGCATCCGGGTGCAGGTGACGCGCGTCCCGCTGATCGTCTACGACCCGCGCACGAACTACGCCGGGCGCAAGGTGCGCGGCTTCGTCCAGCACACCGACATCATGCCCACCCTGCTCGATCTGCTCGGCCTGAAACCGCCCGCGCGCGTCACCGGCGAAAGCCTCGCGCCGCTGCTGGCCGGCAAGCGCGCAAATCGCGACACCGTCATCACGGGCTGGGGCGTGCACGCCGCGGTGCGCACGCCCGAGTGGAGCCTGATCACCACCTGGATGGGGCCGCGCCGCCCTGACGCCGATCAACTCTACGATGTCCGCAAAGACCCCGAGGAACTGACCAACGTGGCGGCGCAGCAGCCGGGCGTGGTTGCCGATCTGCGGCGCAAACTGGAGGCTTACATCGATTCGGGCCGCGGCATCACCGGCGGCACGTTTCATCAGCAGGTGTAAGCATGCGGAGGCGCGAGTTTCTGCTGGCCGCGGCCGCGGTTCCGGACATGACCATCGTGCAGTTCGAGGAGACCCTCTCCGCCATGCGCAAGGTCCACTACGGCCGGCGCACGGTGGACATCCTGAATACCGGCTTCCGGCCTGTGGGGGGCTCAGTGGCCGATTTCGCCGCCGTCGGGCACCAGGGCCGGCTGCACTTCTTCTACATCGAGCGCCGGCTGGCCGAGGGCACGCCGTTCTATCCCGGCCACGAGATCTACTTCGGCCACGCTTCCACCGCTAATTTCTTCGACTGGGAGGTGCACGACCCGGTGCTGCTCATACGGCCCGGCACCTGGGAGGGCGGGCACATGTGGGCGCCGTCCATTCTCCCCCACCAGGGTGAATTCGTGATGGCGTACACCGGCGTGAATGCGAATATTTCGCAGGACCTGGGGATCGCCTCCAGCCGCGACCTTTTCGAGTGGCGCCGTTGGGATACCAATCCCATTTCGCTCTGGAAAAAGGCCAGGTGGATGCACTGGCGGCCGGATGCGATCTCGAGTTGCCGCGACCCCTACCTGTTCCGCCACGACGGGCGCATCTGGATGACCTACACGGCCAACACGCGGGACCCCGCGCCGTGCGTCGCGCTGGCCAGCACCACGGACCTTCGCGAATGGGAAGACCACGGCCCGATCCTGAAAGGGCCGGTGGGCGGCTACGAGCCGCGCCTGCAAGGCGGGCACCCCCAGGGCAGCCTCGAATCGAGCAGCCTGGTTCACCGCAACGGACGCTGGCTGCTGCTGGTGCACGCCGCGCGCCGCGGCGCCACGGTGCGCAACTGGGTCTTCGAGAGCGCGGATATGCTCCGTTTCGACCTCGACTCCGGCCGCGAGTTCTGGCCGGGAGCTTACACCACCGAAATCGTGAAGGAGAAAGACGGCCGCGCGCTGCTGGCCTGCGCCGGGCAGATCCGCTTCGGCGAGGTCAACTGGATGGATCCGCGGCCCACCGCGCGGTTCCTGCGGACGCGGGAACAGATTGAGGCGTGGTTGTGAGGCGGCCTCAAGCGTAAATCGGCTCCAGGCGCCGCACCACGTACTCCCCGCAGCGCTCGTAACTGCGCCGCGGACCCTGCCGTGCGGTGTCCAGGTCCACGCAGATCCAGCCGTTGTAGCCCTTCGCCTTGAGAATGCGGTGGCACGCCGGAAAGTCGATCTCACCGTCGCCCAGGTCGTAAATGCTCGAAAAAAACTTCGCCTGGCGGGAGTCCTTCGCAAGCCGCTGGCCGTTCTCGAAAACCACATCCGCCGCCGGCGCCGTCCACTTCGCATCCTTGTAGTCCGTGAACACGATGCGGCCGCGGTAGCGTTCGAACATCTCGACAACGTTGCTGCCGCCCAGGTGCAGGTGGGCGGTATCGGGCGCGAAGTGAAAGAGCTTCGGATCCGTCTCCCGCATCGCCCGATGGACCTGAGCCGGGGTCTCCACCATGGAATTGAGATGGTTGTGGAGGCAGGCGAGGAAACCCATCTCGCCTGCGGCTTCGCCGATGAGGTTCAACGTCCGGCAGAGGCGCGCGAAATCGCCGCCGGGCGCGGGCGGAAATACCACCAGGTGTTTGGCACCGAAGCGTTTGAGAAACTCCATGGCCGTGCGGGCGCGGCCGATAGGATCTTCCGCCGGCACGGTATACGAAATGGTTGCCACGTGAAGACCGCGGCGCGAGACCTCGCGTTCCATTTGCGCGGCCGTGATTCCGTACTTCTCCAGCACCCCTGGAAAGCCCGTCAGGCGGATGCCGATAAAGCCCGTGTCGCGCATTACGTCCAGAACGCCGGTGAACGGCACGTGGCGGAAGTAGTTCCACAACCCAAGGCTTACGGCCCACTTGACGTTGCGGTTGGCGGGGATCCGCGAAGCGGCGGCCAGCGCGGCCGCAAGAAAGCAGCGGCGGTTCACCTTCATGCTTTGAGAAGAATATCACGCACCCGCGCGGTAGGAGGCCAGCTCGATCTCTCCGTCCCGGATGGCCGCGCGGGTCTCCGGCGCGGTGAGCGCGCGCAACTCGTCTTCGCGGCTGTGCTTCAAACGCGTGCGGGCGGCGAGCAGCTCGGGGCCGCAGCGCCCCGGGTGGGTCATCAGTTCGGTCAGCCCTTCCGGCAGCGCGCGCAACAGCTCGATCAGTTCGCCCGTGCGCCAGCGCCCGGTGATCTGGAAGCCGGCGAAGTGGTCCGTGGTGCGGCAGCCGTGCGCGGCCAGCACGCGCTGGAATCGGCGCCGCAGCAGGCCGAGCCCGCGGCTGATCGCCCGCACCTTCCACGGCACGCCCGCGGCGGTCAGCGGGTAATCGAACGGCCTCCGGACCCAGCGGATGTCGAACTCCGCCGCCAGCCGCGCCACCGCGTTCAGCACCGGCGGAAACAGGTGTGTGTGCTTGTGGGTATCGAGGTGCGTGGGGCGCACGCCCGCTTCCAGGATGCGCCGCACCTGCGCCGCGAGCTCTTCGTAGACGCTCAGGCGCCGCGCCGCGATGGCCTTCAGCAGTTGGGCCACCGTGCCCGGCAGCGGTTCGCCCGGACGCAGCACGGAACGGCCGCCCACCAGCACAAGATGGCAGCCCACGTCGAGCGTGGGAGTCTGGCGCGCGAGCGCCACGGCGTGGTCGAACGCCGCGCCGTTCGCCATCAGGGTTGCCGAGGTCAGGATCCCGTCGCGGTGCGCCTCGACGATGCCCTGGTTCACATCGGCGGTGAAGCCGAAGTCGTCGGCGTTAACGATCAGCCGTCTCAAAACAGCGTCAACCTGATGGTGAGAAATTTCTTGGGATTCGCGCGGATGTCCTTCGCCAGCGACTGGAACTCGCGCGTGGCGCCGCTGAGCGACTCGTAAAGCTGCGGGTTGACCAGCAACTGGCCGAGCGTGCCCTGGCCCGAGTGGAGCTTGTCCAAGGTGCCGTCTATGCGCGCCACCAGCTCGTTCACGCGCCGGTAAAGCTCGTCGTCGCGGATCAGCTTGCCGGCTGTCCCCTGCCCGGCGTTGATGCCGCGCACCAGTTGCCGCAGCTCGGCAAGCGAGCTCTGCGCCTCGTCGTAGACCGCCGGATCGCGCAGCAGTTTCCCCGCCGTGCCCTGACCCGCCTGAAGATCGGCCAGCATGGCGTCGATGCGCTTGAGCGGCGCGCGGATTTCCTGGTAGAGAGCGTCGTCATAGAGCAGCTTGCTCACGGTGCCCTTGCCGCGGCGCACGTCGGCCAGCAGTTTCTCGCCTTCCGCCGCCATGCCGTTCAGGCGCTGGTACAGCTCTTCGTCCTTGAGCAGCTTGCCGATGTTGCCCCTGCCCTGTTCCACTCCGGCCAGCATCTTGTCCACCCGCGTGGTGATGCCTTGCAGGGTTTGCAGCAGATTGGTGCTGGCGGCCATCAGTTCGGGAATGTCGAGCGGCGGCTGGCTGCGCAGCTCGCCGCCCGGCTTGACGGGCCGCAGGCTCTTGCCCTTGGTGATGTTGACGTACTTGTCGCCGAGCAGGCTGGCGGCGACAATCATCGCAATGGAATCCTCCGGAATCTGGCGTACGTACTGCTGCTGCACGGAAAGCAGGAACTCGACGGCCCGGTTGGGATCCTTCGAACCGCTGAGCTGGATGCTGTCCACGAAGCCGACCAGGATGCCGTTGAGGCGCACGGGCGCCTTGGTCTGGGTGCCGGAAGCATCGTCCACGTAAGTCCGCAGGATCACGTTCCGCTGGAATACGGGGGTGGTGCTGGTGAGCAGAAAGATGAGCACGGCGAGGATCATCAGGGCGGCCAGCGCCACCAAACCGATCTTTAGCTGCGACCAGCGCAATCGACGGCGATCAGGCATAGGATTCCCGCTGTTTCACGAATTTCCGGAGATAGGGGTCCGGGGAAGCTTCCAACTCCGCCTGGCTGCCCTCAAACACTACGCGGCCCTCATTGAGCACCATGAACACGGTTCGCGGCGCGTCTCCGTTGGCCCCCGCCCTGACCAGTTCGCCCGTCTTCGCGTCGTACCGGTAGTTGGCCAGAAGGTTGCCGTCCTGGTAACGGTGCGTCACCACCAGGCTGGTGGTGTGATTCAGGTCGCGTTCCTTCACGATCAGCGCGATGATGGTCTGCGCGGTAATCGGATCCAGGCCGGCGGTGGGCGAATCGTAGAGCAGCAGCGGCGGATTGGTGACCACGGCGCGGGCGATGGCGGCGCGGCGCCGCATGCCGCCGGAAAGCTCGCTCGGAAATTTCTCCAGGGTGTCGCCCAGTTCCACGAAGTCGAGCGTCTCCTGCACGCGCGGGCGCACCCGCTCCGGCGGGCACGAGATGGCCTTCTGGTTCTCCAGCGGATAGGCCACGTTCTCGGCCACGGTGAGTGAATCGAAAAGCGCGCTTTCCTGGAACAGCATCCCAATGCGGCTCCGGACTTGCGACAGTTCCCGCTCGCTGAGCGCGCACACGTCCTCGCCGAACGCCCAGATCTTGCCGTTATCCGGGCAAACCAGCCCCATGGCGCACTTCAGCAGCACGGTCTTGCCGCTCCCGGCGGCTCCCAGGATGACGCGCGTCTCTCCCTCGAACGCCTCAAAGGAGACGCTGGCGAGAGCGGGCAAACCCTCGAAGGAAACGTCCACGCGGTCGAAACTCAAAATAGGCGACTGGGCCATCAGGCCTGGCTCACAAAAATTTTGGAGAAAAAGAAGTCCAATACCAGAATCAGAACCGAGGCGGCTACCACCGCCTGCGTTGTCGCGCGGCCCACGCCCTGGGTCCCTCCCGTGGTGCGAAGGCCGTAATAGCAGCCTACCAGCGAAATCACGAACGCAAACACGAACGGCTTTATCAGCCCTTGGGCCACATCGCTCCATTCCAGCGCCCGCCAGACCGAAGTCCAGTACTGCTGGCTGGTCAGGCCCAGAATGAAGTAGGCAATCACCCAGCCGCCGAACATCCCCACGAAATCCGCAATGATGGTGAGCAGCGGCAGCATGATCGCCGAAGCCAGCATGCGCGGGGTCACCAGCTTCTGGCTGGGGTCGGTGCCCAGCGCGCGCATGGCATCGATCTGCTCGGTCACTTTCATGGAGCCCAGTTCGCTGGCGATGCCCGAGGAATTCCGCCCGGCCACCATCAGCGCGGTGAGCACGGGGCCAAGCTCGCGAACCAGGGTGATCGATACCAGTTGTCCCGTGCGCCCGACCTGCCCGTACTGCACCAGGGGACGGGAAAGCTGAAGGGCCATCACGGCGCCGCTGAAAAAACCCGTAAGCACGACGATGGGGAGACTGCCCACCCCGATGATGTCCATCTGGATCAGAGTGTCCTGGTGATACCGTGGGCGGCGAAAGACATTGGCCAGCGCGGTTCCCGTTAGCACGAAGAACTCCTGAACCGCGAGAACGGGTCCTTTCAGCAGATCGAGCAATTCGGCTCCCCCTCGATGCTAACATATACAAGTATAAAAGGTGAAAGGACTTACGGACATACCGGGGATCCGCGTCGGGCACGCTTCCGACTACTCCGGCGTGACCGGATGCACGGTGGTGCTGTGCGGCCCGGGCGCCGTGGGCGGGGTGGACGTGCGCGGTTCGGCGAGCGGCGCCGAAGAGCTTGAAACCCTCCGGCCGGGGCACGTGGCCGACCGCGTGCACGCCGTGGTGCTGGCGGGCGGCAGCGCCTTCGGACTGGAAGCCGCGAGCGGCGTGCGGCGTTATCTGGAACAGAAAGGCGTCGGATTTGCCACCGGCTTCGCCGTGGTGCCGATCGTGCCCTGCGCCATCCTGTATGATCTCGGCATCGGCAAACCCGGGGCGCGGCCCACGCGCGAGATGGGTGAAGCGGCGGCCGCCGCGGCCACCGCCGGCCCCGTGCCGGAAGGCGCGGTGGGCGCGGGCACCGGGGCAACCGTGGGCAAGCTCTTCGGCATGGACCGCGCCATGAAGTCCGGCATCGGCGGCGCCACGGCGCCGCTCGGCGGCGGCGCGCTGGTTTCCGCCCTGGTAGCGGTGAACGCCTTCGGCGACGTGCGCGACCCGGCCACGGGCAAGCTGATTGCCGGCGCCCGCGCGGCCCGCGACAGCATGGACCTGGCGGACACCGAAGCGCACATCAAGCGCGGCGCGCGCGGCGGATTCCCCCGCAATACCACGCTGGCGGTCGTGGCCACCAACGCGCGGCTCGATAAAGTGCAGGCCGCCAAGCTCGCGCAGCTCGCCGGCCTCGGAATGGCCCGCGCCATCTTCCCGGTGAACACCATGTACGACGGCGACGTGGTGTTCGCGCTCTCACTCGGCCAGGCGGAAGCGGATGTGAACGCGCTCGGCATCGCCGCCGCCGAAGCCGTGTCGCAGGCCATCGTGCGCGCGGTCCAGCTCGCACCCACCCTGGCCGGAGTGCCCGGCCTGGCCCGTTGAGCTACTTCGGCTTATACGCGATGCAGTCGATTTCGACTTTCATCTGCGGCAGCGCGAACCGGCAGGCCACCGTGGTGCGCGCCGGCTTGGCATTCCCGAAAAACTCCGCGTAGACCTCGTTCATGGCGGCAAAATCGCCGCCGTCGGCCAGGAACACCGAGCATTTCACCACGTCCGCCATGGTGGCGCCGCAGCCCGCCAGGATCTTCTGAATGTTGGTGAGCACCAGGCGCGTCTCGTGCCGGATGTCGCCGAACGACATCTGCTGCGTGGCCGGATCAATAGGGCCCTGGCCCGCCACGAAAATGAAATCGCCCGCGCGCACGGCGGGGGAATAAGGCCCGCGGGGCGCCGGCACGCCCGGGGGTGTAATGCGTTCGATCATGAGCTTCTCCAGTTAGTGGCCTTCCGCTTCGAGAAACCGTTCGGCTTCCATGGCTGCCATGCAGCCCGCCCCCGCGGCCGTGATGGCCTGCCGGTACGTCCGGTCTTGCACATCGCCGGCATGAAACACGCCCGCCACGCTGGTGCGGGCGCCGCCCTTCGAAATGATGTAACCGTCGGGGTCCAGTTCGAGCTGACCCGCGAACACCCTGGTATTGGGAACGTGGCCGATGGCCAGAAAAAACCCGTCCACCTCCTCCACCCAGGTCTCGCCGGTCTTCACGTTGCGCAGTTTGGCGCCGGTGACGATGAGCTTCTCCGCGTCGTAAAGCTCCTCCACCACCGTGCTGGTCAGGAACCTGATTTTCGGGTTGGCGCGCGCGCGGTCCAGCATGATCTTCGAGGCGCGGAACTGGTCGCGGCGGTGCACCACCGTGACCTCGCGGCCGAAGCGCGTGAGGAAGTTGGCTTCCTCCATGGCCGAGTCGCCGCCGCCGATCACCATGATCTTCTTGCCGCGGTAGAAAAAGCCGTCGCAGGTGGCGCAGGAACTGACGCCATGCCCGATCAGGGCCTGCTCGGAGGGGAGTCCCAGCCAGCGCGCCGAAGCGCCCGTGGCCACGATCAGCGTGCGCGTTTCCTCCCACTCGCCTTCGATGCTGACCCGGAACGGACGCTTGCTGAGGTCCGCCTCCACCACCGAGCCGTGCACGTATTCCGCCCCGAACTTCTGCGCCTGCTGCTTCATGTTCTCGATCAGCTCCGGACCCTCGACGCCTTCAGGAAATCCGGGGAAGTTCTCCACGGTCGTGGTGAGTGAGAGCTGGCCGCCTCCCTCGTGGCCCATGACCACGACCGGCTTCAGGTTGGCCCGGGCGGTATAAATGGCAGCCGTGTTTCCGGCACAGCCCGAGCCCATGATGATCACGTCGCGCATATCAGAGTTTCGCTTCCTCAAAACTATCATAGGCGTTCCGGTATCCTGCTTGCAGGACCGCAATCGATGCCCCTCTGGCTGAACCGCAACGTGATCGGAATGACTATCACCAGTTTCTGCGCGGACGTGGGGTACGAAATGGTCACCGCGGTTCTGCCGGGCTTCCTGACCGCGATCCGCGTGCCGGCGCTGGCGCTGGGGTGGATCGAAGGCGCGGCCGACGCGCTTTCCAGTTTCGTGAAGCTGAGCGCGGGCTGGTACTCGGACCGCATCGGCCACCGCAAGGGCATCGTCGCCATCGGGTACTTTCTGTCCGGCACGGCCCTGGCGGTGTTCGCTCTCGCGGTCTCCTGGCCGCTGGTGTTGGCCGGGAGGCTGCGTGGTTCGGCAAGGGCATCCGCGGCCCGCTGCGCGACGCGCTGCTTTCGGAATCGGTGGCCCCGGAGGTGCGCGGCAAGGTGTTCGGGTTTCACCGCGCCGGCGACACCGTGGGCGCGGTGCTCGGCCCCCTGACCGGCGTGGGGCTGCTGGGTGTGCTCGCGCGCCCCGCCCCGGATGCCCCGTTTCGCGGCATCTTTGTCATCTCGCTGATTCCCGGCCTGATCGCCGTAGCATCCATCCTGGTGCTGGTGCGCGAGACGCGGCGGCCCGCCAACCGCGGCCTGCGCTTCTGGCCGTCCGTGCGGGACTTGCCGCGCCCCTACCTCTGCTTCGTCACCGTCTGGCGCCGGAGTACGGCATGGTGCGCGCGGCACAACTGGGCGCGCTGCTCTACGTGCTGCGCAACGCGCTCTACGCCGCGGCCTCCTTCCCCGTGGGCTCCGCAGCGGACCGTATGGACAAGCAGACCCTGCTGTCCTGGGGTTACGCGCTGGGGGCGGCCACGGGGATCGCCACCGCCTGGGTGTTCGCGTCCGGGGTGGCTGGCCTCGCGCCGCTGGCCGTCATCTTTTCCCTGGCGGGCGTGTACATCGCCGTGGAAGATACGCTGGAAGGCGCCATCCCCGCCGACCTGGTGGCGAGCGAATCGCGCGGCACAGCCTACGGCCTCATGGGGTCGGTGAACGGAATCGGCGACCTGGTGGCCAGCGCGCTGGTCGGGACCCTGTGGACCGCGGCTTCACCGGTTTCCGCCTTTATGGCCGCGGCCGCGTTGATGGCGCTCGGGGCGGCGCTGGTCCTGTGGAACCGCGGCGTTACCGCGGGAAACGGTCCGGATTGTTCGTAAACAGCGCGTCGACACCGAGTTTCAGGAAGCGCGCCATTTCATCGCGGTCGCCTTCGAGCGTCCAGATGGTCACGCTGAGGCCCAGCCCGTGCGCGCGGGCCACCAGCGCCGGATCGTTGCGCACGATGCTCTTCTCCGGCCCGATCCCAACCGCGAAGCGCCTCACCTCCCCCAGCGCCTCCACGGTGCTCCATTTCCCGGCGTCGCGCGCGCTGATGAGGAATACCTTGGGAAGCTTCGAGCCGAGCTGGTCCGTCATTTTCTTCAGGCTTTCCGCGCTGAAAGACTGAATTACCACGGGCGTACGCCAGTCCAGCCGGGCCTGGCGCAGCTCCTCCAGCACCAGCCGTTCCATGTCGAAACCGCGGCTGCCGTAAACCTCCGGCGCCTTCGTTTCCGGATAGATGCCCGCCTTGCCGCGAATCTCCGCGATGGCCTCCCGCCAGGTGGGGATGCGAGTGCCGCGGAAGCGTTCGCCGAACTTCGCGCCCGCGTCCAGGCGGCGGATCTGGGCGGCGGTGAAGTCGGAAACGTACCAGCGCCGCCGGCCGTTTTCCACGCGGTAGCCGTCCGGGAAGACCTCGGCGGCGTCCGTGGTGCGCTCGAGCGTAAGGTCGTGCAGGCACACCAGCACGCCATCCTTGGTGATTTGCAGGTCCTGCTCTACGTAATCGGCGCCCTGCTCGATCGCTAGCCGGTAAGCGGGCAAAGTGTTTTCGGGCGCGTAGGCGGAAGCCCCCCGATGGGCAATCAGGGTGGGGCCGCGATACTGGGCTGCGGCCAGGGCCACGAGCAGCAGGACGAGCGTAGCGCGCATCGCCCGAATTATAATGCGGCACAATGGCTGGGTGGGGCAGGCTTTACAGCCTGCGGAGCAGATTTTTCAGCGGCCTCACGCGTAGCGAACGGCCCTCCGCAGCGCCGCTTCGTAGCCACGGACCAGCTCATAGACGAGCAGGTCGAAAAAGCGCACCACGCGGTTCTCCAACTCCTCTTCGGCATAGAGCTGCATGGTGTCCTCCGGCATCACTAACTCGTGCAGCAGGTCGATGATCACGTCCTTCATGACCTGGAAACGGAGTACCGCCTCGTGCAGCGGCACCGACTCTTCAAAGCGCTCCTCGCCCGCCAGGTGAAAACGGCGCCTGACCTCGGCCTCGCTACCCGTATCCAGCCAGGCAATCAGGCTCTCCAGTATCAGACCGCACCAATCGTGCAGCTCGGCATCGGAACGCTGTCCCAGGACCTCGAAGTCCGGATGGCGGCGGATCCGCCGGACGGCGCGAGCGTTCACCACATCGCTGTGGTTCTGAATGGTTTGCACCAGTCTTCCCGACAGCATAACCCCTCCCTTGGTGGGGCTATTTCACCCAGCTTGCGCCAAATTACGCGCCCCGCCTGACCCTCATTATCCCAAACGGCAGGATGTAATCCACAAAGTGTTGTGTTTTCAGTAACGCAACTATGGAACGGCTCATGCACTCGCCCCGGGGTCCGGAAGAGGTCCGGAAAAGGAGGTGTGTAACGTGGAGAACAACCAGACCCTCACCATAACCGATAACCGCAACGGTAAGTCGTATACCGTGCCGATCACCCGGGGGACGATCCGGGCCATGGACCTGCGACAGATCAAGGAGAGCGCGGACGATTTCGGCCTGATGACCTATGACCCCGCCTTCATGAATACGGCTTCTTGCCAGAGCGCCATCACGTACCTGGATGGCGACCGCGGCGTGCTGCGGTACCGCGGTTACCCCATCGAGCAACTCGCCGAGAACTGCTCGTTCCTGGAAGTGGCATACCTGCTGCTGAACGGCGAACTGCCGGACGCCGGCCAACTCAAGGACTGGGTGAACCTGATCACGGTCCACACCATGGTCCACGAGAACATCAAGAAGTTCATGGACGGCTTCCATTACGACGCGCACCCCATGGGGATGCTGATCAGCGCGGTGGCGGCGCTTTCCACGTTCTACCCGGAAGCCCGCAACATCCATGACCGCAAGGTGCGCGACCTGGAAACCGTGCGGCTTATCGCCAAGATGCCGACGCTCGCCGCGCTTTCCTACCGGCACAGCCTCGGGCTGCCGTACGTGTATCCCGACAACACGCTCAGCTACACGGAGAACTTCATGGGCATGTTGTGGAAGATGGCGGAGCCGAAGTACCAGCCCAACGCGGTGCTCGCCCGGGCGCTCGACGTGCTGTTCATCCTGCACGCGGATCACGAGCAGAACTGCTCCACCAACACCATGCGCGCCGTGGGCAGTTCCTTTGCGGACCCTTACTCGACCACCGCGGCGGCCATCGCGGCGCTCTCCGGGCCCCTGCACGGCGGCGCCAATGAGGAAGTGCTGCGCATGCTCGACCAGATCGGCTCGGTGGAGAACATCCCGGGCTACGTCGAGCAGGTCAAGGCCGGCAAGTTCCGCCTCATGGGTTTCGGCCACCGCGTCTACAAGAACTACGATCCGCGCGCCCGCATCATCAAGCGCATCGCCGACGAAGTGTTCGAAGTGACCGGACGCAACCCCAAACTGGATATCGCCCTCGAGCTCGAGCGTATTGCGCTTTCCGACGAGTACTTCATCAAGCGCAAGCTTTACCCGAACGTGGATTTCTACTCCGGCATCATCTACCAGGCCATGGGGTTCACGCCGGACATGTTCACCGTGCTGTTCGCCAT
>JBHGBM010000101.1:0-17881 GCA_041946965.1 Bryobacteraceae bacterium
TCGGTCCACCCTTCAGAAACTGAGGGAGGAGAAGCAGGGATTATCGGCTTTCAGGTGGGACCAAATGAAATGATCACAGGGGGGCCAAATCAGGTTGACAAAAGCAGCGGTAGGCTCGGATCAGCCGGGTGATCTGCGGCATGCTCAAACCCGCAACCTTGCTCAGCAGGGCGCGTACCGTGCCACGCTGCTTCTTACTCAGGGTGCCGTATCGCTGCTCCATGAGGACCTCTTCGATCCAGGCGTATTTCTCCTTCCGGCTCTGTCCGGAAAACTAGATGCCGGCGCTGCTCCTGAGAAACTCGGCGATCTTCTCGGGGGGCAACGCCCCAACGTTCTCCATACGAATCCGCATCCACCTGGGAGCATGGCAGACCCGGAACTTCAGGATCATCCTGCATTGGAAACAAACCTCGTTTCAGGATCATCTTGTATTGGACAATTCTCCGCCGAGCCGCTGCCCGCAGCAGCGTTACAATACGCCTGTCATGCTACGCCGCTCAACCCTTTTTCTCTACATTGTTCTCGCTGCCGCCGCGCAAACCAATCCTTACGGGCGCATCACCGGGCGCGTCATGGATTCCGCCGGCGCGCTGGTCCCCAACACCGCCATTCGCGTCGTCAACGTGGAGACCAATGTCGCCACGCTGGGCGCCAGCAACGCCGAAGGCAATTTCGAGGTCCTCAATCTCAATCCCGGCGCCTACAAAATTCTGGCCGAAGCCGCCGGTTTCAAACACTACGAGCGCGGTCCCATCGAGGTCCGGGTGGGCGATGTGCTCAACATCGAAATCCAGCTCGAGCTCGGCGCGGTCACCGAAACGGTGAACGTGACCGCCGAGGCGCCGCTGCTCGAATCCGCCTCCGCCAACGTCGGGCAGGTGATCGACAACCGCCGCATTCAGGACCTGCCGCTCGCCGGCGGCAACCCGATGTACCTGACCCAGCTCACTCCCGGCGTGCTTCCCACCAACCCGCCCACCCACGGCTGGCTGCCGCACGCGGTGGATTCCATCTCCAACGTGGCCTCGGCGGGGGCGCGCAACAGCGCCAACGAGTTCACGCTCGACGGCATCCCCAACGTCACCCAGGAAGGCCAGGTCTCTTTCGCGCCGCCGCCGGAAATGGTTCAGGAGTTCCGGGTCCAGACGGCCGCGTTTGACGCCTCCATCGGCCACTTCACCGGCTCGCACGTGAACATGGTGCTGCGCAGCGGCACCAACGATTTCCACGGCAGCGCCTACTTCGGCCACGTCAGCCGGCCGCTGATGACCAAGCCGTTCTTCACCAACCGGTCCATCTACGATACCCGCAGCGGGCCCGTAACCCCGGAGAAGATCAACAGCCTCTGGCCCTACACCAAGACCAACCGCTACCGCGCCAACGTGGGCGGCCCGGTCTACATTCCACGCCTGTACAACGGCCGCAACCGCACCTTCTGGATGTACGGGTTCGACAACCTGGACCGCATCCGCCCGGAGAGCGCCTACTTCACCGTGCCCACCGCCGCCGAGCGCGCCGGCAATTTCTCCGAACTGCTGCGGGTGGGCAGCCAGTATCAGATCTACGACCCCAACACGATCGCGCTGGCTCCGGGAGGCCGCACCAGCAGGCAGATCTTCCCGGGCAACATCATTCCCGCCAGCCGCTTCGATCCCATGGCGCAGAAGCTCCTCGGCTACTTTCCCCTGCCGAACGAGGCCGGCACGGTGGACGGGCGCAATAACTACTCCGACCCGAAGCCGCGCCGCATCGACTACCACAGCCAGATCCTGCGCGTGGACCAGGTCTTCAACGAGCGCCACCGCCTGTACGGTTCCCTGAGCTGGTCGTACCTGCTGGAGTCCTGGGGCAACGCCTTCCACAACCAATCCACCGGCATGGCCCGCAACCGCAAGCATCGCGGCTTCGCGCTGGACGACGTGGTCACGCTGCGGCCCGACCTGATCCTGAACCTGCGCTACGGCCTCACCCGCTTCCTGCTGCACGACCGCCCCACCAGCGTGGGCTTCGATCTCGCCTCGCTGGGCTTCCCCTCCAGTTTCACCCGCCTGCTGGACGGCAACAACACGAGCTTCCCCGAAATCGTCATCGACGGCTACGCCACCCTGGGCAGCGACACCGGCTTCAAGACCCTCACCAACTACCACACGGTCTCCGGAACGCTCTCGCACGTGCGCGGCAACCACAGTCTGCGCGCCGGCGGCGAGTATCGCGCGCTCCAGGAGAACAACTACAACTGGGGCTACGTGGGACCCCGCATCGAGTTCGGCAGCGCGTGGACCCGCGGCCCCGCCGATAACTCCACCGCCGCTCCCATCGGGCAGGGGCTCGCTTCCTTCCTGCTCGGGCGCGCCACCGGCGGATATATCGACCGCAACGCCTCCTACGCCGAGCAGTCCGGCTACATGGGCTACTTCGTGCACGACGACTGGAAGCTCACGCGCAAGCTCACCCTCAACCTCGGCGTGCGCTGGGAGGTGGAATTCCCCACCACCGAGCGCTATAACCGCACCAACCGCGGCTTCGATTTCACCACTCCCAACCCGATTCAGGCCGCCGCCACCAAGGCCTACGCGGCCAGCCCCATCCCCGAAGTCCCGGTTGCGCAGTTCCGCACCACGGGCGGCTTGCTCTTTTCGGGCGTGAACGGCCAACCGCGAGGGCTGTGGAACACCCAGACGCGAAACTTCGCGCCGCGCGTCGGACTGGCGTACGCGCTCGGGACCGCCACCGTGCTGCGCGCCGGCTACGGCATTTTCTACGATTCGATCGGCGCCGACCGCGTGGACGTGTACCAGCAGGGCTTCAGCCAGCGCACCAGCCTGACGCCCAGCCTGGACCAGGGCCTCACCTTCCGTGCCACGCTGGCGAATCCGTTCCCGGACGGGCTGCTCGAGCCCGCCGGCGCGAGCGCCGGGCTGCTGACGTTTCTCGGCCGCTCCCCCGGCTTCGCCACCCCTACCCGCCGTAACGGCTACATGCAGCGCTGGATGCTAGATGTCCAGCACGAGCTGCCGCACCGCGTGCTGGTGGACGTGGGCTACGTCGGCAACCGCGGCACGCGGCTCGGCATGGGCGAGGACCTCAACGCGACCCCGGCCCGCTACCTGAGCACCTCGCCGGTGCGCGACCAGGCGACCATCGACTACCTCAGCGCCGCCGTCGCCAACCCGTTCTTCGGCATGCCCGAGTTTGCCGGCAGCAACCTGCAAGGCAGGACCGTGGGGCGCAACCAGTTGCTGCGGCCCTTCCCGCAGTTCGCCGGGCTCAGCACCACGCTTGATGCGGGTATCTCCTGGTATCACTCGTTGCAAGTGCGCGCCGAGAAGCGCTTCTCGCACGGCTACACGCTTCAGGCGTCCTACACCTGGTCGAAGTTCATGGAAGCGATCGAGAAGCTCAACCCGACCGATCCCCATCCGCACCACGTCATCTCGCCGCAGGACCGCCCGCAGCGCATCGTGCTGAGCGGCATTTACGAGCTGCCCTTCGGCAGAAAACGGCGGTTCCTCTCCCAGAGCGGGAAATTCATCAACGGCGTGTTCGGCGGATGGTCCGTGCAGGGCATCTACCAGGGACAGAGCGGCCCGCCGCTCGGCTTCGGCAACATTCTGTTCTACGGAGGCGATATTCACGACATCGTGCTGCCGCGCGGCGAGCGCACCGTGGAGCGGTGGTTCAACACCGACGCCGGTTTCGAAAAGGACAGCCGCAAGGCGCTCGGCTCCAACATCCGCACCTTCCCGCTGCGCCTCACCGGGCTGCGGCAGGATGGCTACAACAACCTGGATCTCTCGGTGTTCAAGAACTTCACGATTCGCGAGGGTCTCAGGTTCCAGTTGCGCGGCGAGGCGCAGGATTCACTGAATCACGCCATGTTCGCCGCGCCGAACCTGGCCCCGGCCAACACGCTGTTCGGGTCGGTCAACGGCATCGTGGGCACCGAGCAGCGGCGCATTACCATCGCGGGCAAGCTGTCGTGGTAAGCAGAAGGGCGTTTCTGGCATCGGCGGGGGCGGCGCTCGCCGCTCCGAGCGACCGCGTACGGGTCGGTTTCATCGGGGTAGGCGGCCAGGGCGCCGGCCGCCTGCGCGGGTTCCTCAATCATCCGGATGTCGCGGTGGCGGCCGTGTGCGACGTGGACGAGAACCATGCCGCCCGCGCCGCAGCGCTGGCAGCCGAACGGAGGGGGACGAAGCCACCCGTATTCCGCGATTTCCGGCGGCTGCTCGAGCTGCGCGACCTCGATGCCGTGATGATCGCCACTCCCGACCATTGGCACGCCCTGCCCACCGTGATGGCCTGCCAGGCGGGCAAAGACGTGTTCGTCGAAAAGCCCCTTTGCCACTCGATGAACGAGGGCCGCGCCATGGCCGCGGCGGCGCGCCGCTACAATCGCGTCACGCAACTCGGCAACCACATTCACAACGACCTGCCCAATTACCGCCGCGTGGTCGAACTTATCCGTTCCGGCATTCTCGGCGACGTGCGCCGCGCCTATTGCTGGATCCGTTCCGCGCGCGAAGGCCTGGGGAACCCGCCGGACGCGCCCGCGCCCGCCGGGCTCGATTACGACCTCTGGCTCGGTCCCGCCCCGCGCCGCCCCTACAACCCCAACCGCGCGCACCGCAGCTTCCGCTACTTCTGGGATTACTCCGGCGGCGTGTTCATCGACTTCTGGTGCCACATCACCGACGTCCTGTACTGGGCGCTCGATCTGACGGCGCCGAAGAGCGTCTCGGCCGCCGGCGGCCGCTTCCTCGACGACAACGCCGAAACGCCCAACGTGATGGAAGCGGTCTACGAGTATCCCGGGCTGCTGCTCTCCTGGAACGTTCACCCGCACGCGCAGCCCGGCTTCGAAGATGAGGGCATCGGTTGCGTGCTGCAAGGTTCCAAGGCGACGCTGTTCGTCAACTACCAGCAGCACCGCCTCTACGTCGAGGGCAGGCAGGTGACCGATTTCAAGCGGCCCGAGCCCTCCATCCCGGATTCGCCCGGCCACATCCGCGAATTTCTCGATGCGGTGAAATCCCGCCGCCCCACCACCTGCAACCTGGATTACGCCTGGCGCCTCACCAAGGGCGGGCTGCTGGGGAACATCGCCTACCGCACCGGCCGCCGCATCTACTGGGACGAGACCCGCGAGACCATCACTGGCGACAACCGCGCCCGCGACCTGATGACGCGCCGCTACCGCAAGCCCTGGAAGCTGTAGTTCTGTCTGCGTGCATCTGTGGCCAAAATCGATTTTTCGGGGAACGGGATGGGAAAATGGTGGCGGCGGGCGGACTCGAACCGCCGACCTAGGGATTATGAGACCCTCGCTCTAACCAACTGAGCTACACCGCCACAGGGATGTACTTTTCTCATCATAGCAAAGCTTTATACTTGTATTTTCACCATGTCCCTCCGCAGACGCAGCTTCCTCATGGGGGCCCTGGCCGGGCCCGTTCTGGCGCAGAAGGGCAAGCGGGCGCCCGAGCGCCCCAACATCGTCCTGATCCTGGCCGACGACCTGGCCTCCTGGATGCTGGGGTGTTACGGAAACAAGGAAATCCGCACCCCCCAAATCGACCTGTTGGCCCGCATGGGCACACGGTTCGTCAACCATTACTGCTGCACGCCCATCTGCTCGGCCAGCCGCGCCACCCTCTTCACCGGCCGCCTGCCGCGGCAGCACGGCATTCACGACTTCCTCACCCCCAACCCGATAGCTAATCCGCCTCAGGGCCAAGCCGCCCCGCCGCCTTCTTTCGCCGGCGAAGTCATGATCTCCGACCTGCTCGCCGGCGCCGGCTACAACTGCGGCTACACCGGCAAGTGGCACATGGGCGACGATCAGAAACCCCAGCACCAGTTCAAGGAGTGGTACACCATGCTGGGCGGCTCGAGCCGTTACCAGGATCCCGAGATGTGCTCCAACGGCCAACTCGTGAAGGAGAAAGGCTATCTGGCCGACCTGATCACCGCCCGGGCGTGCCAGTTCATCGACCGCCAGCAGGCCGGCACGCCGTTCTTCCTCACCGTCAGCCACTTCAACCCGCACACCCCGTACGAAGGCCACCCTTCCAAGTATTACGAGATGTACGCCAAGACGAACTTTGAGACCATCGGCTGGCAGCCGCCCGCGCCCAACGCTTTGCGCGAAAAGGAGATGCTGAAGGACATCGTAGGCAACATCCGCCGTGCGGCGGCCGCCACCACGGCGCTCGACGACCAGGTGGGCGTTCTGATGGCGAAGCTCCGCGAACGCAAGCTCGAGGAGAACACCCTGGTCATCTTCGCCGGCGATAACGGCTACCTCCTCGGCCGGCACGGACTGTGGAGCAAGGGGCTGGCCTCCGACCCCATCAACATGTACGAGGAGGTCATGCAAGTCCCCATGCTATGGCGCTGGGTCGGCCATATCCCCGCCGATACCACGCGGCCGGAGATGGTCAGCTTCTACGACTTGGTACCCACGCTTTCCGACCTGACCGGCATCCCCCTGCCGTCCGGCCGTAACCTGATGGGCCGCAGTTACTATCCCATCGCAACCGGCCGCCCGCTGCCCAAGAAGGACGCCTGGCGTACTTACCTGTACGGCGAGTACCGCAATACTTTCATGGTCCGGGACTCCCGCTACAAGCTCGTGGAGCGCAATGACGGCAAGGGTCCTAACGAGCTCTACGATCTCCGCACGGACCCGCGCGAGCAGACCAACCAGCACGCCAATCCGCAGTTCATCGTCACCCGTGACCGCCTTTCCGCCGCTCTGGCCGATTGGCGCAAGCGCTCCTCATAGGAACACCACTTTAACGAGGTGTGTGTTACCAAACGTACAATTGTGTTTGTCACATTCCCCTTTTGTGATATGATCTGTCCAATCAAATTTGGATAGGGTGGGTCGAAGGCTCGTCTTGCCGAGCCACCGTGTGCGAACAGCACAATATGGTGGTGTGTAAACGGAGTCTTCCCCTTGAAGTGTAGGGTTTAGTGTTTGTCGTTGGACCTACAGAAGGGATAGGAAAAATATGTTCGAAATTGCCGTTTGGTTTCGCGGAGCGCGCACCCGTGCTCTCGGTTGCGTATTGCTCGCGCTTGTCCTGTTAGCCGCCGTTGCATTTGCGCAGGAAACCACGGGCTCCATCCGGGGAGAAGTGACCGACCCCAGTGGCGGCGTGGTTCCGAACGCCAAGGTGGAGGTCAGCGGTCCCGGATTGATGCGGCCGATCAGCGCGACCACGGATTCTTCCGGTGCATTCGCGTTCCTTTCGCTGCCCCCCGGAGTCTACTCGATCGAGGTCTCGGCCACCGGCTTCGTGACCGCGAAGCGCGTCAACATCGACCTCCAGGTCGGGAGAATCCTCCGCATCGACGTGAAGCTGGAAGTCGGCACCATGACCCAGACGGTTGAGGTCATGAGCGCCGCAGTCATTCTGGATACGTCTCAGAGCACAGTGGCCGCGAACCTCGGCGCCAATACGATCGATCATCTGCCGAAGGGCCGCGGTTTCGACTCGCTGATTGCGCTAGCCCCCGGCGCCCGCTACGAAGGTAAGAGCGGCGGCTACCAGGTGGACGGCGCCAGCGCCTCGGAGAACATCTTCGTCATCGACGGCATGGACCAGACGAACCTGTATTCCGGTTCTTTGAATGGCTCCGGCAATATTCCGTTCGAGTTCGTGCAGGAACTTCAGATCAAGTCCAGCGGATTCATGGCGGAGTACGGCGGCGCCATGGGCGGCGTGATCAACGTGGTCACCAAGAGCGGAAGCAACGATTTTCACGGCGATGCCGGCCTGTATCTCCGCACCGACTCGATGCAGGCCCGCCCGCGCCCGTCCTTGCAGATCGACCCCCAGGACGACACCAAGGCGATGTACCAGCAGAACTTCACGGACAACTATCGGTACCTGAGTCCGGGCGGCACCCTCGGCGGCCGGATCATCAAGGACAAGGCCTGGTTCTTCGCCGGGTTCTATCCGGAACTGACCCGCTACGAGCGGCCGATCACGTTCCTCTCCAATAAGAGCTCGGGCACGTTCTATGAGAGGAATCGCCGCGACTTCATGAACGGCAAGATCGATGTCTCGCCGACCTCGAAACTGCACGGCTACGCCGGATATATTTACTCTCCCTACCGCAGAAGGGGCCGGTTGCCCGCCCGGGACGGTTCGAGCGATCCCGCCATCGACTGGGCCAACCGCGGCTATCGCGAACCGGCGGCTTCCTACACCTTCGGCGCCGACTATTCGGTTACCCCGAAACTGCTGTTGAGCGGCCGTGGCGGGTACAACTACACCAACTACAAGGACTACGGCATTCCGCGCGGAGTTTCGGTGTATCAGAACTCAAACGCCGCGTTTCCGCAGGTGCCTGCCCAGTGGAGACAGACCTACACCGGGTACACCCCGGGCTACGGCCAGAATGCGCTTACGGGTAAGGACATTCAGACCCGGTTCCGCACCAACGCGGATGTTTCCTATCTGTTTAACGCCGCCGGCCAGCACACCCTGAAGGCGGGTTACGAGATCAACCGGCTGCACAAGGATACGACTTACGGCTCCTGGCCGGACGGCTACATCCGGTTCTACTGGGGATCCACCTACACCGGACAGGCCGCGCGCGCGGGCGAGAAGATGAAGGGCACGTACGGTTATCTCCGGCACTACCTGTACGGCGAGATGGGTGGGGCTTCCAGCGACAACCAGTCTCTGTTCGTTCAGGATTCCTGGCAACTGCACCGGCGGGTCACGCTCAACGCGGGGTTGCGCACGGAGCGCGAGTTTGTCCCGTCATTCGCCACCGGCAAGAACATTCCCTCGCGGGCCATCGAGTTCGGCTTCGGGCAGAAGCTTGCGCCACGCATCGGCGTGGCGTGGGATGTGAAGGGCGACGGCAAATTGAAGCTGGCCGGTTCGTTCGGGCTGTTCTACGACCTGATGAAGTACGCGCTGCCACAGGGCAGCTTCGGCGGCGCCATCTATCAGATGTGGTTCTACCCCCTGGACAACCCCGATCCGTCGTTCTACCTCTCCAAGATTCAACGCACCTCGGACGGTTTTGCGGCGGTGGCGCCCCTGAAGGACTTGCCGCTGTTCGAGTGGGTGGACTGGCGTATTCCCTCCAACGATCCCAGCGACAACACCATCGACCCCGACCTGAAGCCCATGCGCCGCCGCGTGTATGACTTCAGCGCCGATTACAGCATCCTCCCCGACCTCGTGCTCAGCGCGCGCTACACCCACAACTCCGTGGACCGCGTCATTGAGGATGTGGGTACGCTCTCCGCAGCGGGCGAGAAGTACTACATCGCCAACCCCGGCTTCGGCATCACGGTCGCCCCCAAGACCTGGGGGCCGGGCTTCCCGCCGACGCCCAAGGCCAAGCGCAATTACGACGCCCTGGAGTTGCGTGCGGATAAGCGCTTCTCCCGCAACTACTACTTCTCCGCCAGCTACACCCTGAGCCGCCTGTGGGGCAACTACAGCGGCCTGGCCAGCTCGGACGAAAACGCGCGCCAGGATCCCAACGTAAGCCGGTACTTCGACCTGCCCTGGATGTCTTTCGATTCCAAGGGCAAGCTCGTGGAAGGCCGCCTGGCCACGGATCGCCCGCACGCTTTCAAGCTGTACGGCTCCTACACCTTCAAGAACAAGCTGGGTGACACCACTTTCGGCCCGAAGTTCTTCCTGATGTCCGGCACCCCGCTGACCACCCAGATCGAGGTCATCAGCAGCACTCCGGTGTATGTGAACGGGCGCGGCGACATGGGCCGTACACCCGTGTATTCAGCCACCGACATGCTGTTCACGCACGAGTTCAAGCCGTCTGAAGGCACCCGCGTCAAGTTCGAAGCCAACATCGAGAACCTGTTCAACCAGTCCACGATTACGGACCGGAACCAGGGGCTGTTGCACCCGAACTATGGCGAGCACCTCTCGATCGTGCCCCAGGAGAAGTTCTTCCAGGGTTTCGACTACAAGAAGATGCTGGCCGACGGCATCGCCTCCGGGGCACTTACCGCCAACCCGGAATTCGGTATGGCCAGCGGCTTCCAGGGTCCGCGGATGATCCGGCTCGGATTTAAGTTCATGTTCTAGGTACCGCGATCCGGTTACCTCCTCACCCTCGCCGGGCTCTTCCCGGCGAGGGTTTTTTGTCTCTGCTAGGATAGGGGACAGACGAGTCCGTCCCTCCGCAGACGGACCCGCCAGTCCCCGGTTTCCAATCATCATGTCCCGCATCCTGATTTCCGCCGGAGAAGCCTCAGGCGACCTCTACGCCTCGCTTCTGGCGGAAAAACTGGCTGGCCACCACCTGTTCGGCTGCACCGGCCCCCGCATGCGCGCCGCCGGGGTCCGGACCGTGGTGGACTCCGCCAGTCTGGCGGTGGTCGGCATCGCCGAAGTCATCACCCATATCCCTCGCATCTACGGGGAATACCGGAAACTGTTGGCCGCCGCCCGGCAGGAACGTCCCGACCTCGCCGTTCTCACGGATTCGCCAGATTTTCACCTGCGGGTCGCGCGCCGCCTCCACCAGTGGGGAATACCCGTGGTTTACCTGGTGGCCCCCCAGGTCTGGGCGTGGCGGCGCGGACGCCTCCGCGCCCTTCGGCGTGACCTCCGGCACCTTCTCTGCATCTTCCCTTTTGAGGAGCAATTCTTCCGGTATCATGGAGTTAGAAGCACCTACCTGGGACACCCACTGGCGGGTCTGGTGAAGCCCACGCTGTCCAGGACGGATTTTTTTCGGAAACACGGCTTGTCCGCGAATCGTCCATTGATTACGGTGATGCCTGGAAGCCGCCGGAACGAAGCAGGCCGCCATCTGCCGGTTTTGGCCGACGCGGTGCGCCGGATTCACAAGGAGACAGGCGCCGCATTCCTGCTGCCCGCGGCGGCCATCGCCGGAGCCGGGTTTTTTCGGGAACGGATTGGAGACGCTCCCATACAAGTGATCGAGGGGGAAAACTGGGACGCCATGGCGCATGCCGGCCTGGTGCTTGCCGCAAGCGGCACCGTGACAGTGGAAGCTGCGCTCCTGGGCGTCCCCATGGTGACGTTCTACAAGGTCAGCCCCGCCACATGGCTGGTGGGCCGGCCGCTGGTGCATGTGCCGCATTACTCGATGGTCAACCTGGTGGCGGGACGCCAAGTCGTCCCCGAACTCATCCAGCACGATATGACCGCCTCCCGCATCGCCGCGGAGGCGCTCAGGCTGCTCGGCGACACCGCCGCGCTGGCCCGCATGCGCGCCGAGCTGGCCGATACCGCCCGCAAGCTCTCCCCGCAAGGCGACCCGATGGAAAAAGCGGCCGCCATCATCCACGAAATTCTAGAAGGAAAAACCGCCCATGCCTCGTAGTCTCTGGATCGGCCTGGCGCTGGCCGGCGCCGTCCTGGTGGCGTCCGCGCAGACCGACCGCCGCCCGCGCATCGACGTGGAACACTACACCATCGACGCCGAGATCAACCCCGATGCCCAATCCCTGACCGCCAGGGCCGCCGTCCGGTTCACGCCGCTCGATGACCGGATCAACTCCGCCGTCTTCGAACTGAACAACGGCCTGAACGTCTCGCGCGTGACCGACGAAGCCGACCGCCAGATTCCCGCATCCCGCAACCAGCAGGACTTCACCATCCGGCTGAGCTTCGATCAGCCGCTGCTGAAAGGCAAGCCGGTCACGGTGGTGTTCCACTACGACGGGCACCTCACCGGCAACGAGCAGGACTCGCCCGTCTACGGTATCAAGTTCGCGGCCATTCACCCGGACTATGCCTACCTGATGTATCCCGCGCGCTGGTTCCCCGTGAACGGGTACACGGCGGATCGCTATGCCGCCACGCTCAACGTGACCGTGCCGGCCGGCTTTCAGGTGGTGGGCGCCGGTCTGGGGAGCTCCAAAGCGGAGGGCGGCAAGACCGTCCAGACCTTCGATTTCGAACGGCCCTCTTTCCCCGGCAGCATCGCCGTGGCGAAGAGTCAGGGGACGCCGGTCAACTCTGAAGGCGTCACCAGCACGTTTTACTTCCGCGGCACGGAACAGGCCATGGCCTCCGCTTACGGCCAGGAAGCGGGCCGGATGATGACCTATTTCACCTCCGTGTTCGGCCTGCCGCCTTTCGCCAACCTGAGCTTCGTGGAAACCGAGGACGGCGCGCCGAACGGCTACGCAGCGCCCGGAGTGATCTTTCTCAACCCGCGCGCCATCGGCAAACAGGTGAGCGCGCGCCTGCTGGCCGGCCTGATCTCGCGCCAGTGGTGGAGCGCGCTGGTCTCGCCCGCCACGCGCAACCACATGTGGCTCACCAACGGCCTGGCCGAGTATTCCGCCCTGTTGTGGCTGGAGCAGGTCAACGGCCCCGGTTCACTCGAGCAGACCTATCGCGATCTCGCCGTGGACGCACTCACGGTGGACAACGTCCCCATGATCCAGGCGGCGCGCCTGGAGGACTACTCTCCCGAACTCAATGCCCTGGTGGGCGCCAAGGGCGCGGCCGTCGCCCACATGTTGCGCTACGTGACCGGCGACGACGCGTTCCGCGCCGCGCTCAAGGAGTACGCGCGCCAGTACGCCTGGAAGTCCGCTACCACCGACGAGTTCCGTAAAGTGGCCGAAGGCGTCAGCAAGCAGGACCTGGGCTACTTTTTCCTGCAATGGATCGAATCGAGCGGCGCGCCCGAGTTCAAGCTGGAATACACGGTCTTCCGCACCCAGAAGGGTTTCCGCGTGATGGGCAAGATCTCGCAGGACCTGGACACCTTCCGCATGCCCGTGGACCTGAAGATCGAAACCGAGGGCAACCCCGAGGCCAAGCGCGTGGAGGTGGTCGGCACCTCCTCCGAGTTCAGCGTGGACACCTTCGGCAAGCCCAAATCGGTCACCATCGACCCCAACAACCGTGTGCTGCGCTACAGCAACCCGATGCGCGTGGCCGTCGCCATCCGCCGCGGCGAGCAGTTCGCCGAGCTGAGCGAATTCGGCGAGGCGCTCAAGGAATATCAGAAGGCGCTGGAGGCCAACCGCGCCAGCTCGCTGGCGCACTACCGCATCGCGGAGGTCTTCTTCCTCCAGAACAACTACCAGTCCGCGGCCAACGAGTTCCGCGAGGCGCTCAACGGCGACCTGGATCCCAAGTGGACCGAGGTGTGGGCGCACATCAATCTCGGCAAGATCTTCGATATCACCGGGCAGCGCGAGCGGGCGGTGAATGAGTACAAGCAGGCCGAGCGCACCAAGGACAACACTCAGGGAGCGCTGGAGGAGGCGGCGCGCTATCTCAAAGCGCCCTACGAACGGCAAAAACGCTCCGACACATAGCTACAATGAATTGATGCCATTCAGGCGCGCACATCCGATCCTGCTTCTGCTCTGCCTGTCGGCGCTGGGCTCCACGTCCTGCCTGGTGCGGCGCCGCGTGATCACGCGTCAGGGGGGCACGGTCAAGCAACAACTGCTTACCGCCGACAAGGAGACGCTGCTGGCTCGCGTCGCCCAGATCTACGATTCCGTGCAGAACTTCAGCGCCACGGTGGACATGACGCCCGCCCTGGGCAGCGCGGAAAAGAGCCGGATCACCGAATACAAGGACGTGCGCGGCTATATCCTCTTCCGCCGGCCTTCCGATATTCGCATCATCGGACTCTATCCCGTGGTGCGCAACAAGGCCTTCGACATGGTGGCCACAGGCGATCGCTTCCGCCTGTACATCCCGGCGAAGAACCGGTTCATCACCGGCATGAACGGCGCCGGCATTCCCTCGCCCAACAAGATCGAAAACCTGCGGCCGCACCATTTTCAGGAGGCCATGCTGGTGAGTCCGCTGAGCGCGGACCTCACCGCGTTTCTGAATTACACCGACGAGGACAACGCTTACTACATTCTGCTGGAAACCGTCAAAAGGCCCGACGGGACGCCGCAAGTCAGTCGCAGCGTCTGGTTCGAACGGCTGCATCTCACCCTGGCGCGGCAGATCATCTACGATCAGAACGGCAACATTCTCACCGACGCTCGCTACACGGGCTGGCAGAGCTACGGCGGCGTCCTTTTCCCCAAGCACCTCGACATCAACCGGCCGCGCGACGAGTACAGCGTGGTCATCAACGCCGTCAAGATGGACATAAACAAAGGGGTGACCGACGACAAGTTCGTGCTCGAACAGCCGCCGGGAACTACTTTGCAGGTGCTGGGAGAAAGAACCCAATCGAAGTGACCACCAAGCTTGTTCTGGAAAACCTCAAGCACCGGCCCATGCGCAGCCTGTTGAGCGTCTTCCTCATCGCCATTCCCGTGACCCTGATCCTCTCGCTGGTGGGGATCGCGCAGGGGATGCTCAACGACGCCGCGCGGCGCGCGCAGGGCGTGGGCGCGGATATTCTGGTGCGGCCGCCCGGCAGCACCATCATGACCCTGAGCGGCGCGCCGCTGCCGGAGAAACTGGTGGACGTGCTGGCACAGAAGCCCCACGTCAAAGTCGCCAGCGGGATGGTCAGCTACCCCATTTCCAGCGTCACCTACATGGCCGGCATCGACTTGGCGAGTTTCAGCCGGTTGAGCGGCGGATTCGAGTTCGTCGCGGGCGCGGGGTTCCGGGCTCCGGACGACATCCTCGTGGACCGCGATTACGCCAACCAGCAGAAGCTCAAGGTCGGCTCGACCATCCACCTGATCAACCGCAACTGGCGCGTCTGCGGCATCGTAGAGCCCGGCAAGCTCTCCCGCGTCTTCGTGCAGCTTCCCGTGCTGCAACAGCTCACCAGCAACACCGGCAAGATCAGCCAGGTTTTCCTGAAAATCGACCGGCCGCAGAACGTCTCCGCGGTGCTGGCCCAACTGAAGCAGGAAATGCCGACCTATCCCATCTACCCGATCGCGGAGTTCGTCTCCCAGTTCACCGTGGCCAACGTGCAGGGCGGCGCGGTGCAGACCTTCATCAACGTGATGATGGGCATCGGGGTGGTGATCGGCTTCGCCGTGGTTCTGCTCTCCATGTACATGGCCGTGCTTCAACGCACGCGCGAGATCGGCATCCTGAAATCGCTCGGGGCGTCGCGCTGGTTCATCCTGCGGCTGATTCTGGCCGAGGCCCTGGCGATGGGATTCGTGGGCACCATCCTCGGCATTCTGCTCAGCTTCCTGGGGCGCTGGCTGATCATGGTGCTGGTGCCCGCCTCGCTGATCCAGGCCGTGGTGCCGGGGTGGTGGCCCATCGCGGGCGCCATCACCATCGCGGGGGTGCTGCTCGGCTCGCTCTATCCGGGGCTGCGCGCCGCACGGCAGGACCCCATCGAGGCGCTGGCCTATGAGTGAGGCGCCCATCATCGAGGTGCGCGGCCTGCGCAAAGTCTACCGGGTGGGCCAGGTGGATGTGCCCGCGCTGCGCGGCGTGGACCTGGACGTCGCCCGCGGCGAGTTCGTCTCCCTTATCGGACCTTCCGGCTCCGGAAAGTCCACTCTGTTCCACGTCATCGGCGGTCTGACTTCGGCCACCTCCGGCACGGTGCGCATCGAGGGCCAGGACATCTCCGCGCTCACCGACGCCGGCCGCACCAGCCTGCGCAAGACCAAGGTCGGTTTCGTCTTCCAGAAATTCAACCTGCTGCCCAACCTGACCGCGGCGGACAACATCGCCGTGGCGCAGTACATCGCCGGCCGCGAGCAGCTCCTGGACGGCGATTTCCGCAAGGTGCTCGACCTGCTGGGCATCGCCGGACGGCTCGGACACAAACCCGCCGCGCTTTCCGGCGGCGAGCAGCAGCGCGTCGCTATCGCGCGCGCCATCGTCAACCACCCCGCCATCCTGCTGGCGGACGAGCCCACCGGCAACCTCGACACGGAGAACTCCAGGACGGTTCTGGAAGTGTTGCGCGATCTGAACCGCCGCCTCGGCCAGACGATTCTGATGATCACCCACAACCCGGAGGCCGCGGCGTACGGCCACACCATCGTGCGCATGCGGGACGGGCGCATTGTCGAGGAGTAGAAAGGCCGCGAGTAGGACAGAGTTTCCGCGTCTGTCCTACTCGGGGGAGGAGCATTTCTCGGGTCTACCTTTCTAGTTGGTCCAGCGCCGGAATGTTCTCAAAGTTCTTCAGTTCGCCCGCGCCGGCCGAGGGCGTGGCGGGGTAGACCGCGGGTTCTCTTCCGAAGCGCGCCTGGTAAGCCCGGGCGATCCGCGCGCGGAAATCCGTGCCGCTCCGCACCAGGTTGACGGTGCAGCCACCGAAACCGCCGCCCGTCATGCGCGCGCCGTACACGCCTTCCATCCCGAGCGCCGTGTCCACCAGAAAATCCAGCTCCTCGCAGCTCACTTCGTAGTCGTGCTGCAAGCTGCGGTGCGACGCGGTGAACAGCTCGCCCATGCGCGCCAGGTCGCCCCGGCCCGCGGCTTCCACGAACTCGCCCACGCGCTCATCCTCCGTCACCACGTGGCGCGCACGTTTGCGGATCGCCTCCGGCAGCATGCCTTCGTGACGCGCGAACATCTCACCGGTGACATCCCGCAGGCTCTCCACGGCGGGCTCCCGGATGCGTAATTGTTCCACGGCCGCGGCGCACTCCACGGTCCGCTGGCGATAGGCGCTGCTGCCCAGTTCGTGCTTCACCATGGTGTTGACCGCGATGATCTCGACCGGGGGCAGCCGCACGGGGCGGTGCCGCAGGCTGCGGCAGTCGATCTCGATGGCCGCGCCTTCCTCGCCGAAAACCGAAACGTACTGGTCCATGATGCCGCAGGGCATGCCCACGAAGTCCACCTCCGCGCGCCGGCACAGTCTGGCGAGTTCCAGTTTATCGAGCGGGCGGCCGCCCGCGAGCGCCAGCGCGGTGGAGACCTCGAGCGCCGCCGAAGAGCTCAGCCCGGAGCCTTCCGGCACCGTGCTGTGCACCAGCAGATCCTGCGGCTCAATGCAGAATCCCGCGCGGAGCAGCTCCCGGGCGACGCCGATTACGTAGTCGGACCAATGACGCCGCGGCTTGAGTGCGCCGAGGCCGCGCACCTCGAATTCGACGGTCTCTCCGCGCTCGGCCGAGTGCACCCGCAGCAGGCCGCCGCTCCCCGGAGCCGTCCCGACATAGCAGGCCATCTCCAGCGCGACGGGCAGCACGAATCCCAGGTTGTAATCGGTGTGCTCCCCGATCAGGTTGACGCGGCCGGGCGCGCGGAAAACCCGCAGCCCTTCGGCGGATCCGAAGTGCGACCGGAACGCCGCAACCATCAAGCTCGCCTCCGGGCGGCGCGCCGGGCCAGCCACAGCAGCACGGCCCCGAAGGCCAGCATGAACAGCCCGCAGTACAGGTTCACATTGGCTTGGGTCATTGCCGCGCGCGTGCCCGGGGCGGCGATGCCCATCACGGTGAGGATCAGCCCCACGCACAAGAAAAAGAGTCCGGACGGTACACGAAGATCCATGGTTATTTAAACCAGACGTTCAAGACAATCAGCACCGCGCCCACGAAAACCGCCAGCGGCGCGGGGCGCAGATACCAGGCGATCTGTTTGTCGTGCGGAATGGCGGTCAGCCCGTAGACCAGGCCGCCCAGTTCCCCGCTCGCGCGCGGCCGCGTGACCAGGGAAACCAGAATCGTCACCACGAAGCACGCGCTCCAGGCGAAGATGGCAATCCAGAAATTCTGCGCCATGGTGGAGGGGAACTGGTGGAGATCGGCGAGCCATGCGCCCTTGCCCTCGGCGATGGTGAGGCCGTGCGTCAGCGCCGCCCCGGCGGTGCCGGCCAGCAACCCCGTGAACGCGCCGTGCCCGGTGGCGCGCTTCCAGAACATACCGAGCAAAAAGGTGGCGAACAGCGGCGCATTCACGAACCCGAACACCAGTTGCAGCAGGTCCATGATGTTGTTGTAGTGCTGCGCCAGGTACGCCGTGGCGAT
>JBHGBM010000102.1:0-17845 GCA_041946965.1 Bryobacteraceae bacterium
TGGAGATGCTCGGCGTGCCCGCGCTGATCTTCGCGCTCGGCATGTACCTGCCGCTGGAGTTGAACACTCCCGCGCTGGCGGGCGGGGCGCTGGCGCACTTCGTGAGCAAGCGCGGGCGCACCCCGCGCGAGCGCGGCATCATCATCGCATCCGGCCTGATGGCGGGCGGCGCGCTGGGCGGCGTGTTCGGCGCCGCTCTGCGCCTGGCCCCGGGCTACGCGGAGAGCCTGGTGAAAACTCCGTTCTTCGACAACGACCCGGTCTCCCAGACTGTCTCCGCGGCGCTATTCGCCGCGCTGTGCCTCTACGTGTGGTTCGGTTCCAACCGGGAGAAGGAATTATGAGGTTCGAAGATCTGGCGGCCAACGCCATTCTCGGCATCGATACTCTTTGGGGCGGCGACGTGATGCACCCGTCCGGGACGGGGCGTTTCATTGCCGATTCCTGGTTCTCCGACGAGCCGCTGCCGGCGGCCTACACCCACCCCGCCGCGCAGCCGCTGCGCGATACCGGAGGCGTTTCCGCCAAGGCGCCGGACCAGGCCGCCATCGAGGCTTACCTTGCGGCAGTGGATGTTCGGGGAGCGATACAGGAGCTGGCGGAGACCGCGAAGACTCCTGTGCTCGCGGGCCTGGCCGATTCGCTTCAGGTGATGTTCGATCTCGCCATGGAGATTCTGGGGAAGGGCGAGCCGGTGCCCTACGCCCGCTCGGTGCGCGCCTCCACGGGCGAAGATCCCACGCCCTCGAACCCCGCGCCCAAGCGCGCCCAACTCGCCGGGCTGCTCGAACGTCAGGGATACGGCGGTGAGTTGCTGGCCGCCACGGACGCCTGGCGGCAGGCCCGCCGCGCGCCGCTGGCCTGCGTGCGCCGGCTCGGCGCCGCCTTTATCGCCCACTACGACGCGCTCTCGGCGAAGAACGTGGTCCCCTATCTCCCGCCGGAGATGCGCCCGGTGCCGCGCGCCAATATCGAGTTCCTGCCAATCAAAGACGCCTGGTTCTCCGGCTCCATGAACTACATGGGCCGCAAGCGTCCGGTCGAGTACGAAGCCACTTACGAGATCAACTCCTCGCTGGAGATTTCACTGCCCGAGTTCGAGCAGCTCGTGAGCCATGAAGTGGTCCCCGGGCACGTGACCACGTTCGCTTACATACAGGATCTGTACGTGCGCGGCGTGCTGGGCTTCGAAGCCACCGTGCTCACCATGAACACGCGGGAGGCCACGCTTTCCGAAGGCATCGCCAACAACGCGATCCTGATGGCGCACGGCGTGACCGAGATCAGCGAGCTTCCCGATGAAGACCTGCAAATCGGCGTCCTGCTCGCGCTGTTGCAGGACGACGCCAAGAACCAGTCCTCCTATCTCACCTGGAGGGAAGGCGTGCCGGAGCGGGAAGTGGCCGCGGCGCTGCGGCGCGACTTCCTGGTGAGCGAGGAGCGCGCCGCCAAGCTTTCGGGCGCGTGGGGCCGGCACCCGCTGCTAGGCCGCATGTACCTGCCCGCCTATCGCGCCGGCACCGAACGCGTGGCCGAACTGCGGCGCAAGTATCCGCCCGAGCGCCTGATCCCGGCGCTGTATGGCGCCAACGGGCTGGTGGACATCGTTACGGTGGAAGCCGCCCTGGGCTGATCGATACTTTCCCCGGCGCCCGGCTCGCTCCGCTCCTGTACAATCTGGGTGGGAGCGAATATGCCGCACGACACACACGATCACGTCCGCCGGCGCACAGCCGTGCTCACACGGGGATTCGACCCGGCGCTGTCCTTCGGCTCCGCGCGGCCGGCGGTCTTTCGCAGCTCGACCTATGTGTTCGCCAGCCCGGAAGCCGCCCAGCGGGCTTTCGATATCGCCAGCGGCCGCATTGAACCGGCGGACGGCGAACGCGCCGACCTGATCTATTCCCGCATCTCGCATCCCAACGCGGAGATTCTGGAAGACCAGATTGTGCCGCTCGAAGCCGGCGCGCATGCGGCCGCGGTGTTCAATTCCGGCATGGCCGCCATCATGACGGCGTTCCTTTCGTTTCTGCGGCCGGGCGACACCATCGTCTACACCACGCCGCTTTACGGCGGCACCACGGGTCTGATCCACAATCTGCTGGAGCCTTTCGGGATCCACGCCTTTCCGGTGGCCTCGGGACAGACGCAGGCGATCGACGCGGCCATTCAGCGCGCGCAGAACCTCAAGATCCTCTACATCGAAACCCCCGCCAACCCCACCATGATCATGACGGACCTCCGGCGCGCGTGTGAAACCGCGGCCCGGCTGCCCAAGCGCCCGCTGGTGTTCGTGGACAACACCTTTCTCGGCCCCGTGTTCCAGCACCCGTTGCAACTCGGCGCCGACCTGGTGCTGTACTCCGCCACCAAGTACCTCTCGGGTTTTAGCGACATGGTGGCCGGCGCGATCACCGCGCGCGATCCAAAGCTGATCCGCCAGATCCAGCAGCGGCGCGTGATGTTCGGCAACATCCTGCAACCGGACGAGTGCTGGATGCTCGACGGCCGCCTGCCCACCGTGCAGTTGCGCATGAACCGCCAGAGCAAGAGCGCGCAGAGGCTGGCCGAGGCGCTCAGCGGCCACAAGCACCTGGAGCGGGTGATCTATCCCACGCTGTTCCAGGACCCCGAGCAGAAGCGCATCTACGAGGCGCAGTGCGAGTATCCCGGCGGCCTGTTTTCGGCGGAGTTCAAAGGAGGACGCGAGGCGGCCTTCACCTTCCTGCGCCACTTGCGCATCGCCCGCAACGCGGTCTCGCTCGGAGGCGTGGAGACCCTGGTCTGCCACCCGAAATCGACGACGCATTCCGGAATGACCGCCGCGGAGATGGAGGAATCCGGCGTCACGGACGGCCTGGTGCGGTTCTCGATCGGAATCGAGGACTGGCGGGATCTGCTGGCGGACTTCGAGCAGGCGCTGGCGGCGATTGGGTGAAACCCGCTCAGAAAAACAGGTACTTCCGCCACTGCTCGTCCCCCTTGCCCAGCAGCCGCATCAGGTGGCGGCTGGTGTGCAGGCTGAACGGCCGCGGGGTGCGGGCGAGTCTCATGCCGGCTTCTTCGGGGGTGCGGTTGCCTTTGCGGTTGTTGCAGGAGTGGCAGCAGGCCACCAGGTTTTCCCAGGCGGTTTCGCCGGTACGGGAGCGCGGGATCACGTGGTCGAGCGTCAGCTCGCCCGCGGGCAGCGTGCGGTGGCAGTACTGGCAGGTATAACGGTCGCGCATCAGAATGTTCTTGCGCGAAAGCGCGCGCGCCTGGTGGGGGATGCGGCGATACTCCAGCAGCCGGATCACGGAAGGAAGCTTCCGCTGGGCGCGGCAGGAATGCACCAGCGCGCCGGATTCCTCCTCGGCGGAAGCCACGCCCTTGAGCACCAGCACCAGGGCGCGGCGGGCCGCGCAGATATTGATCGGTTCGTAACTTGCATTCAGGACCAGCACCGGTCTGTGCAGCGTCTCCGAACTCGGCATCTAGGAAGCCCCCAGGGTAAGAAGATCGGCGTGCGCGGAGACCGGCAGGCGGCGGTCCGCGCGCGCGAGGGTCAGCAGCGTGACCGACCGCGCGCCCGCGCGGCGAAGCGCCAGGGCGCACGCGGAAGCGGTGGAGCCGGTGGTCATCACGTCATCCACCAGCAGAAGATCGAGCCCGCGGGCGCCGGCGCGGCCGCGAAACGCTCCGGCCACGTTGCGGCGGCGGGCGGAGTTGCTCAGCCCCGCCTGCGGAGCGGTTCCGCGCGCGCGGCGCGCCAGGCGGCGCAGCGGAATCCCGGTGCGGCGCGCCACCTGGCGCGCCAGCAACTCCGACTGGTTGAAGCCCCTCTGCCAGCGGCGGCGCCAGTGCAGCGGCATGGGCACGACGGCGTCAAAGCGCCGGTCGCGCGGCAACGCCGCCATCAACAGGTTCGCCAGCGGGCGGGCCAGCGGCCGCATCGCCGCGTACTTGAACAGGTGAATGAGGCTCCGCAGGGCGCCCTCGTAGAAGCCGAAGCAGAAAGCCTCGTCGAAGCCGCGCTGCCCCGCCCGGCACAGGCCGCAGCGCCCCTGGTCATCGAGCGGGTAGCGGTTCTGAAAAGGCGTCTTGCAGACCATGCAGAACCACTCGGCATCGAGCGGCTCGGGCGCGCTCAGACATCCCGCGCACACCGGCACGCGCGTGAAGCCGCGCAGCGGGGCGCCGCAGATCCGGCAATCGTCGGGAAACACCAGGGAAAAGAGACGCGAAGAAACTTCCAGGACAGGGGGGAGGGCAACGCCGGCAACGGCCAGGGTGCGTCTGTGTCCGCTACTACTCGAGAAGACTCACCTCCAAGACACAATTCTACAGCAATCCTCACCTCAGGCGCGAGAAAGGCACGTCCAGGATGCCGTAGCGCTCCCATCCCTGCGCGTCGAAATGCCACCACTCGGTGGGCATGGGGATGAAGCCGTGCCGCTGCATGACATCCTCCAGCGTGCGACGGTTGCGGATCGCTTCCGCCGGCAGCTTATTGTAGCCGCGGTGCGCCGCCTCGGTGAAATCGTCGTAGGCGGTGGGCATGGGCAGCTCGCGTCCTTCGCGCGTCACCAGCGTCAGGTCCACCGCCGCGCCGCGGTTGTGGCGCGAGCCCTTCGCGGGGTTGGCCACGTACCGTTCGTCCGGCATCAGCGCCCAAAAGCGCCTTTGCACGGAAAGCGGCCGGTAGCAGTCGTAGAGTTTCAGCCCGAGGCCGCGGGTCTCCAGGTCGCGCTGCACCGCATCCAGCCGGCGCGCCACGTCCGGACGCAGGAAACACGCCGCCTCGTCGTAGACTTTTCGCCTGGTGAAATTGTCCGCGGTGGCGTAGCGGATATCGAGCCGGATGTTGGGACTCACCTGGCGTATGTCCACCAGTCCCGCGGCGAGCGCCGGCAGCAGGAGCAGCATCACACGGCGACCAGCCCCAGTCCGGGCCGGTCAGGCAGGATGAGTTTGCCCTTGTGCACTCTCACTCCGCTGAACGGGTCGTTGCCGATGAGCAGGTTGCCGTCGAGGTCGGCGTAGTCCACCAGCGGGGAAAGGTGGGCCGCCGCCGTGCAGGAGACGGAGCTGGAGATCATGCATCCCAGCATGGTTTTCATTCCGAGCCCTTTGGCGATCTGGATCATGCGGTATCCCGCCATGATGCCGCCGGCCTTATCCAGCTTGATGTTCACGCCGTCGAAAATGCCGGCGAGCTTGGGAATGTCCGAAGGCCGCTGGCAGGCCTCGTCGGCGATGATGGGGATGTGGACACGCTTGCGCACCCAGCGCGTTTCCTCCAGCATGGCGGCGGGCATGGGCTGCTCGATGAACTCCACGCCCTGCGATTCCAGCCAGTTGATCTTGCGGACGGCCTCTTCCTTGTCGGTCCAGCCCTCGTTGGCGTCCACACGCAGCGGCTTCTTGGTCACGCTGCGCACGGCCGCGATGGTGGCTTCATCGCTCGCCAGCCCGACCTTGACTTTCAGGACGGGGAAATCGGCGGCCTCGCGCGTCTTCTGTCTGGTGATCTCCGGCGTATCGATGCCGATGGAGAAGGTGGTGACCGGGGCGTCCTGCCGGTCCAGGCCGAAGTACTTGTAGAGCGGCACGCCGAGCATCTTCCCGACCCAGTCCATGAGCGCGATGTCGATGGCGGCTTTGGCGGCCCACTCGCCGTTCACGCGATGGAAAACCTCGCCCATCACCTTGGTGAATTCCCATGGGTTCGCGGAGAGCAGGTAAGGCCGCACGGAGGCCACCGCCTTGCGCGCGGACTCGGCGTTCTCGTGATAGCGCACGATGGGCGCACCCTCGCCGTGGCCGGTCACGTCGTCGGCGGTGAACTTCACGTACAGGTTGTCGCGGTACTGGCTGGAAGACATCACCGTGGTCCAGGTGTGCCGCAGCTTCCAGCGCACGATGCGGGTTTCGAGCTGATTGGGCGGCGCGGCTCCGCGCGGCGCGCCCGCGGCGGCGCCCGCTCCGGCGATGCCCCGCAACCACTCGCGGCGATTCATTTGGGTCTCCTGCATGCTACCAGTAAAGCGGACCAGTGCGCATCCGCCAGGTCGTCGATGCGCACCATGGGAGTCTGATAAGTGGTGGCGTTGATGAACTTGCCCCCTCCGAGATAGAAGCCCGTGTGGGTGACTCTTTCGAGGCTCTTTCCGAAGTACAGCAGGTCGCCGGGTTGCAGGGCGTCCTTGGCGACCGGCAGCATGCCGCTCCAGCGCGCCTGCGGCCCGGCGTCGCGCGGCAGCAAAACGCCGCGCTGGCGGTAGAGCATCTGCACGAAACCCGAACAATCGTAGCCGAAGCTGGAGGTCCCGCCCCACGTGTACGGCAGACCGAGGAAGCGCTTTGACAGTGCGATCACTTCCTCGATGGCGAGCGTCCGCGCTTCGAAGGAGAGGTCGCCGCGCTGCACCCAGGCGCGGCGGTCATCGGGCAGCCGCACTTCGAGCCAGCGTTCCTGGTTGGGCGGCTCGGCGGCGATCTCCAGGCGGGTTTCGAACGGCACGGTCAACAGCGGTGCGTGCTTTGTAACGTCGGCTTCGCGGTAGAGGTGCGCGAAGAGGCTCCGCACGGCGGCCACGCGGCCCTCGACGGCGTACCGGGGGCCGGGCTTCAGCGCCTCGCGCGGCATCCAGCCGGTGTAGTCGTCCGGCGTGCGCACGCGCGCCCAGCCGTCCTTTTCGTCGAGCAGCCCCACGTTGGCGCCGTAAATGGCCTGCGAGACCACGTCCGCCTCCACGGTGGGCTTGGAATACATGTTCGCCACAGGTCTCAGGACGACGGCTTGCGGTTCTCCGGCGAACAGGGCAGCGGCGAGCAGAATCATCATTCCCCCATATTGTCTCACCGGTGGTACGCTGGGGCGGATGAAGCACGCCCTGTGGTTGCTGGCGCTGGCGGCGCTCGCCGCCGAGCGGCAGGTGGATCCTACGTTCCTGCGCCGCAACCCCGCGCGGGTTGCGGAGAAGCCGGCCGACATCACCACTTTAACCTGCGGCTATAAGCCGCTGTTCGGCGCGGGAGACCCGGACGCGCGCATGTTGCGCGGCATCGCGCGCTACGGTGAGGCGCGCGTGGCCGGCGGCGGGACGTGCGAAGCGGTGAGCTATCCCGCCGAGGAACAGATCTATTACGTGCTGGAGGGTTCCGGCGTGCTGCTGCACGGCGCGGAGCAGACGCCGGTGCGCGCGGGCGATTTCCTCTACCTCGGCCCCGGCCTGCGGCACGCCATGAGCAATCCCGGCGCGTCCCCGTGCCGGTTCCTCATCATGGGATTCCGCGTGCCCGCGGGCTCCACCGCGCCCGCCCGGCTGCCCATCGCCAACATCGCCGACGTGCCGCTACAGACGGTGGGCAACCACCCGCCCAGCACGCAATACCGGCTGATGATCGGCGACCGATCGAGCACCCGCGACAAGCTCGCGGCGGGCCTCACCGTCACCAGCCTGTTCATCATGGAATTCGCGCCCGGCGGCACCAACTTCCCCCACCACCACGAGCGCGAAGAGGAGATCTACATCCTGCTCGACGGCGAAGGCGACATGGTGGCGGGCGGCGGGATGGACGGGGTGGAAGGGCGCCACCCGGCAAAACCCGGCGACACATACTTTTTCCGCCTGAACTGCACGGTGGGTTTCTACAACGGCAAGACGCCGGGACGCATTCTGGCGGTGCGGTCGCTGTTTCCGTTCCCGAGGAAGTGAAAATTCAATTTTGGCCACGGATGGACGCGGATGAACACGGATAAGTCTTTGTCTTGAGTCTGTGTTCATCCGTGTGCATGTGTGGCTATTCCTTTTTCCGCACCATATTAGGCAACCTTGACCTCAACTCACGACGGGAGGAATGCACTCAGCTTCGGGAACATGCTGCGCACGAACGCGGCTGCCCGATCCGTGGCGGCGGCGTCATCCTGCGCCCGCACCGGAACCATTACCCGCACCATGGCGGTGTCGCTGCGGTGGTACCGGATCGAGTCCAGCACCAGCCAGATCTTTGCCGAGTATTCGCTGGCCAACACGCGGCCGTGACTCTGGTACCAGTAAAGAACCAGGTTGCGCTCGTCGCGCCGCACGACCACGTAGCGGTTGACGCGCACCCGGCCCCGTCCCGGCACATCGATGCTCATCCGGCCCGACGCGACGGGCTCGAAACCGGCGCCCGGCAGGCAATTTTTCGGCGAATGCGGCGCCTGGCCGGTGCGCTGCGAGCTGAAGTAGGCCACGAAAAGACTCACCTCCGCGCCGTTGTTGACGTAGACGCGGCTCACGCTGTCATCGGCGCGCAGCACCTCCTGGACGGAGGCTTCCATGGGGAACTCCCGCGACATCGCCCATCCATCCACCGCCACGGGCAGGGCGGCCAGCGGCTCCCGCGGCGCCGTGATCTCGCGGGGCGCGCCCTTGTAAGATAGCGCCGCCTGCGCCAGCAGGCAGACCCCGAGCACGATCGCGTGCCTCTCGCGGAAGAAACTCATTTCGCCCACGCCCTGGCGGCCAGCTTCAACATTCCCAGCACCGCCCGGTGAAAGACCACCAGGATGAACAGGGCCGCCATGAAGATGACCCAGCCCGAGGCCGTGTGAAAGAAGCCGTCGGCCAGTTCGGGTTTGAATTGGCTGAGCAACCCCGTCACGGTCACACGCCCGGCGTTGGCGCAGATGGCGATCGGCAGGGTGGCGAGGAACAGCACCACCTGGAGCCATCGCCGGCGCTCCAGGAAGTGGCCGTACACCACCGAAAGAAAAGTGAGCGAGAGCAGAGAGCGTATGCCGCTGCACGCCTCCACCACCGACAGCCGCTGGTTGGCGAGCTCCAGAATGTTGCCTTCGCGCAGGACCGGAACGCCCATCCCCATCAGGGCCGCATCCGCGAGGCGGCTGGCCAGCAACTGAAGCGGAAAGGTGATCTTGCCGTAGACGATGGCCGGAATGGGCACCATGAACAGCAGCAGAAACAACGGGAAGCCAAGAAGCCGCAACACCGCGGTTCCACCCAGAAACCACACCATGCCGGTGAGCGACACGATGAATGCGGTGCGGCCCAGAAACAACTCCGCGCCGAGCATGGCCGCATAGGACTGCGCGGCGCCGAAGACCACCAGCGCCAGCCCCCACCAGTTGGGCCGCGGCACGATCCTGAGGAGTTCCTCCCGCCGTTGCCACGCGATGTAGACGGCCACCACGGGGACGAAAAAGCCGTGACCCATATCCTCGTCGTGGTACCACTGCCTCGCCAGCGCGGAGAGTACGGGCGCATAACACAACACCAGCAGGCTGCCAAACAACACGATGCGCTCCCATGGCATGCGCGCGGGCTGGGGAATGGAAGCGGGCGCGAGACTCATCCGTCAGTGTTCATCATATATCAGTTGCGCGAAGGGCCGGGAGAGCGTGTACTAGGATGAAAGATATGAGCAGCGCGCCGCGTTCGCTTGCCGAAGTGCACGCCAGTGTGGGGACCGCGCATGCCTCCATCTGGAAGCGCATGTTCGCCTTCGCGGGACCGGCATACCTGGTCAGCGTGGGCTACATGGACCCGGGCAACTGGGCCACGGACCTGGAGGGCGGCGCACGGTTCGGCTACCAGTTGCTATGGGTGCTGGTGATGTCGAACCTCATGGCCATCCTGCTCCAGACCCTCAGCGCGCGGCTCGGCATCGTATCCGGCCGCGACCTGGCGCAGGCGTGCCGCGAGACCTATCCGCGCCCGATCACCTACGCGCTCTGGGTGCTGTGCGAGATCGCCATCGCCGCCTGCGACCTGGCCGAGGTGCTGGGGGCGGCCATCGGACTCAACCTGCTGTTCCATATCCCGCTGCTCGCCGGCGTGCTGCTGACCGCGGCCGACACGCTGCTGCTGCTGTTCCTGCAAAGCCTGGGCATCCGGACGCTGGAAGCCTTCGTGCTGTCGTTGATGACCCTAACCGGCGTATCCTTCGCCGTGGAGATCCTGCTGGCGCGGCCCTCCATGGCCGAAGTGGCCACGGGTCTCGCCCCGAGCCTGACGGCCCAGAGCCTGTACGTCGCCATCGCGATGCTCGGCGCCACCGTGATGCCCCACAACCTGTACCTGCACTCGGCGCTGGTACAGACGCGCCACATCGGGACCAGCATCGCCGCCAGGCGCGCCGCCTGCCGCTACAACCTGGTGGATTCGGTGGTGGCGCTCAACGGCGCGCTGCTGGTGAACGCGGCCATCCTGGTGCTGGCGGCTACGGTGTTCTTCAAGCGGGGCATCGTGGTGACGGAGATTCAGCAGGCGCACCTGCTGCTGGCGCCGCTGCTGGGCACTTCGCTCGCCAGCACGCTGTTCGGCGTGGCGCTGCTGGCGGCGGGGCAATCCTCCACCCTGACCGGCACCATGGCGGGGCAGGTGGTGATGGAAGGCTTCCTCAACCTGCGGCTGCGGCCCTGGCTGCGGCGGCTGATCACCCGCATGCTGGCCGTGATTCCGGCGGCGCTGACGATTTATTTCGCCGGCGACAAGGGCAGCTACGACCTGCTGATCCTCAGCCAGGTGATCCTGAGCATGCAGCTCCCCTTCGCGGTCATTCCGCTGGTACACTTCACCAGCAATGAGCGGCGCATGGGGGCCTTCGCCAGCAAGTTATGGGTGCGCTGGCTGGCATGGATCGTGGCGGCCATCATCGTCGGGTTGAACGTGCGGCTGGTGTTTCTGGTGGTTGGGCAATGGCTCGCTGCCGCCGGCCCTTACCGGTTGCTGCTGTCGATTTTGATCGGCGTGCTGGGAGCGGCGCTCGTGCTCCTGTTGTTGTGGGTGGCGGCGGAGCCGTGGATTTCCCGTTTTATTCGCCGGTACGGGATTCCCTTGGGTGTTCCCGCGCCGCCCCCGCCGGCTTTCACTGTACCGGCTTACCGAAGCATCCTGGTGCCGCTCGACCACTCGGACCTGGACCTCGCCGCCATCCGCCACGCGGCGGGCATGGCCAAGGGTTCGGCCGCCAAAGTCTACCTGATGCACGTGGAGGAAGGCGTCACCAGCCGGCTTTACGGCGAGATGGCATCCACCGCCGAGGTGGAAGCCGGCGAGGAATACCTGGAAAAAATCGCCGCCTCCCTGCGCGACGAGGGGATTCAGGTGGAATGCCGCGTGTTCTACTCCGGCCAGCCGCGGCGTGAGATCGTGCGCTACGCCCGGGAACTGCGGCCGGACCTGATCATTATGGGCGCCCACGGGCACGGCGCGCTCAAGGACCTGATCTTCGGAACCACCATCGGGCCGGTGCGGCACGAGCTGGCGGTGCCCCTTCTGATCGTGCGCGATAGTGGGACATGACGCCACGCGCGCGTGTCCCAGCGCCACAGAGCAGACCGTCTGGAGTCGGATAAGCCTTTTGTTATCATCGGAATATCTGTGGAAAAGCAGATGCTGTGAGACTTTACGTGGTGCGCCGTCTCACATTCGCGCTGCTGGTGGCCGGATGCCTGGGTTCCGCCGCCACGCTCGAGCGTCTGAGTCTGGACGAGATGATCGAGACCTCTACGGCGATTGTCCGCGGCCGCATCACCGGATCGTGGCCCGCCATGTCCGGCCGGATGGTCTACACCCATTACCGGCTCCAGGTGGCCGAGCGCTGGAAAGGAGGGCAGCAGGCCGAGATCGAATTCGTGGTGCCTGGCGGCACGGTCAACAACGTCCGGCAGATCGTCGACGGCGCGCCGCAGCTCAGCACGGGGCGGGAATACTTGCTCTTCCTGTGGACCTCGAAGCTGAGCCACCTGACCTACGTCCTGGGTTTCACGCAGGGAATCTTCACCCTTTCGGGCGATGAGGCCGTACGCGACGCCAGCGCCGAGCTGATGCTGGAGCGCGGAACCGGCCGCGTGGTCCGGGGCGAGCGCATCCAGATGCGCATGCGGGACCTGGGCAGCCGCATCACCATGCGCCTGGGCGGGAAAGGCGGGGTGCAGTAGGATGCGCGCCGCGGCACGCTTCGGGATCGCGGTCTTCCTGGCGCTGGCCCCCGCCGCGGCATATTACCATTACAACCACTACACCACCCGCTTGGCGCCCTATCAGGCCATCCAGGAGAAGTTCGATCTGAACGTACTGCCGAACCGCACGGTGACGTTTTTCGTCACCGATTCGGCGCAGGTGTTCTACGGTCCCAACGACAGCTTCGCCTCCGTGCTGAGCCAGGTACGGCAGGCGGCGGCGGCCTGGAACGCGGTGGAGACTTCCGACCTGCGGGTGGCGTTCGGCGGCCTGTACACCTTCGGAACCCCGCAGAACACTCCCAGCGGGATGGTGATGTTCGAGGACCTGCCGCCCGGAGTGCTGGGACTGAGCAGCCGGAACGTGGGCGTCGCCACCATGGGATCCAACGGCATGTTCGTACCCATCGCGCAGGGCATGGTCCGGCTGAACCGCAACATGACAGTGAAGCCCGGTCCCAGTTACCTGGAGAGCTTCTTCACTACCACGGTTCACGAGATGGGGCACGCGCTGGGGTTGCAGCATACGTTCACTTCGAGCGCGATGTCCACAGGCATGACCCGCACCACCTCGCGGGCCAGACCGCTCGAAGCCGACGACGTGGCGGGCATCTCGCTGCTTTACCCCGGCCGGAGCTTTGCGGCTTCCTTCGGATCCATCACCGGCCGCGTGACCACATCCGGGCAGGGCGTGCACATGGCATCGGTCGTGGCGTTGCGCCCGGCGGGTTCGGCCATCAGCACCCTGACGAACCCCGACGGCACTTACCGCATCGACGGGCTGCCCCCGGATACCTATTGGGTTTACGTCCACCCCTTGCCGCCGACGGCGGATATTGCGCTTCCGCTGGATCCGTCCGGCATGCCGGTTCCTGCGAGCGGGCCCGTTGAGACCCTGTTTTACCCGGGAACACGCGACCCGCAGCAGTTTATCCCGATCCCGGTGACCCGTGGCGCGGTAGTCACCGGGATCGATTTTTCGGTTCAACGCCGTGATCGCGTGCCGCTTTACGACACCTTCACCTACAGCTTTGCCGGCGGCGCCTACATCACCCCCGCGTATATGAATCCCACGGGGGCGGAAACGACCATGGTAGCCGGCGGGACCGGCCTGATGACGCCTTCGGGCCCCCCGCCGGGGCTCTCCGTGAACCTGCTGGGAGGCTTCGGCGGCGTGAACGTGCGGCCCTTCGGCGAGTACCTGGCGCTCTACTTCTATTTCCCGCCGTTTGCGGGCGCCGGGCCGCGGCACCTGCTGTTCCGGACCGCGGAGGATGCCTGGGTGCTGCCGGCGGCGCTGAGCCTGGTGCAGAAGGCTCCGCCGGTGATCGCCTCGGTGACGCCCAACCCGGATGGCACGGTGACGGTAATCGGCTCTAACCTGGGCCCCGACAGCCGCATCTATTTCGACGGGCTGCCCGGCACGGTGCGGGCGCCGTTCAGCGGCAGCGACCAGATGGGCGCCGTTATGGTGCAGCCGCCGCCGGGCGCAAACGGTCAGATCGCGACGGTTTCGGTGGTGAATGCCGACGGCCAGCATTCCATGCTGTTGCAGGCCTTGAATCCGCCGGTGTACAACTACGGTTTTTCCGACGCCGCCAGCATTTCCCTGTCGCCGAACGTGCTGCCCGCCGGAGTTTCCTCGATGGTGGAGATCACCGGGGTGAACACGCGCTTCGCCGATGGCCTCACCACGGTGGGCTTCGGTTCGAGCGATGTGTTCGTGCGCCGGATCTGGGTGCTGAGCCCGACGCGGCTGCTCGCCAACGTGATGGTGGCGGCGGGCGCGCCCACGGGCGTGGCGCTCCCGGTGACGGTGATGTCCGGATTCCAGACCGCATCCCAGCAGTTTGCCTTCGCCGTGCAGCCCGCCCTGCCGCGGCTGCCCTCGATCACGCTCCCGGTGGTGAACGCGAATCCCACCCTGACGGGCGTTTATCCGGGTGCGGTCGTGACGGTGTACGGCGTCAACCTTTCCACGGGTTCCAACACGACGGTCACGCTGAACGACCAGCCCGCGCAGGTGTCCTACGCCGCCCCCAACCAGATCAACTTTGCGGTGCCCTTGGGAACGCCCGTGGGGCCGGCCATCCTGCGCATCCACAACGGCGCGGAAGCGGGCTTCCCGGTGGTGGTGCAGGTGGACGCGGCGCCGGGCGGGCAGTTCTCCTCCGGTGACGAAGTTCCCGCGCCGTAAGCTGGACAGCCGCGACTCCCGCCTACTACAATCTCCAACATGGCAAAACACTTCGCCCCGCGGCGCGGTTTCCTTCAGCGCCTGGCGGGATTCGCGGGCGTGTCCGCGGCGGCCGCCGCGGGTTCGAGCGCCCAGGCCCAGACCGGTCCCGGCGGCCTCCCGCTTCCCTGGTTCGCGCGCGCCCAGAACTATAAATCGCTGAAACAGTCCAGCCACGACACCACCGGCGGCAACGCCGACCGCTGGCCGATCAAGCCCGGCGATACCCAGGAGGTGTTCAACTCCAAGGGGCCGGGCGTGGTGACCCACATCTGGTTCACCATCGCCGCGCAGAGCCGCGACCACCTCAAGGAGGTCGTCTTGCGCATGTACTGGGACGGCAACTCGAAACCGAGCGTCGAGACGCCCGTCGGCGACTTCTTCGGCCTCAACCTGGGGCAGTACAACGTCTACCAGTCCGCGTTTCTGAACAACTCCCCGATCCGCGCGCTGAACTGCTACTTCCCCATGCCGTTCCGCACCGGCGCGCGCATCACCGTGACCAACGAGGGCAAGCTGCCTATCGGCGCGTTCTATTCCAACATCGACTACCAGCTTGTGCCATCGCTTCCCGCCGACGCGCTCTACTTCCACGCGCAGTACCGGCAGAAGACCCCCACCGATATTCTGCCGGCGGGCGACGGCAAGAACCCGGACGGCAGCCGCAACTACGTCTATGCCGAGACCAGGGGCCGCGGGCACCTGATGGGCGTGACGCTCGGCTGGGTGCAGAACGCCGAGAACTGGATGGGCGAAGGCGACGACATGATCTTCATTGACGACGAAGCCAAGCCCATCATCATCGGCACCGGTTCGGAGGATTACTTCTGCGGCGCGTGGAATTTCGGCGGGCGCGATACCGCGGTGCCGTTCGCGCACCTGTACAACGGCGCGCACCTGATCACCGCGCCGGAGCACACCGGCGGGCGATATTGCCTTTACCGCTGGCACGCGGACAACCCGGTGACCTTCACCCGCTACATGAAGCACACCATGGAGCACGGTCACGCCAACGACCGCGCGGATAATTACTACTCGGTGTGTTACTGGTACCAGGACAAGCCCTACACGGATTTCCCCGCGCTGCCTCCGGTGGAGCAGCGCATTCCGGTACTGAAGATGGTGCCGCGTCCGGGCGGCGTGCAGCCCGCGTAAAAGGAGAGCGTATGAGAATCGTAATCGCGCTGGCGGCCGTGGCGCTCACGGCCGCCCCGGCCGGCTTCCAGGTGTTTCGCGCCGCCGATCTGAAGGCCCCGGCCAAGACCGGCAAGGTGGCGAACTGGGGCAATCACTCGATGGACCTCGCGCACCGCGAAAAGAACGGCGAAGCCGAGCTGCACGAGACGCAGAACGACATCTTCGTGGTCCAGAGCGGCGCCGCCACGCTGATCGTGGGTGGGGCTGTGGAGAGCCCGCGGAAGACGGCGCCGGGCGAGATCCGCGGCGCCGGCATCAAGGGCGGCGAAAAGCACGCCATCGCGGCGGGGGATATCGTGCATATCCCGGCGAACACGCCGCACCAGATGCTGGTGGCGAAGCAGGTGACGTACGCGATTATCAAGGTGGATGTGAGGTAAGGCGCGGGGGCCTACAACTCCACGCAAGAAACGCGAGGGTGGGGTCGGCGTGTCGGCCGGTAATGCCAACCTGCTCCCAAGCGGACAGCCGGCCGCGGGACTACAATGACGGACGTGACGCCCTTCTTAACGCGTGTCGTTCTGAAGAACTACAAGAGTATTGCCGGGAGTGAGGTAGACTTGCGCGCGTTGACCTTCCTGGTGGGACCAAACGGCTCCGGGAAGAGCAACTTTTTAGACGCCCTGCGGTTCACCAGCGATTCGCTGCGCAGCTCGCTCGACAACGCCTTGCGCGAGCGCGGAGGCATCGCCGAAGTGCGCCGTCGCAGCGGTGGGCACCCTACCCACTTCGGAATCCGGCTGGAATTTAAGTTGCCTTCCGCCGTAGGCCACTATGCCTTCAAAATTGGCGCGCGTCCGCAAGGCGGCTACGAGGTTCAGACCGAGCAGTGCATGATTCGTGGACCCGAGGTAACCAGTTTTCTGGTGGTCACAGGAGAGGTTAAGGAGTTTCAACTAAGCGGAACACGAAACGGCATAGCTCCTCCAGCCGCCCTGAAGGACCGTCTTTACCTGGTAAACGTCTCAGGCGTGCCGGAATTCAGGCCTGTCTACGATGCTCTGTCAAGGATGGGTTTCTACAACCTGAATCCGGATAGGATACGCGATTTCCAGCCACCGGATTCCGGAGAGCTTCTTGCCCGCGACGGCGGAAACCTGACCAGCGTGCTGAGGCAACTCGCCGTACGGGACGAGGCCCGGAAGAAACGTATCGAGGAGTATCTTTCTTCGATCGTTCCCGGCGTCAGTGGCGTCGAGGTTAAAGACGTCCCACCCAAAGCTACATTAGAGTTCCGGCAGGAAGTCGCGGGTTCCAACGATCCGTGGCGCTTCTTCGCGGGCAACATGTCGGACGGAACGCTTCGTGCGCTCGGCATTCTCGTCGCCCTGTTTCAATCTCTGGACTCAGCCGCCACAAGCACGCCTCTGGTAGGCATTGAAGAGCCGGAAATCGCCTTGCATCCCGCGGCGGCCGGCGCACTACTTGACGCACTCAGGGAGGCGAGCCAGTCAACGCAAGTCATTGTCACGACGCACAGCCCTGATCTGTTGGACAGCGCGGATATTGAGGCCGAGCTCCTCCTTGCCGTCCATGCCGAAAAGGGGACGACGCAGATTGCTCCAGTCGATGAGGCCAGCCGCGAGGCCGTGCACAAGGGGCTCTACACGCCTGGAGAACTCCTCCGGCTTGACCAGTTACGGCCCGACGTCAAGCTTTTCGGCCCAAAACCTCCGAAGCAACTGGATCTGAATCTCTTTGACGGAGCAGGACTGTGACGCCGGTCAAAGTCGGTCTTGTGGTGGAAGGCCACGGCGACTTTAAGGCGGCTCCTATTCTGTTTCGTCGAATTGGACAGGATATCGATCCCAGTGTGGCCCTGGATATTCAGCAGCCAATCCGGAGGCCGCGCAGCAGCCTGGTGCGCAAGGCTGGTGAACTCGAACGGGCTGTCGAACTGGCCGCGCTTAAAGTACGTCCGCGTGGAGGGGTCTTCGTCCTCTTCGACAGCGACGATGACTGCCCGGCTGAGTTGGCCCCACCTCTCCTGGAGCGCGCGCAGGGTGCAGGGATGGGACTGCCGGTGTTCCTGATCCTCCCCCAGTGTGAATTTGAGGGTTGGTTTCTGGCATCCGCTGAGTCGATTCGGGGAAAGCGAGGGCTTCCCGCCGATTTGGCCCCTCCTCAAAACCCAGAAGAGATTCGGGACGCCAAGAAATGGCTTCGCGAGCGTATGCACCCCCACGTGTATTCCGAGACCATAGACCAGCCTGCGCTGGCGTCGATATTCGACCTGAACCAAGCGAAATCCGCGAAGTCATTCGAGAAGTGCTATCGCGACCTACGGTCGTTGATCGAGCGGTTTCGTGGCTGATTCGGAGCCGGGTAACGATTCGGCTGGACGATGACGTTCTGGACTGGTTTCGCCGGCAGGTTGCTGAGGCGGGAGGCGCGTGCCTTTCGGTGTCGTTAGTTTGTCAAGATGTCCGGTTTTATTAGCACGTGAATTGTCCGCTTTG
>JBHGBM010000103.1:0-17330 GCA_041946965.1 Bryobacteraceae bacterium
GGACTACTGGGAATGCAGGTCAGCGGCAGCCTAATCATCCACATTTATGTCGCGCACCCATTCCCTCAGGTGCGCGGCGCGCGGAGGTACTTGTTGAAGAAGGCCATGGCCCGGGCCCAGGCGTCGGCGGCCGCCTCGGCGTTGTAATTCGGCCCCGTGTCGTTATGGAACGCGTGGCCGACGCCTTCATAAACCATCAGCCCGTGTACCTTTTGCTGCTGGCTGAGCACCGTAGCCGCCGCCAGCATGCGCTGCGTGAGCGACCGGTCCCGTTCCGCGTAGATGCCCAGCACCGGGGTGCGGATTCTGGCGATGTCTTCCGCCGCGGGCGGAGCCCCATAGAACGGCACGGCGGCCGCGGTCTCGGGCATGCTGACGATGAAATCCCAGACGTTCTGGCCGCCGGCGCAAAAACCCACGATGCCGATGCGGTCAAACACGATGTTGGGGTGGTACTTCAGGTAGTCGAGCCCGGATACCAGGTCCTCAATGCGCTCCCATGGAACGGTGCGGCCATAGGCGGCCGTCTGCGAAGCGGCATCGGGAAATTGCCCCACGCCGCCCTGCCGTGACAGCAGGTCCACCGAGAGCGCGATAAAGCCGGCGCGCGCGGCGCGGCGGGTGACGTCCTTGATGTGCTCCACCAGTCCGCGGTTCTCGTGTACTACGAGCACCCCCGGCAGGTAGACATCCGGCCCCGCCTTCGGCATCGCCAAGTGGCCGAAGAGCCTGCCGCCCGGTCCGCCCCATTCGATGTCCGACGCCACGATGTCGTCGGCGTTGGCGGGCACGCGGACGTTGTCCGGCACGGGCGTCGGCTGGGCATTCAGGTCCTCGTAACCGGCCAGCACGCCCATGGCGGCGGCCACCCCTCCGGTCCTGCGCGCCACCCGCCGCACCAGGTCACGGCGGCTGATGGCCCCATCTACGTAAAGATGAACTAATTGGTCGATCGGCCCAGGTTTGTCGTACATGCCCCCTTAGATGCGGAGGCGCACAATTTCGATCTCTTCCTTCTCGACGATGGCGAAGGGATAGTCGGCTAGCGGCAGGCCGGTGAGCGCGCGGCGCATGCCATAGACCTCGCCGCTCAGCAGATCCACCAGGACAGGGCTGCGGAACACCACCCCCGAGGCCTTCAGGTCCACGCGCGCGAACCCGGGCAGGTACTCCGCCGGATACCACGGAAGCCAGTACGCCAGAATGTGCTTCCCCTGGGCGGACTTGTAACAGGTCAACAAAGGCACGGACGGAAAGGCGTCATCTTCCGCACCGATTCCATAGAACGGGCCGCTCTCTCTGATCTCGATCTCGTACTCGGTGGGCGCCGCCTGGTAACGGCCGTCCATCAGGGCGCAGAGGTTCTGATAGGCGAAGTAACCCGGCTTGGGTTTGAGGTCCGGATTGGAGAGCAGGCACTTCTCGTTCACGCCCACGGTTCTTACGCGCGATCCGCCCCGCTCGGGGAAGCCGAGAATCCGGTCGATCGGCTCGCCGGGAAGCCGTTTCTGCCGTTCGCCGCGGTCCCCCATGTCCACCAGCTTGAAGTAGTTGCTCAGCCCGGCGCCGAGGAAAAACGTGTCGGTGAAGCCCTGGCGCAAAAGCCACTTCGCCTGGATGTTCACGCCCCACGGGCTGCGTCCGCGGTAGTCCCGGGTGCTGCTGTGCGAAGGGTAGCCGCACTCGCCCTGCCAGATGCGGATCTTCGGGTTGTGCCGGTCGATGACCTTTCTGACCTCGATGCCCTTGTAGATCCGCTCTTCGGGAACGCCGCCGTACTGGTGGAAGGTGACGATGTCGATCAGCCCGGCCGTTCCGGCGCCGAGGAACGCGTCGATGAAAGGCGCATCCAGCCCCGCCGTCGCGCCCGCCAGAATCACGGCCTTCGGGGCGATGGACCGGATGAGCGTCGCGGTCTCCTTCACCAGGCGCCCGTATTCCCTGCCATCCGGCTTCGCGCCCCAGTAGTGCTCGTGGTTGGGTTCGTTCCAGATTTCCCAATAGGCGATCCGGTCCTGGTACCGCCCGACGGTGGCCTTCACGTAAGCCAACCACGCCCGCATGGCTTCAGGGCTCGAGGTCGGCGGACCGGGGCGGCGGCCGTAAATGGCCGCGAGTTTGGGGTCGTCGTACGTCGCCAGCGGCGTGTACAGCGGGTTGCCGGAGCCCAGCGTGACGAACGGCGTGATGCCGTTCCTTATGGCGGTGGCGAAGGCTTGGTCGGTTTCGGTGAAATTGTATTGCCCTTTCTGCTTCTCGATGCCGGACCATGAGGCGCCCAGGCGCGTCCACTTCACGCCGATTTCGGCGGCGCGAGCCACGAGTTTCTCGTCGAGCGTGCCCGCCTGGATGCCCCAGGGCGAATCCGCGATGGTCTTCGAGTGCCTCGGCTTGATATACCCCAGCTTCGTGAGGTTCTTGATTTCGGCGGCCGGCAGGCCGCAGCACAGCCAAAGCGCGAACAGCAGCCTCATAGCGATGTGACCAGCTCGATGCCCTGCTTGCGCCCAAGATTGCGGGAGTATTTCCGGTCCGCGTTCCAGTGCTCGTGCACGCCGAGCGTTGCCAGCCGCGCGCCGCCGCCGTTGGGACGGTAAGCGGTTGCCGCTTTGGCGGCGAGCGCCGCTTCGTGCAGGTAGTTGTCGGCCTGGCCGCGAACCTGCGTGGCCCGCGGCTCGCCGGCCAGAATGTCCAGCCCGACCGAATCCAGCGCGACGGGGTCCTGCGACGCAAGCAGGCTGGACGCCCAGTGATCGTTGAAGGACGCGAAGCGGAAGACGTTGCCCTCGTTGTGCGCGGCTGTGTAAAGGCCGTCGAGCATGTAGAGCATGGTCTTGCCGCCCAGGTGGCGGTGGCCCATCAGGTCGACCAGGGCGTTGTAGGAGCCCATCGCCTGGTCGCGCAGGACAAACGGGTGCAGCGGAACAGGCGTCCAGCCGCCCTGGTCGGGAAAGCACACCGATCCGAAATGGTTCTTGCCGCCCAGGGTGACGCCGGCCATGCCGTGCGGGCGCAGCAGGGCGACGTTGATCATGTACTTCGCCTCGGTCACCTGCCGCGGCAGGTAGGCCGCGGACATGCTCGGGCCGGAGAAGTGAATCGGATTGCCCTTGTCCGGTATGGGAGTGCTCCGGCCGCTGAGCCCGTAGGGGTTGTTCACCAGGAACCGTACGCCGCTCGACAGTTTCCTAACCCTGTCGAAGACCGGCGCACCGATGTTGCGTCCGCCCGCCACTTCGTAGATCAGAATGTCCTCGGCCGGCACCCGGCCGAACTCGATCAGTTGGCCGACCAGCGCGAGCACCACGTGCGGACTGGGCAGTCCGTTCTTCCCGGGCCTGGACTGCCGCCCGGCGCCCCACTCCTGCCCGCGGTCCTGGTTGGCGTTGATCTTGATGGCGATCTTCTCGCCGGGCTTGTAGCCGGCATCGCCGAAGCCGTGGGTCTCGTTGAAGTGCCGGAACAGGGCGTCCCAGGCCTGCCGGTCGTTTTTCCGGCCGGTGAGGGATTGCAGCGTCGCGGAGGCCATGCGGTTCACGGCGTTCTGGTCCGTGGAGGCGTCATCCCACCAGAAGCCCGTGGCGCCGTCCCAGCTTGTTGCGCGCGCATCGCGCGCCCACGCCACCCTGCCCGGGTAAATTCCCTGGCCTTCGCCGAGGGGATTATTGACGCCTTCGCCCGGTTTAAACGGATCCGCGGCCGGCACGAAGGCCGCCGCGGGGGTTGCGGCCAGGGATTTGAGAAAACATCTGCGGTGCATGTGAGCCTCCTTGAAGGTCCCAATATACACCTGCTCGCCGCTACAATTCAGGAATGCGACTCCGGCCGTGTCTTGTTCTTCTGCTTGCGCTGTGGTTTCCAGCGGCGGCGCAACAGGCGGGTGGCGTCCTGCCTCGCTGGTCGCCGGGCGAACTCGACATTCACCACATCAACACCGGCAAGGGTGACGCCATCTACTTCATCTTCCCCGACGGAACCACCCTGCTGGCCGATGCTGGGGCGACGGCGCGCCAGGACCGCGTCACACCGCCACGGCCCGATGGCTCGCGGCGGCCCGGCGAGTGGATTGCGCGTTACATCCGCCGCGTGGCGCCCGACGGGGCCGCGCCTCAACTCGATTACCTGCTGATCACGCATTTCCACGACGACCACCTGGGGGGCCTGGCGGACGTGGCCGCCGCCATCCCCATAGGCAAGGTGCTTGACCGCGGCTGGCCGGATTACAACTGGCCCTCGCCGCTCTCCGGCCGCATGATGGAGAGCTACCGCGCGATCCTGAAGTCGAAGCAGGTGGAGCGTTTTCAACCCGGACGCAAGGATCAGATCGTGCCGTTGAAGGCGCCGCGAAACGACTTCGAAATCCGCAACCTGGTGGCCAACGGCGAGATCTGGACCGGCGAGGGCGTCCGGACCCGGCAGCTCTTCCCGCCGCTCGATCGAATCCCGCGCCGGGACTGGCCGGACGAGAACATGCTCAGTGCGGGCTTCGTGCTGCGCTACGGCAAATTCGATTATTTCCGCGCCGGAGATATCCCCGGAGTGCCCGCGGCCGGCGCCCCGGCATGGCACGACGTGGAAACGCCGGTGGCCAAGGTTGCCGGCCCGGTCGACGTGAACGTGTGCAACCATCACGCTTATCAGGACACGCAGAACGCGGCGCTGGTGGCCGCCCTCAGGCCCCGGGTGCACATCATCCCGGTGTGGGCGCCCAGCCACCCGGGCGCGCTGGTGCTGGCGCGGCTGCTTTCCACCCGCCTCTATCCCGGCCCGCGCGATATTTTCGCCACCAACCTGATGCCGGCCACCCGGGAGGTGATCGGCGCCAGCCTGGACAGCCTGAAGGCGAACCACGGACACATCGTCGTGCGCGTTGCCCCGGGCGGGGCCGTGTATCGCGTGATGGTCCTGGACGATGCGGCCGAAACCTGGCGGGTGCTCGCCGTGCACGGCCCCTACGAATCGCGCTGACCGGCGTTCCGCGTACCGGCACATTTCGTTTTTCTGTTCCAGATGGTGGAACAGGGTTTGCCATGGACGGAATCGAACGCATATTGTCCCAGTAGGGGGGCACTATGCGTTCTTTACGTGCGGCATGTCTCGCGTCGCTGGCGATGGCGTTTGCGCCGGCGATTCACGCTCAAACCACCTTCGCTTCCATTACGGGCGCGATCACCGACCCCACCGGGGCGATGATCCCGAACGCCACCATCGAGGCCGTGCACACGGCCAGCAACTACCGGTACACGACGCAATCCAACGACGCCGGCGTCTACACGCTGGCGCAACTCCGCGACGGCGAGTATTCCCTGCGCGTGCGGGCTGCCGGGTTCAAGGAATACGTGGTCCAGAACATTGCCCTGGACTCGCGCGACCAGCGGCGCATCGACGTGCGGTTGGAGGTGGGCGCCATCGAGGCCACCGTCGAGGTGACCGGCGGCGTCTCGCTCATTGAGACCGAAACCGCGCGCATCAGCGATATGAAAGACGCGCGCATGCTGAACAGCCTGCCCTTGAACACGCGCGGGCTCACCAGCTTCCTGCAACTCTCCCCCACGGTGCAGTTGGCCACCGGCGACCGCGCCACGATACGGTTCGCGGGAAGCCGCAACAACCAGGAAAACCAGAGCATCGACGGGATCAGCTACAACAACCTCTACGACGGCACCCGCATCGCCCCGCTGCAAGGCTACGTGGAAAGCTTCCAGGAGGTGCGGGTGGATTCGGCCAACAATACGGCCGAGTTCGGCGCCGTGGGGCAGGTGACGGTGATCTCGAAATCGGGCACCAACAAGCTGCACGGGAGCGCGTTCGAGTATTACGATTCGAGCGGCTTCGCCTCGCGCAACCCGTTCTCGCTCACCAAGGGGTCCTACGTGAACCATTCGCCGGGCTTTTCGCTGGGCGGCCCGGTGTACATCCCCAAGGTGTACAACGGCGTGAACAAGACGTTCTTCTTCGCTTCGTGGGAGGGCGCCAAGGGCAGCCGGCAGTACACGCTGCTGAACCCGACGGTGCCGCTCGAGCCGTGGCGCAGCGGCGACTTCTCCGCACTGGCGCCCGCCACCATCGTGCGCGACCCGTTCGCCAACAACACGCCGTTCGCCGGCAACCGCATCCCCGCCTCGCGCATCAACCCGGTGACAAAGAAGATTCAGGACCGGTTTTATCCGCTGCCCAATTTCGGCGACACCACGCGGCTGGTGAGCCAGAACTACCGCGAGCTGAAGCCGCGCGAGTTCCAGCCCAACACCTATTGGACGGCCCGCGGCGACCACCGCTTCTCCGATAAGGCGTTCGTCTTCGGCCGCCTCACCATGAACCACTCCGAGAGCAACCCCTACGAGGGCAACCTGCCGACTATAGGGCAGCGCTGGCAGATCCGCGACACGCGCTCGGTCAACGTCTCCTATACCCACAACTTCAGCGCCAACCTGATCAACGAGCTGCGCTGGGGGCTGGCGTTCAACGACAATCCGCGCCACGGGCCGGTGATGGGCCTGCAATTGGTGAAGGACCTCGGCATTCAGGGGCTGATGGACAACCTGCCGGATATCCAGGGGCTTTTCAAGGTAAGCTTTTCCGGGCTGGGCCTGACGGGTCTCAGCCAGCAGGACTGGAAACACCCCGGGTTCAAGAACTTCCCGCAGCAGATCCAGGAGCAGGTGAACTGGTTCCGCGGCCGGCACACGCTCAAGGCCGGCGTGCAGGCCTCGCGCGTGTACTTCGCCGACGGCCAGGCGCCCGCCGCGCTGTTCGGCTCGGCCACCTTCTCCAACCGCTTCACCGGCTTCCCCTACGGCGATTTCCTGTTGGGCATCCCCACCACGAGTGCGCGCGCCTCGGCGCCGCTGGTAGTGGAGCGGCTGCGGTGGGGATGGGACTTCTTCGTCGCCGACGAATTCAAGGTCACGCCGAAGCTGACCCTCAACATCGGGATGCGCTACGAACTCCACCCCGGCTGGATCGAAGTCAGCGGGCGGCAGGGGATGTTCGAGATCGGCAGCGGCAAGATCGTGGTTCCCGACGGCTCGCTGAAGCTGGTGAGCCCGCTATTGCCCCGCAGCTACGTGGACGTGGTGGAAGCCAGCACGCTGGGCCTGCCCGGAAAGACCCTGATCCGCACCGACAAGAACAATTTCGCGCCGCGCATCGGTGTGGCTTGGCGTCCGCTGGGGCCTAACACGGTTTTCCGCGCCGGCTACGGCATCTTCTTCGACGTGGGACCCGCGCGCATTCGCGACACCGCGGCCTTCGCGCTGGATGAGCCCGCCTACACCAACCCGAGCCCGAACCCGGCCGTGATCCTGCCCCGCATCTACCCCGCTTCCACGGGCAGCCTGAGCGCCATCAACGTGCCCGCGGCGTGGAACCCGGACCTCAGGACCCCTTACAGCCAGCAGTACAACGCCACCATCGAGCACCAGCGATGGGGAACGGGCTTCCGCATCTCCTACGTGGGCACCAGCTCGCGCAAGGGCGAGTACGGCTACAACATCAACCAGCCGCTGCCGGACGCGCGGCCGTATGTGGATAAGCCGCGGTTGTTCCCGAAGTACCCGGCCATCAGCTACCTGACCAACGGCGCCGGGCACCAGTACAACTCCCTGACGCTCGAAGCGGAGCGGCGAACCGCCAAGGGTTTCGCCTACCAGGCGTCTTACGTGCTGGCGCGCGACATCGGCGACCTGGAGCGCGAGTACGCGCCGGAGAACGCCTACGACCGGCGGCGCGAGCGCGCGGTGTGGGACGACATCCCGACGCACCGCTTCACCAGCAACTGGATTTACGAGCTGCCGTTCGGCAAGGGCCGGCGGTTCCTCTCCGCAGCCGGCCGCCTGGCCGACATCATCGCGGGAGGATGGGAACTGAGCGGCATCTTCATCGCGCAAACCGGCCAGTTCCTGACGCCGCTGTGGACGGGCCCGGATCCGACCGGCACCGCCGTCACCTCCAGCCGCACCGCGCCGAACGTCACCATCCGGCCGGACATCCTGCGCGACGGCAATCTCTCCGCGCCTTCGGTCAACCGCTGGTTCGACGTGAGCGCGTTCGGCGCGCCGCAGGCGGGCGCGTTCGGGACCTCGGCGCGCGGCGTCATCAAAGGGCCCGGCCTCACGCTGCTGCACACGGGCCTGGCCAAGCACTTCAGCCTGCATGAACGGCTGAAGCTGCGCACGGAGCTGACCGCGACCAACGTTATGAACCACCCGAACTGGTCCAATCCGGCGATGAACATCAGCTCGCCGGCCTCGGCCGGCATTATCAGCGGCGTGGGCGGGGTTTCCGACTCCGATCAGCCCGGCGTGCGCAAGCTGCGCGCCGGCGTGAGGCTGGAATGGTAACAGCCGCGGTTGCGGGGCTGCTGGCCGCGTGGTGGCCGGCAGCCGCGGCCGCCGGCGACGGCTTCGTCCTGATCCGCGGCGCCGAATTCATGGCCGGCGACGTGGTCACCTCCAAAGGCGAGCGGGTGCGGCTGGACGATTTCGAAATCCTCGACCACCCGCTTACCAACGAGGAGTACGCGATCTTCGTTCGGGAGGCGCGTTTCCCGCCGCCGCCGCATTGGAGGGACGGGCGCATCCCGGCCGGCATGGAGAAGATGCCGGTCGTCTTCGTGAACCGGTACGACGCCGAGGCCTACCTTGCCTGGCGCACCAAGAAGGACGGCCGCAATTACCGTCTGCCCACCAGCGCGGAATTCGAGTACGCTTCGCGCGGCGGCCTGGAGCGGAAGAAATACCCCTGGGGCGACGAGGAGCCTGACGCCTCGCGCGCCAACCTCGACCCCAAACTGGAGCGGAACCCGACCGAGTGGGGCCGGTATCTGAAGCCGGTGAAGTCGTACCCGCCGAACGGGTACAAGCTCTACGACATGGCCGGCAACGTCTGGCAGATCACCACCATGATGCTCGAGCCCGGACGCACGGGAGACAAGTACCGCGCCTCGGCCGTGGATATCGAGCGCACCATGCTGGGCGGAAGCTGGCTGCGCTCGGCGCCGTACCTGCGCTGCGGCAATGCCGCCTATCATTCCCCCGGCACGCGGCACCCCGACGTGGGTTTCCGGCCCGTGCGCGAGCCGCGCGGGTCTACGTCGTTCCAGACCGAAGTACGGCGCCTGGCGGGCGTGCCGCAGGGCGCGGGGCGCGTCTATCTGAGCTGGGCCTTTCTGCCGCGCGACGCCTCCTCCACGGGCTTCAACATCTACCGCACCCGGCGGCGCGACACCGCGGGATTCCGCGTGAATGACAAGCCGGTCGCGGACTCCACCAACTATCTCGATTCCACGGCGGTGGACGGCGCGCTGCAATACTACCGGGTCCGTCCGGTGGACGGCTCGGGCAGGGAAGGGCCGCCCTCGGAGTGGTTCGGCGTAAAGGCGGGGCCGGCCACCGGCGTGCTCATGGAGTTCCGGCCGCTGGCGCGCCCCGGCGGCATCAACGTCGCCTTCGGCGACCTGGATGGCGACGGCCGCCAGGATTGCGTCTTCAAGTTCAACAACGGCCTCTCGGAAGGCGCGCTCGACCCCGGCGTGCCCGTGGAGCTGGAGGGCTGGAACAGCGACAGCCGCCAGCTTTGGCGGCGTCCGCTGGTACACGCCGACCGCATCTGGGGCAACAGCTCTAACGTGCCGGTGGCGGTGGCGGATTTCAACGGCGACGGGAAGGGCGAAGTGGCCACCCTCACCGAGCGCGGCTACCAGCGCATGCTCACGCTGCTCGACGGCTGGACGGGCCGCGAGATCCGCAGCGTGCCCTGGCCGCCCATGCTCACCGACGAAGGCCGCAGCTCCATGCGGCTGCACCTTGCGCCGGCGCGGCTGGACGGGAAGAACACCGCCATCGTCACCCAGACGGGGCTGTACGAGAACGAGGTGATCACGGCCTTCGACGGCAACCTGCGGCAGCTCTGGGAATTCCGCAGCACCATGGAGACCAGCGGCAGCGCGGGGCACCGGCTGAAGATCGCCGATATCGACCTCGACGGCAAAGATGAGGTCTTCGACGGCAGCACGCTGCTGAATCACGACGGCTCCGTGCGCTGGTCCATTCACCGTGGACACGCCGATATCACCGACGTCGGCTACATCCTTCCAGGCGGGAAAGCGTTGCAGGTGTTCTTCGGAATCGAAACCTTGACGCACGCGGGCGTGTACGTGGTGGATGCGCTCACCGGCAAGATCCACTGGAAGCTCACGCACGAAGAGGACCCGCGCTGGTGGCACACTCACCGCGGGTGGGCCGCGGAGATCTGGCAGGGCTCACCGGGAATGGAACTGGTGGCCAACCGCGACGGCCACGCCACGCAGGACATCGTGGTGCTCACGGCCGAGGGCCGCATTCTGGCCGAAGGGCTGAACGTGCGCTACACACCGATCGAGTGGGACGGCGACCCGGTGCGGGAACTGATGACCGCCAACGGCGAGACTCTTTCGAAGTTTGACGGCAAGCGCTTCGTGCCGATTCCCGGAAGCCGTGTGGCCGAGCGCCCCAGGAGCAGTTGCAGCTCGCCGGCCGACCGCTTCGGCGATTTCCGCGACGAGATCCTGTGCACCACGCCGGCGGCGGACGGCCGCTTCGGCATCCAACTCTACATGCCCACGGCGGTCATTCACACGCGCGCGCTTTCGAACGCCAGGGCGCAGGCCAGCGAGGAGTGAGGGGGCGCGAGCGGCTCATGTGGGGTCAGGCCGTTCAGCCTGCCCCACCCAAGGGCAGCCGCGCACTTCAGGCGACTTCCAGTCGCAAGCCCAACCCGCCGGCTTTCAGCGGGCGGTCGTTTAGCCCCTATTCCTCCGGAAGTACTACAAGCGGTGGCGCGGCGTAGAAGGCGCCTACTTGGTAACCTGGATTTATGCGAATCACCCTGGCGCTCCTGATTTCTCTCTCCACCCTTCTTGCGGCCGATCTCAAGCTCGGTAAACCGCTCACCCTGAAGCAACCCACTCCCATCGCGTCGCTGGCGGATACGCCCGAGCAGTACGTCGGCAAGACCGTGCAGGCCAAGGGCAAGGTGACCGAAGTCTGCCAGAAGATGGGCTGCTGGATGAACCTGGCCGACGAGAACGGCAAGCTCGTCCGCATCAAGGTGAAGGACGGCGAGATCGTGTTCCCGAAGGACTCCATCGGCAAGATTGCGACCGCCGAGGGGAAGTTCGCCAAACTGGAGATGACGAAGGAACAGGCCGCCGCGCTCCAAAAGCACGAGGCCGAGGTGAACGGAAAGAAGTTCGACCCGGCCAGCGTCACCGGGCCCGTGACCATCTACCAGATCAACGGCTCGGGCGCGGTGATCGCTCAGTAGACCGCGCATCGCCCCGTTTTATCTGCGCGCGCCGGCGGCCTTTGGCGAGATTGACCGAGGCCCGGTCGCGCGCCGCCTGGCTTACCACGACTTTGTTGACTACCCGCTTCGCCCCCGCGCTCTTGGCGAGGCGGGTCGCGGCGCCCTTGTGCTGGATGACGTCCGTGCGGCCTTCGATGGTCGCTACCCCGCCCTTCACGTGAACCTGGAAATTGTTGACGGAGATCTTTGACGCCGCAAACCGCGCGCGGATGGCTTTTTCCGTTTGCAGGTCCGGCGAAGGCGCGGCGGCGGCCAGGGACAGCGTCACAAACAAGGCAGCGAGCATACAAACAAGAGTGCCCGCGCCGCCTGGAATCTCTCCGCTTTCTTACCAGTCCACGACGGAGCCGTCGTCGGCGTCGTAGCTTTCGCGGTTGCGCCAGTCGTGGTCGATCTTGTCCGCCAGGGCGTTCTCATCGAGCTCGATACCCAGCCCCGGTCCGGTGGGCAGGTCGAGGTAGCCGTTGCGCACCGTGAACGGTCTCTTCAGGTAGCCCTCGCCGAGCGAGACCTGTTCCTGGCACAGGAAGTTGGGAATGGACGCGGCGATCTGCACGCCCGCCGCCAGCGAAATGGGCCCCAGCGGGTTGTGCGGCGCGATGGCCGCGTAGTACGCCTCCGCCATGCCGGCGATGAGCCGCACTTCGGTGATGCCCCCGGCGTGGCACAGGTCCGGCTGGAGCACGGTAGCCGCGCGCTTTTCGAGCACTTCGCGGAAGCCCCACTTGGTGAACACGCGCTCGCCGGTGGCGATGGGCAGGTGCGTGCCCCGCGCGATCTCCGCCATCACGTCGTGGTTCTGCGCCTGGCAGGGTTCCTCGATGAACATGGGCTGATAGGGTTCGAGCGCCTTGATGAGCAGCTTGGCCGTCGCCGGGCTGATGGCGCCGTGGAAGTCGACGCCGATGTCGGCCTCCTTGCCGAGCACCCGCCGCAACTCGCCGAACTGCTCGGCGGCGTACTCGACTGCGGCGGGCGTCTCGATGTAACGGGAAGGCCGCTTCTTGGCGGGCCCGGCCTTGAAGGCCGTAAAACCGCGGGCCTGGGCCGCCTTGGCGGCTTCGGGAGTGCTGGCGTGGGCGTACACCCGCACGCGGTCCCGCGTGGGCCCGCCCAGCAATTCGTACACCGGCACGCCCAGCGCCTTCCCCTTGATGTCCCAGAGCGCCTGGTCGATGCCGCTCAGCACGCTGGTGAGGATCGGCCCGCCCCGGTAGAAGGCGTGGCGGTAAATCGCCTGCCAGTGGTGCGCCACGCGGCGCGGATCCTTACCCGCCAGGTACGGTTCGACTTCTTTCACCGCTTCCGCGCAGGTGCGCGCGCGGCCTTCCAGGATGGGCTCTCCGAGTCCCACGATTCCGGCGTTGGTATGCACCTTAAGGAACAGCCAGCGCGGCTTCACCAGGAAGGTTTCGAGCCTGGTGATCTTCAGGTTGTCTTTGGCGGGGACGGGCGCGGCGGCGCGCGCTCCGAGGGCGGCGAAGGCGGCCGCGATGACGGATCTTCGACTTTGCATGCGCCCGTGATTATAAAATGATCTTCTGCCCGTGCGGGATCCCTTGGTTGCGCCGCTGGCTGCCATCGCCGCGGGAATACTGGCTTCGCGCTTCGCGCCGTTTGGAAGGGCCGAACTGCTCCTCGCCATCGCGGCGCTGTTCCTGCTCGCGCTTCTGGCGTTGCGGCGCAGGGCGCGCGTCCTCGCAGCCGTCGCCTCGCTCGGCGCGTCCGCCTTCGCCGGCGCGCTGCTCGACGTGCTGCACCGGCCCGGTCCGCCGCCCGAGTTGGACGCTGAAGGCGACGTGATCCTGGCCGGCTGCGTGGTGGAGCCGCCCGCGCTCTCGGGCGACCGCGAGCGGTTCGCGCTGGAACTCGACCGCGGCGCGCGCGCCCAGGTCACCATCTACGCCGCCGAGGGCGAGCGCGTGCCGCAACTGCGCTACGGCCAGAAAGTGGAACTCGACGCGCGCGTTCGAAGACCCCGCAATTTCCGCAATCCCGGCGCCTTCGACTACGTCCAGTATCTCGCGCGGAAACAGGTCTACTGGACCGCCTCCGCGCGCGCCGGCGCGGTCCGCATTCTGCCGGGCGCGTGCGGTTCGCCGTTCGGCAAAGCCATTGCCGGGCTGCGCACCGCGGCGCTCGACCGCATCGCGGCGCTCTATCCCGACCCGTACAATCGCGGCATGTTGCAGGCCGTGCTGATCGGCGAAACCTACCAGCTCGATAGAGTCTGGACGGAGCACTTCCGCTACACCGGCACCTTTCACGCGCTGGTCATCTCCGGCACGCACGTCGCGGTGCTGGCGGCGTTCTTCCTCTTCCTGCTGCGCGTCTGCTTCGTGCCGGCGGGTGCGGCGGCGCTGCTCACCTCGTGCATGGCGTGGGTATACGCGCTGGTCACCGGCTGGCAGGCGCCCTGCGTGCGTTCGGCGGCCGGGCTCACGCTGTTCATGATCGGCCGCTATTTCTTCCGTGAGCGCCGCATCCTGAACCTGCTGGCGGCGGTCGCCATCGGATTCCTGGTTCTCGACACGGAGCAGATGTTTGAGGCGAGCTTCCAGCTTTCGTTCCTGGCCGTGGCCGCCATCGCGGTGATCGGCGTCCCGCTGCTGGAGGCGAGCGCGGCGCCGCTGGCGCGCGGCCTGCGCAACCTGGCAGTCACGGAGATCGACATGCACGCCGAACCGCGCGTGGCCCAGTTCCGGGTGGAGATGCGGCTGCTCGCCGAAACCCTGCGGCTGTGGCTGCGGCTGCCGGGGCGCGCGGCCCTGCTGGCGGTCTCCTTTCCCGCGCGCGCGCTGTTTTACGTGTTCGAGCTGGCGGTCATCTCCGCCGCCGTGCAGATCGGTCTCGCCCTTCCCATGGTGGCGTACTTCCACCGGCTGGGATTCTCGGGCCTTTCCGCGAACGTGGCGGTCGTCCCCCTGATGGGGTTGGCAGTGCCGGCGGGTTTCGTGGCCATCTTCACCGGATGGACCTGGGCCGCGGGTGCGGCGGCATTACTGCTTGGTTGGTCGCGCGCGGTGGTGGACTGGCACGCGCGGATCGAGCCGTGGTGGCGCATTCCCTCGCCGCCGCTCTGGCTTGCCCTCGCCATATGCGCGGCGCTGATCGCGGCGGGCTTCCGCCGCCTGCGCGCCCCCGCGCTGCTTGCCGCCGTGGCGCTGCTCGGCGTCGCGGTCTGGCACCCTTTCGCGCCCGCGGTGGCGCCGCGCGCGCTCGAGTTCACCGCCATCGACGTGGGGCAGGGGGATGCCTTTCTTCTGGCGCTGCCGGAAGGCAAGCTGATGCTGGTCGATTCCGGCGGGCTGCCTTCGTTCGGCCGCGCCCGTCCGGCCCAAATCGACATCGGGGAAGATGTCGTTTCACCGTACCTGTGGTCGCGTTCCATTCGCGGCGTGGACGTGCTCGCCATTACCCACGCGCACGAGGACCACATGGGTGGAGCGGCGGCGCTGGTGCGCAATTTCCGCCCCCGCGAGATCTGGACCGGCGTGGATCACGCCGCCCTGCGCCGGTTCCACACGCCGTTACGCGTGCGGCGCGCGGGCGACCGCTTTCGCTACGGCGGCGCGGAGATCGACGTCCTGGCTCCAGCCCGCGAGTATCAACCCGGCGCACAGCCCGGGAACGACGACTCGCTGGTCATGCGCGTCCGCTATGGCCGCCACGCGTTTCTGCTCGCCGGCGACAGCAGCCACGCCTCCGAGATGGAGATGCTTTCGGACAGCGCGGCGACCGTTCTCAAGGTCGCCCACCACGGCAGCCGCACGGCCACCAGCGACGAATTCCTGGATGCCGTACACCCCGCCTTCGCGGTGATCTCGCTGGGCGCGGGCAACCTGTATCATTACCCCCACCCCCCCGTGCTCGACCGGCTGCGCGCCAGGCGCGTGGCGGTGTTGCGCACGGACCAGGCCGGCATGATCACGTTCCGCAGCGATGGCCGCTGGTTGACGGTGGATACTCCGGCCGCTTCAGCGCGATAAGTACCCGGCCGCCAGGACCGCCAGCGTGCCCACCGCGATGGAAACTCCGTGGGGCAGCGTGAGCGCCTTCTTGCTCTTCACGTCCAGGTCTTCGCGCGCGAGATACGGCGCGCGCAGATGGCTCAGCTCCGAGATCACGAATCCCACGTTCCACAGCGTGCGGCGCAGCCGGCCGCGAGCCAGGGAGAGAACGACCGCCGCCACCCCTCCGAAAATGGCGGTGACCACGAAGATATACAGCCAGCACGACGCGCCCGCCAGGGCCCCCACGGCGCCCATCAGCTTCACGTCGCCCGCGCCCATGGCGTGTATGAGGTAAAGCAGCAGATACCCGCAGAACGCCAGCGCGAAGCCGCCCGCCGAAGCTTTCAGCCCTTCCCATCCCCCGAAAGCCGTGTTCATCGCCAATCCCGCGAGGAAACCCGCCAGCGAGAGCCGGTTGGGAATGCGGCGGAAACGTATGTCGTAAGCGGCCGCCGCGATGACGAGCGCGGCCAGCACTGCCTGAATGGCCGGGTGCGGGAGGTGCATGCGAACTCCAAGTATAAGAAAAAAATCCGGCGATCTGCTGGAGGTCTTCCCGGGCGAGAGACAATGAAGGAGAAATGAGACGCTCGGGCACCGCCGACCTGCCGCTGCACGGCGGGCGCGTGCCGGCGTGGCTCGCCGAACGGATGACGAAGCTCGGCGCCGGGATCGTCGAGATCATCCTGCGCGATTACGGAGCGAGCGCGCTGCTCTCGCGGCTGAGCGACCCGTTCTGGTTCCAGGCCCTCGGCTCCGTGATGGGCATGGACTGGCACTCTTCCGGCATCACCACCTCCGTCATGGGCGCGCTGAAGCGCGGGCTCAACCCGCGAGCGAGGGAATTGGGCCTGTTCATCTGCGGCGGGCGCGGCCGGCATTCGCGCGCCACGCCGGACGAGTTGCGCGCCGTGGCCGAAAGCGAGAGCCTGGACGGCGAAGCCCTGGTGCGCGCCAGCCGCCTCACCGCGCGCGTGGACAACAACGCCATCGCGGACGGTTTCCAGATTTATCTGCACACGTTTGTCGTGACCTCCGCCGGAGAGTGGGCCGTGGTGCAGCAGGGCATGAATGAGGTCAACCGCACCGCCCGCCGCTACCACTGGCATTCGGCGACGGTGCGCGACTTCACCATCGAACCGCACACCGGCATTGTGGGCGAGAATCAGGGAGCGATTCTTAACCTGGTGGACGCGCAGGCCCGCCCGGCGCAGGCCGCGCTGCTCGAGATCGTGCGAGAGCGGCCCGAGGCCACGCTGGCCGAGGCGCGCAAACTCGTGGCGCCGCGCCGTCACGATGTCCGCGCCGGCGATGTCGATCTGAAACGGCTCGGCGCCGTGCTGGCCGCAGCGTATGAACGCGAGTTCCGTGATTTCGCCTCGCTGCTGCTGTTGGAGAATCTGGGTCCGCGCACGCTGCAATCGCTGGCGCTCATCGCGGAGGTGGTGCACGGCGCGCCCGCCCGCTTCACCGACCCCGCGCGTTTTTCCTTCGCCCTGGGCGGCAAGGACCGCCACCCCTTCCCGGTGCCGCTCAAGACTTACGACGAGTCGATCGGTGTGTTGCGGGCGTCTCTTGATCGGGCGCGCGTGGGAGACACGGAGAAGATGGAGGGCTTCAAACGCCTGGACCGTTTCGTCCGCGCGGTGGAGAAACGCTGCGACCCGCGCGCCGATTTCAACGCCGTGCTGGCGCACGAGCGCGCGATCTCGCCGCGGTTGGGCGGACGCAGCGTATTCGATGACAGGAAGGATCTGCCTCCGGCGCAGCTCTCCCTTTTCGATTAGGCTACTCTCCGCCGTTTTCCAGAAAGGCCCGCAGCCTGTGACTGCGGCTCGGGTGGCGCAACTTGCGCAGCGCCTTGGCTTCGATCTGGCGGATGCGTTCCCGCGTGACGGCGAAGTTCTGCCCCACTTCCTCCAGCGTGTGCTCGCTGCCGTCCTCCAGGCCGAAGCGCATCTTGATGATCTT
>JBHGBM010000104.1:0-17117 GCA_041946965.1 Bryobacteraceae bacterium
ACAATGACATGGTTCCGGACGCCGATCCGCCCGTTCTCCCGCCGATAGCCCCAGAATGTTCTGTTCGTAAGATCGATAGCCAATTTCTGCGCTCCTTCCCCTTACCAACGCTTGGTTGCCAGGTTGTGAATGTGAACGTGTTGCCCGACCTGAATCGGCGCCTTGGTCCGGCCGATGTCCATGCCGTACTTGATCGCGGTGGCGTTCTCCGCCAGCGCCTGGATCGCCAGTTTGTGCCCGATCGGAATGGCATCGAGGGCTTGCACCTCGATGGTCTTGTCCTGATCCATGATCCATCCGGAGAGCACGTCGCCGGCCTTCACGCCTTCGACGACGACCACGCCGACCGAGTCCTTCTCGTCGTGAACTATGAAATGAACTGTGTTCATCGTTCTCCTTCCCTGATTTTGATATACGATATATCAGCCCACAGGACGTGTCAAGCGGATCACCGCTCAGGCGGCATTCATTGACGGCCCAGTTTCAGGTTGGCGAAGTGCGCCACGGTGCCGGGGCCGATCCACAGGGCCACCGCGCCGGCAGCGGGCGCGAGTTTCAGATCGTTGACGATGAGGGCGGGCTGCGCGGCGCCGTGCACATACAGGCGGGCCTTCTGTCCGTCGACTTCGATCTTCACGCGCGTCCACTCGCCCGGCGCCAGGTCCACGTAGGACTCGTACTTCTCCGGGAACTCCTTGCGCAGACGGTACCACGGAAATTCGGGGAACGAGGTGTACTGAGCGGAGTGGTTGCGGCGAACCTGGTCCTCGGCGCGGCCGTTGGTGGGGCGCAGGTAGAAGCACTCGAAGCGCGACTGGTCCGGCGCCACGCGGAAGGCCACACCGGTGAAACCGCGGGCCGCGGCGGCGGCTCCGGCGCCGGGTTCTCCGGCGAGTTCGATTTCGATGGTCCCGTTTTGAAGATCGGAGCCGGGGATGACGGCAATGCGGTCCTCGTCGCCCTCGCCGGGCTTGTTCACCGCCTCGGTCACCCGCACGGCCTGTTTGCCTTTGAAGGTCACGTTCTCCACTTTGACCTTGCGCGGCTTCAGCAGATCCGCGGAGAGAGTTTGCGGCGCGGCGGGCGCGGCCGCCAGAATCAGCAGCAGGAATCCACTGGGGCGCATGCGGACATTATCGCGCCACTTCGATCATGTGCAGAACCAGTTCGGCGTCCGAGGCCACCTGGATTTCCCGGCCGCGCCACTCCAGCGGCATCTCCGCGGCAACCCAGCGGCCCGTGCCGGCGAGCCGGCGGCCAAATTCCTTTCCCGCGGCGCGAACGCGGAATCGCCCCCGGCCCTGGTCGAGATAGACGGCCCGCAGTACGGCCGGGCGGCTTTCCATGGCGCGGGCAAAGGCCGCCTCGAGGACGAACTCCGCCCGCCCTCCGGCCGCCAGCACGCGAGCCCACGCGCCGTAGCGCTGATCGCTGGGTCCGGCTTTTTGCGCGGGCGCCATGTCTCCCCGGCGGCTCATGAGATAGGTGTAATCGCCCTTGAGAAAGCTGCCTTCACGCAGCGCCACCCAGGCGCCGGGCGCGCGGGACGGGCTCGCGTGATAACCCGCATAGCGCGCCGCGAACGCGAAAGCGTCGCGGAACTCCGGTTCGGCCGCCTGCTCCAGGTCCGCTCCATAGATCGCGATCATGGACACGCCCATGTTCAGGTCCGAAAGCAGCCGCCAGTAGTTGTACTGCGCGGGGCCGCACCAGCGCGGATCGCGCACGCCTCCGTGCCGCCCCCAGGCATCCGCCCAGGATTCGGCATAGCCCGCGGTCCGGCCCGTGCGGCAGTAATCCAGGAAGTTCCGGTACTGGCGCTCGACGCCGGCCGAGCGCGGCTCGATCTCGCTGCTGGTGTGAAACAGCGCGAGCCCGCCGGGATCCTGGAGGGCGCCGGCGCGCGCGAAGACGCGAATGTCCGGAGCGAAATAGCGCGTGAAGGCGTCCACCACCGTGCGCCGGTACTCGCCGGCGAGTTCCCGCGTCCACTCGGGTCCGGGGGCGCTCCACGACTTCGGATCGCGCGCTTGGGGCGGCACCTCGGTGTGCTCGGTGCCCAGCGCGTTGAAGTTCAGCCGCACGCCGGCGATGCGGGCGCGGTGCGGTGAGTTCTTGAGTTCCCGCGCATAGGCCGCAATCAGGTTGACATAAGCGCGGATGTAGGCCGGGTGCCAGTATTGCAGCGTGCGCTCATCCTGCGTCTGCCGCGAGAATTTCTCCGGGTGCGAGGGGACGCGCTCAAACAGGTATGCCGGATGCCTGTTCCCGTTCACCTGCACGGTTGCCGAACGGCCCAGTTTCGCCAGTCGCCCGAGTTGTTCGCTAAGGGTGGAGAAATCGTAGCGGCCCTCCTCGGGTTCGACGGCCTGCCATTGCGCGACCACCTGGCCGCCCTTGAGGAACGGAAGCGCTTCCGCCACACCCGGCTTGGCCCACACCGCGTAAAGGCCGCGATGGGGATCAGGCTCGGGTTCCCCGGCGGGCGCAAACGGAGCGGCCGCGCAGCCCGCAAGAAAGCCGCGCCGCGTCATGGGCCTATGCCTTCTTGCCGAAGTAGCTCTCGTAAATGGCGACGGGGTCTTCCATGATCTCGCCGCGGTCGCCGGTCTGGCGAATCCACTCGTCAAGCTGCCCCCGCATGGCGAGCAGCCGTTCCTTGTGCGAGGTCTCGCCGGCCAGGTTGCGGATCTCGTGCGGGTCCGCCTGCAAGTCGTACAGTTCCTCCACCGGCTTGCTTTCGGCGGCGAAGAGCAACTGCGCGGGCGTGAGCTTGCCTTCCGCTTTCAGTTTCTTCACCAGGTTCCAGGTGGGATATTGGGCTTCCTTGTACGGGTTGCTCTGCATGTAGGGAATGGCGGGCAGGAAGTTGCGGATGTACTTGTAGCGGGCATCGCGCACGCACCGCATGCGCTCGGTGGCGATATCGCAGCGGTCGCGCGCGGCGAAGATCCGCGGCCGCCCCGGATCGTCAGGCGCCAGAAAATCGCGGCCGTGAAAATTGCGCGGGATCTCTACGCCGGCTGCCGCCAGCGACGCCGCGGTCATGTCGATGGAGCTGACCAGCCCTTCGGGCGCCGATCCCGGCTTCACATGCCCCGGCCAGCGGACAATCAGCGGCACCCGTATGCCGCCTTCGTAGAGGAACTGCTTGCCGCGGAACGTACACGAGCCGTTGTCGCCCATGAAGAACACCAGCGTGTTGTCCAGGATACCCTCCCGCTCCAACCTCTTGAGAATGTCGCCGACGTAGTTGTCCACAAGCTGGATGGCTTCGAGGTAATTGGCGTACTCGTCGCGCGCAATGGGGTGATCGGGCCAGTACGGCGGCAGTTGCAGTTTGGATTGATCGATGCGCGGCGTGAGCTTACGCGCCAGCGGCCAGCCGCCGCCCTTGTGGCTCTCCGCGATCGAAAGCTGTGCGAAGAAAGGTTTTCCGGCGGGGCGCTGGCTCCAGTCGTAACCATCGAAAGGCTTGGGCGCGACGAAATTGAAATCGGTCTTCCCGGATCCGGCAGGTCCGGAAAGCCCCTTCTGCTTGCCGGGCCCGCGCGAGGACAGCACCGTGAAGTAGCCCGCCTCGCGCAGGCGGTCCGTCACCAGGCGCGTGCCTTCCGGCAGCGGCTTCTTGTCAATGGTCCGGTGATTGTGCGACCCGATGGCCGTCTGGTACATGCCGGTTATGATGGCGGAACGGCTGGCGGAGCAGACCGGCGCGGTGGTGAATGCGTTCTGGAATCGCGCGCCCTGGCTCGCCATGCGATCCAGGTTCGGCGTCCGGATGAGCGGCTCGCCGTAGCACGCAAGCTGCGGGCTCATGTCCTCGGCGAGGATCCAGAGGATGTTGGGCCGTGGGGCGGCGGCGCGCAGGCCGGGAAGGGCGGCGCCGCCGAGCAGGCAGGCCCGCCGCGTCAGAGAACCGGATTTTGTCGGCACATTCTACATTTACCGCAAATAGGAGAGCACTTTTTCACGGATGCCGGCGGCGTCGAATCCCGCCTCGCGGTAAATCTCCGGCGGCTTGCCCGAGCGCGCGAAGCCGTCCATGCCGAAAATGCGGCCGGCATGGTCGCCCGGCAGCAGGAACGGGTAGAGGAACCCGCGCCAGCCGTTGTGCAGCGCCATGGCGCAGCGGCGGTCGTCGTCGGAGAAGATGTGCGCGGCCTTTTGCGGATCGTGGCGCCGGAGTTCCTCGAAGAGCTGCGGCGAGGTCACCGCGACGATTTTCACATCCGCATGTTCTTCGATGGCGGGCAGCGTCTCCAGCAGGTTTGACATGACCTGCCCCCCGCTCACCACCAGCACCAGTTTGGTTTTCCCCGTGCCGCGGAATCCGCGGAACACGTACGCGCCGTTGACAGCCTCGATCGGCGGAGGCACGCCGTCGCCGCGCTTCAGCACCGGGATGGGCGGGCGCACGGCGGAAAAGACCACCGGCTCGCCGCGATGCGCGGCGTGGAAAAGCATTTCGACGGCTTCGTTGGCATCCAGCGGCTTGTAGACCTTGATCCCCGGGTAGGCCGAGAACAGCGACATCCAGAAGAGGCCGTGGTGCGTGGGGCCGTCTTCGCCGGTTTCCGGTCCGTCGTGTGCGGCCAGCATGATGAAAAAGCTGGCCGCCTGCGGGTTCACGGCATCATTGATGAGCGTCATGCGAACGCCGTTGGCCATCATGGGACCGAACACGCCGTAGGTGGCGAAGGCGGTCATGGGCCGCAGGCCTCCGGGCAGCACGTCCTGAGCCATGGCGCAGGACATCATGGACATGTTCTGCTCCGCGATGCCGAAGCGTATGCCGCGCCCCATGGGGTTCTCCGGCGTGATCACTCCGTAGACGCTCTCGGCCTTGCCCGTGAGGATCGACTTCATCAGGTCTCCCGCGCCGATGTAGAAGAACGCGGTGTGCTTCATGGCCCAGGCGAACCAGGCTTCGGTGGCGCGGCGGGTGGGGACGCGGTCGCCCTCGCGGAAGGTCAGCTCGGGCGGCAGCACGTCAGGGCGCTCGAGCGCCGTGTAGTCCTGGAATGGCCGCCCGCCGAGCGCGACTTGCATGCGCTTTACCAGCTCCTCCTCGGGCTTGAGCAGCGCGGCGGAAGCGCGCAGGCGGTCCACCAGGTAGCGGCTGGCGCTGGGACACAGCGCGTTCACCACCTCGCGGATGTCCGCGGCCACGTCGCCTTCCACGCCGGGGATGTCGAAACCGAGCTTGCGCATGGCCTCGACGTATTCCGGGTGCGAGAGCGGCATGCCGTGCGAATCGGCCGTGCCCTCGAGTTTCCCGTAGTGCTTGCCCTTCAGGGTGTGACAGAGCACCACGGTGGGCTTGCGGTTCTCAAACCCCTGCGCGGCGAGCCGGTAAGCCCAGGCCAGCTCACGGGGCGCGTGACCGTCCACTTCAATGATGTTCCAGCCCGGCGCCGCCCAGTGCTGCTGGTACGGGCCCGGCAGCACCTCAGTGATGGAGCCGTCGATGCCGTAGGTGTTGTAATCGAGCAGCACGACCAGGTTGGAGGCGGCCAGCCGCGATGCCAGGTTGCGAGCTTCATAGCTCATGCCCTCTTCGGTTTCGGCGTCGCCCGCCAGCACGAACGCGCGCGTCGCGAGCCCGCACGACCGGTGCAGCACCGCGAATCCCAGACCCGCGGAAAAGCCGTGCCCCGAGGATCCGGTGGACGTATCGGCCAGCGGGTAGTGCGACTCCACGTGGCCCGCCGGTCCGCCCAGCCGCCGGAAGCGCGCGAGTTGCTCGGGAAAGACCGCGGTGCACGCCACGTCCGGGGAAAGCGCGACTCCGCTGCGCCGCACCGATTCGTAGACCGTCGCCACCAGGGCATGGAACAGCGGTGAGCAGTGGCCGGCCGACCACACCAGGCGATCGCGGCCGGGGTGCTTGGGGCGCCAGGGATCAAAAGCGGCCACCCCGCTGGCGAGCAGCGTCACGGCCATCTCGGTTTTCGAGGACGACCCGCCGGGGTGGCCCGACTGCGCCCCATCCACGGCCGCAAACGCGAGCCCCCGAATGACGCGGCACAGGATCGCGATCTGTTCCTCGTCGATTTCGGGAAGCGCCTCGAGCGCGGCGCCGCGCAGCAGCAGGTGAGCGCCGCCATCGGCGCGGTAAGAGACGGGCGGAATGGCCATGCGGGGTATTCTATACCCGAGCGCGCGCCGCCACTATGCCCGTGCCACCGCCCCCTACGGCACGCGCCGGCGCGGGAACAGGATGCCCGGACCTCCGCCCTTGTTGCTGGGTTGGGGGCCGGGGCCGTCGGAAAGGCGCGAGGCCTGCGGCGCGCCGGAGAAGTTCAGTTCGCTCGCTTCGTACGTGAGCGGGCGGTCCAGCACCATTTCGATGGTGCTGCCCTTGGCCAGCACGGCATCCGGACCTCGCGAGAGCAGCACGCCCATCAGCCCGGCCGTGGCTCCGGCCGCCGCCCCGATGCCGGCGCCCATGCCGTAGTGTCCCGCCGCGCCGCCCGCAATCACCCCCACCGAGGCTCCCGCCGCGGTGGCCTCGCCCACGCTGCGGGCGTCGCCGGACTTGTTGCCCTCGCTCTTGATCTTGCCTTCGGTCTTATCCAGTTCCTCGCTGGCCCTTCCGTCCATGGCGGAGAGGCGCGCGCGGAAGTCGCGCGTGACGCCGTTGGGCAGAGTAAGCGAATCGAAGCGCACAAACAGCTCGCCGCGCCCCTTCACGCGCCCCGGCCGCTTCACCTGGGTCACGGTGCCGGCCACGTAACTGCCGGGCGGAATCACAATCCGCCCGTTCACCAGGATGGGAAAAACGGTTTCCAGGTAAACGCGATCGCCTTCGGCGGAGTGCTTCGTGCTGACGCTGTTGATCAGGCTAAGCGGGATCTTGGTGCCGGACGCCACCACAAATTCGGCCGGGTTGCCGGGCGCTTGCTCCTGTGCGTAAACCCAGCCCGCGGACAGCAATGCCGTGCAAAGCGCCACGCGAAGGGACATGTGAGGAACTCCTTTCACACCATTCTACCTACTGGTTTAACGCGGCGGCCGGCAGGAAAGTTGCGGGGCTGATGGCGTCCCCAACGGAGATGCGGATTTCGGGTTTCGCGGCCAGCGTCTCCGGCAGGACCACGTTCACCTGGTAGAGACCCGCAAAACCCGGAGCAGCCCCCGCCCAGAAAGGCTCGACGGGCGCACCGCCGACCACCACGCGCACGCTCTTCCTGTTTTGGAGCGCCAGCGCATCCGCGCCGAGCCCGGCCGGCGCGAAATCGAAATCCCCGAAGCGCACGACCGTGCGGCCCAGCCCGGCTGCATACAGGACGATCGCCTCTCCTGGCCGCGCGGGCTTTTCCGGAGTAATCAGAGTCCAATCCGCGTGAATCGCCACGGCGAATTCGCCGCTCTGGTACAACCCCGGCGCCACGGTTTCGAGCTTCAGCTTCACCGCCGGCCCGTGGGTCCCCTCCCGCACCACCACGATCTCCATGTCGCCTTCCACCGCCGACGCCGGAATCAGCGCGTTGACCTGCTTGGGCGAAACGAAGTAAAGAGGCGCCGGCGTGCGGTTGGCGAGCACCTGGACGCCCCCCAGCCGTTCCGGCAGCCGCGCCTCGCCGGCGGCGGTTTTCTGCTCCCAGGATAGATCCGTGCCGTAAATGCTGATGGGAATGTTGGGGGCGAACGGCCCGGCCGTGTTGGTTGCCGAATGCGCGATGCTGCCGGCCGAGTACTCGGGCGCCGCCGTTTTCACGGAACTCTCGCACCGCGCAGACGTTCCGAAAGCCACCAACAGCACCGCCGCTTGCGCGGCAGTCACTTGCACTCCTATCTTACACGCGCATAATGGTGGTCAGGAGGACGCGATCTATGCCCGCGCCCAAACCGACGCCGCGGCGCGCTTCAGAGGCGGACATCCACAGCGCCGAACGCTACCTGGAAGACCTCATCGCCCAGGACTCCCTTGCCCCCGAGGAAGTCACCGCCATGAAACGCAGCATCGAAGCTATTCGCCGGGGGGACATGACGCTGGCGGAGTTCGAAAACAAGTACGGCGAGGAGTAAACCCAAGCTCCGCGAGCGCGGCGGCCAAGCGATCAAGATCGGAATCGTCGTTGTAAAAGTGCGGTGAGACGCGCAGGTTCCCGTGACGCGCCGAGACCAGCACGCGGCGCTCCTGTAAGCCGCGCGCGAGGGCCCGCGCGTCGGCGCCTGGAAACGCCGCGGCTACAATCTGCGAATCGTAATGCGGCAGGCGGCCGGAAGGCAGTTCGGCCCCGGCGTTGCGCAACACCTCGCGCGCGCCCTGGGCCAGTTCCATCACCCGCCGTTCAATGGCCGCGGGGCCGATCTCCAGCTCCATTTCGATCGCGGCCGCCATGGCGTACAGCAGCGCGAAGCTGACCATGCCGCCTTCGTAGCGCTCGGCGTCCGGTGAAAATTCCGGCTCGCCGTGGTGCAGGTTCTCGAAGTTGCGCCAGCGGCGGTCGCTGCGCCAGCCGATGACGTTGGGGGGAAGCCAGCCGCGCAGCCGGGGGCTCACGTACATGAAACCTGCGCCGTTGGGCGAGAGCAGCCACTTGTAGGCGTGCACCGCAAGCAGGTCCGGCTGCACGCGCCCGATGTCGAATTCGAGCGCGCCCACGCTCTGCGTGCCGTCCACATAGAGGAGCCCGCCGCGCTCGTGAAGCCACGGCGCAAGCTCCTGGAGCGGCGCGCGGAAACCATCGGTGTAATTCACCGTGCTCACGGCGACAAGCCGCGTGCGCTCCGTGACAGCTTGTCGGAAATTCCCGTAGTCCGCATCCACGAACTCCACGCCGATGCGCCGGAGCCAACTGGGATGGTAGTAGTGGTTCGGAAACTCGTTGTGAAACGTGACGATGCGATCGCCGGGCTTCCAATCAATTCCGCCCAGCAGCAGGGAGAAGCCGCTGGAAGCGTTCTGAATGAACGCGATGTCCTCGGGCCGGCAGTGCACCAGCCGCGCCGCCAGCGCGCGGATGGAATCGGCGTCGTCGAACCACTGCATGAAATCCATGCAGGCGGCGCGGTCGCGGCGTGCGAAGTGCCGGTTCACCGCCTCCACCGCCCGCCGCGGCATTTGCCCGAAGGTCGCCGTATTCAGGCAGGTCCAGCCGGAAAGCGCGGGAAACTCGGCCCGTAAGGACTGCCAGTCCACGCTCACCGGAGGCGGTCCGCCACGGCGCGGGCGGCTTCCGCCACGGCCACATCGGTCGCCTTGCCGTTCTTGCGTTCGGTCAATTCCACCATGCCGCCGGCGAGCTTCTTGCCCACCGTAATGCGGTACGGGATGCCGATCAGGTCGGCGTCCTTGAACTTCACACCGGGACGCTCGTCGCGGTCGTCGATCAGCGCGTCCAGGCCGAGCGCGAGGCACTCGTTGTAAATGGACTCCGCGGCCTGGCGCTGCGCCGCGTCGGCGTAGTTCACCGGCGTCACTACCACGGTGAACGGGGCGATGGCCGGCGGCAGGATCATGCCGTTCTTGTCGTTGTACAGCTCGACGGCGGCGCTCAAAATGCGCTCGATGCCGATGCCGTAGGAGCCCATGATCGGCGTGACCTCTTCGCCCACGGCGTTCAGCACCCGCAGCCCCATGGCTTCGGAGTAGCGGTAGCCCAGCTTGAAGATGTGGCCGACCTCGACGGTCTTGACGACCCGGATCGGCTCGGCGCAGTTCACGCACGCGTCGCCCGCGGCCACCTGCCGCAAGTCGTGGTATTCGGCCTGGAAATCCTCGCCCGGCGTGACGTGACGCAGGTGGTAGTCGTCCTGGTTCGCGCCCGCGATCATGTTCTTGCGGCCCTTCAGCGCGTTATCCGCGAGGATGGGCATGTTCTTCAAGCCCACGGGGCCGAGCGATCCGGCTTCGGCGCCGAACCATTCACGGATCTCGTCCGGGTGCGCCGGCCGGAAAATCGGGTCGCCCGTCACGGAGGCGAACTTGGTTTCGCTCAACTGGTGATCGCCGCGCAGCAGCACCAGTACGGGACGGCCGTCCGCCACCAGCACCAGGCTCTTCATCTGGGAGCTCTCGGGCAACCCGGTGAATTCGGCCACCTCCGCGATGGTCTTGCGGCCCGGGGTATGGAACTTCTCCGGGCTGAGGTCGCCCTCGGGGTCCGCCGCGGCGGGCGCCACCGGCGCCGAGACGGCCTTCTCCATGTTGGCGGAGTAGCCGCACTTGCGGCACACCACCACGTGGTCCTCGCCGGCGTCGGTAGCCACCATGAACTCGTGCGACTGGCTGCCGCCCATGGCGCCCGAGTGCGCCTCCACCGCCATGTACTCCAGCCCGCAGCGGTCGAAGATACGGCAGTAGGCCTTGTAGTGCTTCTCGTAGGCCGCATCCAGACCGGCCAGATCCATGTCGAAGGAGTAGGAATCCTTCATCAGGAACTGCCGCACGCGCAGCAGGCCCGATTTGGGCCGCGCCTCATCGCGGAACTTGGTCTGGATCTGGTACCAGATCTGCGGCAGGTGCTTGTAGCTGCGCAGCTCGCCGCGGGCGATCACGGTCATGATCTCCTCGTGGGTCATGCCGAGGCAGAGGTCGCGCCCGAAGCGGTCCTTCAGGCGGAACATGTTCTCGCCCATCACCTCCCAGCGGCCGGATTCCTGCCACACTTCGGCCGGATTCAGCGCCGGCAGGTGGAATTCCTGCCCGCCGATGGCGTCCATCTCCTCGCGCACGATGCGCGTGATCTTGAGCAGGGAACGCTGCGCGAGGAACAGGTAGCTGTAGAGGCCCGCCGAGAGCTGCCGGATGTAGCCGGCGCGCAGCAGCAACTGGTGGCTCGGCACCTCCGCCTCCGCGGGGACTTCGCGGAGGGTGGGAATGAAAAGTCTGGACCAATGCATATCGAAAAGGCGATACGAAAGGCGGCCCGCGCCCGTGGATCGGGGCGCGCGCTAATCGCTAAGAGCTAAGAGATTTAGTCTATCATGCTAGAATCAACGTTACCCCTATGAAAATTGCGATTGGCGCCGATCACGCCGGAGTTGTCCTGAAAGACGCGCTTCGCCGCAAGCTGGAGGCCGACGGTCACGAGGTGGTCGATTACGGGACGAATTCGAACGAATCCTGCGACTATCCCGACTTCGCTCAGAGCGTGGGGCGCGATGTGGCCGGCGGGCGCGCCGACCGCGGCGTCCTGGTATGCTACACCGGCATCGGCATGGCGATGGCCGCCAACAAGGTCCGGGGCGTGCGGGCGGCCCCGGCGCAAAACGACGAGGAAGTGCGGCTCACGCGCGAGCACAACGACGCCAACGTGCTCACGCTCGGCGCCAAATTCCTTTCCGAGGAACGCGCCGCTGAACTCGTCGACCTGTTTCTGAATACGCAATTCCAGGGCGGGCGCCACGCGCGGCGCGTGGCCAAAATCGCCCAGATCGAGCAGGCAGCCAAGTGGGAGGGAGGCTCCAATGACTGAAGCGGAACGCATGTCGCGGCCCCTGGCCGAGGTCGATCCCGAAGTCTGGCAGGCCATCCAGCACGAGATCGGGCGCCAGGACGGACAGCTCGAGCTGATCGCCAGCGAGAACTTCACCTCCGAGGCTGTTTTGCAGGCCACCGCCAGCGTGTTCACCAACAAGTACGCCGAGGGCTACCCCGGGCGGCGTTACTACGGCGGCTGCGAGTTTACGGACATTGTGGAGAACCTGGCCCGCGACCGCGCCAAGAAGATTTTCGGGGCCGAACACGCCAACGTGCAACCGCACGCCGGATCGCAGGCCAACCAGGCGGCGTACGCCGCGGTCTTGCAGCCCGGCGATACCATCCTCGGGCTGAATCTCTCCCATGGCGGGCACCTCACCCACGGCCATCACCTGAACTTTTCCGGCAAGACCTACAAGGTAGTGCCCTATGGCGTCCGGCGCGAGGACGAGCGCATCGACTACGACGAATTGGCGCGCCTGGCCGATGAGCACAAGCCGAAGATGATCATCGCCGGCGGCAGCGCGTATCCCCGCATCCTGGACTTCCCGCGTTTCCGCGAGATCGCCGACTCGGTGGGCGCGCTGCTGCTGGTGGATATGGCCCATTTCTCCGGGCTGGTGGCCGCCGGGCTGCATCCGAACCCGTGCCGGTGGGCCGACATCGTCACCTCCACAACGCACAAGACGCTGCGCGGCCCGCGCGCGGGCCTGATCCTGTGCCGCGCGCAGTACGCGCAGGCCGTCGACAAGACGGTGTTTCCCGGAATCCAGGGCGGGCCGCTGGTCCACGTGCTCGCCGCCAAGGCGGTCTGCTTCCTGGAAGCCATGCAGCCGGAATTCATCGAGTACCAAAAGCGGGTCGTCGCGAACGCGCGGGCGCTCGCCGCCGGCATGGCGGAGGCCGGCTATCGCGTGGTCTCCGGCGGCACCGATACGCATCTCATGCTGGTGGATATCTTCAGCAAGGGGCTGCGCGGCAAGGAAGCCGAGGCGGCGCTCGACCGCGCGCGCATCACCGTCAACAAGAACACCATCCCGTTCGACGCGAACCCGCCGCTGAATCCCAGCGGCATCCGGCTGGGCTCGCCCGCCGTCACCACCCGCGGCTTCAACGTCCCCGAGATGCGCGAGGTGGCGGCGCTCATCGCCCAGGTGCTGGACAACATCAACAACGAGGATGCGATCGCGGAGGTGCGCCGCAAGGTGGGCGCTCTCACCGCCCGCTTCCCGCTTTATAACTGGAAGCTCCAGACCGCCCGCGCCTGAATGCCGCTGCGAATCGTCATCGATGTCCGCCACATTCGCGATTTCGGCGTCGGTACGTACATTCGCAGCCTGACCCACGGCCTCGGCGCCATCGACCTGGAGAATCACTACACGCTGGTCTCGCTCCCCGAGGACGCCCGCACCATTTTCGGCCTGCCCGCCAATTTCGAGGTGGTGGTCTACCCGCACCCGGATACGCACTATTCCGAGCACCTGTCGTTTCCGATGTTTCTGCGCGGCCTCAAGCCGGACCTGGTGCACATGCCGCTGAACCGCGTGCCGGTGATGATGGTCAGGCCCTACGTGGTCACCATTCACGACATGGCCAGCCTGATTTTCGAGGGCGGCTCGGGGCCGCGCATGGAGCTGCGGCGATTTCGCTTCCGCAGGGGGCTGCTGCGCGCCAACCGCGTCATCGCGGTATCGGAGGCCACGCGCCGCGACGTGCAGAAGATTCTCGGCGTCCCGCCCGACCGCATCCGCCGCGTTTACAATGCGCCGAACCCGGAGTTTTTCGCGCACGGCCTGGTTGCCGATGCCCGCGCGGCCGGTCCCACGGCGGAGGAGCGCGAGCGCCGGCGCATCCTCGAACGCTATTCCATCCACTATCCCTACGTGCTCTACGTCGGCAACATACGGCCGCAGAAGAATATTCCCCGGCTGGTGGAGGCCTTCGCGGTGGTGCGCTCCAACCTGGCGGACCACCCGGTCTACAAGGACCTGCGGCTGATCATCATCGGCGACGAGATCACGCTGTACCCATCGGTGCGGCAGGCGGTGATCCGCAGCCGCGTCGAGAACGCCGTGCGCTTCCTGGGCTTCGTTCCGCTGGACACCCTGCGCTGCCTCTACGGCTGCGCCGCGGCGTTCGTGTTCCCTTCCCTTTACGAGGGCTTCGGGCTTCCGCCGCTCGAAGCCATGGCGTCCGGCACTCCCGTGGTAACCTCAAACGTCAGTTCGTTGCCGGAAGTGGTGGGGGATGCCGCCGTGCTGGTGAATCCGGAGAACGTGTTCGATATCGCCCGCGGCATGCGCGAGGCGCTCACCGACGAGGCGTTGCGCAGCAGGCTCCAGATCAAAGGCCCGGAGCACGCGGCCCGTTTCAGTTGGGAGCGCACGGCGCGCGAAGTGCTGGAAGTGTACCGCGAAGTGGTCAAGGAGCGAACATGAGAACACTCATTCTGCTGGCTTGTGCCGGGCTGGCCGCCGCGCAGCAGCCCGGACTGGAGCAACTGAAACGCGAAGCCATGGATCTGGTGAATGCGAGGCGCACGCTGATCCAGCAGATGGTGGATTCCATCTTCAGCTTCGCGGAACTGGGTTTTCAGGAGTTCGACACCTCGGCGTACGTCACCGGGATCCTGGAGAAGGAAGGATTCCGGGTGACCCGCGGCGCGGCCGGCATGCCCACCGCGTTCGTGGCGACCTGGGGTTCGGGCAAACCCGTGATCGGGTTGATGACCGACATCGACGGCCTGCCGGAGACCTCGCAGAAACCCGGCGTGCCGTGGCGCGAACCGCTCATCGCGGGGGGCCCGGGACACGGCGAAGGCCACAATTCCGGGCAGGCCGTGAACGTGACCGCCGCCATCGTGGTGAAGCAGCTCATGCAGAAGTACCGCATCCCGGGAACCCTCCGCGTGTATCCGGGAGTGGCCGAGGAGCTTCTCGCCAGCCGCACCTACATGGTGAACGCGGGGCTGTTCCAGGACCTGGACGTGATGCTGAGCAGCCACATCTCCTCCGACTTCGGCACCGGCTACGGCGCGGGCGGCTCGGGCCTGGTATCGACGCAGTACAGCTTTCACGGGCGCAGCGCGCACGCCGCCGGTTCGCCGTGGTCCGGGCGCAGCGCGCTGGACGCGGTGGAACTGATGAACGTCGCCTGGAACTTCCGCCGAGAGCACCTGCGACCCGAGCATCGCTCGCACTACGTGATCGTGCACGGCGGCGATCAGCCCAACGTGGTGCCGCCGGAAGCCACGGTCTGGTATTTCTTCCGCGAATGGGATTACGCGCGCATCAAGGAACTGCACGAACTCGGCACCAAGCTGGCGGGCGCCGCGGCGGTGATGACCGACACCACCATGACCGAACGCATGCTGGCCTCCACCTGGCCAGGGCACTTCAACAAGCCCGTGGCCGAGGCGCTTTCCGCCAACATCCAGCGGGTGGGCATGCCGGAGTGGTCCGAAGCCGACCAGGCACTGGCGCGCGCCGCGCAGAACGAGATGAAATCCAAGGCGGACGGTCTGAAGACCAAGGTGCAGGAACTCAAGGAGCCGCGCCAGGCGACGGGCGGAGGGTCGGACGATATCGCCGAGGTCTCCTGGAATCTGCCCACGGTGGTGCTCCGCTACCCGGCCAATATTCCGGGCATGACCGGGCACCACTGGTCGAGCGGCATCGCCATGGCGACTCCCATCGCGCACAAGGGTTGCGCGGCGGGCGCGAAGGCCCACGCGCTCACCGTGCTCGATCTGCTGCTCAAGCCGGAACTGCTGCGCGACGCCAGGGCGTATTTCGCGGACCAGACCAAGACGGTGAAATGGAAGTCGCTCATTCCGGAGGACACCAAGCCGCCCATCGACTTGAACCGCGAGAAGATGGAGCGCTTCCGCCCCGCGTTGAAGAAACTGCACTACGACCCCTCGCGCTACGCGAGCTACCTGGAGCAGTTGGGGGTGCAGTACCCGACCACGGCCAGGCGCGAGGCGTCGCGGCCGTAAGGGCCGCCGTCGAGCCCGCCGAAGATCTCCGCACGCGCGAAACCGGCCCGCCGCACGAGGTCGGCACGGGTATCCTGCCAGCGCCGAGGCGTGAAGGAGCGTGCGGGGATCTCCACGGCCTTCCGGGCGCGGCCGGCCACAACTCATTCCGGAGTATCATACCCGTTATGCCGGAGAGATTCTACGTGACCCGGCGCCGTTTTCTGTATGGCGCCGCCGCTCTGCCTCTTTTTGGATCCGCGGAGCCGCCGCGCTCCTGGGACGGCCCCGCCGTGGTGCGGAAACTGTACCTCGGCGGCCGCCCGGGCTGGCCGCGGCCGGACGCGAACGTGGATGAGGAGCGTGCGAAGATTGACGCGCAACTCGCCCAACTCGAGCGACAATACCCCGCCCTGGTGCGCTTCACCGGCGGCGACATGGTGCGCTCCGCCGCCGAGATGGACGCCTGGCTCGCCAAGCCCGACGACAGCGACGTCACGCTGGCCTTCAACATGGTGACCATCGTGTTCCCGATGCTGCGCAAGCTGGTGGAGTCCAACCGGCCTTCGGTCCTGTTCGCGCTGCCCTACATGGGCCACGACTGGACCCATGCCGCGGCTTACGTGCAGAAGGGCGCGCGCTTCGACCTGATCGCCAGCAGCAGTTTCGCCGGCCTGGAGCCCTGGCTGCCGCTGTTCCGCACCGTGGGCCACCTGCGGCGCAGCAAGGTGCTGCTGATCTCGCCTCCCGCCGCGCGGCCCAAGGGCGAAGCGTACACGGCGCAGTTCGGCACCGCCTTCGGCTATCCGGCGTACGCGGAACTGAAAGCCCTGTACGACGCGGTGGACCCGGCGCGGGCGCGGGTGCTGGCGGACGAGTTCATCCGCGGCGCCGCGCGCGTGGTGGAGCCGACGCGCGAGGAAATCACCGATTCGATGCGGCTGTACCTCGCCATCGGACAGTTGCTGGAGCGCGAGAAAGCCAACGCGGTCGCCATCGACTGCCTGGGCGGCTTCGGCCGCAAGGAACTGCCCGCGTATCCGTGCATCGCGTTTTCGAAATTGAACGACGGCGGCAGGTACGGCGTCTGCGAATGCGACCTGGATTCGGCCATGACGCAGTTGCTGGTGACCTCGTTCTCCGGCATGCCCGGCTTCGTTTCCGACCCGGTCTTCGACACCAGCCGCAACGAAGTGATCCATGCTCACTGCGTCTCCGCGACGAAGTTGCAGGGCGTGAACGGACCGGCGAGCCCCTATTGGGTGCGCTCCCACCTGGAGGACCACAAGGGCGCGTCGATGCAGGTGCTGGCGCCGGCGGGCGGGACGGTCACGGTGGCGCGTTTCGCCGGCCCCAACCGCCTGATGCTCTCGACCGGCGAAGCCCTGGGCAACGTGGACGACGAGCGCGGCTGCCGCACCAAGATCCGCACGCGCGTGAAGGATGGAGAGGCGCTGCTGGCCGGCTGGGCCGCGCCGATCACGGGAGGCCCCGCGATGCCGGGCACCCGCGACCTGCTGCACCGCGTGGTGTTCTACGGAGACCACGTAAAGAACATCGAGCGCCTGGGCCGCCTGACGGGCTTCAAGACGCTGCACGAAGCCTGAAGCGGCCGGCGCCCGTGTTATCATTGAGATGAACCCACCGCGAGCCACCCTAGCTCAGCTGGTAGAGCGGCTGATTCGTAATCAGCAGGTCGCCGGTTCA
>JBHGBM010000105.1:0-17058 GCA_041946965.1 Bryobacteraceae bacterium
AGATTCAGGTTCTAGTGGGGGCAACTCCGTGGAGGTTCAAGTCCTCTCATCCGCACCATCAGAATCAGCGACATAACGGCAGACAAAACTCGTTGCCGCTCGAACACCGAGCGCATCTTGTGTCGCCTGAGGCGCATGGCCACAGGTCCAGGCACTCCCCGGCTGCTGCTACGGCTGCTGCGGCTGCACGGAGAGGCTGCCGCGCGGCGCTGATCAGGCCCGCCGGCGCTTCCGAGCCAGTATCGCAGTGCCGGCCATGACGGTTGCGAATAGCAACAAACTCGAAGGCTCCGGAACGTTTTCACCGCCACTGGTGGCCTCAGGCCGTTGACCTCGACGCAGCCGGGAACATGCTCAGCATTGCAGGCAGGGGCCAGGTTGGTCCCGGCGGCATCGTTGTGAGAGAAATTCCCGTTATTAGCTTCTTGAATCAGGGCGTTGCCCGCCTCCCCGCCGTTTGGGAATTTGAGCGATTTTTCGGCTCAAAGTGCAGATTCCTTGATGCTCGGCTGCTTGGCATCCCCACTTCGGCCGCAACGCCCTCTCAAGACCATTCGATAACAGCCTTCACCACACCCGCCTCCCGGCGAAGCCACAGCGGAAAGCGCGTGCTCATCACGCCGGGCCCCACCCGATCGGTTGGCCACGCCGTCACATCCACCCGTCCCTGCTCCATCAGTTCCAGCACGCGGCAGTGTTCCGCGGGAGTGCTGTTACGGCTCGAGAGGATGGTGGCCTCGCGCCGGTGAAGATCCGGATCGAACAGGGAAATGTCATTGTTGATCAGCCCGACGAAAACCAGTTTGCCGCCTTGCTGGAGCAGGTGAATCGCGCCCTCCATGGAGCCTTTGTCGCCGGTGCAGTCGAACACCAGCATCGACGGCTCTTCCTGTCGCGCTTCCTCGTGCGACAGGTACCGGCGCTTCAGACCATAATGCCTGGATGCGAATTCGAGCCGCTCCGGCATCCTTTCCACCACTCCGATATCGGCGCCGGCCAGCCGCAGGAATTCGATCACCGAGAGGCCGATGGGCCCGGCGCCGGCGACAATGGCCCTGTCGCCCGGCTGGACCGCGGCCCGCCCCACCGCGTGGATGCCTACGGCAAGCGTCTCCACCAGGGGGATCTGTGCCGGAGGCAGGCTCTCGCACTTGTACATCTGATTTGCCGGCAGAAGAAGGCGGTCGCGCATGCCGCCGTCGCTGTGGACGCCGATCACGGACATCTTGGCGCAGCAATTCGTCCGTCCCCGCAGGCAGGCCGCGCACTTTCCGCACGTCATGTACGGGTTCACGAGGCACCGGTCGCCGGGTTTGAACCCGCTCACGCCGTCGCCGGTTTGAAGGACCTCGACCGCCAGCTCGTGGCCGAGGATCCGGGGATAAGCGAAAAACGGCTGCGTGCCTTCAAAAGCGTGGAGATCGGTACCGCAGATGCCGACCGCCAGCACCCGCACGAGCGCTTCGCCAAGTCCCGGCGCGCCCGGCGCAGGGGTATCGCTGAGCGTCAACTTGCCCGGTTGTTCCAGAACGAAAGTCTTCATGGGCTCTTTCAGCCTCGACTCTATCAGATCGCCGTTGACTATGGTGGATGTGCAAACCTCTTGTTGACAATAGGACTACGATACCAATACATTGTTTCTGGCAGGGCGGCGCTCGGGCGACCACGCCGCGCCGGCGGGGTTGTGCGCGCGGGGGATGAACAGCACGGCCTTCGCTCCCGCCGCCAACGCCGTTTCCAGGCCATCGGGAGTCGCGCCCTGATGATCCACGGGCATGCCGGCGAGCCTGGCGCCAGCCCCCTCCTTTGTGCAACCGGGGCACAGCGACTTCGTGCGGCTCAACCCGGGCCTGGCGCCGGAGGCGGGCGCCGTGGGCGCGCTTCTGGCCAACGCGATCCTGGCCAGCAGCCCGCGGGAATCCGCCCCCATTTATGTGTGAGATAAAGGAGGCCTTGCAGTGGACCTGAAACTGGCTGGAAAAGTCGCGGCGATTACAGGCGCCGGATCGGGAATAGGGCGCGCGTGCGCCGTTGGGTTCGCGCGTGAGGGCGCCCGCGTCGCGGTGATCGATTGCAACGTCGAGACCGGCCGCGCCACGGTGGAGGCGATTCGGGAAAGCGGTCACGAAGCTCACTTCCGCCACGCCGATGTCTCCCGCGCCGGCGAGTTGGCGGCGGCCATGCGCGAGACCTTCGACCGCCACGGGCGGCTCGACGTTGTGGTAAACAACGCGGCGGTCCAGATCATGGGCCGGCTCGAGGACACCACCGAGGAGCAGTGGGACCGCCTGCACAGCGTCAATCTCAAGGGAGTCTTTCTCGGGTGCAAGTGCGCCATCCCGTTGATGCGCCGTTCCGGAGGAGGCGCGATCGTCAACATCGCTTCCATCCTGGGGTTTGTGGGCGACCCGGACCTGGCGGCGTACTGCGCCATGAAGGGAGGCGTGATCGCGTTGACCAAGGCCGTGGCGCTGGCTTACGGCCGGGAGGGAATCCGCGTCAATTGCATCTGTCCCGGCGACGTGGAGACCCCGATGGTGCGGGATTACTTCAACAAGGCGCCGGACCCGGCGGCTCTCCGGCGGCAGGTGTGCTCCGAGTATGCGCTAGGCCGCATCGCGGCTCCGGAAGAGGTGGCCGCAGCGGCAGTCTTCCTCGCTTCGGAGGCGGCCTCGTTCATGACCGGGGCGATACTGGTGGTGGACGGGGGCGTCACATCGAAGTGCTACTGATCCCGGCGGCCATTTCCCTCGGCAAGGGAACCGACATTGACCGCTATTGATATTACATTGATTACTAGACGACTGCCGGCTGAAAGCCGAGGCAGGCGGTTTCGCCTGCCCGGATTCCCAAACACCGGAAGGCCAAACGGCCTGCCCTCACCGCGCGGCGCTACGCGCCCGTGCCGCTGACGCCACGCCTCTCAGCCGATGGCGCCTCAGATACCGGTCCACTCCATGCCGGCCTTGCGCGACGCGTACGCCATCTCTTTGAGGTAATCGCCCTCGGTGAGCATCCAGTGCCAGCCTCGGATGTTGCGCTGGAGTTTTTCGGTGTCGCCCTCGAAGGCGATCTCGACTTGCGAGCGGCAGGTCGGGTAGAAAGGCGCGCCGATGACCTGGCCGCGAAGGCCCAGGAATCGCTTCGCCGAGAAGTCGGGATCGATGGCCGTGAGTTTCATGCCCTTTCGAAACTCGACCTTGGGCGCCGCGCCGAAGTCGGATTCGTAGTGCGTCACCACCCGCACGGGATCCGCGGTCTTGCCGTCCAGCTTGCTGGGAGCCGTGCAGTGGCTGAACATCATTTCCCCCTTGTAGGGGAACGAGGGGTTGGCGAAAAAGACCGGCTTGCCCGAAATGTCGTGGAGCAGCATGCCGCCCGGCGCCGACTGGAAGTCGCCTTCGCAAAGCGCCACGTAACCCTGGTCGTTCAGGACGCTCAGCGGGATGCAGGCGGTCGTGGCGGCCACCTGCATCACGGCGCCCATGCACGAACTGATGGTGAAGGCGTCGGTCTGGGCCTCGTGCATGTAGTCTTTGAAGATCTCAGCCAGCACGAAACATTTTTCGACGAACTCCTTGCCGGTTTCGAGCTTGACGTCTTTGCGGGCCAGATAGGCGGCGGCACCGGCGCGGCAGCGCCTCAGGAGCGTCTCGTTCTGCATGGCCGCCTTGATGCGCCGCTCCAAGTCCTGGTATGTCACCGGCTGAATGTCGAGTTTCCAGCGCTTGGCGGCCAACTCCGGTCCCATCCGGCCGTCGGCGCCCCAACCGCCGGGAGTGCCCATGCAGACGATGCGCCGGTTCAAGGTGCGCTTCAATCCGGCTAGGGCGCGGAGACGCCACAGCAGGTCGCCCATGTCGTCGACGATGACATCCTCGACGTCCATCGCGGTCTCCGTGATCATGTCCCGGCGCTTGCGGAAGTAATGGCCGTGCACCCCGATGAACATGTAATAGATTCGCCCGGAGCGGTGGCGGACAAAGATCAGGTTCCACTTGTCGGGCCTGGCGAGCGCTTCAAGGACCTCGGCGTTTCGGGAAGCCGCGAACAGGATCAGTCCATCGAACCGGTCCCGCGGCAGCTTATCGGCCTCCTCCTTGCTGCGGACACGCGCTAAGGGCAGAAACTCCAAGGGGAAATCCGCCTTGGCTTTCAACTCGGCCAGTTCGCGGCTGACGCGCGCGCATTCCTGGGTGGCTTCCTTCTCGTCGTAGATCTCCGCCGTCGACCGCCAGCTTGAGACCGGCCGTGGCGTGCGCGGCGCGTTGACGAAGACCGGCTGGACGCGCAGGGGAGGCCGCGGCGGCACACTGTGCGCGGGGTCCTTCGAGGCGCTGGCAGGCCGGGCCGTCTGCGCGGCGGCCGAGGCGGCTACAGCGTTGAGACCGCCCGCGGCGAGAAACGACCGGCGGCTGACACCCGCCAGGCCGCAGCCGCCGCAGCCTGCCGGCCGGCTGGAACAGCAGCCGTGTTCCACAAATGATCGAGACATGATTTCTGCGCTCCTTCCTTGAACAAAAAACTACCAGACGATCTTGGCCCCCAGTTGGATCGCGCGGGCCATGTTTAGTTGCGCCGGGGTGACGCGGCCGAAGTTCGCGCTGCCGGGGTTGGTGTCGGGGCCCCCGAACCGCGGGTGGTTCAGCGCGTTGAAGGCCTCGAACCGCAACTGGATGCGCACGCGCTCCACCGGGCGAAAGTTCTTGCTGATGCCGAAGTTCAGCTCGTTGACGCGGCTGGCGCGGACGTTCGACCAGCGCGTCGGATACCGCCGGACGTAGTTGGCGAAATTCTGATAAACGCCGTTTCTGGTTGCGTCGCCCGGCGCCGGCTTGAAGCTGTATCCGGGCATGTTTTGAATTCCGGTCCAGGCCGGGTAGTTCGAGACGTCGGTGTTGCGTGACGGAAACGCGGCGAACGCCGAGGTGTCGAACCACCGGGCGAGACTGCGGCTGTTGCGCGAAATCGAGAAGTTCTGGCCGCTGAAGAACGAATCGGTTCCGAACGCCACCGGGGTGCCGGATTGGATGTTGTACTGCCCGCTGAACTGCCACCCGCCGATCAGCGCGTCCAGGATCTTCGGAACGGACCGGCCCAGCGCCTTTCCCCGCCCGATGGGGACTTCCCAGATGGGCGCGATCGACAGGTGATAGGGGCGATCCTCGCCGCCGAGCTTGTGCTCCGCTACGCGTCCCGCGATCTCGGGACCCCAGAACGATGTATCTTCGAGCAGCTTGGACCAGGTGAACGAATTGATGACGCTGAAACCCCTGCGGAAGCGGTGCTCCACCTTCACCAGCAGCGCGTCGTACTGGTTCTTGCCCCACCGGTTGTCGCTCCGGGTGATGCCGCCGAGCAGCGGAATCGGGTTTAGCAACTGGTTCAGCGCCACCTGCTGGCTGTTGGCGATCGTGCCGGTGACATTCGGCAGCCGGTAGAACGGGTTGGGTACAAGCTGGTTCCACATGAGCTGGTCGGGCGGACGGCCGTTGGCGTCGAACTGCGGCGTCAGAAGCTGCTTCCACAACTCGTAACTCGGCAGGTTTTGATTGAAGCCCCAGAAGATGTCGTAAGTCTTGTTGTGGGAGTAACCTGCTTCGAACAGCCAGCCCTTGTATTGATGCTGCAAGTGCAGGCTGTATTCCCAGGAGTACGGCCGGCCGGGATCCTGATTGATCCAGTTCACACCCTGACCCAAATTCGTCAGAGGCCCGAGCGAGGATCCGGTTGGCGCCAGGATGCCGCTCTGGAAGGGATTCGCCAGCGTGTCGTAGGGAGTGACGTTGCTATCTTGCGAATGGATGAACGAGGTCGTACGGCTGAAGCCGTTTTGCCCCCCGGCTTCGAAGGTCGCCTGCACGAAGCGGCCGACACCGCCGCGGATGACTGTGTTCGGACCCAACTGGTAGGCAAAGCCAAACCGGGGCTGCCACTTGCTCTTGTCGCCCTGGTGCGCCGTTCGCGGCTGGCCGCCCACTCCGGCGAAGAGCTGCGCGCCGGGAACTTTGAACGCACTCGCCGGAAGCAACTGCGCCAGTTGCCGCACGGCGGCATTGGATGTGTTGCCGGCGAGGATCTGCGCGTAAGCCGCCTGCGCGGAGGCGCTGATCGGATTGATCGCGTTGGGATCGAAGTTGCTGGTCATCCGGTTGAAGCGCTCGATGACGGGCCGCTCATAGTCCCACCGCAAGCCGAGGTTGAGGGTCAGCCTGGGCGTAACGCGCCAGTCATCCTGGAAGTAGAAGGCCGTGAAGCGCTGGGAGTACAGGGAATTCGCGTTCACCGGCACGTTTCCGCCGGAAGGCAGGCCCAAAAGGAACGATGCGAACGTCGATCCCACCCCCGTGCCTCCGCTCACGATGGCGTTCTGCCTGGTCCACACGTTGCTGAAATCGAATTGCCCCTGGTTGCCGACGTTTTTGTTGGCTTCCTGGAGAATCCAGTACTCGCCGCCGTAACGCAACGTGTGATTGCCTCGGGCCTGGGAGAGCGCCGCCGACATCGTGTGGTAGGTGTTGCCCTGATAGGCGCCCGCCTGGCCGGTGCCGAAGTTGCCGGCGAAACCGGTGATGCGAGGGAACGAAGGCCGCGTCAACTGCGAGACGAACCGTGAAGGAAAGCCGAGTTGCGTGGGATCGAAACCGGCGCCGAGATCGTTGTTGGGTTGTTCGAACCGAGTCACGCTGTACCGCAAGTCGAGAATCTTGTTGGCGCTCAGCGTCCACACGTGGTCGATGCCGTATGCGTTGGCGATCCGCTCCTGGTATTGGCCCGTGGCGATGTTGTCGAAGTAGTTGTCGAACGTCTGCGTGAGGTGGTACCAGCGCACGGTAACGAAACTGTGGTGCGAATTGCTCCACGCCTGGTCGCCGCGCGCGGAAATCACCGGGTGGCGGTTGACGCTGGTGGCCGCGGAGACGAAATTGTCTATCGCGTTTCCGGTGGGCGAACTCGCCGAGTTGGGCAGCGGCACGTAAGCCAGAATCTTCTGCGCGATGCCGCTCTGGCGCGCGGCCGGAATCACGCTGTTCGGGAACAGTTGACGGTTGCCCCGCGCATCCACCGTGGCCGGATCGTAAACCAGAATGGGGAATCGCTGCAACTGTCCGCCGACAAGCTGCGTGGTGAAGGACTGGCTGAAATCGCCGCGGCGCTCCATGTCCGTCGGAACCGAGCGCGTGCTGCCCGGCCGGGGATCCTCGTTCTTGGTCAGGTCGTAAGAGAGAAAGAAAAACGTCTTGTTTCTTCCGTCATACAGCTTCGGAATCCACACCGGCCCGCCCGCGGTGAAGCCTGGCTGGTTGTAATGAACGGGAGGCAGTTTCCCGTTCGCCAGGTTGGTCTGGAACAACTTGGCGTTGAGAAAGTTGCTCTGATTGAACCAGTAGACGCTGCCGTGCAGGTCCTTGGTCCCGCTCTTGGTGGCCATATTCATGGTGGAGCCGGCCTGGCGGCCGATGGTCGCGTCGTAAGCGTTGGTCTGGACGCGGAATTCCTGAAGCGAGTCCATGGGCGGGATGAAGGAAATGTAGCCGCCGCTCTTGACGTTCGGCATGCCGTCGAGCTGGAAATTGTTCGAGCGGACGTCGCGGCCGCCGTCGGCCAGATACTGCGAGGCGCCCAGGACCGACCACATGCGCACGATGTTGTTGTTCTGGTCCTGGGCGATCACGCCCGGCGACATCGACGCAAACAGCGTCGGCACGTGCGACAGCGTCGGCATCTCCGCCATATAGTTCTCCGCGATCACGGTTCCCGACGTCGCCGAAGTCGTGTCGATCAGCGGCGCCTCGGCGGTGACTTCGACCGACTCCGTCACAACGCCCACCTCGAGCTGCACGTCGATCAGTTTGTTGTCGGACACCTGAAGCGTGATGCCCGTGCGATGGGCGGTCTTGAATCCCGCCGCCGTTACCGAAAAGCGATACCGCCCGGGCAGCAGGAATTGGACCCCCCAGTTACCCTGCATGTTGGTTTGGGTCTGGTGTTTGACGCCGGTGTCGTCGGAGACCACGACGACTGTCGCCTCGGGCACGGCAGCGCCCTGAGAATCGGTGACGCGCCCCGCCAAGGTGGCGCGAGCCTCCTGCGCCGCCAGCGGACTGGCCAAGGCACAGGCCAGCGCGACGACCAGCAGGGAAAGATGTATGCTAGTTCTGCGCATGCGTACTCCTCTCATAATCAAAAAGAGTTGGTCTTGTCCATTCGGACGTGGTTGAAGTCCCATCCATTTTCCGCGCACACCGCGCGGAGATGGGCCTCCCAGGTTGGTTCGGCCGGCGGCCGCCGGCTCAGAAAACAGTCGATGCTCAGGTACTCCAGCGGTTCCAGCCCCGTGCAGGCGATGCTGTGGCAGGCGCCTGGAGGGATGCGAATCAGGTCGCCGGCTTGAATGGGCATCTTCCGGTCCGCGTCGATTTGAAGGCTGCCGCAGCCTCGCAGCACATAGAAGACCTGTTCGGTATCGTCGTGCGCGTGCGGAGGCGTGGCCTGGCCGGGTTCGAGAAGCACCCGGAAGGCTTCGGAAGTCTCCGCGTCGGCGCGGTCCAGCACGAGTTCGATCGAGTGCGTCGGAAGCCGGTAGCCCACCGCTTCGGAAGGCGGGAAGACAAATTTGTCGTAGGACGTGTCAGGCATGAGTCGTTTTCTCCGCCGCGCGGGCGCCGCCAACCATCAGCCAGTAGGCGGGAAGACCGGCGAGCAGGATCACCACGGCAACTACAAAACCGGGCGCGTAGGAAGAGGTTCTGCTGATGAGAATCCCGGTGACGAGCGGCGCGAGAATCCCGGACAGGTTCCCCACGAAGTTGAGGATTCCAGTCCACATGCCCACGTCGTCGTGAGGCGCAAATTGTTGTAGCAGGGCCAGGATGTTGCCCGTGGCCAGCCCCACCATGGCCGCCGCTGCAATCAATCCGATGGCGGCGGCGTCGTTTGCCAGCCGTCCGGCCGGCAGCAACGCGAGGCTGGTCAGGAAGGCAAATGTAATGACGCCTTTTCGCGCCCGGGATTCGTTCCAGCCGGCGCGGATCAGCAGATCCGCTGCCCATCCCCCCAGCGGTTCGCAAACGCTGAACACCAGGTACGGGAGGAAAGCAAACGCGCCCGCCTTCTGAAGGGGCATGTGGCGCTCCACCACCAGGTAATCCGGCAACCAGGTCACGAAGAGGTACCAGTAGTAGCTGAAGCCGATGTGAGCCAGGCAAATCCCCGCCAGGTTGCGGTCGCGCCACGCCCGGCGCCCCGCCTGGCGGAGGGGCGCCGCATCGGGCTTGGCCGAAGGGCACGCCCGCAGCCAAGGAACCAGCCATACAAGGCTCGCGAAGCCGACGATGAAGAAGGCACTCCGCCAGCCGCGGCTGGTCACCAGCCACGCCGTCAGCGGCGCGCCCAACGCCAGACCGAAGCGGGTCCCGCAGTTGACCAGGCCGGCGGCGAGACCGCGGCTGTCGGGCTTGAACAACAGGCTGACGATCTTCATTCCGCCCGGCAGGTACACGGACTCGCCGATCCCCAGCAGCACGCGCAGCCACAGCAGTGCGGCCAGCGTCGAGGCAAATCCGGTCAGCCCGCACGCCACCGACCAGAGTGCGAACATCCCCGCGTAGAACCAGCGCAGGTTGAACCGGTCCGAGCACCAGCCCATGGGCACCTGCAAAAGCGCGTACGACCAGAAAAACGACGACAACAGAACGCCCTTGGCGGTAGGGTCCAGGTGCAGGTCGCGCGACACCACCGGCAGCGCGACCGAAAGAACGGCGCGGTCCAGGTAGTTAATGAAACCCGCGACCGACAGCAGTCCGACGATGGTCCAGACGCGCGAACTGGAGAGGTTCGTCATCGGCCGCCCGGAGGGAGAGGCTCGAACAACAGCCGGATGGTGGTGAACTGCCGCGGCTTCAGCGGAATATCGATTCCGCCCGGGCGCGCCGGCAGCGGGGCCTGATTCTCCTCGACGCCGTTGGCCGCGTAAGCCTGCGCGATCCGGAAGAACGGCGAGTTCAGGCGGGCCGTGCCTTCACGCCCGCTGGTTTCCCGCAGGCGCAGGATGTAGCCGTTGCCGTCCTCGGCCTGCTTGAAGGCCGTGATCTGTGCGTTGCCCGCGGCGACTTCAAACAGGGAATACCGTCCGGCCGGCAGAGCCTTCTTCCCCCGCTCGTCCCGCACGTTGCGCCCGTCGAAGAACGCGTACGCCGCCAACGCCGAGCGCGTCTCAGCGTCGAAGCGGCCCAGCGCGTCCAGGTCGAGCGTCTTCCCGCTGGTCAGCGAGTAGCGGACCGCGATCTCCTCCGCCTGGGACGCCCGGATGTTGGTGGACCAGTAATTGTTCGTCACGTACGAGTACACGTGGCCGTTCCGTATGTCGAGCCGCTGGAGCCAGCGCCCGCGGTTGATGTCGGTCAGGGTGACCAGCGGCAGGTCGGGCGTGGCGAACGCAACCGTCATCCCGGCGTCTTTCGACAGAACCAGGTTCTGGGTGGTAAACCACTCGCGGCACGCGCCCGGCAACTGGTCGTCGTTGGGCCTGGCCCAGGCGTTGTGCACCTGGTATTGCAGTTCGGGCGGAGAGACGCGGAAGGGAAACGCAAAGTAGATCGCTTCCTTGGCGCGCACGTCGTCCTTGCGTATGCGGTTCCGGATGTCCACGCGCTTGATCCGGTCGTAGAGCAGGATCTCGGATTCAATGAGGGGGACATTGACGGCCCGGGCCTGAATCCGGATCCGCTGCCCCAGCGGCGTGCGGACGTTCTCCACCAGCCGGGCGCTGCGTTGCCCGGTGACCTCGAGCGTGGTCGGACCGTTCGGGTATACGTTCCGCACGATCTGCTGGCCCTCGCCGCCGGCCGAGTAAACGAGTTCGTTCAGGCGGAATGGCGCGCCGGGATCCACCAGGTCGCGGTTCACTTCCTTGTCGACCAGGCGCGACACCGCGCCGGTTTTCGGGTCGAGCGCCAGCGAGTAAAACCGGGAATCGATCTCCCACGCGCCGGACACGGCCTTGTTCTCCATCGGCTGAGCGGCTTTCTCCGGCCGGATTTCGTAGGCGCGGTAGCCGAGCCCGGGGACATCCTCCGCCAGAAAACGCACCCGCCGCCAGCCCTGTTGCTCGGACACAACGTCGGTGGGGATCACCCGCCCGGTCTCGACGTCAACCAGGCTCCGGTTCGGCTCGTACTCGGCCTCGACAATATCCGAGCGCGTGTTCAGACCCGGATTGAACACCAGCAGCACGGGCTTCTCCACGGTGATGAACTGCGCCATGCGGTTCATGGCGTGAATCAGCAGGTCGTTGGCCGCCCAATGGCCGCGTTCGGCGTGCGCCTTCTTGAACTCGAACTGGCTGGTGACAAAGCTCCGGTCCGGCTGCGAGATGCTGTTATGGGCGCCCCAGGTGTGCTCGTCGTAAAACAGCACCTCGTTCCAGGCCGAGCGCAGCGCGGGGGCGGGGTACAGCAGCCGGGAATCGAGCAGCGAGGCCCACGCGAAAAGGGTTTCGGCGAGCGGAAGCAGCCGCTGCGAGTCCCGGTTCTTCACGGTGAAGGCGGCGGAGCTGCCGGCGGCATCGTGCCAGTACGATCCGCCGTCTCCGCGATAGACAGGCAGCTTTCCCGAGAAATTCTTTTCGATGTAATCGAAGTATTCCGCGTCGGTGGCGGCGGCGAGTTTGGGGTACTCGTAAGCGTTGTTCCACTCGCGGATCGCCTCGGGTCCGTCCAGGCGAAGGTCCGCGTTGTCGGTGGATTGGCCGAACAGATAGATCGCGTCCACAACGCATTCCGGGCGCCGGTAGCGCGCCAGCGCCTGCGCCATCGCCCGCCGCATCCGCGCCGCGGAGGGCTTGGCCCCGCTGATCCGGTCCAGGTGCTGGTAGCTGCGCGAGAAAAACGCGATCACCCGCCGCCCGTCGGGGCCTTCCCAATAGAACGGCGAATCTTCATTCAGCGTGCTGTTGATGAGCAGCGCGCCGCGATGCTGGTTGCTGGCCAGCGCGAAGCCGCGGATGCCCGCGTCGGCGAGCAGGGACGGCAGCGACCACGGGTGCGAGGGCGTGTCGGTCAAACTGGCGGCGCGGACCGGAATGCCGTATTTCCGGCGGAGGGCGGCCGAGAAGTACAGCGCGCGGTACATCTCTTCGCCCGTGGCCAGGCCGGTCAGCAGATTGAGGTACAGACCGCCCACGCCGATCTGCCCGCCCTTGGCCAGATCCACGAGTTGCCTGATTCGGGGCGGCGTTCTCGAGTTCAGGTAGTTTTCCGCTAGCCACGATACCTCAAGGTTGAACTTGTAGAACGGAAAACGCGCGATGAAGTCGATGGCGCGGTCGGTGTTGCGGTTGTCAAGCTCCTCGACGCTTTGCTGAAGATCGGTGTAGCCGATGTCGTTGTGAATCTTCGGCGCGGCAAACAGCTTCCAGCGTTTCTCCGGACGGTAAGTTCCGCGAAACGGATACGCGCCCTCGCTGGTGGTCAGCGTCAACTCGTAGGGCTGCGGCGATGGAAACGCCGGCAGATCGAGTTCCACCACGCGCTCGCCGAACTCGGAGCCGTCGTCGGGGATGCCCGCCTGCGTGGCGAACGGGCCGGCCTTGAGCGCGAACGACGCATTCTTCAGTGGCCGCGAATGATGAATGATGATCCGGGTGACTTCTTTCAATTGTCCGTCTGCACGCCGGAAGAATATGGTTGGCTCGACGGCGACGTCGAGGGCCCCCGCGGCGGCTTTGCTCGGGCGCTCCAGCGCCAGCCAGTCGAAGTAGACCGTCCCGCCGCCTTCCCCGGTCACCGAAAGCGCGATCTCATTCGCGCCCGGCTTGAGGAAGGATGCCTGGATGGGAACCCGCAGCGAGACTCGGGTGTGCGTCAGGATGCTGCCCTGCCGCATGTCGAGATCCTTCCCGTGAAGCGGCGTCACCCGGAACGTGCCGCGTCGCCCGTTTACTACGACCTCGATCATGTCCGGGCCGGCTTCCATGAGAAAGCCTTCGATGGCGAGGACCGCGGCGCCGGGGGCCTCCGTGAGATGGAACCGGATCACGTACCGCTGATCGGCCTCGATCCGCTCGCGCCAGTCCTTCGGGCCGGCGACGGCCGTGTCGTAGACCAGAGAGCGGGCCGAACCGGGGGAGAACTCGTCGGCGGAGTTGTTGGCGGCGCCGATGCTCCAGATCGGACCGGCGCTGTGCGCCACTTGAACCGTGAGCGCGCCATAGAGAAAGACCACACCGATGATTCGGGCCACTAGCACCTCCGGAAGCGTGTAAGAAGTATGCTATGCCAGCCCGGGCGGATCGGCAAGGAAGGGGCGGCTGCCTGAAAATCGTTTCACGCCATGTAATAAATCCCGACGGCTGCCACTCGCCGGAACGCCGTATCAGTTCATTCGAGTCCAGATCAAGGGCCGCTCTTCGGATGAGATGGTCTGATATGATGTTTCATTCCATGAAACGCACGAGCCGGTCCGCGCCCCTTCCGCAGTCCGATTACACGATCCGGTCCGTGGCCCGAGCCTGCGATGTCCTGGCCTGCTTCCGTGAGTCTTCCGAACTGCTCGACTTGGTGCAAGTCGCCCAGCGCGCGGGGATGAACAAGGTCACGGCCTTTCGCATCCTTGCGACCCTTGCCGCCAAGGGGCTCATCGAAAAAGTCGGACCGCGCGCCTACCGCTCGCGATTCCGGCCGCTAAGAACCCGGAGGTACCTGATTGGCTACGCCGCGCAGAGCGAAGTAATCCCGTTCATCAGTACGGTGACGGAATCTCTGGCGGCGGCGGCGAGGTCGAACGAAGTCGACCTGGTGGTTCTCAATAATCGTGCCAGCCGCTCGGTGGCGCTTCGCAACGCTGACCTGTTGGTGCAGAGGAAAGTCGACCTGGCCATCGAGTTCCAGCGCATCGCGGAAATTGCGCCGCTGGTGTCGGAGAAATTCTCCCGCGCGGGAATTCCGCTCATTGCGGTCGACAATCCGCACCCCGGCGCGGTGTACTTCGGCGCCGACAACTACAAAGCCGGCCGGATCGGCGGCCTGCATCTGGGCCGCTGGGCGGTGCGCCATTGGGGAGGCCAGGCTGATGAGATCATCCTGATTCAATCGGCGCCCGGCGGTCCGGTGCTCGACGCGAGGATTCTGGGCGTGTATGACGGGATCGTCAGCGTATTGCCTCGCAGCACGAAGATTCCACTGTTTCGCTACGACACGCAAGCACGCTATGAGAACACGCTGGATGCCGTGCGGCGGCATCTGCGTTTCAGCCGCGCCCGGCGCATTCTGCTGGGCGCCGTCAACGACCCGTCCGCGCTGGCGGCGCTCGAGGCCTTTCGCGAGTTCGGCCGCGAACAACAGTGCGGCATCATCGGCCAGGACGCCGTTTTCGAGTCGCGCCAGGAGATGCGCCGCCCGAACACGCGCCTGATCGGCTCGGTCGCCTACTTCCCGGAGTCTTATGGCGAGAGACTCCTCCGGCTGGCGCTGGACATGCTGGAAGACCGGCCGTATCCTCCCGCCGTGTTCACGCAGCACCGCCTGGTGACGCCCGAGAACGTCAATTCTCTCTACCCGAACGACCTGCTTATGAACCGGCAGGCGCTCGATTGGCCCAAGCGCGGCGCGCAGAGCTGATATCTGATATACTTCGCCATGACCCCATGCATCGAAGAAAATTCGTTCTCACCTGTCTTGCCGCCCCTCTGGCGGCCGCCCGGAAGGCGAGTGCAGCGCACCCGATAGGGCACCGGCAGGCCAGCATGACCAGGAAGCCGGGGCCGGAGGTGTTCGACCTCGCGCGCCGCATTCCCGGCATAACCGGCGTGGAGCTTCAGGTTCACTTTCAAAAGACCACGTTATGGGACCGGGACACCCTTGAGGCCTATCGGCGCGGCGCCGCGAAGACGGGAATGCAAATCCCCTCGCTGGCGGGCATTTGGGCCGAGGGCGCGTCGCTGGTAAAACCCGGCCCCGCCGAGGAGGCGATCCGGAAATCGATCGCCGCGGCGGAGGCCCTGAAGGCCAGGGTGATCCTGGCCGCCGCGTTCAACGCGAACTGTCCCCGCATGGATCAGGAGGCGTCCTACGGCCCCGTGGTGGAAATGCTCCAGAAGGTGGCGGGCGCCGCGGCCGGCGCGGGCGTGACGCTCGGCCTCGAGACCTCCCTGAGTCCCGCCGACGACAAGAAGCTGATCGACCTGGTGGCGAGACCCGCGGTGAAGGTCTACTATGACGCAGACAACGTGGAGCGCTTCGGGCACAAGGGCCAGGGCGCGGCGGGTCACGAGATTATCGGCAAATCGCGCATCGCGCAGATTCACGTCAAGAATGAGGACCGCCTGCTGGAGGAGCCGGGCCGTGTGGAGTGGACGGCCGCCTTGCAGGCGATCCGGCGCATCGGTTACCAGGGCTGGCTGGTTTTCGAAAGTTCCCACTCCGGGCCCGAACAGTGCATCGAGTCCACGGCTAAGAACATCGCGTTTATCCGGCGGCAGCTCGCGTCGGCATAAAGTTTTTGAAGCATAGGAGACTGTCATGGATCGTTCTATTTCGCGCAGAGAGATGATCGGGGCCGGACTGGCGGCCATGGGCGCCGCACCCGCGGCGGCGCAGGCCGGTCCGGTGAACGTGGGTGTGATCGGCGTGGGGTTGCGCTCGGGTGCCCACCTGAACGCTCTGAAGCAGCTTCAGGGCGAATCGAAGATTACGGCGCTGTGCGACCTGGAGTCGGCGCGCATGCAGAAGGCGGCGCAGGGCCTGCCCTCCAGGCCGGAGATGTACACGGACTACCGCGAGCTGCTGAAGGACAAGAACGTGGGCGCGGTGGCGATCGTGACTCCCGGCTACCTGCATCATGAAATGACGTTGGCCGCGTTGCGGGCCGGCAAGGACGTGATGCTGGAAAAGCCGCTGGCGATGAACTACAAGGAGGCGGTGGACATCATTCGCGCAGCCCGCCGGTCCGGCCGCGTGGTTTGCGTGGGCATGCAACGGCGCTATTCTCGGGGCGATGCCGAAATCCGGCGCATCGTGGAAAGCGGCGCCATCGGCCCGGTGAAGTTCATCAACTACGAGGAGTACCGCAACGACTGGAACCCGCGCACCTCGCTGGTCGACGATCCGAAGACCGGGCGGAAGGTGAGTTGGCGCCTGCTGGCGCGGACTTCCGGGTCGAGCGAACTGGAGTTCTCGATCCACGCCCTGGCGATGGTCACGTCCATCGTCAATTCGCCGCTGGTGCGGCTTTCGGCATCGGGCGGAGTGGTGCACTATAAGGACCGCGACACCCGCGACGTTTCATCGCTGCTTGCGGAATTCGCCAACGGGGCGCGGCTGAACTACTCCTTCACGTGCTTCTCGCGGGCGGCCGGCGGCAAGCTCCTGATCATCGGCGACAAGGGCGTCATCCGGCGCGACGGGGGCAAGCTTCAGATGAGCGCCACGCTGGACGGGCCGCTTCAGCCGGTGAAGGCTTCCGGCGATGACGAAGGCTCAGCGGAGGTGCAGATGTACCGCGAGTTCCTCGAAAATGTCCGCAAGAGGACCCCCTCGCCGCTCAGCCCGGAAGCCGCGCTCGAACCCTCGAAACTCGCCTACGGAGCGGATATCAGCATTCGGGAAAACCGGTTCGTGACCGCGCGGGATTTCCCGGCGATCTGACCGCACATCAACTGATTAAGGAGAACAATGGAAACGGTTCATTTCATAGTTCACGACGAACGCGACTCGGTCGGCGTTGTGGTAGTCGAAGGCGTCAAGGCGCAGGATCGGCTCACCGGCTGGATCATGGATCAGGACAAGACCATCCACGTGGATGCGTTGGACGCCATACCGATCGGACACAAGCTGGCGGTCCGGAAATTGGCGGCCAATGACACGGTGATCAAGTACGGCGTCGATGTCGGTCGGACCACGTCACCGGTTCAAGTGGGGCAGCACGTCCACGTGCACAACCTGAAGACGAAGCGCTGGTAAGAGGGAGGAACGGAATTTTGGCTATCGATCTCACAAAACAGACATTCTGGGGCTATCGGCGGGAGAACGGGCGGATCGGCGTCCGGAACCATGTCATTGT
>JBHGBM010000106.1:0-16463 GCA_041946965.1 Bryobacteraceae bacterium
GAACCCACGACCCCGGCGTTGCGAACGCCGTGCTCTCCCAGCTGAGCTACTCGCCCACGCAAGGTCAACTACAATATAGCATGATGAGCCGCCCCGACATCGAACGGCAACTGGAAAAAATGCGCGAGGACTGGGACCGCCGGGCCAGGGAAAACGCGCGTTTTTACGTGAATACCGCCAACCGGAATTGGACCGACGAAGAGTTCTTCGAATCCGGGCGGCGCACCGTGGCGGAGGAGGTTCTCACCGACATGACCAACATTTGCCAGGGGAAGCTTCCCAGGCAGATGCGGGTGCTCGAGATCGGCTGCGGCGCCGGGCGCGTCACGCGGGCGCTGGCCGACGTCTTCGGCGAGGTGCACGGCGTGGATATCAGCGCCGAAATGGTGCGCCAGGCGCGGCAGGCGCTGGCTGCCTATCCCCATGCGCACGTCTACCAGAACAACGGCCGGGACCTCTCCGTCCTGCCGGACCAGCCCTTCGATTTTGCCTTTTCTTCGATTGTGTTCCAGCACATCCCCAGCCGCGACGTGATCGAGAATTACGTGAGGGAAGTGCACCGGTTGCTGCGTCCCGGCGCGCTGTTCAAGTTCCAGGTGCAAGGTGACGCTACGGTGGTGTCCCAGCCGGACGACACCTGGCTGGGGGTGCCCTTCTCCGACGAGGATGCCGTCGCCATGGCCGAACGGTGCGGGTTCGAGCCGCGCTACCGGCACGGCGCCGGACAGCAGTATTTCTGGCTTTGGTACTTCAAGATCGGCTGACGCGGACCGCGAGGGCCCGCGCCGGCCTACTTTTTGGGCTTCCTGCGGTTGGCCCAGTAGCGCTTCATACGCTCGGAAACCTCCCGCCGCTCATCCGGATTCATCGATTTCCGGCCGCGACGCTTGACCGGTAGGGGGGCGTTCAAATCGATGCCGGTACTTTGCAGCTCTTCCAACGACGCAATCACACGATCCAGCCGCTCGCGTTCCTCGTAGAGCTGCCGGATCGTTTTGTAAAGGTCCATCGTCTTTTCAGATAGTACAACAACACGATCCGGCCGTCGGGAACCTAGCGGGCGAGGAATGGCCAGTGCGGTACTAAGTGGTACCCGTACTTAGTCAACGCGAGGTACAGGAGCCCTGCAAGCGCGACCATGACCACACCAGCTACATAGAACACTTTCCGCCACGGGAATCTGCGGTTCTCGCGCTGCAACACCAGCAGGTAACTGGCGAAGATGCCCACGTAGAACAACAGGCACATGGGCGTGGCGAACAGCATCAGGTTGAAGATATCCGGCGTGGGAGTGACCACCGCGGCGATGAGGAAGATCACCAGTATGGCGTACCGGCTGTTGCGCACCAGGAAGCGCGGGCTCACCACCCGGAGCAGCGTGAGGAAGAAAATCAGCACCGGCAGCTCGAAAACCAGCCCCACGCCGAGGATCACGTTGACAAACAGATCGAAATACTCCGTGACCGACACCATGGGGGTAATGTAATTACCCCGCCCGATACCCAACAGGAAAGCCAGTCCGAAGCGGAACGCGACGAAATAAGCGAACAGACCGCCCAGAATGAACAGACCGGCCGAGCACAGGATGAACGGCGCGGCCCAGCGGCGCTCGCGCTTGTACAGCCCGGGCGCGATGAACGCCCACACCTGGTACAGCACCCATGGCGAGGCGATAAAGATGGCGCAAAGGATGGGCAGTTTGATCCAGACCACATTAAAGACTTCCATGGGCGTGATCTGGGTGAGGCCGGGGTTGGGGAACCCCAGCGTCTTGAGCGCGCCCACGGCCGGTTGAGCGACGATGCGCCACAAGTCGTTGGTGAACGTCAGGCTGAGGGCGAAGGCGACGCCGATGCCCAGCAGGGCTTTGATGATGCGGGCGCGCAGTTCCTCCAGATGCTCGAGGAAGGACATGCGCAGCATGCCCTCTTCCTCATCGTCTCCGCCGCTGTTTCCGTCTTTGTCCGGCGGCGGCGGAGGAGGCGCCTTACCGCCCGCGCCGGACTGGGTGGCCGGAGCGGGGGACGTTTCGGCCGCGGGCACGGTGGCCACGGCGGTTTCGGCGCCGGAGTCCTCGGTCGGGTAGCCGTCGTCGAGGTAGCTGCCGTCTGCGGTATCTACGGCGGCGGCATCCCCCGGCTGGTCTACGGACGGATCTTCCGCCGAGGGAGGGGCGCCTCCCGGCTGTTCATCGGTGAATGCCATTGACTACTACGCTTTTTGTTCCGTCGTCGATGCAGCATGGGCCGCATCTTCCGGCGCGGCGCCGTCCTCAGCGTGCGAGGCGGCGGCTTCGAAGCCGTTGGATGCGCTTGCCGTCTCGGCGCCCTGGGCTACGGTGCCCTCCGGCGCGGCGGCGGTTTGGGAGTCAGCGCCCTGAGTTGCGGATGCGCTTTCTGTGGAACTTTCCGTTGCGGTGGAACTGCCTGACTCGGATCCGTACGTGTCATTGGAGCCGTCGTAGTTGTAGTCGTACGAATAGGAGTCGTAATTGTAGGTGTCCGGCGAATACTGGCTCGTGACTTCCTTAAGCGAATCGTTCTCCCGCTCCAGGGTTTGCATTTCTCGATCGAACGTAGCCTTAAGCTCGCTCGATGCGCGGCGGAACTCCGTCATCGCTTTGCCCAGGGTGCGCCCCAATTCCGGCAGCTTCTTGGGGCCGAAAATCAGGAGCGCAAGGACAAAGAGGAAGACGGTTTCCTGCCAACCCAGGGGACCCATTCGTGTCTTTCCTCCAAAGGGAATTCTAATACATCATAACATGGGGGCATAGGCCCCCCCCCGGCGCACCCGCTACTCCAGCACGCAAACGTCGCGCAGGTTGCGGTAGCGCTCGGCGTAATCCAGCCCATAGCCCACTACGAATTCGTCCGGGATGCGGAAACCGACGTAGGCCACCTCCACGGGGCGCTGCCGCCGGTCGGGCTTGTCCAGCAGGGCTGCTATGCGGATGGAGCGCGGCTTGCGCTGCTCAAGCACGTGCATCAGGTAGGAGAGCGTGATGCCGCTGTCCACTATGTCCTCCACCAGCAGCACGTGCGCGTCTTCCAGCGAGTAGTCCAGGTCCTTGGTGACCTTTACTTCACCGGAGGTCTTCTTGTCCTTGCCGTAGCTGGAGATGCCCATGAAATCGACGTAGACGTCGCGCTTGATGGCGCGCGCCAGGTCGGCGAAAAAGAAACAGGCGCCCTTCAGAATGCAGATCAGGTGCAGGGAGCCATTGGGGTAGTCCCGGCCGATTTGCGCGCCGAGTTGCTGGATGCGCTCCTGAATTTCCGCCTCGGAAATCAGGACGCGGAGATTGCTCATGAGCCGCCGGCCACGGCCGTCTCCGTTCTGCCGAGGCGCGGGCTCATCCGCCCGATATGGATGTGTGCGCCGGTGGCTTTGCCCCGCACCGCCTGACGGAATGCGATGTAGGGGATGCCGCGCGATTCCAGGTAGCGCCGCAGCCAGACTCCCTCGGCATGATCGGGATGCACCGCCACGTCCACGCGGTCGCGGTGATCGAAGCCCAGGGCGCGGTGTACCGCGGTCTCGCCCATGGCGCTCACCGGCAACTGCGATCCGAAGTGGCCTTCATAAGCGGTCCGGAGCATGTGGAAATCGCTCACCTGGAACCCGGCGCTGCCGTCAAAGCGTTCCGCCATGGACTGGGCGGAGGAGGAAGCGCGCTCGGCCTCGCGCTGATATTCTTCTTCCAGCCGGGCGACCTGGGCGAGCTCGCGGCAGAGCCGCGCGCGGGAATCCGCCAGGTCGCGTTCCTTTCGCGCCCGGTCCAGCTCTTCGAGCAGGGGGGTCAGGCTGAAGCGCGTGGCCGCGCCCGCCTCCACCAACTTCTCGGCCTCGGCGAGGTCCGCTTGGCGCCGCCCCAGACGCCTTTCGGCTGCGGCCGTCATGGCATCGGCCAGCTCCTCGGTCAAATCCGAGCCGTACAGCGTCTTGCGCAGCAAGGCGGCGTCCTGAGCGTCGGCGAGGCCCGCTTCGGCGCGCTCGAGCTGGGCGCGGGGCGCGGCCCCGGCCTCCACCAGCCCGCGGAGCCTTTCAATGGCCGCCCGGGCGCGAGTGATTTCGGGATCGGGAGCCTGGGCAGGCGCGCACGCGCACACCACCAACGTCAGTCCGAGCAAACCTCGCATTCGTTTCCATTGTAGTACGATACGAACAAAGGAGCGGACTCTGACCCAGAACGCCGAACCCATTCCCACCTGGCTCACGGCCGTGCGCGCCGCCGAATCCAAGAAAGCCTCCGACATCAAAGTGCTGGACTTGACCGGCGTCACCTCTTTCGCCGACTTCTTCGTGATCTGCACCGGGACCAACGCCCGCCAGATCCAGGCCATCAGCGACGAGGTGCACGCCCAGTTGAAAGAGCGCGGCGAGCGTCCGCTGAATGTGGAAGGTTACGGCGAGGCCGAGTGGGTGCTGGCCGATTACGGCGACCTGCTGGTCCACATCTTCTCGCCGCAGGCGCGCTCCTATTACGACCTCGAACGCCTCTGGCGCGCCGCCAAAAGCGTGGAAATTCCTTCCGAGTGAAGATCTACCTCTACTACATCGGCAAGCCCCGGGACCCGCACGCCAACGCCATGGCCGCCGATTTCATGGAGCGCGCCGGGCGCTTCACTCCGGCCGAAATGCGCGAGATCCGCCCGGACCGCGCGGACCCGGCGGCCAAACACCCCGGCGCGCGCCGCGTCTACCTGGACCCGGCGGGCACGACCCACGATTCGGCGGCCTTCACCGCCCTGGTGGACCGGGCCAGGATGGAGGGCCGCGACCTGGTGTTTCTGGTCGGCGGCGCGGATGGGCTGCCGCCGGGTTGGCGCGAGCGGGCGGACCTGCTGCTGTCCCTCTCCGCCATGACCTTTCCCCACGAGCTGGCGCGGGCCATGCTGGCCGAGCAGATCTACCGCGCCCTGGCCACCTTGCGGGGCCATCCCTACCCGCGATAACGTAGATCAGTCAGATGTCCTGGTTCAAACGGCAGCCCAAACCCGCGGCCCCGGCTGCTCCCGGCGGAGAGAGCGAACACCGCGTTCGCACCGAGGGACTGTGGCAGAAGTGCGACGGCTGCCGCCAAATCATCTGGAAGAAGGAACTGGAAGGCACGCTGGGAGTGTGTCCCAAGTGCGGCCACCATGGCCGCGTGGACGCACTTTCGCGCATCCGCATGCTGCTGGACGGCGATTTCCAGCAGTACGATACGGGGCTGCGCTCGGGCGACCCGCTGAGCTTCGTGGACAGCAAGGCCTACCGCGACCGGTTGGACGCGATGGAGAAAGCCACCGCGCTCACCGACGCCCTGATCGCGGCGGCGGGCACCTTGGACGGACGGCGCGTGCAGATTTGCTCGATGGAGGCGCGCTTCATCGGCGGCAGCATGGGCTGTGTGGTGGGGGAGAAGATCACCCGCGCCATCGAGCGGTCGATCGAGGAGAACAGCCCGCTGATCATCGTTTCGGCTTCGGGCGGCGCGCGTATGCAGGAGGGCGCCGTCAGCCTGATGCAGATGGCCAAGATCTCCGCAGCGCTGATGCGGCTGGACGAGGCGCGCGTCCCCTATATTAGCGTCTTGACCGACCCGACCACCGGCGGCGTGACGGCCAGCTTCGCCATGCTGGGCGACCTGAACATCGCCGAACCGGGCGCGTTGATCGGTTTCGCCGGCCCGCGCGTCATTGAGCAGACCATACGGCAGAAGCTGCCCGAGGGATTTCAACGGTCGGAGTTCCTGTTGAAACACGGCATGCTGGATGCCGTGGTGCCCCGCCCCGAGTTGAAGGCGTATATCTCAAGAGCCCTCAAGTTCCTCGCGGGATAGCCGTGAATTATCCCGATTCGGTGCAGTTCCTGTACGCTCTGGGCAACGAGGCCAGGTCCGCGCGCCTGGGACTCGAACGCATGCGGGCGCTGATGGCGGCGCTGGGGGACCCGCAGGCGCGGGTGGCATTCGTCCACGTGGCCGGCACCAACGGCAAAGGGTCCACTTGCGCCATGATCGAAAGCGGGTTGCGGGCGGCGGGACGCCGCACCGGGCTGTTCACCTCGCCGCACCTGGTGGAGCCCACCGAGCGCATACGCATCGGCGGCGCGCCGGTGCCGCCGGAGCGCTTCGCCGCGGCGTTTGAGCGCGTCCATCAAACGGCCGAGGCGATGCCTGCTATGGACATGCATCCCACCTACTTCGAAACCGTGGCCGCCATGGCGATGCTGGTGTTCCGCGAGGAGGGCGTGGACGCCGCCGTGCTCGAAGTGGGGCTGGGCGGCCGGCTGGACGCGACCAACGTGGTGACGCCGCGGATGACGGTTATCACGCCGGTGGATTACGATCACGAGGCGCTGCTGGGCAAGAGCCTGGAAGCCATCGCCGGGGAGAAGGCGGGCATCCTTAAGCCCGGTGTGCCGGCGGTGTTCGCGGCTCAGCGCCCGGAGGTGGAGGCGGTGCTGGCCGAGGCGGCCGGGCGGGCGGGCGCCCCGGTTGGGCGCACCTCCCAGTGGCCCGTGGAAGATTTGCAGGTGGACGCGCGCGGAAGCTCCTTCCGCGTAGGGGGGCTGGCGATCCGGTGCCCGCTGGCGGGCGAGCACCAGGTGGAGAACGCGCGCACCGCGGCGATGGCGCTGGCGCGGCTCGGGACGCCGCCGGAAGCCATCGAGCGCGGCATTGCCGCGGCGCGCTGGCCGGGCCGCTTGCAGCAGGTTTCCCAAAACCCCGAGATCCTTCTCGACGGCGCGCACAACCCCGCCGGGGCGCGGGCGCTGGCCGCCTACCTGGACCGGTTCTATTCCCAGCGGCGCGTCACGCTGATTTACGGCGCCATGCGGGACAAGGCCATCGCGGAGATGGGCGGCATCCTGTTCCCGCGGGCGGAGCGGGTGATCGCCACCGCGCCCCGGCAGGCCCGGGCGGCGCGCCCGGAGACGGTGGTTTCCATGTTCGATCATCCGCGGCTTGAGGCCACGGCCACCCTGGCCGAGGCGCTGGTACGCGCGCGCGAGGCCGATGTTACGGTGATCACCGGTTCACTGTTCCTGGTGGGTGAAGCGGAGGCGCTGTTGGGATGTTGAGGGCGGCGCTCTGGACGGACCCGATCATCGTGCTCGATACGGTCGTGTTTGGCACGCTTTCCATGCTGGCTTCGCTGTTCGATAAGACCGGCCGGTTGCAGCACCGCATCGCGCGCGTGTGGGCGCGGGTGCTGGTCAAGGCCGCAGGCATGCGGGTCGAGGTGGATGGCTTACACCACCTGGACCCCGGCCGGAGCTACGTGATCGCGTGCAACCACCTGAGCCTGCTGGATATCCCGGTGATCGCGGCGCATATCCCGCTGGAGTTCCGCTTCTTCGCCAAAAAGAGTCTGTTCCGCATTCCCTTCCTGGGCGGCCACCTCCGGCGCGCGGGCCATTTTCCGGTGGTGCGCGATGACCCGCGGCAAGGCCTGAAGCTGCTGAGCGATGCCGCCCGGCAGATCCGCGGACGCGGCGTTTCGGTGCTCATCTTTCCCGAGGGCGGGCGCACGCAGGGCGAGTTGGGGGAGTTCAAGGACGGCGCGGCGTACGTCGCCATCAAAGCGGGCGTGCCGCTGGCGCCCATGGGGATTGCGGGCACGCGCGCCTGCCTGCCCATGGGGTCGCTGGCGGTGCGGCCGGGTCCCGTGCGGCTGAGGGTGGGCGAGCCCATCGAGACCGAAGGCATGCGCCTCCAGGAGCACGGCGCGCTCACGCTGCGCCTGCGGCAGCGGGTGGGTGAACTGAGCGGGCAGGCGCTCACGCTAGAATGAAAGTAATGTTCCGAAAGTTGTGGCTGCTCGCCGTCGCGGGCGGGCTCCTGTTTTCCGCGCCCAAGGCGCCTACCAGGAAACCCTCGGCGCTGGATAAGGCCGCCCTGGAGGCCTATGTACGCCACCTGTTCGTGTTCGCGCCGGCGGTCAAGGTTGAAATCAGCGATCCGAAACCCTCCGCGCTGCCCGGATTCTTCGACGTGGTGGTGCACGCCTCGGCGGGTCCCAACCGCCAGGACTTCCCCTTCTATGTCTCCAAGGACGGCCAGAAGATCCTGCAAGGAACGGTCTACGACATCGCCCAGAACCCCTTCAAGAGCGAGATCGACAAGCTCAAGACGCAGGCCCAACCGAGCTTCGGCACGCCCGGCGCCACGGTGGTCATCGTCGAGTTCAGCGACTACCAGTGCCCCTTCTGCAAGGAAGAGGCCAAGATGCTGCGCGACAACCTGCTGAGCGCCTACCCCAAGCAGGTGCGGCTGTACTTCAAGGACATGCCGCTCGAACAGTTGCACCCCTGGGCCAAGCCGGCCGCCATCGCGGGCCGCTGCGTGTTCCGCCAGAACCCCACGCTGTTCTGGCAGTATCACGACTGGATTTACGAGCACCAGGGGGAAATCACGCCCGAAAACCTGAAGACCAAGGTGCTGGAGTGGGCCAAGGGGAAAGAGATCGATGCGCTGCAACTGGGGCGCTGCATCGACGCGCGGGCGACCGAAGATGAAGTCAACCGCAACATGGCCGAGGCGCGCGAGCTCAACGTAAACTCCACGCCCACGCTGTTCGTCAACGGGCGGCGGCTGGTGGGACGGATCGACTGGGCCACGCTGCGGAACGTCATCGACTACGAGATCGAATACCAGAAGACCGCCAAGAACGCCGGGGAGGATTGCGGCTGCGAGCTGAAGCTGAACATCCCCGGAGCAAAGTAGGCGGGACCGCACTCGGGAGGACGGAGCCGGATGCTTCATCGTGTTTTGGCGCGCAAGCGGATTGCCTGCGCGCTGGTTCTTATCTGCGCCGCCGCGGCATGGGCCGGCACGGCGGCGCTCGACCCGGCGCGCTACGTCAATGACGTGAGATACCTGGCCTCGCCGGAACTGGGAGGGCGCGGCACGGGAACGCCGGGCATGGAGAAGGCGGCCCAATACATCGCCGCGCAGTTCCGCTCGGCGGGCTTGAAACCGTTGGCCAGCGGAGACTACCTTCAGGCGTTTAACGTAACCACCAACGCCACTCTGGGACCGGGCAACCGGTTCGCGTGGACCGGCGCCGGGGTGACCCACACGCTGAAGTTCCAGGACGAGTTTATTCCGTTCAACTTCTCGTCGAAGGCGCCGCTGGCCGGAGCGCTGGTGTTCGTGGGTTACGGCATCACCGCGCCCGAGTACAACTACGACGACTACGCGGGCGTGGACGTGAAGGGCAAGATCGCCGTGCTGCTGCGGCATGAGCCACAGGAGTTCGATGAAAAGAGCGTCTTCGCCGGAAAGGTGTACACGGAGCACGCGCAGTTCTTCAGCAAGGCATCCAACGCCAAGATGCACGGCGCGCGCGGCGTGATCCTGGTGATGGACCGCGGCAACCATCCCGGCTCCGAGGACGCGCTGGAAAGCTTTTCGCGCTCGGTGGGTCCGGCCGATGCGGGCATCCCGTTTTCGCAGGTGAAGACCGCGGTGGCCGAGCAGTGGTTCGCGCTGGCGGGCAGGAAGCTGGAAGACATCCAGAAAGCGATCGACAAGGACCTGCGGCCGCAGTCGTTCGCGTTTCCGGATTCCTTGCAGGTGGATGCCCGCCTCGATCTGGAGCGCGCCGTCAAAACGGTGCACAACGTGGCGGCGTACCTGCCGGGCGAGACCGGCGAGTACGTGGTGATCGGCGCGCATTACGATCACCTGGGCCTGGGCGAACAGTTTTCGCTGGCGCCCTCGCAGACGGGCACGGTGCATCCCGGCGCGGATGACAACGCTTCGGGAACGGCGGGCGTGATCGAGCTGGCGCGCTGGTTCGCCGCGCGGCCGAAGCCCAAACGCGGCGTCCTGTTCCTGGCGTTCGCGGGCGAGGAGCTGGGGCTGCTCGGCTCCAGCTACTACGTGAATCATCCGGATCTGCCCATGGGCCAGGCCGTGGCCATGATCAACATGGACATGATCGGGCGCATGCGCGACGGCAAGGTCTTCGTGGGAGGCACGGGCAGCGGCACCACCCTGAAGGCGCTGCTCGAGGAAGTTGCGGCCAGGCACCCCGGCTTGAAGCTGGATTATTCGGACGTGGGCGGGTACGGATCGAGCGACCACACCTCGTTCACCACCAAGCAGGTGCCGGTGCTGTTCTTCTTCTCGGGGCTGCACGGCGACTATCACAAGCCCAGCGACACGTGGGACAAGATCGACGGCCCGGGCACGGTGCGGCTGCTGACGCTGATCTCCGACGTGGCCGCCCGGCTGGCCGAGGCGCCCGGCCGGCCGGGGTTCGTCAAGGTGGCTCCGCCGCCTTCGATGGGCGGAGGCGGGCCGGGCTACGGCGCCTACTTCGGCAGCGTGCCCGATTTCGGCGAGGGCGCAAAAGGCGTGAAGTTCGCCGACGTGCGCGAGGGCTCGCCGGCGGCCAAAGCGGGGCTGAAGGGCGGCGACATTCTGGTGGAGTTCGACGGCAAGCCCATCCAGAACCTCTACGACTTCACCTACGTGCTGCGCACGAAGAAGCCGGGTGACGAAGTCGCGGTGAAGGTGCTGCGGGACGGCAAGCCGCTGGAAGCGAAAGTAACGCTTACGAAGAGGAACTGAGCCCGCCGTCAGCTCAGGCGTGGAGCCGGGCGCAACGGCTTGTCATTGCGGACTTCGGCCGAGGCCGCGGCGATCAGCCGGTCCTCGAAGCTGAAGTCGGGCTCGGCCCGCCTGGTTCTCACGTACCAGCGGTAGGTCGCTTTAAGGCCCTCGTCAAAAGGCGTGGGCTTGATCTTGAGCACGCGCGTCACCTTGGTGACGTTCTCCGTGATGGCCGGCAGATCGTAATAGACGCCGAAGTACGCGGGGTTGCCCATGGGATCGCCGCCCAGTTGCTGGATGGTTTCGCGCGGCACCCGGACGACATTCGGCTCCACGCCCGCCGCCTGTCCCAGCGCCGCCACCAACTCGGACTGCGAGACCGGCCGCGGGTTGCCGATGTTGAACGCCTCCCCCACCGCGTTGGGCTCCTCGATGGCGCGGACGCAGGCGGCCACCAAGTCGTGCACGTAGACGAACTGCATGAGCCGGTGGCCGTCGCCGGGGATGATGATGGGCCGTCCCAGGCGCATGCGGTCCCAGAAGAACGCCTCGCGGTAATAGGGGTTTTCCGGCCCGTAAACGAACGGCGGGCGGAAGGTGGTCACCGGCAGCCCGGTGCGCTGGTGCATGCGGAACAGCATGCGCTCGGTGGTGGCCTTGTTGCGGGTGTAAGGGTCGGGGTGATTGTCCGGGGCCAGCGGATCGCTCTCGTAGTGGTTCAAGCCGTCGCCGTACGCCGCCACGCTGCTCATGAACACGTAGTGGAGGATGCGCGATCCGCACGCCTGCACGGTGGCCTCGACCTGCGCGGCGGTGGTGCCCCGTTCCCAGTCGTAGACGTTATCGAAGACCGCCTCGAAGCGCTGGCCCGCCAGCGCCGCGCGCACCTGGACCGGGTCGTTGCGGTCGGCCACGATCTCGCCGACACGCTTGCCGAACCGGTGCCCCGGCTTGCGGTGCAGCACCGTGACTCTGTGGCCGGCCTTCAGCAGTTCCGCCACCAGGTTCCGGCCGATGAACAACGTACCGCCGATGACGAGGACTCTCAGTCCAATCTCCTAGTCGTAGTATTCGAGGCCGAGGTGGGTGATGAGGTCCTCCCCTCTCATCCACCGCAACGTGTTCTTCAGCTTCATGAGCTGGATGAAAATGTCGTGCTCGGGGTAGAGACCCGGGGCGGTCATGGGCGCCTTGAAATAGAACGAGAGCCACTCCTGCACGCCCCGCATGCCGGCGCGCTGCGCCAGGTCCAGCAGCAGAACCAGGTCCAGCACCAGCGGCGCCGCCAGAATGGAATCGCGGCACAGAAAATCGACCTTGATCTGCATGGGGTAGCCCAGCCACCCGAAGATGTCGATGTTATCCCAGCCTTCCTTGGCATCCCCGCGCGGAGGGTAATAGTTGATGCGGACCTTGTGGTAGAACTGCATGTACAGGTCGGGATACAGATCGCTCTGAAGGATCTGCTCCAGCGCGGACAGCTTGGTGACTTCCTTGGAATGGAAGGAGCCGGGTTCGTCCAGCACCTCGCCGTCGCGGTTGCCCAGGATGTTGGTGCTGAACCAGCCCGAAAGGCCCAGCATGCGCGATTTCAGGCCGGGCGCGATCAGGGTCTTCATGAACGTCTGGCCGGTTTTGAAATCCTTGCCGCACACCGGAATGTTGCGCTCGCGTGCGAGCTCCAGAAACGCCGGGCTGTCGGTGGTCAGGTGCGGCGCCCCGTTGGCGTAGGGGACGCCGCTCTTCAGCGCGGCGTAGGCATAGATCTGGCTGGCGGAGATTTCCGGATCGCTGTGCCGCAACCCGAACTCGAAATCCTTCAGGCTCTGGTGGCAGGCGGCGGGCTCGTGATAGACCTCGGTGGAGCCGCACCAGATCATCACCAGGCGCGAAGCGCCGCTGCGCTCGCGGAACTGCCGGATGTCGTCCATCACCATTTCGGCATGCTCCATCTTGGATCCGGCGGGCTTCACGTTGGGCCCGTTGATGCGCTTGACGAACTCCTGGTAGAAGACCGCCTTCATGGGCCTGGTGGCCGAGAGCTCGGACTTGAGCTGGTCGAGGAGCGGCTGGTCGAGCACGCCGGCCTTGACGGCCGCCTCGTAGGCGTTGTCCTCGAAGATGTCCCACGCCCCAATGACAAGGTCCTCCAGCCTGCTCAGCGGCACGAAATCCTGGATCTTCGGGCTGCGGCCGTCGGTGCGCTTCCCCAGCCGGATAGTGCCGAGTTGCGTGAGCGAGCCAATGGGTTTCGCCAAGCCGCGCTTGATCGCCTCGACGCCGGCGATGAAGGTCGTGGTCACCGCGCCCATTCCGGGAATCAGGACCCCGAGTTTCCCTTCAGGCGGAGCGATTTTGACGTTGTCTTTGGTGGGCAATGAACGGGTCTCCTTTTGTCGAATTGCTATAATACCAGCACTATGCGCGACCGCGCGACGGCAACTCTGGGTACCATTATTGTGGACGACGAGCCGCTGGCGTGTGAAGAACTGGCCTTCCTGCTGCGCGATTTCCAGGAGATCGAGGTGATCGGCCAGGGACGCAACGGGCTGGAGGCGGTGGAGTTGATTCAGAAGCTTCAGCCCGATCTGGTTTTCCTCGACGTCCAAATGCCCGGGCTCGACGGCATGGGCGTGGTGCGGCGGCTCCGCGAGCAGGAAGCCGAGCTGCCCCATTTCATTTTCGTCACCGCATACGACCAGTACGCGGTGGAGGCCTTCCGGGTGGACGCCATGGACTACCTGCTGAAACCCGTGGAAAAAGAGAGGCTGGCCGAGACCATCGAGCGCGCCCGCCGGGCCTGCGAAGCCCGCCAGAAGCCGCTCGAAACCGCGCCCCGTCCCGGCCCCCAGCGCACCAAGCTGCTGGTGCGCGCCCAGAACCGCAACCTGATCGTGGACGCCCGCGACCTGGTATACGCCACCGTTTCCGAAGGCCTGATCAAGGTTGTGGCGAGCAACCTCGAAGGAGTCTCAAACTACCGCACCATCGAGGACTTGCAGGCCAACCTGGATCCCGAAACCTTCTGGCGCGTGCACCGCTCGTACCTGGTGAACATCAATAAAATCAAGGAGGTGGTGCCCTGGTTCAAATCCAGCTACCAGCTCCGCATGGACGACCGCAAGCAGACCGAGATCCCCGTGAGCCGCGTGCAGACGCGGCGGTTGCGGGAATTATTCAAACTGTAGAAGAGACCGGATTTTGGCCGCGGATGCGCACAACGCGGCGGAGCCGCAACCGAGATGTTTTTCCCAAGCAGACATCTGCCAACGAGCGGGCCAAGCGCCTCGTACCTCCAAGCCTCCCAGGCGGTGCTCCCGTGGCCGTTTCCGGCGATTCTCATGTATGGGACAAGGCAATTTGTCTTCGTGCTGAGACCCTCCAATCTGATGGCTCTCCCGATGGCACCCAATCGATCATCCCTTCTCGGGCTCGCGTGAGCACCTGCCGCCAGAGCAGTCCGCACCGGGTGTGAGACATGCAGAGGAATCGCAGCACGGCCCTAAACCCCGCGCCCCGCTACGCCGATGGGATAGGGCGTATGCCTACGGAACCTATCATCATCATCCTGGAAATGCTCTTAGCTTTGCTCTAAATGCGGCGGGGCGAATCTCCTGCTCCGGCGCGGCCGCGAGCAGTTCGCGCATGGTGCGCCGCGTGACCGGGTCGCGAAAATCGGGCGCGAGGTCTGCCATGGGGACAAGCACGAAGCGGCGTTCCGCATAGCGCGGGTGGGGAATTTTCAACTGCGGCATGTCGATCACGGCATCTCCGTAAAAGAGGATGTCGATGTCGATCGTGCGCGGGCCTTTGGAGATCAGCCGCCTGCGGCCGAGGCTGCGTTCGATGCTCGCCGTGCGCGCCAGCAACTGGCGCGGGAACAGCCCGGTTTCGGCCTCTACCACCAGGTTCAGGAACCAGCCCTGCGGGGGCGCGTCCACGGGCGCGGTCTCGTAGACGGGTGAGATGCGAACCACGCGCAGGTCCGGCCCGTGCAGACGGGCGATGGCCTCTTCCAGGCGCCGCTCGCGGCCACCCAGGTTCGAGCCCAGGCCGAGGTAAACGCGCTTCACTCTTCGCCTCAACGCCCGCGCCAGGCGATGCGCAGCTCCGTCCGCTCGATCAGCCGCAGCCACAGCGAAGCCGGGTCCCGGTCGAACACCCAGGCGGCGTCGCCCGGCAGGATTTCCCAGACCCCCGCTTCCACCTCGCTCTCGAGTTGGCCGGCGCTCCATCCGCAATAGCCCAGGTAGAGACGCAGCGTGTCCGCCCCGGCGCCCGCCGCGATGGTCTTCTCCAACAGCGCCTTGCTCGAAACCATGTACACGTCGGCGAACACGTGCCGCGCGTCTGCGGGTTTCTCCGGCGCTCTCAGGAGGGCGAGCACGCCCGTCCTCCCCACCGGGCCTCCCGCATAGACGGTCTCCGGCCGGCCTTTCGCCTTTTCGAACTCCGGCAGCAGGTGGGAAACCCGGATCTTCGTCTGCCGGTTGAGAGCCAGGCCCATGGCGCTGGTCCGGTCATGCTGCACCAGCAGGATTACGGTCTGCGCGAAATTGGGATCGGGCAGATTGCGCGCCGCGACCAGGATCTTCCCGGCGCCCAGACGCGGAGCGCGTGCCGGCGCCGCCCCGGCTTGGGCCAGGACCGCCGCGGCGGCCATCCACGCAACCAGCCCGCATCTTCCTTGCAGTCCCACTACCCGCAATTATCCTCTTTCGGACCCGCACTGGAATAGACAGCGCGGACCCGATATACTCATTTCATGCTCATGAACGTGATGTACTGGGCCCTTTGGCTGCTTCAGGAAGGGGGCCAGCCGCAACCGTCCGACGATACCATGGTCAAGGTGATCTGCGGCGTCGGCGCCGTCGTGCTGCTCGGTATTGTGATCCTGCGGCGGAAATCCAAGAAAAAGAGCCAGGACGAGTTTTAACGGGCGCGCGGCCCGGCGATGTTCAGCCGGATGCGATACAGCCCTGTACGGGCGGTAACGTAGAGCGTCTTGCCGTCCGTGCCGCCCCAGGCGCAATTGGCGGGCGTCTCCGGGAATTGGATGGTGCCCAGATGCCGGGCGGCAGGCGAGAAAATCCAGATTCCTCCGGGACCGGTGCAGTACAGGTTGCCCGCGGTGTCCACCTTCATGCCATCCGGACCGCCGGGAGCCGTGACGCTGGTGGCGTCGTAAAACACGCTGCCGTTGGCGAGCGCGCCGTCGCGGCGCACGTCGAAGCGCATCCAGATCTTCCGTTTTCCATCCGAATTGGCCACGTACAGCACCTTTTCATCCGGTGAGAACGCGATTCCGTTGGGTCGCGTCAGCTCTTTGTGGAGCAGTTGCAGCTTGCCCTTCGCCAGGCGGTAGACGCCGTTGAAGGCGAGCTCCTTGGCCGGATCGGCGTCCTGCTTGGGCAGGCCGTAGGGCGGGTCGGTGAAGTACAGGCTGCCGTCGGACCGGCACACCACGTCGTTGGGGCTGTTGAGGTGCTTGCCTTCGTAGCGTTCGGCGAGCACGGTGAGCTTCCCGTCCCGTTCGTAGCGCACCAGCCGGCGCCCAAGCTGCTCGCAGGCCACCACGCGGCCCTCGCGGTCGAGCGCCAGGCCATTGGCACCGTTGGAGCTTTCGCGAAATACGGAGACCGCGCCGTCCGGGTTCCAGCGGCGGATCACCTGTTTCGGAATGTCGCTGAAGATCAGGAAGCCGCCGCGCATCCACAACGGGCCTTCGGTAAAGCCGAAATCGCCGGCAAGCTTTTCGACCTGCGCGCCGGGCGGTACGATGCGGTCGAGCTCCGGGGCGGCTTGGTGAACCTGGGCCGCGCAAGCCGCGGCCAACGAGAGAGCGAGCGCGAGTCTCATTGGTAGATTATGGCGCGGTACCAGCGTTTAACGCCGGCCCGTTTCCATCAACCCC
>JBHGBM010000107.1:0-16242 GCA_041946965.1 Bryobacteraceae bacterium
GTCGCCCGGATTCAATCAGCGAAAAGCCCGGCCGCATGGCCGGGCTTTTCTGCGTCTGCGACTTCGTTGCCCCGGCGCGCTCTCAATGGATTAGACTCGATCAAGAGACAAGACTCTGAATCCGGGAACGGCGGCGATGATCGGCCAGCGATTGCTCCACTACGAGATCGTCGAGAAGCTGGGCGAAGGCGGCATGGGCGTCGTCTACAAGGCCCGCGACACCCACCTGGACCGCTTCGTCGCCATCAAGGTCTGCCGCCGGAGAAGGTCGCCGACGAAAGCCGCAAGGCCCGCTTCGTCCAGGAGGCCAAGGCGGCGAGCGCGCTCAACCACCCCAACATCATCACCATTTACGACATCACCTCCTCCGCCGGCACGGACTTCATCGCCATGGAGTACGTCGCCGGCAAGAGGCTCGATCAACTCATCCCGCGTAAGGGCCTGCGGCTCAACGAGGCGCTGAAGTTCGCCGTGCAGATCGCCGATGCACTCTCCCGCGCCCACGGAGCCGGCATCGTCCACCGCGACCTCAAGCCCGCCAACATCATGGTGGACAGTCACGGGCAGACGAAGATTTTGGATTTCGGTCTGGCGAAACTGTCCGAGCGGACCGGTTTGGAGGATGAGACAACCGCCACCATCGGACTGAAGACTGACGAAGGCGCCATCGTCGGCACCGCGGCCTACATGTCGCCCGAACAGGCCCAGGGGAAGGAAGTCGACGCGCGCAGCGACATCTTCAGCTTCGGCGCGGTGCTCTACGAGATGATGACCGGCCAGCGCGCCTTTCAAGGGGATTCCTAGATGTCCACGCTGGCGGCGGTGCTGACGAGGGAGCCGAAGCCGCCCAGCGAGGTTGTCGATAGCCTCCCCCGCGAATTGGAGCGGATTGTCCTTCGCTGTCTCCGCAAGGACCCGGGCAAGCGGCACCAGCATATGACGGATGTCGCCCTGCTGCTGGAGGAGCTAAGAGAAGAATCCGAGTCCGGTAAGCTGGCGGCGGCCGTGGCGCCGGAAACCGAGCGCCGGCGCTGGCCGTGGGCAGTGGCTGCCGTGACCCTGGTCCTGGCTGCCGCCGGGGCGGGCCTGTGGCTCACGTGGGGCCGGTAACCGCCCCCGCCGCGCGTCGTTCCCCTCACCACCTTCGCGGGGAGGGAGAGTCAGGCCTCGTTTTCGCCGGATGGCAATCAGGTGGTCTTTGCCTGGAATGGTGAGCGGCAGGATAACGTGGATCTCTACGTAAAGATGATCGGCGGCGACGCGGTCCTCCGCCTGACCACCGACGCCGCCGCTGACAATTCCCCCGCCTGGTCTCCGGATGGCCGTCAGATCGCGTTTTGCAAGAGCGGCCCGCGGGCGGGTGTCTACTTGATCTCGCCGCTCGGTGGGCCGGAACAGAAGCTCACCGGCGGCGCGCTTGGGGGCGCCCCGGCCTGGTCGCCGGACGGAAAGTTCCTCGCCGTAGCGAAACTGCCCACGGACCCGAAACCGGCGGCGGACGCAGGCGGGCTGTTCCTGGCGCCCTCACAAGGCGGCGAAGCGCGGCTGCTTCTGCCTCCAGGTCCGGGCCAGTCGTATCGAGACCCCACATTTTCACCGGTGGACCGCTCCCTGGCGTTTGCCGCTTGTGCAGGGTCGCGGAACTGCAATCTGTTTGTGGTCCGGCTGAACGCGGATTGGCTCCCCTTGGGCGAGCCGCGGCTACTCACGGAACAGGCGGCAGCTATTTATGGCATTGCCTGGAGCCCGGATGGGCGTTCGTTAGTTTATAGCGCCGGCCACCAGGGGGCGCAATTCCTTCTTCGTGTGGATGAGGCCGGCGGCACAGCGCCGCAACGTCTGGAAATCGCCTCGCAAGGAGCCTACTATCCGGCCATCGCGCACAAGGCGAACCGGCTGGCGTTTTCTCGCGCGATGATCAACGCCGATGTCTGGCGGATGCACGCCGGAGGCAGACCGGAACCGTTTCTGATATCCACCGCGGCCGACATGAATGCCCAGTTCTCACCGGACGGCCGGCGCATTGCCTTCGCCTCGAGCCGTAGCGCGGAACGAACGGCCATCTGGCTGGCCAATGCCGATGGCACGGGTCTGACGCCGCTCACAAGGGATCTTGAGGAATTTCACGGCTCGCCGCGCTGGTCGCCTGACGGGCGCTGGATCGCCTTTGACGCCCAGGGTAAAGACGGCCGGTGGAACGTCAGACTGGTGGAGTCGGGCGGCGGCCAGTCCCGGCTATTGACGGACGGCCCGTTCAATAGCGTAGTTCCGGCCTGGTCGCGCGATGGAAAGTGGATCTATTTTGGTTCCGATCGCACCGGCCGTTTCGAGATCTGGCGCGTGCCTTTTGAGGGAGGTGCGGCCGGGCAGATCACGCGCAACGGCTGATACGTGGCGCTCGAGTCGGCGGACGCGAGGGCCCTTTACTACACCAAGACCGGTACTGATGGACCTCTCTTTGTCCAGACTTTTGACGCCGCTCCTGCCGCGAAACGTGGGGATTACCGGAACTTCGCATCCCATCCGGTGTCGAACACTACATGAAAGCAGCAGTCGCCGCCATCGCGCTGGTTGTTTTGCCCGCCTTCGCTCTTCCGGCCTCGTCCGGCAACCCCATCGTGGGCAAGTGGAATTGCGCATCCGTCAACAACGAATCGGGCGCCAAAGTCGCCTGGACCCTGAACGTCAAGGAAGATGGCGGCAAGCTTTCCGCCTCTGTGATCGTGGCCGAGTCCGGCGATGAGATCCCGGCCCTGGAACCCAGAATCGAAGGCAATACCTTCAGTTTCAAGGTACGAATGAACCCGCAAGAAACCGTGGAAGTGACCGCCACCGTCGAGGACAAGCAGCTCACCGGCACGTTCAAAGGCAAGGATTCCGGGACGGGCGCCTTCAAAGGTCTCCGGGCGGAGTAGGCCGCCCGCAGCGTCCAGATTGCCGGCAAGCTCCTGTGGTAGAGATTACTAGAGGAGCTTTTGAGTGAAACGAACCATTCTCTCCATCGCCGCCATGCTGTGGTGCGCCGCCCCGGCGCTCGCCCAGGATCAACCGCGCACCTTCACGCCCGAACAGCTTCGCAAAGGCGCCGTTCTGTACCCCTACAAGGAACTGCCCGACGAAGATCCCATGATCTGGGTGAAGAGGTTCGATGGCCTGCGCACCACCGACGTGCTCGACGCCTTGCAGGCCGTCGGCCTCCAGGACCGCGGCATCATGGACAAGACCATCCGTCCTCTGTGGCGCGATACCACGGATAAGGTGGCGCACCGCTTCTATGGCGTCGCCATCACCTATCAGTACGTACCCACCAACAAACCGGCCGCCGGAGCCATGCCTTATGACGAGTTCAAGAAATGGCACGGCCACTGGTACCGCACCTACGCACCGGAGACCTTCTCTCAACTGATCAGGCCCGGGCACGCTGTGGTCATCGACGCGCAGGGCATCGAGAACACCGGCTTCGTCGGCTCCAACAACACCCTCAACTGGCATTCGCGCGGCATGACCGGCGTGGTCACCAACGGCAACTGCCGCGATACGGACGAGCTGATTCTCGAACGCATTCCCGTCTACAGCAAGTACCAGGGCGGAGGCACGCGGCCCGGCCGCATCGAAGCGGGCTCCATCAATATCCCCGTGGTGGTGGGCGGAGCCCTCGTCCGGCCCGGTGACATGATCGTGGCCGATGGCGACGGCGTCGTGGTGGTGCCGCGCGAGAGCTTCGAGGACGTCCTCAAGATCGCCTGGGACATCGCCAAGGGCGACAAGTCCGGTCGGAAGAAACTCTACGACAAGATGGGCAAGCCCGCCGACCAGACCGTGAAATAAGACCCTCTCTACGCCGCACCGCCCGATCACCACCCGTGATATCTTGTGGCGATGAGCACGGCGAACCGAAGGCAATTGCTCAAATGCGTGGCCGGGGGCATGTCCGCCGCCGCCCCCCCGGCCCCCGCACGATCGCCGCGGATGAAGATCACCCGCGCCGAGCCCATCCTCACCGGCAGCGACATCTTTCTCAAGATCGAGACCGACGCGGGCATCACCGGCTACGGCGACGCCACCAACCACTTCCTCCCCTACTCGGTGGAGGGCATGCTGCGGGACCTGATCCCCTACCTCATCGGTGAGGACCCCGAGCGCATCGAGTACCTCTGGCAGGCCTGTTTCCGCCGCCGCTTCATGCGCGGCGGTCCCTCCACCGGATCCGCCCTCGCCGCCATCGACATGGCGCTGTGGGACATCAAGGGTAAAGCCCACGGCCTGCCCGTCTACCAGATGCTCGGCGGACTGGCCCGGACCAAGGTGCGCGTCTACGGGCACGTCAGCGGAAATACCGCCGCCGAGGCCGCCGCGCAGGCCCGGCAGCGCGTCGCCCGGGGCCTCACCTGCATCCGCTTCCGCGCCTTTCACAGCTACGACGCGCAGGACCTTCACGATCACAAGCTCGCCGTGCGGCAGCAGATCGAGTATCTCGAGGCCATTCGCAAGGCCGTGGGCAACGACGTGGATCTCATCCTCGAATGCCACGGCCGCTACGATCCCGAATGGGCCATCGAGCTCGCGCGTCTCGCCGAGCCCTACCGTCCCTTCATGATCGAGGATCCCATCCGGCACGAGAATCCCGAAGCGCTCGCGCGCGTGCGCGACAGCACCCGGATCCCGCTGGCCATCGGCGAACGCTATCACAGTAAGTGGGACTTCCGCGAAACCATCGCGCACAATTACGTCACTTACCTGCGTCCCGACGTTTGCCACTGCGGCGGCATCAGCGAGATGAAGAAGATCGCCGCCTTTGCCGAAGTCTATTACCTGAACCTGATCCCTCACAACAACGCCGGCGCCTTGGGCTCGGCCGCCACCGTCCACGCCGCCCTCGCCTTTCCCAACGTGACCATGATCGAGGCGCCGTTTGCGAACAACGATCAGAAACCAGGCGTGGTGTGGCCCTATCCGGCGGTGGAGAAGGGATACGCGCTGCCGCCGGAAGGACCCGGCCTCGGCATCGCCTTCGACGAGAAGCTGGCCGGAACCATTCCCTTCCGCAAGCCCGGGCTCCAGCCCCGGCTGAATGACCCGGACGGGTCGGTACGCGATTTCTAAGAATTATTATGAAAACCTGCATAACTGGATTGTTATGGTTCTGCGCCGCGGCGGCCGCCCCGCCCGCCGCGCGTGTAACTGGAGATCTCAAACTGTGGCACAAGGTGACCCTCACCTTCGACGGGCCTCAGACCTCCGAGGACGCCACGCCCAACCCGTTTCGCGACTACCGCCTCAACGTCACCTTCACCCATGCGCGCAGCGGCAAGTCCCACATCGTCCCCGGCTACTACGCCGCCGACGGCAACGCCGCCGAAACCTCCGCCGCCGCCGGCAACCGGTGGCGCGTGGACTTCATGCCCGATGAGCAGGGCGACTGGAAATACGTTGCTTCCTTCCGCAGCGCTCCGGACATCGCCATCAGCCTCGACCCCAACGCCGGGACGCCCGCCGCGTTCGACGGCGCCGCGGGCGCGTTCCGCATCGGCCCCGCTCCGCGCGCCAAGGGCCTGCTGCAATACACCGGCGGCCACTATCTCCGTTTCGCGGGCGCCGGCGAGTACTTCCTCAAGGGCGGCGCCGACAGCCCCGAAAACTTTCTCGCCTACGCCGATTTCGACGGCACCTGGGACGCCGACGCCGACTCCGGCAGTTACAAGGAGGTGGGCACGTTCCTCCACAAGTACGCGCCCCACGTGCCGGACTGGCGGCCGGGAGACCCCGCCTGGCAGGGCGGCAAGGGCAAAGGCATCATCGGCGCGCTCAACTATCTAGCCGGTAAAGGCGTCAACAGCGTCTACTTTCTCACTTACAACCTCGATGGCGGCGACGGCCGCGACACCTGGCCATGGACCGGCCCCAAGATACGCGACCGCTTCGACGTGAGCAAGCTCGACCAGTGGGAGATCGTCTTCAGCCACATGGACCGCAAAGGCATCATGCTGCACGTGGTCACGCAGGAGACCGAGAACGACCGCGCGCTCGGCGGCGGTCCCGGCCTCAATCCCGTGCGCATGCTCTACTACCGCGAGCTGGCGGCGCGCTTCGCGCACCATCCCGCGCTGGTCTGGAACCTCGGCGAGGAGAACAACACCCCCGACCCGGACCGCAAGGAGATCGCCCGCTACATCCGTGCGCACGATCCCTACCGCCATCCCATCACCGTCCATACCAAAGCCAACCGCGAGCTTACCTTCTACAACGGCATCCTCGGCGACCCGTACTTCGAAGCCACCTCCATCCAGGCGTTCCCCAGGAACTACTACCGCTCCGCGGTCGAGTTGCGCAGGCGCTCGGCCGAGGCGGGCCGCAAGTGGGTGATCTTCGGCGATGAGCAGAACCCGGCCACCCACGGCGTCCTGCCCGATGCTTCGGACCCCAACCACGATGAGGCGCGCACCGAAGCGCTCTGGGGCAACCTCATGGGCGGCGGCGCCGGCGTGGAGTGGTACTTCGGCTCGAAATTCCCGCACATGGACATCAACTGCGAGGATTTCCGCTCCCGCGAACGCATGTGGGACCAAACGCGCTACGCGCTCGAATTCTTCCGCCGCTACCTCCCGTTCTGGGAAATGGAGCCGCGGGAAGGCCGCGTGCTCGCTAAAGGCGATGAGGTGCTCGCGGTCCATCTGCCCGCCGGCGGAAGCGCGTCGCTCCAACTCGGCGCTGGTGCTTACTCCGTGCGATGGTACAACCCGCGCACCGGCGGAGAGCTTCAGAAGGGCAGCGTCGCCACCGTGCGCGGCCCCGGCTCCCGGTCCATCGGCGCGCCTCCCTCGGATCCCGGCAAAGATTGGGTGGCGCTTATTAAGAGATCACGATAGACCCGCCGGGGATATAATCAGACCGGGAGGTATGGAACGATGTACGAAAAGCTCCACCGCCTGCCCGATGAGGACGAAGAAGGCGTCACCATCGCCGGCACCGCGGATGAAGGCGATACGGAAAACGTCCAGCCTGCCGCCCAGGAATCGGACGTCGTCATAGACTACCGGCAGCGCATCAAGCCGGAAGACGAGTACTGAGCGCCGCCGTCCCCGGCGGTCAGAAACGCAGCTTTCCCGAAATGTTGATGTTCCGTGTGCCGCCGGCTGACGTGATGGCGCCGTGAACGTCTTGTACCGCCTCACGCGGGTGTAAGTGCCGCGTAGCCAGGAATAACGCGGAGGCTCCAGGCTGATGCCTGCTGCTGCTTGCATCGATCGCCGCATCCTTTCGTGTCCCGGCGTTCCTGAGGGCTGGCGCGATTCTCCTTGTCGTGCTGTTTTCATTCAGTCTCGCCACTCTGGCCGGGACGCTGCTCAAAGAAGTTCTGGGACGGCCGCGCCCGATAGCCGAGCTTGCGGGACAGCTCAACGCCGCCGTCCGGCACGGCAGTCGTCCCGGCCGGCTCCGTTGCCGTGCGCCTCGTCAAGCTGGCGCTGCTGCTCGTCGCGAGTCTCGTCTGCTATTCGCGCATCGTGCTGGGCGCCCACTACTTGAGCGACGTCCTGGCCGGCGCCGCGGTGGCCTTTGCCAGCGTCCCTGTCGCCGTGGCGGTGGCGAACGCTATCTACGCTCGAGGAAAGGTCACACCTGAGAAGCTGAATACGGTGGTCAAAAGGTTGACGGTCGTCCTGCTCGCCCTGATGCTTGGTCTGCCCTTCCTCTGACGCCGCCCTGTCCTACTCGGTCTTCTACGAACAGTCCCCCGAAGGCGGTCCGTGGCCTCGGTCCCGGCATTGCCTTGGGCTGGGGCCGGTTAAACAGTCCGGCAGCACGGCGCAGCGCAGGCTATCTGTAGTTCTCGACGAACCGGATCGCCTCGGCCTCGTCCCGCGCAACCCGGAGATCTCGCGGCTGGGCCGGCTCCCAATCCCCGTTGATCGGATTCAGCACGATCCCCGGGGTGCGCGCCAGCAGGCGCGGAATGTCCGCGTACCGCAGGCCGTTGAACGGAACCATGTACAGCGGGATCTCGCGGTCAAGCGTCTCCCGTTCCCCCTGGCGCAACTGGTAGGATAGCGCCAGCGACTTCGGCCGCTCCAGGAAATCGCGGAAACTCACGAAGCAATCGCGCAGCAGGAACCACCGCAGCCGCGCGTCGTTGATCGCGAATGCCGCCGCGAGCCCCGCTTCCGGTCCTGCGGCATAAACCGCACCCGCCCGCCGCTGGCGCATGAAATCGAGCAACGCCGCAGCCTGCCGCCGCACGAACCAGTCGTCCAGCAGCAGACTGACCGCGCCCGCCCAGTTCATCTCCGCGCCCGAGGGCAACTCAAAGGGCGCAATGCTCCAGCCGCGCTTCCGCGCCGCGGCAACCACGGCGTCGCTTTCCCGCGCACCCACCGTGACCAGCACGCGGGAATCGGGCGAACCCGCCGTCTCGCCGAGCTTGGGCCACGGCCGCGCGCCCCCTATTCCCTCCGCGACCACCCGTACGGCGGCCACCATGCCCGGACCGGCGGGTTCTTTGCCCTGGAAGCAGCGCAGGTCATCGGAGGAGAGCGTTTCCGTCGCCGGCTCGGCGTATGGGCTGCCGTCGCCGGCGTCTTTCAGCCATTTCAAGAACCAGCCGTAAGCCGCCTCGCGTTTCTTCTGCTGGTAGCCGTGCCCCGCGGTCGCGTCCTCATAAAACCCGAACTTCTCCCGCACTCCCGCCGCGTGATACAGGGACCGCCCGTATGAGGCCACTTCCCGCACGCCGGCTATGGGAAAGCTCCGGTCCTCGACCGCGGCAATCACCAGCAGGGGCCGGGGCGCCGCCATGGCGATGAACTCATGGTTGTTGGCGTAGCGTATGAGCCCGGGCACGAAGTGGCAGTGCTCGTTGGCGCGATACCAGTCGTGAGCGCGCGCGGCGGCGATCTGCTCGAAAAACTCGGAAGTGCCCACCACCGGAACCGCCACGGCAATGCGGTCGTCAAGCGCCGTCGTGATCCAGGTGTTGTAACCGCCGCCGGAGGCGCCCGTCATCCCGACGCGCCGCGGGTCCACCTCCGGCCGCGCCAGCAGAATCCGCAGCGCCGCCTGCGTCTCATACTCCGCGAAGCCCTGCTGCGCGATGCCTGCCAGCAACCCCTCCACCCGGCGGTGGTCGCGCGAGGAGACGCCCCGTTCGCCCTGTCCGAATGGGTCGAAGCTCATCACCACAAACCCCAGGCGCGCCATGTTGATGCAGAACGTCTGAAAATCGGGCCGCGCCTTGGAATCCGCCCACCAGTGGCCGCAGTAGAACAGCACCGCGGGCGCGCGGCCTTTCAGGTCATCGGGGATGTAGAGGTGCGCGGCCACCGGCGTACCCGGCAGCGACTCGTACACGAGTTTTTCGATGCGGAAACCCTGCCGCCGCAGCGTACCCGCGGTCTTCACACCCGGGGCCGGAAGAGGCAGCAGGCGGAAGCCGAGGGAGGCCTCCAGCTTGCGCCGGAGTTCGGGGCGCGCGCGGTTCGCTTCGGCCAGAGTGCGCGCGTGCGGGATGGCGGCCAGGGCGCGGGCGGCCTCCTTTTGCAGGTCGTCAAGCGCGCCGGCCAGCAGAACCAAACAGAGGGTCAGCATTCCGGCTAAGATTGGATTTTATGCGACTCGCAGCTTTCGCGCTAGCCCTATGTCTATGGCCCTGCGCGGCCGCGGACCTGGTGCGGGACGACTTCTCGGCCCTGCCCGCCGGCTGGACCAGTTTTCCGGTCGGCATCCTCAACGGCGCCATCCAGGAATATCACTATTTGCCCCACCGCGGCGTGGACCTCGGCCGCTGGGAGAATCCCATCTGCCATCTCGACGCCTGGCTCGTTGGCGACGAGGAGGGCCGCACCTACATGGAGCAGCACGTGATGAAGGGCGCCATCCGGCAGTACACCGAGCCGCTGCTCATCACGGGCGATCCGGAGTGGAGCGACTACACCGTGGAGGCGCAGGTGCGCCCGCTGTCTCTTAACGACGCCGCCGGCGTGCTCTTCCGCTACCGCACCAACCGCCACTACTACATGTTCGTGATGGAGAACGGCAGGCGCGTGCGGCTCGCCCTGCGGCGTCCGCTGGACACCGCCTTCCGGGTTCCCGAGTGGAAGGACCTGGGCAGCGCCGCTTTCGCCTACGACACCACGCGCTACTACACGGTTAAGGTCGAGAACCAGGGTCCGCGCATGCGCGCGTACGTCGACGGCAAGCTGCTGCTCGAAGCCGGCGACGGCGAAATCCTGAAGGGCAAGACCGGCCTGTTCGCCACTGCGCCGGCGCGCTACCGTGCCTTCGCGGCCACGGTGGCCGATGCCGGCCCGATCCAGTCGCGCATCCGGGCGCGGGAGGCCGAACTCGAGCGCCTGCGCGCCGCCAACCCGCGCCCCAAGCTCTGGAAGAAGTTTGACACGCCGCGTTACGGCGCCGGCCGCAACGTGCGTTTCGGCGACCTCGACGGCGACGGCCGTCTCGACATGCTGATCGCGCAGAACGTCCCGCATGTGCGCGGCGATGCTTTCGACGCCATCAGTTGCCTCACCGCGGTCACGCTCGATGGCAAAGTGCTCTGGCAATCCGGCCGCCCCGATCCGCGCAACGGGTTGCTCACCAACGACACGCCTTTCCAGGTCCACGACCTCGACGGCGACGGCCGCAACGAAGTCCTCGTCATCCGCGATTTTCAGATCCAGGTGCTCGAGGGCCGCACCGGCCAGGTGCGCCGCCGGGTGTGGATGCCGCGCGCGCCGGAGGACAAGGAGCGTCCCTACGAGCTTGCCAACGGCGACTCCATCGCGTTTCTCAACGGCCGCAACGACATTCTCATCAAGGACCGCTATACGCATTTCTGGGTCTATAACAAGAATCTCGAACTGCTGTGGACCGGCACGGGGCAGACCGGACACTACCCGTATCCCTTTGGCGACCTGTTCGCTATCGGCTATGCGCTGTGGAACGCGGGCGGCAAGCAGATCTGGAGCCATGACGCCGAGCTTAAGGATCACGCCGATGCCGTCATGATCGGCAACCTCTCGCCCGATCCGAAAGCGGAGCCGCGCGTCTACGCCAGCGGCAGCGACGAGGGCTTTCTCATGTTCGACCGCGCGGGCAAGCTGCTCAAGCACGTACGCGTGGGCCACAATCAGAGCCCGGCCATCGGCAAGTTCCGCGCCGACGTGCCGGGGCTTCAGTACATGACCGTGAACTTCTGGCGCAATCCCGGCATCGTCACGCTGTTCGATTGGGACGGCAACATCCTGGAGCAGCAGGAGCCGATTCATAGCGGCAGCCCCATGCTGCCGGTCAACTGGCGCGGCGACGGCCAGGAGTTTGTGCTGCTTTCCGGCAACATCCGGGAGGGCGGCATGATCGACGGGCGCCTGCGCCGCGTGGTGATGTTCCCCGACGACGGCCATCCCGACCTCGCCGCCAACGTGCTCGATCTGACCGGCGACGCGCGCGACGAGATCGTGCTCTGGGACGAGAAGCGCGTCTGGATCTACACCCAGGACCGCCCCTTCTCCGGCAAGCGTATTTATGCTCCCGTGCGCAGCCCGGATTGGAACGAGTCCAACTATCGCGTCAACGTTTCATACCCGAACTGGAAGGAAAATTGAAAGACATCGCAATCATCGGAGGCGGCATCGTAGGTCTTGCCACGGCCTACCGCCTGCAACAGGGACTCCCCGGAGCGGCGGTCACCGTTCTGGAGAAGGAACCCGGCGTGGGGCGGCACCAGACCGGCCACAACAGCGGCGTGCTTCACTGCGGCCTGTACTACAAGCCGGGTTCGGTGAAGGCGCGCATGGCCGTGAACGGCATCCGCTCCATGATCGAGTTCTGCCGCGAGCACGGCATTCCGCACGAAATCTGCGGCAAGCTGGTGGTCGCGGCGGATGAATCGGAGTTGCCGCGCATGCACGCGCTGTACGAGCGCGGCATCCAGAACGGGCTGCAAGGCATTCGGGTGCTCGGCCGCGAGGAGATGCGCGAGATCGAGCCGCACGTGGGCGGCGTGGCGGCGCTGCGAGTTCCGCAAGAAGGCATTGTCGATTACGCCAAAGTGTGTGAAGCCCTGGTGAGCGAAATCGAGCAGCGCGGCGGCCGCATCCGGACCTCGGCGCCCGTGCGCCGCATGCGGAGGCGCCAGTCCGCCTGGTTGCTCGAAACGCCGGCCGGCGACTTCGAGGCCGGCTTCGTCGTCAACTGCGCCGGCTTGCATTGCGATCGCGTAAGCCGGCTGGCGGGCGAAAAGCGCGCCGTGCGCATCGTGCCTTTCCGCGGGGAATATTACAAGATCCGTCCGGAGCGGCAAGGCCTGGTGCGGAACCTGATCTACCCGGTGCCGGACCCCAAGTTCCCGTTCCTCGGCGTGCATTTCACGCGCCTGATTTACGGCGGCGTCGAAGCGGGACCGAACGCCGTGCTCGCTTTCGCGCGCGAAGGTTACCGCAAGACCGATATCAACCTGGCGGATCTGTTCGACACGTTGTCCTACACCGGCGTGTGGCGGTTTCTGGCGCGCTACCCCGTGATGTGTTGGGAGGAGCTGCGCCGTTCCTTCAGCCGCCGCCTTTTCTGCGAGTCCTTGCAGCGCCTGGTGCCGGATATACGGGAAGACGACCTCGCGCCCGGCGGCGCGGGAGTGCGCGCACAGGCCATCGAGCGCACCGGCGAGCTGGTGCAGGACTTCCGCTTCGCGTACGGCCCGGGCGTGCTGCACGTGTTGAACGCGCCCAGTCCCGGCGCCACCGCGTCGCTCGCCATCGGCGAGGAGATCGCCGGCAAAGTTGCGGCCGCATGACGTTCCTTCTGGCGCTCGCCTTCGCCGAAACCATCGTGGCCACCGGCTTGAAGCTCGGCTATCAGCTCGTGGCCGCGGACCTCAACCGCGACGGCCGGCCCGACCTGATCGCGGTGGACGAGCGCGCCACCGAACTAGCCTGGTACGAGAACCCCTCCTGGCAGCGCCACGTGCTGATTGCGAACGCGCCCCGCACCATCAACCTGGACGTTTACGACTACGATGGCGACGGCATCCCCGAAATCGCCATGGGCCACAACTTCGAGCCCAAGCCCGAGCGCAGCACCGGCAACGTGCTCATTCTGAAGAGCGGCCCCGACCCCCGCCAGCCCTGGACCGCGCGCGAAATCGACCGGGTGCCCACCGTCCACCGGCTGCGCTGGATCGACCTGGAAGGCCGCGGCAGGAAAGTGCTGCTGGCGGCGCCCATGACCGGTCCGGAGAACGTGCCCGTCTATCTCTACCGCCCCGGGGAGTGGCGGCGCACCGTGTTCACCACCCTGCCACGCGGCATCCTGCACAGCATCACGCCCGTACGCTGGCGGGGCCGCGGCGAGCAGCTCATGATCGCGGATTTCGAAGGCATCCGGGTGCTGCTGCCGGAGGGCCCGCTGCGGATCTCGAAGGGCGATCCGCGCCCCTGCCCGCAGTGCGGCACGAGCGAGGTGCGGCTCGGCCGTCTCGGCAGGCGGCGCTTCATCGCCGCCATCGAGCCATGGCATGGCAACTCGGTGGCCGTTTACACCCAGGCCGGCAAAGAGTGGAAACGGAACGTGATCGAAGACGCCATGGTGAACGCACATGCACTCGCGGTGGCGGATCTGGATGGCGACGGCCGCGACGAAATCGTCGCCGGCTTCCGCGGCAAGGGCTATCAGCTTTATCTGTTCACTGCGGACCGCTCCGGCGAGCGCTGGACGCGCAGAACGGTGGACGCCGCCATGGCCGCGGCCGATTGCAGAATCCTCGACTTCGACGGCGACCGCCGCCCCGATATCGCCTGCGTGGGCGCTTCCACCGGAAACGTGAAATTGTATTCCGTTAAGTAGTGGAAGCGCGGCGGGCGCGGCGGAAACGGTCGCGCTGCGCGGGCGTCATCTTCTCCGTGGCGTACTGGAAGATCACGCGCGGAGCGGTGTCTTTGTATTGCACCAGGAAGGCCTCCACCGGCGCCGGCTCTTTCTTCCACGCCTCGCGCAGAAACCAGCCCACTCCCTGCTGCACCACTTTTTCCGGGTCCATCATCAGCGGACGCAGAAATTCGAGGAAGCGGTGAACCGGCGTAGAGGTCTTCAGCAAGCCCAGCATGGAGACCGGCACGCAGCGCCTCTGGTACTTCAGCTTGGACGCGCGCCATCCCGCGAAAGCTTCCATCTCGATCGCGCCCCGCTCGAGCAGGGGCGCGGTAATCTGACCCGCCAAAACATCCGTTTCCGCCCAGTTGCTGATGCCCGCGCGAAAGAAACGAGCGAGCGCGGAAACGCTCGTTTCGCCGAGCGCCGCGGCGAACGCGATAGCCAGCATGGCCTCTTCGTACTTCCCGCCGCCGATGAGCAGTTCGCCCGCCTTGATAAAGCCGGGCCGGCCCAGTCCGGAGTAACGCTCCAACCACTCCCGCTTCTTCGTGCTCCACATGGGATCGTCCTTGTCGATCCCCCAGGCGTCATATCCTTCCGTGAAGAAGCGGGCGTAGCGTTGCACCTGCTTGGGGTTCTGGTTGGCGCGGCAATGCGCGCGCACCTCGGCCACCAGTTGTTCCGCCGCTTTCAAATCGGGCATAGCTCTCCTATTCTCGCGCAATGGCGGGAGCCTGGAGCGGCAAGACGCGAAGATACGTGCCGCCCGCGAGCAGTCCCTTCTCCGGGCTGCCTTTGCGCTGCCAAACGAAGACCGCGTTGGTGAAGAAGGGCTGGCCGTCGTCTACCGGCAGCAACAGCCCCGTGCTCCAGGCAAAGTGGTCCGGGCCGATCTCCAGGTGATGGATGCTGTTGCGCGTGCCGTAACGCGGCTCGAAACGCGGCCGCGCGGCCTTATAGGGCGCGAGCAGCACCACAGACGTCACCGCGGAGCGCGCCGAGGGATAGCGGAACTCCACTTGCGGCGCCGGGATGTGTTCGGCGCCGCGCACTCCCAGCCAGCCGCGCAGGGGCTCGCGCTGCCCGTCGTAGATCCGCATGGAGGTCTTGGGAGGCGGCACGATCATCTCGAGCGCAAGGTTCACATCGGAGTTCTCAGACCACCAGGCAAGGCGCGCGGGGTCCTGCGACCACTTGTCCATGGGGCCGAGCTGCCACACGTTGCGGATTTCCGCGCCGGGATCGGCGGCCATGGAGTCGATCACCAGAGCGTATTCGCCCTTGATCCACAGGACGATGCGCTCGTGGTCGCCCCAGGCGCCGGCGCCGCGGCCCTGCCCGAAGCTCCAACCGTAGCGGCCGGACCAATAGCCGCCCTGGTAGCGGGCCTGAATCAGGGCGGCGTGCCTGGTGAAGTCGGCGCGGAGCAAACGCGCGTCGGCGCCGGACTGGTTTCCCCCGTTGACGTTGAGCGTGCTGTGGGCTTCGGTGGATTTTCCGTAGGGGCCGAAGGGGTCGCTCATCTCGTAGGTGAGGATGCCCGGGTCGGCGACGAGAGCGCGTCCGCCGGAGCGCAAAACCAGCGACAGCCGGCTGAGGTGGCCGTGGCCGCCGCCCCAGGTACTGGCGTCGAAGGCGAGGTAGTCCGCGCCGGGCGACCACGAGGTGCGCGAGAAGACCTGGCCGGCGTAGGGGAAGGACTGGTCGAGCGGCGGCTCCGCCGGCGCCTCCAGCCCGAGGCGGCGGATCATCTCCGCGCGCGATCGCAGCCGGGAGAACGCCTCAGGGTCGCGATAGGCGGCGCTGGCGTCGTTCACGCCGAACAGCTCGCTCTGGGCGCCGTAGTCGAGCGCGCGCACCAGCATGCGAGGGTCGGCGTGGGCGTCGGCGGCGGGGTCGATCTTCGGCAGCAGCAGGTAATTGGCGATGACGTTGGTCATCCAGCCGGCGTAGCTGGGGGTGCGCTCGATGTGGACGCCGTCGGGTAGAAATTGGGTCGCAAGGGCGTTGCGCATGCCGCTGATGCCGGTTTCGAGCATTCGCCCGGCGCCGGGCAGAAAGGGAAAGCGCAGGGCCGTCAACACCAGCGAATCGAGCTGCGCGATGCGGAAGTTGCCGTACGCGGTGAGGTGGCGCGCGAGGTAATCAGCCTGGCGCTCCATGGAATCCAGCACGCGTTTCACGAATGCGTCGTCGAACGTCGGGCTGTCCAGGAATACGGCCAGCGCGCCGCCCCACCCCGGCGTCATGCTGCTGCCCAGCCGGATGCTCAGGGTGAGCATGTTGTCGCCGGAGCGCGCGGTGGTGGCGGTGGCGTAGGGATCTTCGCGCAGCCAGTCCTCGATGTAGGCGCGGGCGGCGCGGGCGTAGCGCTCGTCGCGGGTG
>JBHGBM010000108.1:0-16159 GCA_041946965.1 Bryobacteraceae bacterium
GCCCGAACCGGACAATTCACGTGCTAATCGGACCGGACAAATCACATGCTAGCGACAGGCGCGTGCCTTTCGGTTGCATCCGCTCCGGCCCTTCGATAGGCTGGTTACTTGCCGGATATTGTTCGCTAACACCGATCAGTGCGGCGGGCGCGCCCCAGCGAGCCCCAGGTTGGTGTGTCTGTATGCAAGGACAGGAGCGAACAGTCCATGTTTCTGGAACGTCTCGGCGCCGATGCCGCTGTCTACGGCGCCTTTTCTGTTTACGCGCAACAGGAGATGGTGCTGGCTCGCGTGGCCACGGCCCAGCGCGATTTTTATCACCTCTATACCGAAACCGGCATCGCCAATGCGGAGCCTTCAGGCGGGCTGTACCACCGCAGCCTGAACCGCGCCTCGCTGCCTGTAACCGGCGATTGGGTCGCAGCGCGGATCGTCGGGCCCGAACAGGCGCTGGTGGAAGCTGTGCTGCCTCGGCGGACCTGTCTTTCCCGGCGGGCGCCAGGCGCCCGCGATGACCAGCAGCCGCTGGCAGCCAACGTGGACGTGGTTTTTCTGGTATGCGGGCTCGACGGCGACTTCAACATGCGCCGGCTGGAGCGGTACCTGGCGCTGGCGGCAGGGAGCGGCGCTTCGCCGGTCGTTGTGCTGAACAAGGCCGATCTGTGCACGGACCTGGCTGGGCGGATTGTGGAAACGGCCGCGGTGGCGCGCACCGCGCCGGTAGTGGCCGCCAGCGCAGTCGATCAAGGGGGACTCGAGGGTCTCAGGCGGTTTCAAGCGCCTGGACGGACGCTGGCGCTGTTGGGGTCCTCAGGCGTGGGCAAATCCACGCTTGCCAACCGGTTGCTGGGCCAACAGCGTTTCGAAACCGCGGAGGTGCGGAAGTGGGATGATCGCGGCCGGCACACGACCGTCCGCCGTGAACTCACTCCCCTGCCGGGCGGTGGCGCGATTATCGACACGCCCGGATTGCGGGAGCTTCAGTTGTGGGTGGGCGCGTCGAGTGTGGATACGGTGTTCGACGACGTTGCGAAGGCGGCGGAGGGATGCCGCTTCCGCGATTGCGCGCACTCGGGCGAGCCAGGGTGCGCCGTAGCGGAGGCGCTGGCGATGGGGCGCATCGATGCCGACAGGTGGGTGAGCTTCCGGAAATTACGCGCTGAAGCGGAATGGCACGAAACGCTAACGGATCGGTTTGCCGCCGCGGAGAGGAAACGGAAGTGGAAAGCCATCCGCAGGCAGGCGCGAGCTTTCAGCAGATCGCGCCGATGAGTCAAGCGTGGCGGAAGCGATCCGCAACAGGAACCGGTAGCACGGCGCCCCCTACTCGTCCCGCAACGCCACCAAGGGGTCCACCCGTGACGCGCGCCAGGCAGGGAGGCAGCTCGCAGCCAGGGTCGCGGCCAACAGCAGGCTTTCGAGCGCCAGCAGGCGCGCGATACGCCAGCGGCCGGCTCCCAGGGCGATGCGCACGCCGAGCTCGCGGCGCCGGCCGGCGGCACGGGCGAGCACGAGATGGGCCACGTTGGCGCACGCCAGCAGGAGGATGACTCCCACCGCGCCAGACAGCACCAGCAGCATCTGCTCCGTCGAGCGGACCGTCCCTCCAGTTCCTTTTCGATCCGCACCCGGCGGAACAGGGCGCCGAACCGGCCCAGGAAGGTCCTCAGCCGCATCATGGTGTTCCCTCCCCAGGAAAGGGCCTGCGAATACGCGCGATAATCGCCGCCATTCGCTCCCACCTCTCCTCCTCCAGGCCGAGCTGCTTCCTGCCCTTCGCGGTCAGGCTGTAGAAGCGGGCGCGGCGGTTGTTCTCGGAGACGCCCCACTGGGCCCGGATCCAGCCGCGCTGCTCCAGCCGCAGCAGCGCGGGGTACAGCGTCCCCTGGTTCATGGCGAGGGCGTTCGCCGAGACCTGCTCGATGCGGCGGGCAATGCCCCAGCCGTGCATGGGGCCCATGGTCTCGAGCGTCTTGAGCACCAGCAGATCCAGGGTGCCTTGCAGGACGTCGGTTTTGGTGTCCTTCATGCGCCGCTCCTGTTGACTTCCAACAGGAGTATGGATCCTTTCCTGTAGAATGTCAACAGGAATATTTACCCGCCGGGCGCACTAAGGATAAAGTGGGTATGGATATCCGAATAGAGGTGCGGAATGCCGTTGCTTAACGCGAAAGGGATGATTGCCGGCGCTTTGGCCGTGGTTGCGTGGGGATCCCTCGGCCTCTACCAGGGGCTGAACACCGGCTTCAGCGGCGGCCTGTACGACACCGGCTACCGGGTTCCCGGCGTCCGGCCGGGCGGGCTGGCGGACAGGTCAGGGTTCAAGCCCGGCGACCGCGTGGTTAGCGTGGAAGGCATACCGGTCGAGGAACTGGGCATGGAATCGAGGTGGCCCCGCGCGCTGGTTCCCCGAATCGGAGAGACGCGCCGGTTCGTGGTGGAGCGGAATGGGGCGCGGGCCGGCGTCGACGTGGTGTTCCCGGCGCCGTTCGCGGCCGCGGTGCAGAACAGGATCAGGGCCGCCCTGACCGGTCTTGCCTTCCTGGCCTTCGGACTCTGGGCTTTCCTCACGGTTCCGACCTCCCATGCGCGCGCGCTGGCCCGCCTCGGTCTGGTTGCCGGCGCGGGGGCGTCGCTCGGCCTTAGCCCGCATCTCGCTTCCTGGAAGGGAGTGCAGGGTCATCTCTCCACGGCGGCCGGCGTGCTGATGGCCGTCCTGCTGCTCCGTTTCTTTGTCACCTTTCCGCGGCCGGAGGCGGTTAGCAGGAGCCGGATCGCGGCCTGGCTGGTCTATGGCGCCTGGGGCGGCCTGCTGGTGTTCCTGGCGGTGGAGACGATGGTCCACCCGGCGCTCTATTACACCACGGGAAGCGTGGCCGGTCTGCTTACCCTGGCGTACGGCGTTCTGATCCTTGCCGCCATCGCACACACGTTGGTGAAGGGCCCCCCGGCGGAGGCGCGGGAATCCGGCATGTGGTGGATTGCCGGCGGTCTGGCGGTGGCCTTCCTGGGGACGTTTGCCTGGCCCGCGAGCCTGCCGGGGTGGACCTCCGTGACCTGCATTGCGGCGGTTCCGTTTTCGATGGCCCTGGCGGTGCGAAAGCAGGCGGCGCGCTAAACAAGACGGCCGCTCAGGCGAGCGGCCGTCTTGGTTTGGAAATCTGGTGCGGATGAGAGGACTTGAACCTCCACGGGGTTGCCCCCACAGCGACCTCAACGCTGCGTGTCTGCCAGTTCCACCACATCCGCGCTGGCTAAAGGTATTGTAGCTATTTCTTGGCCGGTGCGGGAGCCGGCTGCTGGCCCGCGGGCGGTGGAGGAATGTCGAGCGGAATGGTCTTGCTCGGCCCGCCGCCCTCGGGCGTCAGGGTAACCGAGGGGCGCTTGTCCGCGGGGAGCTGGCCCGGCGCAGGAGCCGGAACCGGGGCGGTCTGCGTCTGCGTCTGCGGAACTTTGGTCTTATCGAGGACCGTCCGGCCCGCGCCGCCGCCGGAACGTGTCGCCAGCACGGAGAGGCCCAACGACGTGATCATGAACAGCACAGCCGAGATGGTGGTGGCTTTGGAAAGCAGCGTCGCCGACCCGCGTGGGCCGAACGCCGTCTGAGAACCCATGCCCCCGAAAGCGCCCGCCAGGTCGGCCGCTTTGCCGCTCTGCAAGAGAACCACGATGATCAGAAAAAGGCAGACCACAACGTGGATGATGGTCAACAGGATGAACATTGTCGCTTCCCTATTAGTATAGTTGGGCGGCGCCGGCCCTGTCCACCGCGGGCAGGAACCGGAAAACCTGGAAGCGCGGGCGCCCGTGACGGTCCGCGATGAGCGCCAGCGGCTGCGCCCGGTAGCCCGCCTCGGCCGCGAGCGCCTGAATTTTCGGCGCGCCGCCGGGGTAGAACTCGCTGCCCTCGGTGTGCGCGACGAACACGTTGGCCGGGCCGGAAGCCCAGAGCCGCACGGCGGCGCGCTCGCTTTCCCCGGGCGCGGGCGCGGTGACCGGATCGCTGCCCACCCTCACTTTCAGCGAGCCGCGGTTGAGCAGACGCAACGCGTCGAACATGCCCCAGTCGAGCAGGAACACCTCACCGGCGGGAGGCGTTTTCACGAAGTAGCTGGACAGAGGGTAGATGGCATCGGTCCAGGTCAGCGAGGAGCCGTTGCGGCGGATCTGGGTGTGATACTCGTTCAACACGAGCAGGTTGGAGGCGGCCACCACCATGACCAGCGCCGCCGAGGCCCGTGGCAGGGCGGCCGCCAGCGCCAGCGCGACCAGCATGTGCGGGACCGGCCACATCAGCACCACGTGGTGGACGCTGCCGCCGGCGCCGTGCGTGGCCGCCATCTGGAGCCAGGCCACGGCCAGAAAGACCAGCGCGAAGGCCAGGGGCCGGGCGGTCTTCCAGCCGCGACGCCACCAAATGTAGGGGAACAGCGCGGCCGAGACGGCCACCGCCCAGAAGAACAGGCCCCGGCGGGGTTCCCCGGCGCGCCGGCTCAGCCAGTCCGAGAGACGCGCGGTCCAGGAGGCGGCCGCCGGCGGCGTACGCGGCTCGATGGTCTCCTCGTTCAGGTATCCGAACAGGGCACGGCCCTCGAGGGTGTAGCGGAGAAGGGGGGCTTTCTCGGGAATCTCCGCCGCGGCCAGCGTGGTGTTGGAGCGGAACGTTTCCAGGCGCTGCGAACCGTTGTATAGCACCAGGGGCAGCGCGCCGAAAGCGAGGGCCGCCAGGGCCGCCGCCGCCCGGCCGGGAGTGAAGGCGCGGCGCACCTCGCGCGGAAATACTATGAAGCCTGCTGCCGCTACAGCCGATAAGATCCAGGCGGACACGGCCTTATCCCAGAGCGCCAGCCCGAAGAGAAAGAAGGCCCCGGCCAAGGCCGACGTGCCGCCGCGTTGGTGGAAACGCACCAGCAGGACGAGTGCGCCGAGGAACAGAACGTGTTGCAGCGCCACGGGCCCCCAGTCGAAGCAGCAGGTGAGCAGGTAGATGGAGTCCGTGGCAAGAAGCGCCGCCCCCAGCAGGGCGGCGCGAGGCGAGGCGATGCGCGCGAGCAGCCGGAAGAAGAGACAGATTGACGCCGCTCCAGCCAGTAGCATGGGCAGCCGGATGGAAATCACGTTGGGTGTACAAAAATGAAACAAGGGTGCGTACAACCACGTTTTGAGCGCCCCCAGGTAGGACATCAGCATCAACGGGATGCGGAGCCCAAACACCGAACGGGTGTAGGCGAGACCGGCAAGAGGCTCATAGATTCCAGCGGAGAAGAGCGCTTCGTCGTTTTGCACGCCGAGCAGCGGCAGAAATGCGCACCCGAGCAGGACGAAGATAGTACATGCGAGGGCGGCGCCAAGCGCCGCGGGCGGTTCGAAACCGGTTGGCTTTCGTCCTATATCGTCCTTCAGAATCAAGATGGTACCACTACCGGAGGGGAGGTTTTGGAAGAACCGCGGGAGAGGAACTCTTGAGGCCGGCCCGGGTTCTAGAATATGCATTGGAAGTTTGGTATGGTAATTGCTCAAATTCGATTTCGTGAAATGGGCGGCAATCTCCGGGGGCGCCGCCTTAGTAGAAGCAACTAAGATTTTTTGAAACCTTTGCTATTAAATTTCGTCTAGTAAACTCCGAGGGGCGAAATAGACGGAAGACGGCAAACCGAGCAAATGGGATGAGACGAGGAGATGACCGATGAACAAGACCGATCTCGAAAAATACAAAGCGATGCTCGTGGCCAAGCAGGCTGAACTCTCCCGGGGCCTGCAAAACCGCGAAGACATCGCTATTCAGAAAGCGCCCGATGCGCTGGACGAGGTCCAGCTTGCGGGCGAGCGCGAATTGGCCATCCGCAACCTCGACCGCGAATCCGCCCTGCTGCGCAATGTTCGCGCGGCGTTGGGCCGGATTGCGGACGGCAGCTACGGCGTCTGCCTCCACTGTGAGGAAGATATTAAGCCGAAGCGGCTGGACGCGGTGCCATGGACCCCGTATTGCCTGCGATGCCAGGAAGCGGCCGACCGCCATGAGTTTGAGACGGCGGAAACGATGGACGAACTGCTGGCCAACGCCGCCTAGCCATCCACCGTCTCCACGAGGGCGCGAGCGACCCGCTCGCGCCCTTCGTGTTTAGGGCCGCTTTTCTCCCTCCTTGATCCATTCCACGTTGCACTCGGCGTGCTTGATGGACTGCCCTTCGGGCGCTGAGTAGCTGTAAGAGACGTGGATCGTGCCGTCCCGGGCCTGGGTAATGGAAGGATAGTGATAGGAGTTCTTGCCCGCCGGGTCATATTCCAGGCGCCGCTGGTATTTCCACGTGCGGCCCTCGTCTTCCGAAAGCGCCAGAGTGAGGGAGTGCCGGCCGCGTTCGGTGTCGTTATAGGCCAGCGCCCACGTTCCATCGCGCAGGGCGATGGCTTCGATGCCCGCGCCGGGATTCGGCAGGGCGGTGTCCTCGGCGAAGGACCAGGTGACGCCCTGGTCGCGCGAGGTGCTCACCAGGATGCGCTTGGGGGCCGGACCGTTGTCGCGCATGTAGGCCACCAGCGTTCCGTCGCGGCGGCGCACGATGCTGGGCTGCACGTTGCCCGCGCCCAGCACGGGCTCGCTCGAGGTCCAGCTCAGGCCGCCGTCGTCGCTGATGGCCACTATCGAGAAGTCGAACCCGTCGGAGTAGAGTGGCACGAGGATGCGCCCCCCGGGGAGTTCGGTGGGGTGGACGCGCGTCATCCAGCCCATGCGCGCGAAATATTTGTCGGCGGCGCGTTCGACGCGCGAGCCGAACCAGGGGTGGCGCGCCGCGGCTTCCTTCACGCGCTGGGCGAAATTGCGGGGGATGAAGAGGAGGTTCTCGGCGAAATCCCACGGCGGCGCGCCGGTCCCGCGCCAGCGGCTGGTGATGCGGTACTTCATCAGCGCCGTGTGCCACTGGTTGGCCATGATGGTGGGCCACAGCAGCCACAGGCGTGACCTGGAGTCGACAAACAGGGCGGGGTTGCAGTCGGGGAATCCGGGCGTATCGGCCAAAGTGAAGCGCGGCTGCCAGGGGCGCCCGGGCGCGCGGCGCGCGGCCTCGATGCGCACGTCGTCGGCGGTGCGCTCCCCCGAGCCGTGATACCAGCAGGCGAACAGTCCGGCGCCGGGCAGTTCCACGATGGAGGAGCCGTGGTTGTGCCAGCGCTCGGCGGGGAAGATGAGTTCGCCGCGGCAGAAGGGCTTTTCGGCCGCGCGGGCCGCCAGCGCGGCCAGGAGCAGGCAAAGCAGGCGCATGGTGCCCACATCATATCAGGTGAGAGCACCGCGGGCGCCCGCACACTAATCTGAAGAACGCATTCCGCCGATATCCCTAACGGAGGATATGTTGGAGACCACAAACGTCCATACGGTAGTGGTGTGCGACACCGAGCCGGTCGCGATCGAAGGCTTGAGGTCGCTGTTGGTTCAGGGTCCCGGCTTGAGCCTGGTGGCCGCGGAAACCTCGCTGGCGCGCGGCATGGACCTGGTGCGCGCGCACGCCCCCTCCGTCGCGGTGATCGACAAAGCCTTTGGCATTCACGCGGTGATGGATTGGGTGCAGTCGATGAGAAGCACCGCACGCGTGACCGCCGCGTTGGTGTGGGGCATCGGGCTGAGCGAGGCGGAGGCGCTCCGGCTGGTGCAAGCCGGCGCGCTCGGCGTGGTGCGCAAGACCGCCCCGCTTTCCGACGTGCTGGCTTGTGTGCGCTCGGTCGCCGCGGGCACGGCGTGGATGGAGCCATGCCTGATGCGCGACAGCGGCCGTGGGATCCGCGGCCACCGCGCCAACCTGACCGGGCGCGAGCTTCAAGTGTTGGAACTGGTGGAGCAGGGGCTTCGCAACAAGGACATCGGCCACCTGCTCGGCATTCAGGCCGGCACGGTGAAAATCCACCTCAAGCACATCTTCGAAAAGACGGGCATCCGGGGCCGCTACGGCCTGGCGCTCTCCGGGCTGAAGGAGAAGGGCATGCTGGCGCTGCCCACCATGTAATCGTTCAGAACTCCAGCCGCAATCCCGTCTGGAAGACGCGCGCCGAATCCGCCTTGATGATGCTGCCGCCGCTCAACACGTCCACTTCGTTCTCCGGCATGCCGAAATTGGTGCGGTTGGGCAGGTTGAACGACTCGACGCGGAACTGAAGCGCGCGGGATTCCGCGAACCGGAACCGGCGCGAGAGAGACACGTTGAGGTTGACCTTGCCCGGCGCGTCCAGGATGTTACGGCCGGAGTTGCCGAAGCGGTACGCGCCCAGCGGCACCACGGGGAACGCCGTGCGGTCGAACCACTGGTCGGCCGAACGGTTCTCCAGCGTGCCCTTGGCGATGCGGTCCGGGCGGATGGCTTCGCCGTTGTCGTAGGAGTAGTTCGCCACCTTGGGCGTGAAAGGACGGCCCGTGTACATGGTGCTGGTGCCGGAGACCTGCCAGTTGCGCGCGAGCGCGCTGCGCGAGAACTTGGGCTGCCAGATGAAGCTGGCCGCAAAGGCGTGCCCGATGTCGAAGTCGGAGCGGCCGCGTTCGCCCTTCAGGTTCCGTGAATCCTGCGCCGTGGCGAAATTGTACTGGATGGTGCCGCCGGTGTTGGAACTCTCATCGAGCGATTTCGCGTAGGTGTAGGAGGCGCGCACCGAGAGCTGGCTGCTGAAGCGGCGACGCACGGTCACCGAACCGGAATTGTAGATGGAGTTCGACGCATCGGAAATAATGTTGATGGTTGAAAACGCCGGGTAGAGCCGCGGGAATGTGGCGCCCGCCTCGCGCAGCTCGAGGCTGCGGTAGGGCTGGTTGATATCGTAACGGCGCGGCAGGTGCGTGCCCTTGGAGCCCGCATATGCCGCCTCCAGCACCGTGCCCTTTCCGAATTCACGCTCGAAGGTCAGGTTCCACGATTGCAGGTACTGGCTGTGCAGGTCCGTCTCTTGGCCGCTGGTGGAGGTCAGCCCCCCCACTTTGCGGCGCGCTTCGGGAAACGCGTTGGAAACCGTCAGCGCCAGCGGATTAGAGGACGTCGCCGAGTAGGATTCGTTGATCGAGAACGGGTACGTATCGCTGAACTCGTCCATCCGGTAAATCGAGCTGCTGCCGTAGAAAATGCCGTAGCCGCCGCGGATCACCGAAGCCGTGTTGTTGAGGGGCCGCCAGGCGAAGCCGAAGCGCGGGCCGAAGTCCGCGTAGTTGGTCTTGCGGATGGTGGGCGGCAGGCCCGCGTCGGCGGCCATGGTGATGTACTGCGCCAGTCCCGACTGCTGGATGCGCTGGTCGAAATCCGGCACCGTGCCCCTGCCGGAAATCACCACCTTGCCGAGCGACGGCACAAACATGGACCACGCGCCGAATTTCTCCCGCGGCGGCTTCATCAGCTCATACCGCAGGCCGATGTTCAGGGTAAGGCTGGGCGTCGCTTTCCAATCGTCCTGCACGTAGCCGGAGTAATTCGAAATCAGGTGGTACGGTCCCGCGGCGTCGAGCTGGCGGCGGGTGGTCTGCGCCCAACCCAGCAGCAGGTCCGCCATGGGCTCGCCCGTGAAGCGGCCCAGGAACGTTATGCGCCCGCGCGTATTTCCGTACTGCCTGGCGAAGTACTGCATGCGCAGGAAATCGCCGCCGAACTTCACGTTGTGGCGGCCGCGGATCCAGGTGGCCGCGCCGGAGTACTCATAGTTGTTGAACGCCCACAGCTTGGGATAGTCGTACGCCGGGCCAAGGGTGATGTAGCCGCTGGCTTCAAGCTGCGGCAGGCCGCGCGCGGCGGGGTTCGCAATGCCGCCCACGAACCCGGCTTCGGCGGCCCAGTCTTTCTCCGCGCTCAGGGGCCAGCGCTGGTTGTTGGTCTTGCGCGAGAACGAGGCCTTCAGTTCCAGGAACAGCGCGGGAGTCAGGGTGCGGAGGTACCGCGCGCTCGAGAACAGATCCAGGGTGTCGTTGGCGAGCCCGAACAGCGGGATGGGCGACCGGCTGTTGACCAGCGGATCCGTCGTGTGGTTGGGACGCCAGAAGGTGCTGAAGCTCAGGCGGTCGTTCGGCGTGATCTGGTGGTCGATCTTGATGCCGATGTTGTTGTAACTCCCGGTGGCGTTGGCCTGCGCGATGTAATTGCTAACCCCGCCGGCCAGGTTCGGCTTGGGGTAATAAGCGGCAAGCTTGAGGGAAACCGGATCGAAACGGCTGACGGGGATCTGGTTGCCGGGGAACGGCGCCTTCTTGGCCAGCGTGTCCACCAGGGTGACGGGCCGGCCGAAGGCGTCCACCGCCCGGGAAAAATCGCCGGTCAGCATTTCGGGGCGCGGTACGATGCCGCGCTCGCTCTTGCCGTCCACCAGCCGCAGCGACTCCCACGTGACCATGAAGAAGGTGCGGTCGCGGCCGTTGTACAACTTGGGGAGGTAGACGGGGCCGGAAAGCGTGGCGCCGAACTGGTTGCGGCGCAGCTTGGCCTTTTCCACGTCGAAGAAACCGCGCGCGTCCCACACGTCGTTGCGCATGAACTCGTAGAACGATCCGCGCAGCCGGTTGCCGCCGCTCTTGGTCACCACGCTGAGCACGCCGCCGGCGTAGCGGCCGTACTCGGCGGAAAACCCGGAGGTGATCATCTTGAATTCCTGCACGCCTTCGAGCGGCGGATTGACCACCGCGCCGGTGTTGCGGCGCTGGGTGTTGTTCATGCCGTCGATGAGGAAGCCGACGTTGTCCGCGCGCGCCCCGTTCACGGCATACGCGCCGTCGCCGCCTTCGCCCTTGGGCGCCACGCCGCCGGTGAGGTAGGCGAGGTCGGCAAAATTGCGGCTGTTGAGCGGGATCTCGGAGATCTCTTCGTTGGTGGTGACTTCGCCGCGCGCGCCGCTTTCCGTGTTCAGCACGGGAGGCGAGTCGGTGATCGTAATGCTCTCGGTGGCCGCGCCGACTTCCATGGGGATATCGAGACGCAGCACCTGGTCCACGGCCAGCGTGAATTCCGAGCGCTTATAGGTGCGGAAACCCTGGGATTTCGCCTCCAGCAGGTAGCGGCCGGGATTCAAGTACGGGACGGTGTAATCGCCCACCTCGTTGGACGCACCCTGCACGGTGATGTTGGTGTCCACGTTGGTGATGGCGATGGCGACGCCGGGGATGACCGCCCCGGTGGCGTCCGTGACGCGCCCGACAACGCTGGCCGAAGGTGTTTGCCCGAGGGCGCACGCCGCCAGTGCAACAGCGCAAAGCAATGATCTCATGACGAGCCTCCCACTACTCTGGAAACAGTGTAGCGCGGGGCGGCCCTGGACCGCCGCTACCCCTTGACCACCCCCATGGGCCGCAGCCGCGCCACCTTGCGCGCCAGGCCGGCGGCGTGCACCACCTCGATGACTTCGTCCACGTTCTTGTAGGCTTCGGGCAGCTCTTCGAGGATGCCGTCCTTGGTTTCGGCCCTCACCAGGATGCCGGCCTCTTCCAGCTTCTTCGTTTCCGCGCGGGCGTCGCGGCCCTTGCGCACGGCGGTGCGGCTCATCAGGCGGCCCGCGCCGTGGCAGACGCTGCCGAAGGTCTCCCGCATGGCGCCTTGCGCGCCCGCCAGCACCCATGAAGCCGTGCCCATGCTGCCGGGGATGAACACCGGCTGGCCGATCTCGCGGTATTCGGCCGGCAGCTCGCGGTGTCCCGGCGGGAAGGCGCGCGTGGCCCCCTTGCGGTGCACCAGCACGTCGCGCTGGCGGCCCTCCACCTCGTACCGCTCCTGCTTGGCGATGTTGTGGCAGACGTCGTAGATGAGGTCGAGCCGCGCGTCGGCGAAAATCCGCCGCACCGCGCCGCGCAGGAAGTGCAAAATGCCCTGGCGGTTGGCCCAGGCGAAGTTGGCCGCCGCCCGCATGGCCCCGAGATACTGCCGCGCTTCCGGCGAGTTGATGGGCGCGCAGGCAAGCTGCCGGTCCGGCAGGGTGATGCCGTACTGCGGCATCACCTTGTTCATCAGCGCAACGTAATCGGTGCAGACCTGGTGTCCCAGTCCGCGGGAACCGGAATGAATCAAGATCACTACCTGCCCCGGCTCGAGGCCGAACACGCGCGCGGCCGCGGCGTCATGCACCTCCTCCACGTACTGCACTTCGAGGAAGTGATTGCCGCTGCCGAGCGTGCCAAGTTGCGGCATTCCGCGCTCCTTCGCGCGGGCGGAAACCGCCGCGGGGTCCGCCTCCTCCAGCGCGCCGCCGGCTTCGGCCATGCGCGCGTCGCGCTCCTCGCCGTAGCCGCGCTCCACCATCCAGCGGGCGCCCGAGCGCAGCACGCCGTCCAGGTCTTTGGGGCCGATCTTGACCGATCCGGTGCTGCCCGTTCCGGAGGGCACGTCGCGGAAGATCTGGTTGACCAGCTCGCGCAGGCGCGGGCGCACGTCGCGCTGGTGAAGGTTGGTGCGCGCCAGCCGCACGCCGCAGTTGATGTCGAAGCCCACGCCCCCCGGGGAGACCACGCCGTAGTCCATGTCCATCGCGGCCACGCCGCCTATGGGGAAGCCGTAACCCTGGTGGATGTCCGGCATGGCGAGGCTGGGACCCACGATGCCCCGCAGGGTGGCCACGTTCATGGCCTGTTCCAGCGACAGGTCCCGGCGGATGTGCTCGAGGAGGGCCGCGCTGGCGTACACCATCGCGTGAGTGCGCATGCCGCGCCGCTCGTCCTTGGGGATGCGGTGCCGCAGGGGATCGACCGTTTCCAGGGTGACCATCAGATATCCAGGTAGACTTCGGCCGTCCACCCGCCTCCGGATTGCGCGATCTTGAGCTGATGCCAGGTCACCGCCTTGACGATGATCCTGGCGCGGTGGCGCGCCGGGTCGCGCGGCTCCCCGTAACCGGTGGCGCGCAACGCAACCGGTTCCAGGTGCGTGACGCGAAACTCGCGGAAGGCGATGCGCCGCCCATCGTGCCACCACAGCACTTCACTCAGCCAGTTGACCAGCAGGGATTCCAGGTCGCCGCCCTCGGCCTCAAGAGGATACTCATCCCGCGGTTCGGCGCTGGAGGGCTCACCGGCTATGGAGAGCATAGCGACGGCGGCGTTGGCGAAAAGGTCCTCGAGGGTGCTTCCGAAGGCCCGAAAACCGACGTCGGCGGTGTGCTCGAGGACCTCGAACATAGGAACAGGGCTACCCGCTCACGTTCTTCCAGGTCCACTCGCGTCCGCTGTAAATCGCTTCCCGCGCCATGATCGCCGTCAGCGTGCTCTCGGCGGCGGTGAATGCGGCGTTCTCCAGCTTGCCGGTCCGGGCGCCCTCGATGAACTCGTTCACCGCGTCGGCCGTGATGTCGTACTTGGTGGCCCCGGTCTCCGGCGCCTTGCCCTCGCGCCAGATGGTGTATCCCTGCCGGCCGACGTTGGCCGAGCCCTTCTCGCAAATGAAGGTCTCGGAAATGTCGCGGAAACCCTGCGAGAACTGGTTGGCGCTGTAGCTGAACACGGTGCCGTCGGCGAAGGTGAAGGTGGCGGCCAGGTTGTCCATGATGTTGCCGATGTCCTTGCGCACCGCGCGCCCGCCGTAGCCGCATGCCTTCATGGGGTGCGTGCCCATGAACCAGTTCACCACGTCGATGTTATGGCAGTCCTGCTCCACGATGATGTCGCCGGACTTCTCGCGGTAGAACAGCCAGTTGCGCATCGGCTCTTCGGCGCTGGGATGTCCTTTCCGCACCGGAAGACCGCCGCCGAGCCAGGCCGCGCGGATCATCTTGATGCCGCCCAATTCGCCCGACTTCACCACGTCATAAACCTTGCGGTAGTCCTTGCCGTAGCGCTGCTGGTAGTCCACCGAGATGCGCTTCTTGGGGTCCGCCTTCTTGGCCGCGGCAATCACGCGGCGGCATCCGGCCGGGTCTACGCCGGCGGGCTTCTCCATGAAAATGTGCTTGCGCGCCTTCACGGCGGCTTCAAAATGTTCGGGATGCAGGTAGGGGGGAGTGGCGATGTAGACCGCGTCCACGTCGCTGGCCAGCAGCGCGTGCATGTCCTTGAACTGCCGCGCGCCGGAGAACTTCTGCGCGGCCGCTGAGAGCTGATCCTCATAAATGTCGCAGATCGCCGCGATCTTCGCGAATTCGTTCTTGGCGAAGATGCCGCTGATGGCGGTGCCGCGGCGGCCGCAGCCGATCAGCCCTACCGACAACGCGGAGTTGGCCTGTGATCCCCGGACCGCCTCCGGTTTCACGATGGTGATACCTAGCCCGGCGGCCGCGAAGAAATCGCGCCGCGAAGTTTGGGAGTTCATGCGCCTAGTATAACCGCGCTCATCCCTGAACGCGGGCCGCCATTCCGGCCCAGCAACGCTCGCGCAATTCGCGCTTCAGGATCTTCCCCGTCCCGGTCTTTGACAGGGGTATGTCAGAGAAATGCAACTATCGCGGAATATTATATTTAGCTAGCTTATCTTCATACAATACATGAAGACTGTCGCCGTTGGGTGCCGCGGCGGGTTTCGCCGCCGCCACCGCGCACTCCAGCACCGCCGGAACCCACCCCGGTTTTGCGCGCATAAAGATGGCCGGCCCGGTAGAGGCACCGCGCCGGCCACAAGGGAACGTTCATGAGACCGACCCGCCGGCTGCGGTCTTACTGCCGCCGCAACCGCTGGGGATACCGGGGGCCGCGTGGGGCCGCACAGTGGCGCGGCCTCGTGGTCTGTTACTTGCTTTCGATCCGCATGCCGTAAAAGCTGCGGTAGACGAACACCATGGCGGCCAGCAGGAACACCGCCGAAAGCGTATGGCTGAGTCCCGTGCCGTGCTGCCGCGTGAGGCTGACCGCCAGTTCCACGGCCAGCAGGCCGAACAGCGTGGTGAACTTGATGATCGGGTTCAGCGCCACCGAACTGGTGTCCTTGAACGGATCGCCCACGGTGTCGCCCACCACGGTGGCCGCGTGGAGGTCGGTGCCCTTGGCGCGCAATTCGGTCTCGACGACCTTTTTCGCGTTATCCCAGGCGCCGCCGGCGTTGGCCATGAAAATCGCCTGGAACAGGCCGAAAATGGCGATCGAGATCAGGTAGCCCACGAAGAAGAAGGGCTCCAGGAAGGCGAACGCCAGGGTGGAGAAGAACACGGTCAGGAAGATGTTGAACATGCCCTTTTGCGCGTACCGGGTGCAGATCTCCACCACTTTCTTGGAGTCCGCCACGGATGCCTTGGTCGCGCCTTCCAGCTTGATATTGCCCTTGATGAACTCCACCGCCCGGTAGGCGCCGGTGGTAACCGCCATGGCGCTTGCGCCGGTGAACCAGTAGATGACCGCGCCGCCGGTGATCAGGCCGAGCAGGAACGGCGGGTAGAGCAGCGAGAGCTTGTCGATGTTGTTGGCCAGGCCGTTGGTCAGCATCACGATGGTGGCGAAGATCATGGTGGTCGCGCCCACCACGGCGGTGCCGATCAGCACGGGCTTGGAGGTCGCCTTGAAGGTGTTGCCCGCCCCGTCGTTCTCTTCCAGGTTGTCCTTGGCTTTTTCGAACTCGGGCTCGAAGCCGAACTTGCCCTTGATGTCGGACTTGATGTTGGGCAGCTCTTCGATGGTGGAAAGCTCGTAGATCGACTGCGCGTTGTCCGTCACCGGGCCGTAGCTGTCCACCGCGATGGTGACCGGGCCCATGCCCAGGAAGCCGAACGCCACCAGGCCGAAGGCGAACACCGCCGGAGCCACCATCAGGGTTCCGAGGCCCATGGTGCTGACCGCGTAGCCGATGCTCATCAGCAGCAGCATGGCGAAGCCCAGCCAGTAGGCGCTGAAGTTGCCGGCTACAAAACCGGAGAGGATGTTGAGCGAAGCGCCGCCCTCGCGCGAGCTGGTGACGATCTCGCGCACGTGGCGGGAGTTGGTGGAAGTGAACACCTTCACGAACTCGGGAATCAGAGCTCCGGCCAGGGTGCCGCAACTGATGATGGTGGCGAGCTTCCACCACAGCGACGTGTCGCCGCCCAGGCCGGGAATCATCATGGCGCTGAGCACGTAGGTGAGCGCGATGGAGAGCAGGGAGGTGAGCCACACCAGGCTGGTGAGCGGCGCCTCGAAGTTCATCTTGTCCGCGCTGCCGTAGCGGGCCTTGGCCACGGCGCCGTTGATGAAGTAGCTGAGCGCGGAGGAGATCACCATCATCACGCGCATGGAGAAGATCCACACCAGCAACTGCACCTGGAC
>JBHGBM010000109.1:0-16075 GCA_041946965.1 Bryobacteraceae bacterium
GTGGGCCGGCTGGCGGGCGGCGTGGCGCACGACTTCAACAACCTGCTCACCATCATCAGCGGCTACAGCGAACTGCTGATCGCGCAGATGGATCCGGATTCGCCGGTGCGCCACGATTTACTCGAGATCACCACCGCGGCGGCGCGCGCCGCGTCGCTCACGCGCCAGTTGCTGGCCTTCAGCCGGAGGCAGGTGTTGCAGCTTAAGATCCTGAACCTGAACGCGGTGGTCTCCGACCTGGACAAAATGCTCCGCCGGCTCATCGGCGAGGACGTGCAGCTTGTGACCCGCCTCGCCATCGACCTGGGGCTGGTGAAAGCCGACCCGACCCAGATCGAGCAGGTCATTATGAACCTGGCCGTGAACGCGCGCGACGCCATGCCGGGCGGCGGCCGGCTGCTGATCGAAACGCAGAACGTGGATCTCGACGAGCAGTATGCGGCGGAGCACACGGGCATTCAGCCCGGTCCTTACGTGATGCTGGCCGTCAGCGACACCGGCACGGGCATCGATAAGGACGTGCTGCCGCACATTTTCGAGCCGTTCTACACCACCAAGCCGCGGGACAAGGGCACGGGACTCGGCCTCTCGACCGTGTACGGCATCGTCAAGCAGAGCGGCGGATCGATTTACGCGTATAGCGAGCCCGGCCTGGGCGCCACGTTCAAAATTTACATGCCGCGCACCGGCGACGGGTCGTTGGTGAAGGAGGCCCCGGGTTCCGCCGCCGCGCCGCGCGGTTCGGAAACCATCCTGGTGGTGGAGGACGAAGAGGGCGTGCGCATGCTGCTGCGCACCATCCTTTCGGCGCACGGCTACTCCGTGATCGAGGCCTCGCGGGGTGCGGAGGCGCTGCGCAGGATCGCCGAGGGGTCGATCGAGCTGCTGGTAACCGACGTGGTGATGCCGGAAATGAGCGGCCGCGAACTTGCGGGACAGGCGAGGGCGTTGCGGCCCGGCATCAAAGTCCTCTATATCTCCGGCTACACCGACGAGGCCATCGTGCAGCACGGCATACTGGACACGGGCGATGCTTTCCTGCAAAAGCCCTTCACGCACGAGGCACTGGTTCGCAAGGTGCGCGAGGTGCTCGACGCCGGCGCGGGCAGCCTGCGGCACGCGGGCTGACACTCACCTGCGCAGCAGATCGTAGCGCACGTTGAGGTACCACTCCGGCGCCAGCGCCTTCGGGTCGCGGCACCAGTTCTCGATCCCGGCGGGCAGCGCGCCCCGCGACTTCGCGTACAGCGCATCGCGCTGGGCATTGCGGCGGATCATCTGCCGGACGGTGCGCGGCTGCACGCTTCCGGCTTCCGCGCCGCACCACACGCCGCGCAGGGAGGCATCGGCGCGCGCGGCGACGGCGGGAACGCGGCCGGAATCGGGCGGGAGCGGAGGCAGCACCGCCGCGAGCACGCGAACCTCCATCGGATACACAATCCAGCGGCTGCCGGTCTTAAGCAGGATCTCCAGCCGCACGCGCTGCGCCGGAATGTCGCCGGGCACCCACACGTCCAGCCAGAACACGGCCGTGGTTTGTCCGGGGATGGGCTGCACGCGGTCGGGCAGCAGGACCAGGCAGGGCAGCTTCACGCGTTCGAGCGCGTCGGGGATCCAGCCCGCGTTGGTTTTCACGAACCTCTCGCGGTACGCCGTGACCCGGAAGCGTTCCGGGTTCTGCTGCACGTAGAGGAATGAGTTCTCCCCCTCGGGCGCCTCGACCGCGACGTGAAACGACGCCCAGGCGTTGCGCGCCACGGCCGGAGAGAGGATTTCGCGCGAGCGCTCTGCGCGGTCCGGGGCGGCGACATTGCCGAACGGATCCGGGCGCTGGAACTCCGAGTAGACTTGCAGGGATTGCCCCGGGGCGGCGGCGGCGAGCAGGAGCAGAAGCGCCGGAGGTCTCACTGCTTCTTAGGGTAAACCACCTTGCCGCCGGTCTTCTTGTAGTCCTCGACCCGGCAGGAACCGGCCACTTTGTAGCCGCTCTTGCGCAGTATGTCCGCGGCACGCGCGGACCTGGAGCCGCGGCTTCAAGCCGTGATAATCAGCTTGTTCCTGGGGACCTCGGAGAGCCTGCGCTGGAGTTGGCCAAGCGGGATGTTGACGTAGCCGGGGGCGCTCCCGGATTCCTGGATTTCCCACGGCTCGCGCACATCGAGAAAGAAGAGGTTTTCGGGCTTTTGCAGCAGCTTGGCCAATTCCTCCGGCGAAAGCTGGCCTCCCTGCTCCGCCGCCAGTGCACCCAGGCCGGAGAGTCCCAAGAGAACGAAACGCCGCGTCATGATTTCAGTATAGTCGGCTGTAGTTCGCGATAGAGGCGCGCCTGGCGCGCAGCGATGAGGTCCCAGTTGAACTCGCGTTCCACGCGGAGACGGGCGCGGCGGCCGGTTTCCTCGCGCAGCGCCTCGCCGCCGAGCAGTTCCTCGATGGCGGCCGCGAAGGCGGCGGGCTCGCGCGCCACCACCACGCCGCTCTCGACGTCGAGCCCGTGTATGCCGGCCGGCGTGGTGACGATGGCCTTGCCCATCGCCATGGCTTCCAGGATTTTGATGTTGGTGCCCGCCGAAGCCAGCAGCGGAGCGATCACCACGGCCGCGTTGCGGTAGGCGGGCCGGACATCGGCGACAAAGCCTTCCAGCTCGATGCCGGGCCGCTCGAAGAGCGCCCGCGGCGCGAAGTCCAGGTGCCGCTTTCCGGCGATGACGTGCAAGGTGCAATCGTGGAGCAGCGGCCACACCTCGCCGAGGAAGAATTCCATGGCCAGCACGTTGGGCTTGTGCGCGAAGGAGCCGATGAACAGCAGCCGGCGCGGGGAGGGCGGACCCGCCGAGGGCTGGAAGCGTTCGAGATCGACACCGTTGGGCAGCACCGTGGCGGCGGCGCCCTCGACCAGTGCGGCATCGTGGGTGGACATGGCCACCACGCGGTCCACACGCCGCCACGCGGCCGGTTCGAAGCGGCGCCAGCGCTCGAGTTGCCGCCGGGTCTCCCAATCGCCGCCGAGCCGCATCATCTGCTCGTAGAGCTCGAAGGTGATGTCGTGCTCCACCAGGATGGTCCGGGCGGGCGCGCAATCCTCCGCGTATTGCGCCATCTGGGTGAATTCGAGCTGCGCCACGGCGGGCCGCCACTTGCGCACGGTCTGGCGCAGCGCGGCGCGGTAGGCTGGGGAGCGGAACTCTTCGACCGTGTCGGGATCCCGGCTGGGGGCCACGGCGTGGGTTCCCGTGCGCCGCACCACGACCACCTCGCCGGCAATCTCGAGCAACTCGGGCGCCGGCGTCTCGAGCGTCTCCGAGAATGCCACCAGGACCTGGTCGAAATCCGCCGCGGCGCGCCGCATCAGGTTGTAGATCCGCACCGCGGCGCCGTGCGAAAGCGGGAAGGGAACATAGGGACTGGCGAGCAGGACGACGGGCTTGCCGCGCCGCGCGCGTCCCGGGAATACGGCGACATCGCCGGAGGCCAGCGCCAGGAAGGATTCCTCCGGGCGCCTGGGCCGGGGCAGGCGCTCCGCCTCGAAGGCGATGCGCCAGGCGGCGGCGAGCGGCCCGTTGTTTCCCAGCAGCCGCAGCCGCAGCACCGCCTCGCGCCACAGCTTGCGGAAGAGCCGCCGCGAGGCCACCGCGCCGGCGAGGAAGCGGAGGTAGTTGAGTTCCAGCACCGTCTCTAACTCTTCGGCGCGGTAATAGCGCGAGGTGGTGGCGCGATGGCGGTGCTCGACGCGCGCGCCCGCCACGAACACCGTGGGCCAGCCCTGCTGCCACGCGCGGTAGCCGATGTCGAGGTCCTCGACGTAGGCGGGCTCGTAAGCTTCGTTGAAGCCGCCCAGGGCGCGCAGTTTGCCGGCGTGGTAGAGCGAGCAGCCGCCGCTGCCGTAAAGCACCCAGCTCAGGTCCTCGCCGGGCAGCGGATCGTCGCAGCGGATGGGGAAATCGCGCGGGCCGGTCTTGCGCATCACGGCCTTGCCGGTCTCTTCGCGCCGCGTGCCCGGCGGAAACAGAATCTGCGCGGTGGCGGCGAACAGGTCGGGCACGTCGCCGAAGGCGCGGCCGAGCGCGGCGAAGAAGCCCGGCTCGATGACCATGTCGTTGTTCAGCAGGCAGATGTGCGAGTGGCGCGCGCGGGCGATGCCGCGGTTGGCCGCCCGCGCGAAGGAAAGCGGCGCGGCGCTGTGCTCCACAATCACGCCGGGATACTCGCGCGCCAGCCATTGGGCGGTGCCGTCGCCGGAGCCGTTATCCACGACGATGATTTCATCCGGACGCTCGCGGACCACGCCGGGGAGCAACGTTTCGAGAAGATGCCGCCCGCTGCGCGAAGGGACCACCACGGAGATTCCCGGCGGGCCCGCCTCCTGTTCCCGCACTTCGCCGGCGCAGAGCGCGGGCCGCAGCGCCAGCCGCGCCAGGGCATAGGCCAGCGGCGCGCGCCACTCCCGAGGATGCCTGCACCGCCACGCCCAGGTGTAGAGGTGACCGCCCGGACGCAACTGCCACCGCAGAAAATTCCGCGCGCGCCACAGCGTGTGCCGCAGGATGGTGGGCAGGCAGCGCGGCCGCAGCATGAAGGAGCCGAAGGCTTCGTTGTAAGCCAGGAAGCCGCGCGGCGAGAGCAGCAGGGCCATCAGCCGCATGCGCCGGTACGGAACGCCCGGCACCAGCATCACGCCGGCGAGCCGCAGGCGCTTGCCCTGGAACGCGGCGCGGCACCGCGCCAGGTTCTCGCGCAGGCCGCGGTTCACCCGGTACCGCACCCACTCGCCCCGGTGCGGCGGGAACTCGGAGACGACGTACAGCGGCAGTTCGGGGTAGAGGTCCGCCACCCGGTCGATGAGCCCGCGGTTCAGATCGTCCGTGCCAGAGGCGAACGCGACCTTGATGAGCGGCTTCAACTCAGATCAGCGCGTGCCGGTGCGCGGGCGAACATCCGGCCAGGTATTGCCGCCACAGTTCCAGCGCCTGAAGTGCGAACGCCGCGGAGACGGGGTTCACGTAGGGCAGCCAGTTGCCGCTCCTGCGTCCGAACCAGAAGCCGCCGTCGATGCGCGGGTCGCGGTGCTCGCACTGGAAGCGGGCCAGCTCCGCGGCTTCTTCCTCCGCCGCGGCGCGGTCGAGCGGCGCCACGCCCGCCCATTCCGCGTAAAGGCGCGCGCGGAGCAGTTGCGCGTAGACATCCGAACGCGCGAAAGAAGGCGCGATCTGCCGCAGGTGCGAAGCCACCCGGGCGAGGCCGTCGCGGATCGCGGCGCGGCACTCCTGGGCAGCGGGCAGCATGCCTTCCAGAAAATAGCTGAAGGCGTGCAGACGGTCCATCACCTGGTTGGGGTCCGGATCGCCGGGCAGAAACGCGTCGTAGGTCCGCAGGGAATATTCCAGCACGCGGCGGTAATGACGCTCGAACTCCGCGTCGCCGGTGGCTTCGGAGAGATCATGCCATGCCATGGCGGACTTCAACTGGTAGCAGCCGGAAGAGCGCGACCAGCGCGGCTCGCGCGCCAGCGGCTGCTTCGAGGGCAGCAGCAGGATGGGATGGTAGTCGGCGCCCGCGGCGAAATCCCGCGCCATGGCGCGCCCGCAGCGCACCGCCGCTTCGAGCAGCTCCCGCTCGCCGGTGGCCCGCCAGACCGCCAGAAGCCCGCGCACGATGATGCCGCAATCGAAAAAGTACGCTTGCGGACCACTGCCGTTGGGCGATGGCCCGTACTCGAAGGGGATGATATCGAGCGGTGCGTTCCACGCCGTGCGCGCCAGGAAGCGCGCCGCGAGCAAGGCGCGCTCCAGGTATTGCGCCTCGCCGGTGACGGAGTGCAGGTAAGCGAGCGCGCTCGCGGCGTAGCCCGTGATTTCCGTCGAAACCGGGTTATTGCGTTCCAGATCGGAACGGTAGTAGCGCGCGACGCCGCCCAGCGCGTCCTGAATACCCGAGCGCAGGAACCACCGGCCCGCGCGATCGATGACCGGAGAACCCATTGATTTGAAGTGCTATTGTAACGTATTCCGAAAATGTCTCCGCTTGAACTCACCCCCGGCCAGATGCGCGCGCTGGGCTACCGCGCCGTAGATCTGGTGGTCGATCAACTGTCCGGCCTCGGCGGATTGCCGCCCGCGCGCGGCGGATCGCGCCGGGAGCTGGAACCGCTGTTCCGGGAGTCCGCTCCCGAGACCGGCGCCCCGCCCGAAGCCGTCCTCGATCAGGCGATCGGCGGCGCGCTGGCGCGCACCATGCACGTGAACCATCCGCGCTTTTTCGCCTTCGTGCCCAGCCCCGGGAATTTCGTGGGCGCGGTGGCGGATTTCGTCGCCGCGGGTTTCAACCCTTTCGTGGGCACGTGGCTGGCAGGCTCGGGCGCCGCCGAGGTCGAGCTCGTCACCATCGACTGGCTGCGCGAGATCTGCGGCATGCCGGAGACTGCGGGCGGCCTGTTCGTGAGCGGCGGCTCCATGGCGAACCTGACCGCGCTCGCCGCGGCGCGGCAGGCGCGCCTGGGCGGCGACATGGCCGGCGCGCGCGTGTACTTCTCCAGCCAGACCCACTCCTCGGTCGAGCGCGCGCTGCGCGTCATCGGCTTCGCGCCGGAGCAGCTCCGCAAGCTGCCCGCCGACGCCGGATGCCGCCTGCCGCTCGAGGCGCTCGCCGCCGCCGTCGCACAGGACCGCCGAGCGGGGCTGCGCCCGTTCTGCGTGGCGGCCAACGCCGGAACCACCAACACCGGTGCGGTGGACCCGTTCCCGGAACTGGCCGATTTCTGCCGGCGCGAAAACCTCTGGCTCCACGCCGACGGCGCGTACGGCGCGGCGGCCATGATCTGCGAGCAGGGCCGCGCCGCGCTGCGCGGCCTGGAGGAGGTGGATTCTCTCTCCCTCGATCCCCACAAGTGGCTGTTTCAGCCATTCGAGATCGGTTGTGTCCTGTTGCGGGACCGCGCGCTGCTGCGCGAGGCCTTCCGGGTCACCCCCGACTATCTGGCCGACGCCCACCGCCTCCGCGAAGAGGTCCACTTCTGCGATTACGGCGTGCAGCTCACGCGCAGCTTTCGCGCGCTGAAGCTGTGGATGTCCATCAAAGTTTTCGGGCTGGCCGCTTTCCGCGAGGCCGTGGCCTGGGGCTTTCATCTGGCCGAGCACGCCGAGGCGGTGCTGCGCCGGGGGCCCGAGTGGGAGATCGTCAGTCCCGCCCAGATGGCCATTGTCGCGTTCCGGCACCGCGGCGGCGAGGAAATTACGAAGCGGCTCGCGCCCGCCATGATCGCGGACGGCTACGCCATGCTCAGCACCACCACGCTCGGAGGACGCACCGCGCTGCGCTTTTGCACCATCAACCCTCGCACCACCGAAGCGGAGATCGAGGAGACCGTGCGGCGGCTCTCCGCAGCCGCGCGCTTTTGATAGATTATCAGCCGTGACCCGCCGCACCTTCGTCGCAAGCACCGGCGCCGCGGCCGCGGCGCCCTCCCTCTCCGCGCCTCAAATCGCCGCGCGCCACGCCATCGTGCGCCGGCTGCCGACGCCGAATTTTTTCGAAGGCATGCTGCTTGGCAACGGCGACATCGGGGTCTGCCTGGTGGTGCGCCCCGACGCACTGGGCCTGCACCTGGGCAAGGAGGACGCCTGGGACATTCGCGTGAGCGATGAGCACATTCAGCACCTGCGGCCGTTCGCCGAGATCCTGGAGATGTGGCGGCGCGCAAGCGAACGCTTCCCGGGGGCCACCGGCCTGGAGGGCAAAGACCCCGAGCTGATGGAATACACGAAGAAGATGCGCGCCTCGTATGCCCGCCCCTGGCCGCGGCCCTGGCCCTGCGGCACGGTGTGGGTGCACTGGGATGCGCGCTTCGTGCACGTGGTGGAGCAGAAGCTCGACATCGCCACCGGCATCTACACGCTGAAGCTCAACAACGGCGGGCTCACCTGTTTCGTAAACGCCGGCACGGGCCATGTTCACGTCTCGGGCGATCTGCCCGCGCTCTCGGTCGCTTACATGCCCATGGTGGACCGTGAGACCGGCCTGCCCGCGCCCGAGTTGGCGGCCTCGGGTAACACTTTCGAGTGCTATCAGGATTTCCCCGCCGAGCCCGCTTCGAGCAGCTTTGCGCTGTGCGGGCGGCTGGCCGGCGAGTGGAGGGCGGCCATCGAGGAGCGCCGCGCGCGCGTGCTGTTAACGCCCGCGCGTCAACAGCCGCTGCGGCTCGATCTCACGCTGTTCACGCCGCGCGACCGCCCCAACAACCGTGAGCACGCCCGCCGCGAGGCTGCACGCCTTTCCGCCACGGAAGCGCGCGAGGAGACCGCCGCGTGGTGGAGCGACTTTTGGTCGCGCTCGGCCGTCGAAATCGCGGACCGCGAGCTCGAGCGCACCTGGTATCACAACCAGTACTGGCTGGCCTGCTGCCTGCGGCCCGGCAAGGTGGCGCCGGGGCTGTTCGGCAACTGGTCCACGGGCAAGATCGGAACCGCGTGGCACGGCGACTACCACATGAACTACAACACCCAGCAGGTCTGGTGGGGCGTCTTTTCCAGCAACCACGTGGAGCAGCATCTCCCTTACGTGGAGCTTGTGGAGAAGCTGATGCCCATGGCGGAGCGCTCCGCGCGCGAGCAGTTCGGTTTGCCGGGAGCTTATTTCCCGCACTCCGCCTACCCCGTGCCGGGCTCCGTGAACCCCTACCCCGTGCCGCCGTGGGGCTACGAGATCTGCGAAACTCCTTGGACCGTGCAGAGCCTGTGGTGGCACTACCGGTACACGCTGGACCGCGAATACCTGCGGCGCGCGTACGTCCCGTTGCGCGCCGCCGCGGAGTTTCTGGCTGCTTATCTGAAACGCGAGCAGGACGGCAAGTACCACGTGGTCCCCACGGTGTCGCCGGAGAACTGGGGCTTCACCTCCGGCTTCCGGCTCAACCGCGACTGTATCATCGACCTCACGCTCTCCCGGTTCCTTTTTCACGCCGTGGTCGAGGCCGGCAAGGTGCTTGGCGCGGATTCCGGGCCGCGCGAACGTTGGGCTGAAATCGCGCGCAACCTGGCGCCCTATCCGAACGACGGCGAAGTCTGGCTGGACGTGGCCGATGCCCCTTCCGGCCACGTCTACAACGTGCCGGTGACGCTCGCCCCCGTGTTTCCAGGCGACGAAGTGGGGCTGCACTCGCCGCCCGCGCTGCTCGAATTCGCCCGCCGCACCGCCCGGCTGGTGCGTCTGGAGGGCGGCAACGACCTGGTCTGGCAGCCGCTGGCCCGCGCCCGGCTGGGCATGCTCGACCTGGAATGGTTCAAGCGCGAAGTGGCCTATTGCCTCCTGCCGAACGGCGTGGCCAACGACCGCGTGCGCCAGACCGGCGGCCGTTACCGCGACGAAACCGACTTCGACTTCATGATGCGCATGGGGGTGTGGACCGAGAACCTATCGCTCCCCGCCGTGCTGAACGAGTGCATGCTGCAAAGTTACAACGGCGCGATCCGGCTGTTCCCCAACACGCGAAACCTGGGTCCGGCGCGCTTTGAGAACCTGCGCGCCACCGGCGCGTTTCTGGTTTCGGCCTCTTGGGACGGAGGCGCCGTGCGCGACGTGCGCATCTTCAGCGAGAAGGGCGGCACGGCGCGCGTGTACTGGAACGGCGCAGTGCGGGAGATTCCCGCCAAGGCGGGCAGCACGTACTCCCTGTAGCTCACCCCACCAGCGCGCGCAGCACGCCGCGCAGGCAGAACACCGAGCCGGGGTCCACGGTCTCATTGAGGATGCCGGAGATGAGCCGCCGCAGCGATTCGCTGCGCGCCGCCCGGCGCGCGATCAGGTCGCTCACCCATGGCTTGGAAAGCCAGCGCTCGGCGATTTCGTATCCCCGGTAGCGCGGGCGCAGCTCTGCGGCGAGCCGGGCGGGAAACTGCCGCAGCAGCTCGAAGTTCCCCGTGGCGAAAGCGGCGTGGATCGCCTTGGCCGCCAGTTCCGCGGTTTCCATCGCCTTGCCCACGCCCTCGCCGGTGAACGGGAAGGTGGCCCCTATGGCTTCGCCGATCGCCACCAGCGCGCCCCTGCCCGCCACGCGCGTCCCGGTCAGGCTGCACCGCAGCGGCGCGCCGATGAGCGGCGTGCTCTTCAGCATGCGGTCGCGCAGCCTCCGCGCCAGCGGAAACTCCTCCAGAAAGTGCTGGAACATCTCCCGCAGATTCACCTTGCGGTGCTGCGGACGGCGGTAGAAAATGCCGCAGCCCACGTTGTACTCGCGCTCGCCCACCGGAAAGATCCAGGCGTAACCGGGCGCGATGGAGCGGTCGTAGGAGACCACCAATTGATCCAGCCGCTCCGCCGCGGTGATGTAGCAGCGCATGGCGATGGCGCTGGGCGCGGTGCGCTCGAGCATGCCGGTCTGTTCCAGAAGCGTCACGTTCGCGCCGGTGGCCAGGATGCCCACACGGGCCCGGAAGGGCCGCTGCCGCCCGTTTACCACGAAGGAGAGCGAACCATCCGGCTCCGTCACGATGGCGCTGACCGCGCCGTGCCGGAACGCCGCGCCGTCGGCGACCGCGCGCCGCGCGAGCAGAGCGTCCAACACGCGGCGCTTCAAGGTGACGTACTGTCCCGGGATCGGCACTTCGATCTTCGAGGGGCTGAACACGCTGGCGACCGAGAACTGGTTGCCGTGCTTCAGAATTTCCGGCAGCAGGCGGCTGCGCTCCAGTACCTTGAGCGAATCGGGGATCAGGGCGTCTCCGCAGGTCTTGTCGCGCGGAAACTTCTGGCCGTCGAGCAGCAGCACGCGATACCCGGAACGCGCCAGCGATGCGGCGGCAATGCTGCCGGCCGGACCGGCGCCCACCACGATCACGTCCCACTCGTCTACGCCTTCGCCGGAGACCGGGGGTTGCCAGCCCCAGTCCCGGACGAAATCCAGTGCGCTTCGCATCGGACAGCTACCAGTGTGTCGCACCCGGGCCGCGCCTGCAACCGGGGCAATTGATCCGCATATAATAGCAACGCTTCCCCGCCGCTGAACGTCAGAGTTTTGAGCTGTAACGGGAGATCGCCATGAAACGCCTCGTGCTGCTGCTGGCGCCGGCCGCGCTGATCGCCGGCCAGGCGCGCTATGCCCGGCTGGCCGAAGCTGAGGGAAAGGTGGAGGTGCAAATCGATCCCGCCGCTCCCTGGCAAGCGGCGCTCCGCAACGTTGTTCTTCCCGAATCCGCGTGGATCCGCACCGAAGCCGGCGCCCGCGCCGAAATCGAGTTCGACGACGGGGGCGTGCTGCGGCTCGGCCCCGATTCCCTGGCCGAACTCTCCGATTACACCCGCCTCTCGACCGGGCAGGGCGTCACGCTGCTCTCGCTTGACCGCGGCCTGGCCTACTTCACGGGAGCGGCCGGCGCGCGCGACTCGCTGGTGCTGGCCGTGCCCGGCGCGCAGGTCACCATCCGGCGCGGTTCGCGGTTGCGCCTTGAGGCCCGGGAGGCATCCAGCCTGATTGCCATCATTGAGGGGGCCGCGCGAGTCTCCTGCCCGGCTGCCGAACTCGATCTGAAGGAAGGCCGCACCATCCGCGTGGAGCCGGCCAACTCCGCGCGGTTTTATCTCTTCAACGAGGTTTCCTCTCTGCCCGCCGACTCCTGGAGCGAGGAGCGCGACAAGGTGCTGGCCGCGGCCGCATCCGGCGCGCATGTCTCCGGCCCACGGCAGGGCCTGGCGGACCTGGATGCCGCGGGCACGTGGGTCGAGACCGCCGAGTACGGCACGGTGTGGAAACCCAAGATGCCCGCCGGATGGGCGCCCTTCCGTCTCGGCAAGTGGATGTGGTACGACGACATCGGATACACCTGGGTCTCCGCCGATCCCTGGGGCTGGCTGCCTTACCATTACGGCCGCTGGATGCTCCACGAGAACGCCGGTTGGATCTGGGCGCCCGGCAGGGATGCCGTCTTCTCGCCAGGGGATGTCTACTGGCTCCGCGGCGCCGGGCTGACCGCGTGGGGGCCGCTGGCGCCCGAGGAGCAGTGGACGCCCCCATCCCGCCCGCGCCTGTATTACGGCGTTGCCATGACGTACGCCGCGCTCGTGGCGGACGCGCGCGAGATCGACCCCGCCGGTTTCGCCGCGCCCAAGCAGCCGCCCGCCATGGGGTTCGTCGCCGCGCCGCCGTCCCCGCCCCTGACGGCCGCCCGCATGGAAGCGAAGCGGCCCGTGCTGCGCGCCGGCAGCACCCGCATCGCGCCGCAGTTGGAGGGCGTGGCCTATGACGACCGTCCGCCGGCCGCCGCCGAACGTCCGCCTGAACCTCCGCTTGTGCAAGCGTCACAGCCGCCGGCGGCGGTGCAGCCGCCCGAGCCCGTGATCGTGGCCGTGCCGCAGCCCGCACCGCCCGTGGAGATCTACTATCCCGTCCCGGTGCCCGCTGGAGTGGTGGTGATGAACCCGCCCGAACGCCCGCGCGAGAGACGCCGCGAGGAGCCCAAGCCGCAGCCCAAACCGGAGCCCCAACCCGAGCCGAAGCCGAAGCCCGAGCCCGCGCCGACGCTGAAGGCTATCGACCGCTCCGAACAGGCCCGGCCCCAGCCCGCCCGCGCCGCCGAGCCGGCCAAGCCGGCGGAGCCCGACAAGCCGGCCGAGGCGGAAAAGCCGGTGCCGCGCAAGGTGGACGAGACCGGCACGGGCACGCGCAACCGGCGAAACCAATAAAAAGACGTCCTGATATACTAAGCTGTTTTCATGCAGCTTACGACGGTCCGCCTGGAACTGCCCGAAGGCGGCAACATCATCCTCGGGCAAACCCACTTCATCAAGTCGGTGGAAGACCTTTACGAAGCCCTGGTCAACACCGTCCCGCAAATGAAGTTCGGCATCGCCTTCAACGAGGCGTCCGGGCCGTGCCTCACGCGCGCCGACGGAAACGACGACGGCCTCAAGGAGCTTGCCGTCCGCAACGCCCAGGCCATAGCGGCGGGGCACATTTTCGTCATCGTCCTGCGCGACGGGTACCCCATCAACGTGCTTGGCCGCATCAAGGACGTGCCGGAGGTCTGCTCCATCTTCTGCGCCACCGCCAACCCGGTCGAGGTTGTGGTAGCCGAGAGCGAGTCCGGGCGCGGCGTACTGGGCGTGATCGACGGTCATCCGCCCAAGGGTGTGGAGAGCGGGCAGGACGAGCGCGATCGCAGGGAATTCCTGAGGAAAATCGGATACAAGCGATGAAGATCGCAAGCGAACAGCAGCTCGAGGACGTGCTGGCGCGTCCCACCGAGGCCGACATCGAGGCCATGCGCGAACTGGACGGCGACCTGCTCATCCTGGGGGTGGCCGGAAAGATGGGGCCGAGCCTTGCGCATCGCGCCCGCCTGGCTTCCGACGCGGCGGGTGTGAAGCGGCGGATCATCGGCGTGGCGCGCTTCTCGCAGCCCATATGGCGCCGCCAGTTGGAGGAGTGGGGCATCGAGTGCGTCCCGGCCGACCTGCTCGAGCCCGGCGCGCTCGACAAGCTGCCCGACGCTCCCAACGTGATCCACATGGCCGCGCGCAAGTTCGGCTCCACCGGAGCCGAGAGCCTCACCTGGGCCATGAACACGTACCTGCCCGCCATGGTGGCGCAGCGCTACCGCGCCTCCCGCATCGTGGCTTTTTCGAGCGGCAACGTCTACCCGTTGACGCCCGTTTTGCTCGGCGGTCCCACGGAACAGGACGCCACCGGGCCGGTCGGCGAGTACGCCCAATCGGTGATGGGGCGCGAGCGCATGTTCGAGCACTTCTCCGCGCAGTACGGCACCAGGGTCGTCCTGTTGCGGCTCAACTACGCCATCGAGCTGCGCTACGGCGTGCTGGCCGATATCGCGCGGAAGGTGTACGGCCGCTGCCCCATCGACCTGCGCATGGGCCACGCCAATGTGATCTGGCAGGGCGACGCCAATTCGGTTTGCCTGCGCTGCTTCGCGCATTGCCAGGCGCCGCCGCTGATCCTGAACCTCACGGGTCCGGAAACCCTTTCGGTGCGCTGGGTGGCCACGCAGTTTGCCCGGCGGTTCGGCGTGGAGCCGGTGCTGGAAGGGACCGAATCTCCCACCGCGCTGCTCAGCAATGCGCAGCATTGCTGCCGGCTGTTCGGCTATCCCACAGTCCCCGTGGAGCAGATGATGGATTGGATTGCCGCGTGGATCGAAGGTGGGGGATCGTCGCTTAATAAGCCCACCCATTTCGAGGCGCGCGACGGGAAGTTTTGAGGGTCCCGGCGTGAGGCGCGCCGTCAGTTCGTTTTCACCTGCTCCTGCCAGTTATTGAGCAGGGTGAGCATTTCGTCGAGCACCGCGGGGTTCGCGTGCCGCAGGTTCTTGGTCTCGCCCGGATCTTTTTCCAGGTCCGAGAGGAACAGCGCGTCGTCGCCCTCCAGGCGTTTGCGCGAGCCGTCAGGGCCGGTGATGGAGCCGTTCTTCACCAGTTTCCAATTGCGCCGGCGCACGGCAAGCTGTCCGCCGGAGCCCCAGAAGATGGCTTCGTGCCGCAGTTTCCCGAGGATGTCGCGCCCGTCCAGCGTACGGTCCTGCGGCAGCGGCACGCCCGCCGCGGCCAGGATGGTGGGCAGGATATCCACCGCCATTCCGACTTCGTGCCTCACCTGTCCCGCCGGCACCTTGCCGGGCCAGCTTAAGATGCCGGGCACGTGCATGCCGCCGTCGAACAGGCTGAACTTCTCGCCGCGGAAGACGCCGTTCGACCCGCCCTTCGCGATCTTTCCGCCGAGGCCCGCGCGCGGCTCTTTCGTGGCGCCGTTATCGGCCTGGAAGAAGACCATGGTGTTGTCGAGCTGCCCCATCTTCTTCACCGTGCCCAGGATCTGCCCCACGGCGTCGTCGGCCGCCGCAAGCATCGCGGCGTACATGCGCCGCTCCGGATCCATGGACGCGGGAAAGCGCTCCAGGTACTTGCGCGGCGCGTGCATCGGGTAGTGCACCGCGTTGAAGGGCACGTAGAGGAAAAACGGCTGCCGCGGCTGCGCCTGTAGCCAGTTGCACGCCTCGCGGGCGATCAGCTCCGTGAGATACTGTCCGTCTTCAAAAACTTCCTCGCGGTTGCGCCACAGATCGTGGTAGTTGACCCGCCTCGGCTCGCCCCAGTAATAGCGGTGCGAGTAGAAATCCACGCAGCCCGAGTGGAAGCCGAAGAAATGATCGAAGCCGTGCGCGTTGGGCACGGTGTCCGGGTCCGAACCGAGGTGCCACTTGCCGGTGATCGCGGTGCGGTAGCCGTGCGGCTTCAGCCACTCGGCGATGGTTTTTTCGCTGGGACGCAGCGGGGTGCCGTTGGTTATGACGCCGTTGCGCTGCGGGTAGCGGCCGGTCATGAGCGCGCCGCGGGCGGGCGCGCACACGGGCGCGTTCGAGTACCAGTTGGTGAAGCGTGCGCCGGAAGCGGCCAGCGCATCGATGTTCGGCGTCTTCAGATCGCGGGCGCCCTGGCAGCCCAGGTCGGCGGAACCGTGATCGTCGGTGAGGAAGACGATGAAATTGGGGCGGCGTGCGGGAGCGGCGGCCGCGGCGGCCGTGCCGGCCATAAACTCGCGTCGGGTCATCAGGCCTACTGTAACCCAATCAGGAGTTCGCTTCGATGGTGGAGGCGACCTCTTCCCACTCCTCCATGAGTCTTTGCAGGTTGCCGCGCCGGTCATCCAGCACCGCGGCCAGCCGCATGGTCTCGTCCGCCGAAACGAAGTTGGAAAGCGCCGCCTCGGTATCCGCGATCTCCGCTTCCAGCCGCGCAACCTCTTCCTCGATTTCGGTCTGCCGGTCCTGCAACTGGCGCAGCTTGATGGGATTCAGGCGCTTCTCCGCCGCGGGCCTGGGACGCTCCGGCGCGGCTGAGGCCGCAGCGGCTTCGGCCTGCGGCGCGGCGGTGGCGGCGGCCTGAGCGAGGCGCCACATGTAGTCCTCGTAGTTGCCCGGGTACACGGTGACGCGGCCATCGGCGACTTCGAACACGCGCGTAGCGAGCTTGTCGATGAAGTAGCGGTCGTGCGAGACGAATACCACCGTGCCGGTGAACTCCTGGAGCGCTTCGAGCAGCACGTCCTTGGCGCGCAGGTCGAGGTGGTTGGTGGGCTCGT
>JBHGBM010000011.1:0-100482 GCA_041946965.1 Bryobacteraceae bacterium
GATCGATCTCCCACGCTTTCAAACAGATACTCGGCCTTCTGTCGTGGAACTTCGGTCTAAAGGACCGCCGCCCGTGGCACAGGGGGCGCGCACGTTGCACCCCGGCCTGGTTCCTGAACGCGTGATGCCAGCCCGCGCCTCCCAGGTGTCGCGTGGCCAGCCAAACGCGCGCTCACGACAGGAACCTTGAAGGGCATGCGGATTCGGGATTGCGTACCCTGTTACTGAAAATGTCCACGATATGATTCAGGATAGATCTACCGTATGCGAGCCATCGGCATAGTGGGGGAAATCGCCGACCATCACAAGATCCGCGCTGAAGCGCCGCGGGACCTGCCGCCTGGGCGTGTCCAGTTGATTGTCGTCCGGCCGGACGAAGATGAGGCGGGCGCCTTTTGGCCCTGGGACGTGTCGCAGGCGTGGCGCGACGAGCTGGCCGACCCGCAGCAGGACATTTACACTCTGGCGGATGGCCAACCCGTAGATGCGTCCCGGTGAGATTTGCCTCGCGGGTTTCCCGTTTGGCGATACCGCGGGGATGAAGCTGTGGCCGGTGCTTGTGCTGGCGGGGCCAGTGGGGCCCATCCCCAAGGTACTGGTTGCGTACATCTCCTCAGTGATGCCTCTGGCATTGATGCCCTCCGATTTGGTTTTGGACCCGGCAGAACCCGAGTTCCGCTCTACAAATCTGAAGACCGCGTCCGTGCTCCGATTGCACAAGCTGGCCGCCGTTCATGCTTCGATGATCGCGCGTCATCTCGGCACGTTGCCGGAGTCTCAGAAAACACCCGTGGCTGCGAAGTTGCGCGATTCCAGCGCCCCTACACCGCTTCCATCGTCGAGGGCGGCTTGGACGCAATGTTGTACGTCACGCTCACCACGCCGGGAATCTCGGTGGTGAGCCGCGCCGCCAGCTTCTGCAAGAGGCGCGGAGCGAGCCATACGGGCGTGGCCGTCCTGGCGTCCACGCTGTCCCAGCAACGGATCTCGATCTGCCGCCCGTAGTCCCGCTTGCCGTCCCGCATGCCGGGGAAACGGTCTTCGTGCAGGATCGCCATGCACTGGAATTTAGGAACGCGCTTCAGCTCCTCTTCCAGAATGGCGGTCGCCTCCCGCACCAGCGCAATCGACTCCGGCGAAGCTTCGCCAACCACCCGGGCGGCGAGCGCCGGTCCCGGGAAGGGCATCCGCTTGTACGACGCCGTGGGCAGGCCCAGCGCTCTGGCCAGCTTTCTGACGCCGTCTTTGCGGAGTTGCAGCAGCGGCTCGATCACGCCGTACCCGAACGCCGCTTCCGGATCCACGCCCAACTGCGCCAGCACGTTGTGCTGCCGCTTGACTCCGGCCACGGTCTCCTCCACATCGGTCAGGATGGTGCCCTGCAAAAGAAAGCGCGCGCCGCTGCGCCGAAACAGCGAGCCGAAAACGTCTTTGTAAAAGGTCTGCGTGATCGCTTCCCGCTTCTCCTCGGGATCGCGGAGTCCGCGCAGAGCGTTGAAAAACGCCTCTTTCGCATCCAGAACCTGCACGCGGATGCCCAGCTCGCGGAACGTGCGGACTACCGTGCGGGCCTCGTCCTTTCTCATCAGGCCGTTCTCGATGAAGTACGCGGACAGTTTCTTTCCCAGGGCCTTGTGGCCCAGCACGGTCACTACCGACGAGTCCACGCCCCCCGACAACGCAGTGATGGCGGTGCTGTCGCCGACCGTCTTCGAGATCTCTTCGGCCTGCCGGCGGATGAACTCTCTCGTGTTCAGCTTCGAAACGGGGATTTCCTCGATCTGCATTTTCGCGCGCTCCTGAATCGTTGTATTTGTGTTCGAGACTCCGGGGTAGCCGCCAGTATAACTCCGCCGCCCGATGTCGGCTACAATAACGCATTCATGCGGCTCACCTTCTGGGGCGCCGCCGGGACCGTCACCGGCTCCGCGCACCGTCTGGACGTGGACGGCAAACGGTACCTGCTCGATTGCGGCATGTACCAGGGCCGGCGCAAAGACGCCGAGCTGAAGAACCGCGAGATCCCCTTCGACCCCGCCGCCCTCGATGCCGTCGTGCTCTCGCACGCGCACATCGACCACAGCGGGAATCTCCCCTCGCTGGTGAAGAACGGTTTCGCCGGACCCATCTACACGACCCCCGCAACGGTGGACCTGTGCGACGCCATGTTGCGGGACACGGCGCACATCCTGGAAAAAGACGCCGAGTTCGTCAACAAGCGCCGCGACCATCGCCCGCACAACGGCCCCGTCGAGCCGCTCTATACCATGGCCGACGCGGAGGCTACGCTCCCGCTGATGCAGAGCGTGCCGTATTACACGCGGCAGCAGCTCGGGGAGAACCTGCGCTACGAATGTTTTGACGCGGGGCACATGCTGGGATCTTCCTCCATCGTGATCGAACACGGACGGAACGGCGGCGCGCTGCGGCTGGGCTTTTCAGGCGACGTGGGCCGCCCGGGGCTGCCTATCATCCGCGACCCCGATCCGCTCCCGCCGGTGGATTACCTGATCCTGGAAAGCACTTACGGCGGCAAGTTTCACAAGAGCGCCGCACACGTCGAGAACAAGCTGGCCGACGTGGTGAACCGCACCTGCCGCCGCGGCGGGCGCATCATCGTGCCCGCCTTTGCCGTGGGCCGGACGCAGCAGCTTGTTCTGCTGCTGCACGAACTGACCAGGCAGGACCGCATCCCGCCCGTGCCCATCTTCGTGGACAGCCCGCTGGCGGTGAACGTGACCTCCGTGTTCCGCAAACACCCGGAGTGCTTCGACGCCGAAACCCTCGAATGGCTCCACAACGGCGAGGATCCCTTCGGATTTCACCGGCTGCAATATATCCGTGAAGCCAGCGAGTCGAAGAAGCTCAACGACCTGCACGGGCCTTTCATCGTGATCTCCGCCTCGGGCATGTGCGAGCAGGGCCGCATTCTGCACCACCTGCGGAACAATATCGAAGACGCGCGAAACACCGTGCTGATCACCGGTTTCCAGGCGGAGCAGACGCTCGGCCGGAAGCTGGTGGAGAAACAGCGCGATGTGCGCATCTTCGGCGAGCCGGTCACCGTGCGCGCGGAGGTCTCCAGCCTGGACGAGCTGAGCGCCCACGCCGACCAGGCGGAGATCATGGAGTGGTTGAAGCCGGTGGCGCCGCGCCTCAAGCGGATCTTCCTGGTACACGGCGAGCCCGCGCAATCCGCCGCGCTCGCCCGCCTGATCTCCTCCGAGTACCGTGTCGAGACTACCGTGCCTTCACCGGGTGAAAGCTTCGTGCTCGAGTAGCAAGGCTATAATCGAAGTTGGTCGCCCCCGAACAAATCCGGAAGGAGCCTGTGTTGTGAGTGAGCCAGCCCTGAGTTATCCCGTCCCGCCCTCCGGCGGATCGCCCGTGAAGATCGCTATCGCGGCCGGCGCCCTGGTGGCGCTGATCGCTTCCAATGTTTACCTTTTCGTCCAGTTGGACCGCACCCGAGGCGAAGTCGCCAAGCTGCGGGAACAGTTCGTCACCGAACTCACCAACGTGCGCGAGACCTCCTCGGTGTCCTCCGCCTCGCAGCGGCGCCGCCTGGAAGCTCTCCAGGAGGAACTGGAGGCCGCGCGCAAGCAGGCCAGCGTGTCCAGCAGTCAGGCGAAAGCCGAAGCCATGGCCAGGGCCGAAGCGCTCGCCAAGCGGCTCGCCGAGGAGCAGGCGCGCCAGCAGCAGCAGGTGGCCAGCCAGCTCAGTGAAGTGAAAGAGGCCGCCACCAGCGCCAACACCAAGATCGGCGAGGTCAGCGGCGAAGTGACCACGGTGAAGACCCAGGTGGCGTCCACCAAGTCCGAACTCGACAAAACCATCGCGGACCTCAAGCGCGTCACCGGAGACCTGGGCGTACAGAGCGGGTTGATCGCCACCAACTCGAAGGAACTGGCGGCGCTGCGGCGTCTCGGCGAGCGCAACTACTTCGAGTTCAAGCTGGGCAAGACGCGGCAGCCGCAGCGCGTGGGAGACGTTTCAATCCAGTTGAAGAAGACCGACACCAAGCGCAACCGGTACACGGTCGAGCTGCTGGCGGACGATAAGAAGACCGAGAAGAAGGACAAGACGGTCAACGAGCCCGTGCAGTTCTACACTTCCAAAGCGCGGCAACCCTACGAACTAGTGGTAAACCAGGTCGGAAAAGATCTGATCGTCGGATACCTATCCACGCCGAAAGAACAGATCGCCCGGTAGTCTTCAGCCGAGCGGAAAAATGAAACGGGGGCGTCCCGCCGCAAGCGGGACGCCCCCGTTCTCTTATTCCCGTCCCTGCTGATCAGGCGCGCCTGGAGCGCCGGACCCGGGCGGCGATAAACACGGCGCCGAGAAGCCCCAGCCCAAGGCTGGCCGGCTCCGGAATCGCCGAGGACGTCGCATCGAAGCTCCCGCTCACGCTGAAAGAGCCCTGGTTGTCGGCAAAGTACGAAGGCGTACCCTGGAACAGCATTCCGTCTCCGAAACCGAGGTACAGCCGGGTGGCGCCCTGAGGCACCCAGAACTGCTGCGTGACTCCCCCCGCTGTCCTGCCATCACCCACATAAAACGTCTGGCCGATCAGCGGGCGGAAAGCCACCGTGTTCTCGGCGGTGTCGAAGTTCAGGCTGGGCGGCGCAGCCCCGGTGGGGGCGGTGGGACCCAGGAAGACGCCGACGACGAACATGATCCGCCCCGTGCGGTAAAAACCCGAGATGTTGTTGATGGAACTCAGGTCGGTGTTCAGATCCGTCCGCGGGATGCCGTCCGGACCACCCCACTGGCTGGTGTTCGCCGGCGGGTTGTTGTCAAACCAGACCCCGCCCGTCATGCTCGAAAACGACAGGACGACGAAGGGCGGCGGCGTGCCGGGCATCGCCGGGTCAATGGGAATCGCGGTGGGGGCGAGGCCTTGGCCCGAGTTCGGTGCAGACGGGTTGAACACGCCCGCGGGGATGGGTAACGGGTTCGAGAGGCCCGCACCGAAAACATTCGATTGCGCGTCAAGAGTGAAAGCAAAACGCGCGCCGTACGACTTGGAACATAGCACTCCTACGCTCAGCAGCGCGACGAGGACGATAATTCTCCGCATCTTCGGACACCAGATCCTTTCGTCCCTTTGATTCTAGTCCAGTGTGAATCTGCGTTCAAGCAAAAAACCGGAGGAAGACCAGAAAATAGTACTAGAGTGGAGGGACGGTTGCCTTCGCAACTGCTACTTGCTAACAGACTTAGGCAGAAGAATACTATCTTCGGATAACGACGTGCACTACCCCCGGCTGAATCTCCAGCCGGTCGATGTTGTGCCCCAGTTCGAAAGCCTCGCCGACCTTAGCTCCGGGGTAATTCGGCAGCACATAACTGCTCACCAGGTAGTCGAGCACCGGGCCGTCCAGAGTCATGCCGGAAATCTCGACCTCCTGAACATTCACCGTGGCCCATCCGTTTCCCGAGGCCACCCGGGCGGTGACCCGCACCGGCCGCTCGCCTTCCAGAATCCTGCCCCAGAACCAGCCGGGGGCTTTGCCTTGGGCACGGCGGACCCGGTTGAAGTCCACCAGTGCGGAGCCCACGGCGGCGCCCTTGGCGAGGTCGAGCGAGAGGTTGCGCACGCCGTCCGGAAACCGCCGCGCGAGGTCCAGTTGGATGTAGGCGTTCAGCTCTGCGCGGGTCAGGCTGACTCGGGAGCCCGGCTTGAGCTTATCGCCGGCGATGGCGGCGAATTTCCGCCGGGCGGCGGCGTAGTCGGACTGGGATGCGGCCACGCCCAGCGTCAAAGCCAGGGCCAGCCCCAGCCCGAGTGCACCCCGCTCTCTCACAGTCCTTTTGACGAGGCCGCGCGCACCCCCGTTGCGCCGCCGATGTGCTTGCGTTTTTGCCCGCCGGCGTGCATCCTGAAAACATAGAGGGTAGATTCCCATGCTGGTAGCAGCCATTCTTGCGGCCGCCGCCGCGGTGCTGATTTGGGCGGCGCTTGGCTTTTTACGGCCCTATTTCCGCGAGCGTGGGGCGCGCGTCGTAACCTGCCCCGAGAACCAGCAATACGCCGCCGTTTCCGCCGATGCCGGGCGGGCGGCGCTGAGCGGAGAACTGCGCCTGGAATCGTGCTCGCGCTGGCCCGAGCGGGCCGGTTGCGGGCAGCAATGCCTGGCTCAACTCCAGGCGGCGCCGGACGGCTGCCTGGTGCGGAACATCCTGGCCGATTGGTACCGCGGCAAGAGCTGCGCCTGGTGCGGAACCGCCATTCAGGAGATCGACTGGGCCGCCCATCGTCCGGCGCTGCTGGGTCCCGGCGACAACCGGAGCACCGCCTGGCAGGACGTGCCCGCCGAGCAGGTTCGCGAGATGCTGCGCACGCATCTGCCGGTGTGCTGGCGCTGCCACATAAGCAACACCTTCGCGCGGCAACACCCCGGTTGGGTGACGGACCGCTCGCCCCGCCACCGCGGCCAGACCGCCGGATAACCGCGCCGCACTGCTAAACTGTTAAGTTACATGCGGCGCCTTCTGTGTGCGCTGGCCTTGGCCGCGGTTCTCCACCCGGCCGCCGCCCGCGCGGAAACTGTTCTGGTCCTTCCGTTTTTCAACGAGTCCAAGCCCGCCAACCTGGACTGGATCGGCGAGAGCATCGCCGAAAACATCCGCGAGGCGCTGGCCTCGGAAGGGTTGCTGGTGCTCGACCGCGAGGACCGGCTGGAGGGCTGCCGCCGCCTCGGATTGCGCGCCGGGGCGCTTCTGACCAACGCCTCCGTAATCAAACTCGGCGAGGCGCTGGACGCCGCGCAGGTGGTCTACGGCTCCTACGAGGTCTCCGAAGACGCCAGGCCCGGCCTACGCATCGCCGCGCGCGTGCTCGACCTGCGCCGCATCCGCAAGGGGCCCGAATACGCGGAAAGCGGGGCGCTTGAAGACCTGGCCGCCCTACAAACCCGGCTGGCCTGGCAGACCCTGCAATTCCTCGCGCCCGAGGCATCGCCTTCCGAACAGCAGTTCATGGAAGCCCGGCCGCCCGTGCGGCTCGACGCGATGGAGAATTATATTCGCGGCCTGCTGGCCGGGTCCAGCGAGCAGAAGCACCGGCTTTTCACCCAGGCGGCGCGGCTCGACGAGCGGTTCTCGCAGCCGTGCTTCCAGCTTGGAAAGGCTTACTGGCTCAAGAAGGAATACCGTATCGCCGCGGGCTGGCTGGCCCGCGTGCGCCGCAGCGATTCGCACTACCTCGAGGCGCAGTTCCTGCTCGGGCTGTGCCGCTACCATACGGGCGACTTCGCCGTGGCGGAAATCTGCTTCCGCACCGTCGCGGTCTCAGTGCCGCTGAATGAGGTGTACAACAACCTCGGCGCCGTGCTCAGCCGCCGCGGTTCTCCCGCGGCGGTGGAGAACTTCCGCAAAGCGCTCGAGGGCGACAGCGCCGACCCCGACTACCGCTTCAACCTCGGCTACGCGCTGTGGCGCGCCAAACAGTTCGACGCCGCCGCCGAGAGCTTCCGCGCCGCGCTCGACCGCAACCCCGACGATAGCGAGGCCATCGCCTTCCTCGGCCGGGCGTTGAAGCGGGAGGACTACCGGGCCAGCGATGCCCGCCTGGACGGGCGGGAACGGCTGAAGACCAACTACGAGGAAACCGCCTACCGGCAGCTCAAGGCGGAACTGGAGAGGAAAAAGTAAAAAGCCCGCCCCGGCGGCGCCGGAACGGGCCTAAATCCTCAGATTTCGCGCACCTGAGGTCAGACCAGGCGGTCCCGATGTGTACTGAGGATCGATTCCATCTGGTCCTTGAGGCGGAGCTTCAGCTTTTTCAACTTGACCTCTTCCATCTGTTCCTGCTCGGTCAAGTGCGGCAGCGCTTCCAGAGCATCCAAGCGTTTTGCGTAGTCCGAGTGCTGCGCCGCCAGCTTGCGAAATTCCTCGTTCGATTGCATCAGATGCGCTTTCAACTGTTCTTGCGCGATCCTGTCCATACTGGGCACGTCCTCCACTCGGGTCGCCCGCCCATCCCGATCCGGCGGGCGTCCTTTCACTTGTGAAGTTAGCATGAATGATATTTCATGACAACACCGCCTTCGGGGGGGTCGTAGTAGTACCCTGGTCGATACATAACTCTTTTAAATCCAAAGGCTTCGTAGAGTTTTAGGGCAGCTTCGTTGGACTCCCGGACTTCCAGGTATAGATCTCCCGGAAAGGCTTCCGTGAGGTCTCTCAGCAGCGCTCTGCCGACGCCCTGCCGCCGCCACTCGGGCGCCACGACGAGGTTGAGCAACTCGGCTTCTCCCGGCGCCACCCGGCGCGCCGCATAGAAGCCGGCGGTCACGCCCCCGCACTCCGCCACCCGGAAACTCCCCGCCAGATAGGCGGCGGGATTCCAATGGGAGGCCTCCGGCGCGGCGTTCTGGATTTCCTCTACCCGCGCGAAGTCGGACGGCGTGCCGTCACGAACCGTAACCGGCGGCAACAATCCATTCCTCGGGCTCGGGGATGCGGTCCGCCGGGCGCAGCGCGGCACGATACTCCACGCTCACCCTGGACTTGGCCGGTATCCAGCGGTAGCCGGGCACGCCCCACATGCCGTTCCGCTCAATCATGGCGCGGCGGCTCTCAGGAACCGGGGATACGCCGAACTCCATGCCCCGGGTGATGGCTTCTCCGTTCCAGGGCGAGTGCGTGCGGAAGCGGTTCTCCTCCCAGATTCCCATCCACGGAAAATCCGCGCGCCGCCAGACATATCCAAACGCCAGGCGGAATGAGGGCGACCACGCCACGAAGCAGACCAGTTCGCGCGCGGGATCCATGAGGTGCGAGGTAAACGCGGCCGACGACGCCAGTTCCGTGTAGCGCTGCATGTCCAGGGTGCCGCCGCCCGCCAACGGCGCGTGCGGCCACTCGAAATCCACCGAGGGTTGCATGTAGCCCTTTCCGCCGGTGAAGGAGGGATCCGCCGTCCGGGAGCGGGTGGCGGTAAGACGGAATTGGGTGGCGCCGCGCTCCAGGAAGGGCGGGCCGAGCGTGACATGCTGCGTCCATCCGATCGGCCGGTCCGTGGCGGCCAGGTTCTCCACCGTCTCGGCGATCTCCACCACGTCTCCGGAAAGGCGCAGCACGCGCTCGAAGGCGAGCTGCGATTGCGGGAGCCTCGCCCGCTGCGTCAGAGCCGGCCCGCTCTCGGAAATCTCGTACGGAACTACAGAAGCCTCCCCGTGTACCGTGAGACCGGCGGCGGCTTCCGCTTCCGAAGGCCCGCCAAAAATGTCCATACAGAGGTTGTGGCCCATGATGCCCGCCAGCAGCCGGCTCTCGGCATTGTTGCCGTAGCGCGCGTCCGAGCCGGGATCCCAGTGGGATGGCTCAATCGAGGGCCACGGCGGGGTCCACAGCGGGTTCACACCGCCGTCCCGGGAGGTGATCCCGGCGATGTGCCCGCCTTCTTCGAGCACCGTCACGCGCAGCCGCTCGTTCTCGATGGCCACCGCACGGCGGCCCCGGTAATTGGTTTTCGGCATACCGATTCATATACCACAGCCGCGGCGGCCCGCTTCCTGCTGACGTAAGCCCTTATTTTTCAACTAGTTGTGTCACTGGAATTAGGCAGAACGCGGGCGGTACAATGAAGGTGCACCCCTCAGGCGCACTTGTGATTCGGGATTGTAAGGATAAAACCCATGAAAAGCAGATTTTGGCCGTTCGATTTCGACCAGGACGAGGCGATTTACGAGAACCTCACCTGGGATCTGCCGGGCATAACCAAGAAGTCCGCTCGCCCCCGTCCGGGAAAGAAATCGCCGCGCCGGCAGGCGCGGCGCGGCGGCAAGTAGCGGAAACGGGCGCCCGGGGGCGCCCGCGAAGTCTCGTCAAGCCTTGGGCGGCTTGGGAGTTACCTTCATCGCTTTTTCGTCCCAATACAGCACGCGGCCTTCGCGGTAGGACTGCACGGCCATCGAGATAGTGACCTGTGCGCGCAGCGCGACATCCACGTTGAGCGTAGGCTTCTGCCGCGAGCGCATGCAATCCAGGAAGTTGGTGATGTGGGCCGCCATGGCGTCCTTCTGGTCGACCGGGATGGAACGCTCGGTATCGCCGAACTTCGCCTTGTACTCCTCGGTCATCACGCGCCGCTCCGGGATCAGGGTGATGTGGTCCGTGCGAGCCTCGAACATGCCGTGGTCCACCATAATGATGGTGCCCATGTGTCCGCGGATCAGTCCGGGGATGTGGCGCGAGTTGGCCATCGAGGAGCTGAGCACCAGCGAGTGCCCTTTGGGGAAATCGGCGATCAGGTTGAAGGTGTCGGGAACCTCGCGCTCATCCTTGAACTGCCAGACGCCGCCGAGCGCGGAAACGCGCAGCGGGAATTGCGGCTCCGTCCAGCATAGTTGAAGCGGGGCCACCACGTGGAAGAACAGGTCGGTGGCGATGCCGCCGGAATAGTCCCAATACTTGCGGAAGCGGAAGAAGCGATCGGCGTTGAAGGCGCGCTTGGGGGCCGGGCCGAGCCACATTTTCCAGTCGATGAAATCCTCGCCCTTCTTATCCGGGCCGGCGTCCGGGTCGATCTTCCAGTTCCACTCGCCTTCCTTGGAGTTGCGGTGGTAGGAGCCCTGGGACATCAGCATCTGCCCGATGGCCCCGTCGGCGATGTACTGCTTGGCCTTGTGCCACTGGTCGGCGGAAGTGGTCTGGGAGCCGACCTGCATGACGCGCTGGGTCTCGCGCACCGTGTTGGCGAGCTGCTTGGCTTCTTCCACCGTGTGGCACATGGGCTTTTCGCAGTACACGTCCTTGCCCTTGTCCATGGCCTCGAGTGCGATCTTGGCATGCCAGTGGTCGGGAGTGGCCACCACCACGGCATCCACGTCGTTGCGGTTCAGAATCTCGCGGTAATCGAGATATCCATCGCACTTGAACTTGTCCGCAGCGGCTTTCTTGCGTTTTTCGTAAACGTCGCACACGGCCACGAGCTTGCACGCACCGGTGCGCTCGCCCACGCGGGAGAACTCGTTGGCGAGGTAGCCTCCGCGGCCTCCCACGCCCACGATGCCGACGTTGATCTTGTCATTTGCGCCGAGGACCCGGCCCTTGGCGGGTTTGCCTAGCGCGCCGCGGGCCGCGCCCAGCGCGGCGCTGAACGCCGCGGCGTTCTTCACGAAATCTCTGCGATTCACATCTTGCATGTGCGAGAACCTTCTTTCGCTGAATAATACCAGTCTACCCGAAATGGGAGCCGTTCATTTTAACCCTCCGGCGGGGCGCCGCGGTCTGTAATTCCTACCGGCCAAAGGGGCGGTTCCTGGAGTGTGCTTCAGCGTCCAGAGTCGATTTGACTGAAAATGCGGGATTTGCCGGAAAGGATCGTTAATTGCTTCAAAGTTCAAACGAGGACAGATTATGAATCGCTTGTTCGCAACAACGTTGATCGTATCAGGGGCAATGCTCGCCGGCGGCTGCGCCACGAAAAAGTACGTGCGCCAGACCACGGCCCCCATCCAGGCAAAGGTGGATCAGGTCGGCGAGCAGACGACCAAGCAGGGTCAGGAGATCCAGGATAACCGCTCGCAGATCAAACAGGTTGACGAGCGCGCACAGAGCGGCATCAGCGCCGCGCAGGAACGCGCCTCCGCCGCGGATGCGCACGCCGGCGATGCCATGAACCGCGCCAATCAGGCCAATCTAGCGGCCAGCCAGAATTCAGAGGCGATTGCCAGCCTGCGCCAGGTCGTCTCGAATCTGGACGACTACCGGATGCAGAACGAGGTCACCATACCGTTCAAGTTCGATCAGGCCGTGCTGAGCCGGGAAGCCGAGCACGATCTCGATCAGCTCGCCTCCAGCGTGCAGGGGAAGAAGCGCTACTTCATTGCTGTGGAGGGCTACACGGACGGGACGGGAACGGCGCGTTACAACGCAGCGCTCAGCCGCCGGCGCGCCGACGCCGTGGTGCAATACCTGGTGGCCAAGCACGACATTCCGGTGTTTCGCATTCACCAGATCGGGCTCGGCTCGGAGAAGCCGATCGAATCCGGCCGGAGCCGCGCGGCGCGCGCGAAGAACCGCCGCGTGGAAGTGAAGCTGTTCACCGCCGGCCAGAACTTACAGGGCGGCCCGAGTACGACCGCCATGTCCCCCGCTCAGCCGCAGCGCTGACGAGTGCCCGCAGGCTGTCCCCTTCCCTTACAGCGGATCCTGCGCCCCACGGGATCCGCTATTTTTGTGCGCGCCGGAGCGGAACGTCTGAAACCAGATATAAAGACACATCAGGTGCGAAATGACCACCAGCAGGCTTCCGATCAGCGACACGGTCCGGTTGCGGCCCAGTGCGACCATGGCCAGCGTCCGCAGCGACTGGCCGACGGCGGAGCCGGCGAACTGAACCCCCAGCGCGCCGCTCAGGGCCAGCAGTTCGCGGTCGTGGCGCCGCGTGACCACCAGGATGGTCCAGAGAATCAGGTCCAGGATAGCGGCCGCGAAACTCAGGTCCCGGCTCACCAGGGTCATCCACTGGTTCAGCTCGATTCGCGGACCGTGGTGCACCAGGAAAGACAGCACGAACGTCAGCACGCCGGCAAGGACCGCCAGCCGCTTGGCGCCCGCGCTCCGCACGCCCGGCGGCAAGGCGCGGTAAATCAGCGCGATCACCACGCCGAAGATGAGCGCCTGTAGGATGCCGTCGTTGATCCAGTAATAGAGACGGACGCGGCGAGCTAGTTCACGGGCGCCGTGCCGGGCCGCGGTCTGACCGGCGATCTCCACCACCGTGGTCAGAAACAGGGTTACAACGTACGCAAAGATCAGGGGAAAGCGCCGGAAGGCGCCGCGCAGCAACTGGTGGATCAGCAGGAGTTCCAGACCAAGCCCGAGGACCCATAAAAACACTTGGAGTCCTAGCACAGGACTCCTGCCCGATTAGACTTTGAAACGGGTTGCCTGGGATCAGGCCAAAGCGACGCCTTCCTCCCAGGGATCAGGCGGAAGCGTCGGACCGTGAGCAATGCGGACACCTTCCTCCCAGGGATCGGGTGGAAGCGTGGGACCATGGGCGATCTGTACACCTTCCTCCCAGGGATCCGGTGGAAGCACCCTCCTCCCAAGGATCGGGCGGAAGCGTCGGACCGTGAGCCAGGTCGCCATCCGGAGCAAAAACCAATCCATGCGCGCCGGCTTCCACGGTCAACCCCGAGGGGCAGGCGGACAAGGAACCGCCCACGGCGAGATGCACCGCCACCGCGAGCGCGAATAGAACGAGAAGCGTAGCACAAACGGTGTGATTCGATACCAACGTTCGCATCGAAAACGTCACTCCTTAACGCGAAAAGCACGCCCGAACCCCCCAGGAAAAAAAGGGATTCGGCCCGCGACGTACAGTCCGTCATCAGTAGTTTACTCCATGTTGAGCAAAACGGTACCGGAATTCTTACAGTACCTTGCTGTTTTTGCGTGGGAGTACCAGTACGTTTGCGCGTGTCAAGGCCATTAAAATGCTTGACAATTGGTCTAATTGCCGGTATAATGTGCGGCTCTTGAAGACGGGGCGTCCAACCGCAGGTCCGAGCAGACTTCGGCGAGCATCTCCAGCGTTGCCGTGCGTGACTCCATGGCGAACGCCGTAAGCAGCAGGTTATCGCAAACCGCGTTGATGACACGGGGAATTCCCTGCGACCGCTGGTGGATGGCCGCCATCACGGGGGGCGGGAACACGGTCTGATTTTTCATGCCGGCGCGGCCCAGGCGGTACACGACGTAGGCGTCGGTCTCCTCGGGCCGGAAGGCGGAAAGCGTGGAGCGCAGCGCGATGCGCTGCTTCAACTGGCGGAATTCGCGGGCTTCGATCTTGCGGTCGAGTTCCTGCTGCCCCGCAAGCACGATTTGCAGCAGTTTGCCGTTGCGGTTCTCCAGGTTGCCAAGCAGCCGGATTTCCTCCAGCACGTCCCACTCCAGGTTGTGCGCCTCGTCCACGATGAGAGCGGTGGTGCCGCCGGCGTTGGCCCGCGCCAGCAGCACTTCGTTCAACCGGCACAGCACCGCGACCTTGGAGCGCTTGTCGCAGTCCAGTTCCAGATCGTAGGCAATCATCTCGAAGAACTGGTCCGGCGTGAGGCGTGAGTTGAAGATCGAAGCGTGCAGAATGCGCTGCGCGTTCAGAAAATCCCTGAGACACTCCAGCATGGTCGTCTTGCCGGTGCCCACCTCGCCGGTAAGCACTACAAAACCCTTGCGGCTTTGCACGCCGTAGACCAGATTTGCCAGCGCCTCCTCGTGCTGCGCGCTGCGAAACAGAAAATTCGGGTCTGGAGTGAGGTTGAAGGGGCTTTCGGTGAACCCGAAGAAAGCGTTATACATCCGTCAGGCCGTCTGCGGCGGCGGCTGTTGCTGTTGCGGTTGCTGGGGTCCCTTGCTGGGTTTCACCGGGCTGATCAGGATGTGGGCGTTGCGGCCCTCCATCTTGGGGGCTCCTTCGACGGCTCCGTAGGTGGCGAGGTCTTCGGCGAAACGCGCCAGCAGCTTCTTTCCAAGATCCGCGTGCGCAATCTCGCGGCCGCGGAACTGGACCACCGCCTTGACGCGGTTCCCCTCATGAAGGAAGCGAATGGCGTGGTTCTTCTTGAACTCGTAATCGTGATCGTCGGTGTTGGGACGGAACTTGAGCTCCTTCACCTGCACGACGTGTTGTTTCTTCTTGGCTTCGTGGGCCTTCTTCTTCTGCTCGTACTGATAGTGTCCATAGTCGATGGCCTTGGCCACGGGCGGAACGGCCGTGGGCGCAATCAGGACGAGATCGAGACCCAGTTCCTGCGCCCGGCGCAGGGCAGCCTGGGTCGGCATGATGGCCGTGGTTCCGTCGGGAAACACCGCGCGCACCTCGCGCGCACGGATTCCTTCGTTGACGTTGTCTCTGCGACTTTGCCTGCGATGCGGCGGGAGGTTTCTGCCTGGAATCATTCGGTATTGTAAGAGGTTTGTTTGGATGCGGGAACAGCCACGTGCTTCGGGAGCACCCTGTCGTTGGCGAGATGGAACGGTCGTCTACAGCGCAATCGATTCTGCCAGTTTCAGTTTACTGGGAAAGCGCACGCTTGTCCACTGGGTAGCTGATCGCACGGCGGCGAGGATTCCGGCGGCCGGGCGGAAAACCCGTTACGATAGAAGCTTCGCAGACCCGTGACACCCGAATCTCGATTGTTGCGCACCGCCCGCTGGCTCGCCTTCGGCTCCGCGGCCGCTTCGGTGTTTTCCATTGCCGCGTGCCAGATCCTGCTGGCGCTGGCGCTGGCCGCGCTGCTGGCCTCCGGCGCGAAACTGCGGCTGCCGCCGGTGTGGCTGCCCATCGGGCTTTTCATGCTGCTGACCGTGCTCTCGCTGGCGTTCTCCGACAATCCCGGCGACGGGCTCTCGCAGCTCCGCAAGTTTTACGTCTTTCTGGAGATGCTGGTGGTCTATTCGACCATTCGCGACGCGGTCTGGGTGCGGCGGCTGTTTCTGGCGTGGGCGGGCGCGGCGGCCATCAGCTCGCTGCGCGGCTTCGTGCAGTTCGCCTACAAGCTCGAGGACGCGCGCGCGGCCGGCCGCGGATTTTACGACTACTACGTGGTCGAGCGCATTACCGGGTTCATGAGCCACTGGATGACCTTTTCCGGGCAGCTCATGATCGCGCTGGCGGCGCTGGGCGCGTTTCTCCTGTTTTCGCCGGCGGCGCGCAAGCGCATCTGGCTGTGGCTGCTGTGCGGCGCGGTGATGTGCGCCGCCCTGGTGCTCGGCTTCACGCGCAGCATCGCTTTTCTGGCCACTCCCGCCGCCTTCCTCTACCTGATCTGGTTCTGGCGCCCCAAAGCGCTGCTCGCCGTGCCGGTGTTGTGCGCGGTGGCGTTTTTCGCCTCGCCCTCGTGGGTGAAGACGCGGGTGACTTCCATCTTCCAGCCGGGGCGCTCGGACTCCAACGAGTTCCGCAAGGTGGCCTGGAGCACGGGATGGGAGATGGTGCGGCGGCATCCCTGGCTGGGGCTGGGTCCGGAGCGCGTCAAGGCGCGGTTCGACGAGTTTGTGCCCGCCGGCACGCCGCGCCCTCTGCCTTCCGGCTGGTACGGCCACTTGCACAATATTTACGTACACTACGCCGCTGAGCGCGGCATTCCCGCGCTGCTGGCGCTGCTGTGGTGGCTGGGCAGGATGTTGTTCGACTTCATGGCTGCCGCCCGCCGGCTGCCGCCGGGCCGCAGCGACGTGCGGATGGCGCTGCACGCGGCCGCGGCGGCGGTGGTGGCGGTGCTGGTGGAAGGCGTGTTCGAGTTGAACCTGGGAGACAGCGAGGTGCTCACCATGTTTCTGGCAATCACCGCATGCGGGTACGCGGCCGCGGATGACGCGCGCGGGAACTCGGCCGAGGCCGCCGTTGCCTGACGCGCTCGGCGGACGCGAGATCGTGCTGGCCGGCGGCGCGGGCGGCATCGGATCGGCCGTCGCCGAAGCGCTGGCCGCCGAAGGCGCGCGGGTGATCCTCAGTTACCGGTCGAAGCCGCGGCCCGGCGCCATTCAGGCGGATATTACCCAGGCCGCGGACCGCCGGCGGTTGCTGGACGCCGCCCCGCAACTCTATGGGCTGGTGGTGCTGGCGGGCGAGCCGGCGCGCGTGCGCGACGCTTCCGAGCTCGAAGAGGCCATGCGGCGCTCCAGCGAGGTAAACTACGCCGGCCCCATCCTGCTGGCCCGTGAAGCCGCCGAACGCATGCGCGCAGCCGGAACCGAGGGAGCCATCGTGCTGGTGGGGACCATGCAGGCCGTCGCGCTCGTTCCCGGCTCCACGGCCTACGCGGGAGCCAAAGCCGCGCTGGCGCACGCGGCGCGCATCCTGGCGCGCGAATGCCGCGGCGCCAACATTCGCGTGAACGTGGTGCACCCCGGCGTCATCGAGGCGGGGATGGCGCTCGCCAGCATCGCCGCGGGCAAGTACGAACGTTACCGCGGGGAAGGCGTCATCCGCCGCTTCGGCCGCGCCGAAGACGTGGCCCGCGCCATACGGTTCCTGCTCGAACCGGACAATTACGTCACCGGCCAGGAACTCTCGGTGGACGGCGGAATCACCCTGTAAGGAACGTCCCCCGCGAGAGCTACTTCCTGAGCCGCGGCATCATCGCGGCGCCGGCCATGCGCAGCATGCCGGCCGGGCTGATGCCGAACGGCAGGCCGCTGCCCGCCATGGCGATGCGGTCGTTCTCGCCGTACAGGGTGATCAGCGTGGGCCCCGCCAGTTGCGCCGAGAGGCTTTCAAGCTGCTGGCGCTGGCCCGGCGTGGCGCGGCTGAAGGCGTCAAACAGCGGCGCGAGCGCCGTGCCGGCATTCTGGTAGACCATGCCGGAAAAGTCCGTGTAACCGTCGCGCGGCAGCATGGAGGCGAACTTCGCCGAACGCGCCAGACCCGTGCCTGTGGCGCGGTACTGCAAGGCGCGCTCCAGCAGCGCCCGGCTGGGCGCCGCGACCAGGTATCCGTTCGAGAAGGTGTACCACGCCTCGCCGTACGGAGCGAAGTCCGGCATTTCGATGCGGCGCCACACCTGGCCCGCCGCGGTCTCCTGGGTGAGCCGCACGGGTGGCTTGCCGGCAGTGGAGGCGTGCCGGTTGTAGGCTTCCGCCACGCGCCCGATGGCGTACTCGAGCCGCGCGGGGTCGTTCACTTCCACCACGAGTTTCCAGGAGGGCACCGGCAGCGCCGGGCCGTCGAGCGCCATGGCGATCTCGCCGCCGAGCGGCCCGAAGATGTCGTTCACCGGGTCGAGGCCGAGTTCGTTGTGCGTGTCCCGGCTGCCCGCTAGTTCCTGGAACATCGCCGCCGGACTCTTCACCAGGAATGCAGAAGCGAAGGCCGCGTCGGGCCCGATGTAGTCCAGCGCCGCGATCGGGGCCGGTTTGGCGAGCCACGCCGCTATGCCCGTGCGCGGGCCCGAGAATCCCAGCACGGCGTGCGTCTCGTTGCGCGCGCCGGTTTCCTTGTGATCCGCCACCACGTACTTCAGGTTGGCGAACCCCGGAGGCTCATGGCGATGACTGGAGGGCGGTCTCAAACCGGTCATGGTCTCCAGGTCCGCGGCGAACACCAGGCCCGCGCCGTTGGCGTAGAGTTGCTGCACGCGCCGCCCCAGACCGGTGGAAGCGAAGCCGCCCGAGGATTGCGCCACCGCGGCGAGCGCGGCTGCGTCCGGCGAAAAGGCGGCCAGGTCCGAACGCAGGTACACCAGCAGGCCGCGGCCCGGCGCGGCGGTCGAGGGGTCCTCGACCACGCGGAAATGCTCGCGGCCGCCGCCCAACTTCTGGACCTCATGCTCGAGGTATTCGCGGAACCCAGGGCGCTTCACGTCGGCGAGAAACACGGGGGCGCCTTTCCTGCCCTGGCGCGCGGTCAAGGCGATCACCACTTCGTCGCCGATATACTCGCCGAGGTCGCGCAGCCGTTCGATCGCGGCGCGCGCGCCGCGCTCCTCCCACCACTGGCGCAGCACGGGACTTTCCTGCGCGCGCTGCTGTATGATCTGCTCGGCTTCGGCGAAGGAGCGGGCGAGGTTGGGGATCGCGATGTAGAGGACCGTATCGGCGGGCAACAGGCCCATGAGCCGGCTGCCGTAACGGAGGTCGGGCAGCCGCACCTGCTCCAGGTTCTTCCCCAGCGCGGAGAATTCGCGCAGCAGGGCGAGGTGCTGCTCGACGTTGCGGCTCCAGGCGATCTCGTCCGGCACCGGAACTCGGGTCAGGCTGGGGTCGCTCACGTACTGCTCTCCAGGTTTCAGGCTCTCCTCCTGGCTGCCCTGCTGCACGCGCACGGAGCCCTCAATCACCGACACCCGCGAGCCTTTGGCGCCGCTGTTCACGCTGAATACCGTCCCGGTGACCGCCACGCGGCAATCGCGCGTGGCCACATAAAGATGGCCGGCGCGCCTTTTCGCCGCCTGCACGATAATACTGCCTCGCCCCAGGTGCACAGTCAAATCGCGGCCGCCGCCGGTGACGTAAAACGCCGAGCGCTCGCGCATTTCCACCTGCGAGCCGTCGCCCAGCCGGACCACCGCGCCGGAATCGCCGGCGGTGCGGATCTCGCTCGCGCCGGGGATCTCCGCACCAGTGGTTACGCGCTGCAAGGCGCCGCCGGAAACCTGGTACACCGTACCGTTGGCCGACTGAAGGACGGAAGGTCCCCCGGTGACCAGATACGGCCACGCGCTCCACAGTCCCACCCCCACCACCAGCGCGGCCGCGGCCGCCATGGCCCAGCGCAGCCACGGATGGAAGCGCCGCGCGGGCATTTCCGCCGCTTTCGGGCGGGCTTCGTACAGCTTGCGGCAGGCCACGCACTCGTTGAGGTGATCCCGCACCAGCAGGGCGCGCGCTTCGGCCAGCCGCCCGGCCTTGAAGTCCGCGAACAGGGCGCGGAAGTCCTCACAACCGCACAGCGTGGCGTGCTGTATGCGGTTCCACACCCGGCCGGCCGCGGCTTCCACCGCCGCCGGATCCACTTCTTCATTGCGGATGGCTTCGATTGCGCGATCCAGTTCGTTCGATTCGGGGTTCATCGGCTTCCTCCACTCAGCGCCTGGTATTCTCTGTAAACCCGGTCGCGCGCGCGGCACAGAGTTACGGCCACCGTGGATTCGGTGGTCCCCATGGCGCTGGCGATCTCGGGATTGGAAAGTCCTTCGTAGAAGCGCATGGCGAACATCTCGGCCGCGCGCGGGCTCAGCCGGGCCACCGTCTTGCGCAGCCAGGCGCGAATCTCGCCGGCGGCAAGCGCCCGGTCCGGGGCTTCGGAAGACTGCGGCAGCACCGGCTCCAGATCTTCGAGCGGCACCTGCGCAGCCGATTGGCGGGAGCGCAACAGGTCCAGCGCGGCGTTGACCGCGGCCCGGCGCAGGTAAGCGTCCGGGCGTTCCACCGCGTCGGCCTCGGGCGGCCTGCGCAGCATGCGGAGAAACACGGTTTGCAGCACGTCTTCGGCATCCCCGGCGTTGCCGGTCACCCGGTAGGCGGCCCGGAACACCAGCGCGTGGTGGTCCTGATACATCCTTTCGATCTCCGCGGCGCTCACCGCCGCTGCCGCCGTTGCGCTGCCCAGATTGTCAGCCCTCCGTGGCCCTTCGTTCATGATGACGGCCCCCCAAACCGTTTCTTAACACTCTAGGGCAAACGCAGCCGGGGCGGCGCAAGTTCCCGCTTGCGGGCGGTTATACTCGGGTGTCTACCTATGAGACCCTTCCTTGCCGCCGCCCTGCTGGTGTGCTGCGCCTGGGCCAAAGCGCCCATCACGCACGAAGATGTCTGGCTGATGAAACGGGTGGGGGCACCGGCCCCCAGCCCGGACGGTAAATGGGTGGTCTTTCCCGTCGCCGAACCGGCTTACGACGCTGCCCGGGAGTCTTCCGACCTGTGGATTGTGCCGGCGGATGGCAGCGCCATGCCGCGGCAACTCACCCGTACCAAGGCCCCGGAAGGCGGCGCGGCGTGGAGCCCGGACAGCCGGCGGTTGGCTTTTTCCACCAAGCGGGAAGGCGATGAGGCGGAGCAGATCTACGTCCTCGACCTGGCGGCGGGCGGCGAGGCGGCGCGGCTGACGAGCCTTTCTACCGGCGCCTCCTCCCCGCGCTGGAGCCCGGACGGCCGCACCATCGCCTTTACCAGCATGGTCTTTCCCGGGGCTGGCGACGACGCGGCGAACCGGAAGATCGCCGAAGAGCGCAAGGGCCGCAGGTATCGGGCCCGCGTTTACGAATTCTTTCCCGTGCGCCACTGGGACCACTGGCGGGATGACCGGCAGGTCCACCTGTTCGTGCAACCGGTGGCGGGCGGGCCCGCGCGCGACCTGCTGGCAGGGAGCAGACTGGTGAGCGGTCCAGGCTTCTCCGGAGCGGCCACGCTCTCCAGTGAGGAGTTGCAGCACGCCTGGGCGGCGGACGGACGGTCCCTGGTGTTCGTGGCCACCACGGCCAGACACCAGGCGGCCTACGCCTCGGTAAACACCGACCTCTACCAGGTTGCCGCCGAGGGCGGCGAGTCGCGCCGGCTGACGCCGGAGGGGGCAAGCTGGTCGAAACCGGCATTCGACGGCGGCGCACTGTACTGCCTGCGCGAGCAGGACGGCAACAAACCTTATCACCTGCAAAAACTGGCGCGTATGAAGTGGCCTCCCGCCGGGCAGCCGGAACTGGTGGCGCCAAAGTTCGACCGCTCTGTAAACTCCTTCGCGTTCGCCGGCGGCAGGATCTATGTGCTGGCCGAGGATGCAGGCCTGGAACGGCTCTATACCGCGGACGGACGGCCGGCGTTCGAGATGAAGGCGGGAGCCTATACCAACCTCGCCGCGGCGGCGGGCGCGCTGTTTGCCAATTGGGAGAGCGCGGTGAACCCCGGCGAGGCGGTGCGCATCGAACCCGCGGCGGGCAGCCATCGGGCGCTCTCCCAATTCAACGTGGAGCGAGCGGCGGCAATCGACTGGCAGCCGCTCAGGCACTTCTGGCACACCAGCGCACGGGGCAAGCGCATCCACAGCATGATCGCGCTGCCGCCGGCTTTCGACCCGGAGAGGAAGTATCCTCTGCTGGTGCTGATGCACGGCGGACCCCATAGCATGTGGCGCGACCAGTTCTTCACCCGCTGGAACTATCACCTGCTGGCGAGGCCGGGTTACGTGGTGCTGCTGACCAATTACACGGGTTCCACGGGTTTCGGCGAGAAATTCGCGCAGGAGATCCAGTTCGACCCGTTCGCGGGTCCGGCCTCGGAGATCAACGAGGCCGCCGATGAGGCCATCCGGCGTTTCTCTTTTATCGACGGTGAGCGGCAGGCCGCTGCGGGCGCGAGCTACGGCGGACATCTCGCCAACTGGATGCAGGCCACCACGACGCGGTACAAGTGCCTGGCGAGCCACGCGGGCCTGATCAACCTGGAATCGCAGTGGGGCACCAGCGACGAGATCTACCACCGCGAGGTGAACGCCGGAGGCCCGGTGTGGGAGCAGGGCAAGGTGTGGCGCGAACAGAACCCCATCCGCTTCGCCGCCAGGTTCCGCACCCCGATCCTGCTCACGGTAGGCGAGCGCGATTACCGCGTGCCGCTCAACCAGACGCTCGAAAACTGGTCCGTGTTGCAGCGCCTGCGGATTCCCAGCCGCCTGATCGTCTTCGAGGAGGCCAACCACTGGATCTCGAAAGGCGAGGATAGCCGCTTCTTCTACAGCGCGCTCCAGGAGTGGCTCGGGAAGTACCTGGGCCCGGGCGCCCTCACAACGTCACCACCGGGCCCTCCCCGCGCGAAAGCTCCGCGATGATCGCCTCCCGCCGCTTGAGCGCCGCGCTCACGGCCGACTCCATGCCCACCCAGTAGAATGCCGCGCCAAGCGCAGCGGCGAAGGACAGCACGGCCCAGAAAGCCGCTTCACTGGCAAACGCATAGCGCGCCAGGTACGCCAGCACGACCGGCAGCAGGGTGATGGGGAACAACAGGAACACCAGTCCCTGCACGCGGCTCGAGGAGCCGCCCTGCGCTACGCGCTCGGGTGTCATGGCGCGCGGGAAATGCACCGAGGCGAGGTTGCCGAGCGAAAGCATGTAGAGCGCGCAGATGGGCGTCACCGTGAAGGCCTCGAAGATCCTTTGCGGCGGAATCCTGACGCGCAGAGCGAGCGTCGCGGCGGTCACCGCGGCCACTTCGATCAGGATGTAGAGAGCCGCGGCCAGGTTCTTCCCCGCCAGGGCCTTCCAAATCGAGACCGGCGAGGCGAAATAGAACTGCGCCGCTGAGCGGTCAAAGCCGAAGCTGTTCCAATAGGAGACCTGTCCGAGCAGCATGAGCGCGTAAATGCTGACCACCACCAGGAAATTCTCGGCCACCACGCGGTCCGGGTCGTGGCCGCCGCCCAGCGCCAGCGGCAGCCAGATCACCAGGCCGAAGGTGAAACCCATGATGAACACGGTGCGAAAGCGCGGCGTGCGGGCGAGCGCGCGGAGTTCCTTTTCCACCAGCGCGGCGAGCGGGTCGGGGAGGACCAAGCCGGGCAGGCGGAAGAAGCGCTCTGCCCAGGAGCTCTGCCGTTCGGCGCGCACGGTGGCCTGCGCGGCCTGCGCGTCGAAGCGCAGGGTGCGCTCGAACTGCCGCCGGCTGAAGAGGGCGGCCAGCAGGCACCAACCGGCCAGCGCCAGCCCCACGCCCTGGCCCAGTTGCGCCTGGGCCGCCGCGCTCCAGGGCATCAACGCCGGGCCCGTATGTGCCAGCCACGGTTCCACCTGGCTCCAGCGCACGCCCATGGAGTACAGCAGCCGCGGCGAAGCCAGCGCGACCAGCAGCAGCAACACCGCAATCTCACGCACGCGGCGGCGCGCCAGCACGCGTTCCAACGCGCTGCGCAGCCCGGCGGCCAGCAGCAGGTTGAAAACGATGAACAGCAGCACGGGCACGATCAGGCGTGGCAGGGCCCGCCAGCCGCCAAGCACCGGGTTGGCCGCCAGCCCCGCCGTGCCGCCCGCCAGCACCAGGATGATCTCGCCTCCGGAGGAAATCCGCAGCGCGACCTCCGCCAGAAACAGCTTTCCGTGGGGCACGGGATAGACCAGCAGCTTGCGCAGGTCGAGGCTTGCCCCTAAGCCCGCGGAGAGCATCGGCGCGAGCTGCCAGTAGAGGAGGGCCAACAGGTAGCCGAGCGGAAGATAGCGGCCGATCAGCGGGAGCATATCGCCCGAAGAGGTAGACTCGTAAGCGGCCTGCGCCAGCGTGGCCCAGAAGCCGTACCAGATGATGGCCACCGCGAGCGAGAAGACCATGCCGCGCCGGCCCGCGCCGGGGCGCAGGAGGCGCATGCTGAGGGTCTGCGCGCGAACAATGGCGCGAATCACAACCACTCCAGGCGTTCGAACCCGCGCTCGGCTCCCACCACCCGCACGAACACGTCCTCCAGCGTCTCCGCGCCCGCGCGCAACTCGCTCAAGGATCCTTCGGTCACGAGCCGCCCCTGGTTGATGATGGCCACGCGATCGCACAGACGCTCCACCACTTCGAGTACGTGCGAGGTGAGGAAGATGGTGGCGCCGCGCCGGACCTGGTCGAGCAGGATGTCCTTCATGAGGCGCGCGCCCACGGCGTCGACGCCTTCGAACGGCTCATCCATCAGGAACAGGTCCGGATGGTGAATCAGCGCGCCGGCCATGGCCAGGCGCTTACGCATGCCTCTGGAGTATTCCGCGATGAGCTTGCGGTTGGCGCCCAGCTCGAACACCTCCAGCAGATCGCGGCCCCGTTCCTGCGCCACCGCTCGCGGCAGCCCGTACATGCGGCCGGCGAACTCCAGGAATTCGGCGCCCGTGAGGCGGTCGAACAGAAGCGACTCCTCCGGCACCAGCCCAATGCGCCGCTTGATTTCCAGTTCCTTGCCCGGCATGGGCATGCCGAGGACTTCGATGGCGCCTGAGGTGGGCGGAGCCAGCCCGGTGAGCATGCGTATGGTGGTGGACTTGCCCGCGCCGTTGGGGCCCAGAAACCCGAAGAAGCTGCCGCGAGGCACGGTCAGGTTCAGCCCATCCACCGCGGCTTTGTCGCCGTAGAGCTTGCGCACGTCGCGAACCACGATGGCCGGCGAGGCGTCGGTCATGATAACTCCCATCCTACAGTGGTACGCTTGCGTTGTGTTACGAACTGCGTGCATTCTGCTGGCGGCCGCCGCGGCTCTCGGTCAGGCGCCGCTGAAAAAGGTTGAGTTCGAGGGCCAGCCCGCGCTCCTGATGGAGAACGGCACCCTGGCCCTTACGGTGATGCCGCGCGGCGCTTCCCTCGCCTCCGTGGTCCTGCCGCCCGACCCGGAGAAGATCAACCCCTTGTGGAATCCCGCCCGCATGGCGCGGGAGCTTGGCCAGAAGCGCGCCCCCGGCGGGGCCACGGGCCACTTCGTGTGCGTGGACGGCTTCGGCCCGGTCTCGCCGGAAGAGCGCGCCGCCGGCCTTCCCGGACACGGCGAGGCGCACCTTCTGGAGATGGCCGTGAAGGTCTCGAAGAAGGACGGCAGGATCTCGACGGTTTCGCTGGCGGCGGAGCTGCCCATCACCCGCGAACGCTTCACCCGCACCATTCGCATGGTGGACGGCGAGAACGTGGTGTACGTGGAAAGCGAATTGGAAAGCCTGGTGGGTTTCGACCGCCCGGTCTGCTGGGCGGAGCACGCCACCATCGGCTCGCCGTTCCTGGAACCCGCCGAGACCGCGGTGGACATGCCGGCGCGCCGCGCCCGCACGCGCCCGTACCAGCCGCGCTCCGGCACGCTGCCGCGCCGCCTGGCCCCGGACAAGGATTTCACCTGGCCCATGGCGCCCGCGGTGAAGGGCGGCAAGATCGATCTTCGCGCGGCGCCGCTCAAGACCAACTCCATCGATCACACCACCTGCCTGATCGATCCCGCGCGCAAACTGGCGTGGGTCACGGCGCTGCATCCCCGCCGCCGGCTGGTGCTCGGCTACGTGTGGAAGCGTGAGGAATATCCCTGGCTGCAAAGCTGGGAAAACTACCCGCCCACGGGCAAACTCGCCCGCGGAATCGAATTCAGCACGCAGCCGTTCGACGTGCCCCGCCGCGAAGTGATTCAACTGAACGCCATGTTCGGGGCGCCGGTTTACCGCTGGCTGCCGGCGAAGTCGCGCATCGGCACGCGATTTCTCCTGTTTTATGCTCCCGCGCCGGAGGGCATGCGCCGCGTGGACGAGGTGCGGCTGGAAAACGGACGGCTGCTGATCGAAGACCGGCGTGCGAAAAAACAGATCGAGCTGCCGGCGTCGCTTCCCTTGTAAGCGGTTTGGGCCTATAATTCGGCCGGGGGAGGTGGATATGCTTTCCGCGAAGCTGATCCACTTGATCGAATCCCACGGGGACGAGATCACCGGCCGCGTTCTTCGCCACATCCGGCAGGATTCCGAAATGACCCATATTCGAAGCCTGCCCGAGGCGGAACTGCGCGAGTGGGGGCAGAGCATCCTGCACAATCTGGGTCACTGGCTTTCGGCCGGCAACGAGCGCGAACTGGCCGTGCATTACGACCGGCTGGGCCGTCTGCGCTACGACGAGGATGTTCCGCTGCACGAGGCCGTGCGCGGGCTGAGCATTCTCAAGAACAAGATGGCCGACTTCGTCCAGGAGCAGTGCCTGGCGAAGACCGCCCTGGACGCCTTCGCCGAGGAGGAGCTCGAGCGCCGCGTCGACCGCTTCTTCGACCTGCTGGTCTTCCACCTGGTGCGCGGCTACGAAGCGGCCATGCGGGAGACCACGCGGCTCAGCGCACGAGCCTCGAGATCGTGAGGAAGGCGATCTTCTTTTCCGACTCCTTGCGCTCGAGCGGCGAATAGCAGTACCACAGGCTGGCGCGCACCTGCGCCGTGTCTCCGCGCGGCAGGTCGAAAGTGAATTTTTCCGTGCGCTTTTCGCCGGGAGCCAGGCGCGTATCGCTCAGCACCCGCGCGCCCTTGAGGAACGCCGCCGCTTCGGATGCGATGGGCGCGCCGCGCTGGTCCGCGACCTTGCGGGTGTAGACGCGCTCTTCGCGCGAGTGCCGGCCGGAGTTGGTGTCCGCACGGACCTCGAGGACGATCTGCCTCAGCGGAGAGCCGGTGGGCACGAAGTGGCCCGCGCCGTGGTTCACCAGGTCCACGGCCACAAAGAGCTTCTCGTTTTCCCGCGAGGCCATCAGGTTCGCGCGAATCGTGCTGGTCAACTGCGCCAGCGAGTGGCTGCCGGGCATCTGGTGCAGGTTGATCTTCGCCATGCCCACGCGCTTGACGCGGGGATCGACCACCGCGCCGGCCACCGTGGACATGTGGCAGGACTGGCACTCGCGCCCCTGCTTTCCGTGCGCGCTGTTTTGCCACTCGGAGTAGGTTGTGAGCACCTGAAACCCGAGCGGGTTGCGGTATTCGTGGCAGGGCGCGCACACGCGCGAACTCGAATGCACCGCGCTGTAAGCGGTGGCGTGGCCGCTCGAGACCGCGTCCTTCAGGGGCCCGGTCTTCACGTCGGAGAAATGCACCGTGACCCGGGGATTTGGCGTGCCCATGTGAACATCCTTGATGGAGTGGCAGAACTCGCAGGTGACCCCTTCCCAGCTCACTTTCTTCACCAGGGCAAAATCGCCGGTGGCCACCGCCACGGGCGCGTGGCAGCCCAGGCAGACCTTGCGCGAACCGGCGCCGAACTCGCCGGCCGCGATCGCCAGCACGTCCTGAAACAGGCGGCTTTCCATGGCGCGCGCGTGCGCGGAACTCTTCCAGGCCTCGTGAATGGCACGGTGGCAGTCGCCGCACACTTCCGCGCTGCTCGCCGGCTCCAGCCCGGCCAACAATAAGGCCAAAATCGGGCCGAACATGATTACCTCCCGGCGGGCGTGTCTCCCGCCTCGGGTTTGCGTTCGAGGTTACGAATGGTCATCCACAGCCCGAGCATGGTGGCGAGGATGGCAATGAGGGACAGCGCCAGCCCGACGCGGCGCCCGTCCCGCTCTTTGAGGGCCGCCTGTCCGGCGCTGTAGGTCTGGCGTGCGACGGCGAGCCCGTCGTTCACGGGCTTTGCCATCGCGGCGAGTTGGAAGGCATGCACCTCGACGCGAGCTTTGACCAGGTTCTCGCGGCCCTCCAGAAGCTGCATCTGCGCCTCGGACACTTCCATGCCGGAAGCGCGCGCCTGGTTCAGGATGCGGTCCGAACGCGCTAATTCGGCTTCCAGGTTTCCGAGCATGGCGGACATCTGGACGGCGGTCTTGCCGCCCGGAGAGTCCGCCGTGTGGCATCCGGTGCACAGCGATGCGAACAGCGCGCGGGAGGGTTTCCGCACCTCGTGGTTGCCGTGGCAGGTGTGGCACCCTTCCAGCGCCTTGCCGTGGACGCTCGAGGCGAAGCGTTGCTCGAAGAGCACGTGGCAGGTGCCGCAGACGGCCGCCACGGTGCGCACCTCGGGCGGCGTGGCTCCGTGGTTGCCGTGGCAACTGGCGCAGGTGGGCGCGGAGAAGTCGCCGCGCTTCTCCACCGCTTCCCAATGAACGCTGGCGCGATATTTCGCGAACTGGTCCGTGGGAAGTTTGTATCCGGCCATGCGGGCGGCGTTGGCGTGGCAGCCGGCGCAGGTCTGGGCCACGCGCAGCGGATGCACCGAGGAAAGCGGATCGCGTACCGCGCGGATGCCGTGCGCTCCGTGGCAATCGGCGCAGTTGGCTACCTTGGTGTCGCCCGCCGCCAGGCGCTTGCCATGCACGCTGGTCTGGTATTGCGCAAGCTGGTCCACACGCTGCTTGGGGTCGTACTGGTGCATGAACGCGGCATTGCTGTGGCAGCGGGCGCAGAGCGCGGGCACGGCGGTGCGAGCCGGTTTGCCGGTGAAGCCCTTGGCCCGGCTCATGGCCATGGACATGTCTTCGGAATGGACATCGCCGCCGTGGCATCCGGCACAGGTGAGACCGTGGCGTTTGTGGACATCGCTTTCAAACGCGGAGGCCTGATCGGTGTGGCAGGTCCCACATCCCCACACGGGGGCGGTGATCAAGAAAGCGGCGAGAAATCTCATTTGACGTACCCCAGCACGGTGAAGATCGCCAGGTAGGCGAGCAGCAGCGCGCCTGCGATCACGGCGCGCCGCCGCCGGGCCCAGAACGGCAGCGCCAACCACCAGAGCGCCAGCGCCGCGAAACCCATCAGGCCGAGCAGTTCGCCTTCCACAATCCATACGTGGCTGGGGATCAACTTGAGGGTGTAGAAAGGCGCCAGGAAATACCACTCCGGCCGTATGCCTGCCGGAGCGGACGCGAACGGGTCGGCTTTCTCTCCCAGTTCCCAGGGGAATAACGCCGCCAGCACCCCCAGAGCCGCAATCGCGCCGAACCAGGCCATCAGCTCCCGCAGAAAGAAGTTGGGGAAGAAGCGGATCTGGGGCACCTGCTTCGACTCCAGCCGCGGCGGGGTGCTCATGCCATGCTTCTGCACCAGCGCCAGATGCAGCGCCAGCATCACCGTGGCGAGCCCCGGCAGCACCGCCACGTGAAAGCCGAAGAAGCGCGTGAGGGTGGCGCCGCCCACCTCCGTCCCGCCCCGCAGGAAACGCGCGATATAAGGGCCGATGAAGGGCACGCTCTCCGCCATGTCCGTCCCCACCTTGGTGGCGAAGTAGGAGACCTTGTTCCAGGGCAGCAGGTAACCGCTGAAACCAAACCCCAGAGCCAGGCCCAGCAGCAGGATTCCGGTGAGCCAGGTGACCTCCCTCGGCCGCCGGTAGGCGTGCAGAAACACCACGCTGAACATGTGCACGAACGCGGTGAAGATCATCAGGTTGGCCGACCAGCTATGGATGGAGCGCACCAGCCATCCGAAGCGCACGCGCGTGACAATGAACTGCACGCTCTCGAACGCCTCCGCCGGGCTCGGCCGGTAGTAAAGCAAGAGCAGGATTCCGGTGCAGACCTGCACCACGAAAAGGAAGAGCGTAATGCCGCCGAAGTAATACCAGACGGTGGCGGAGTGCGCCGGCACGGTCTTGTGCGCGGCGAACTTGCGGATCGACTCCAGCCCCAGACGCTCGTCCAGCCATTCCGAGCCAAGCATCCCATTCACCCCCTCAGGCGCGCCGCGCGATTACGACCTCATCGCCGCGCAGGCGGACCGTGTACTCTTCCAGCGGCGCAGGCGGCGGTCCGCTCACCACCTTGCCATTCAGGTCATAAAATCCGTTGTGGCAGGCGCACCAGATCTGCCTGCCCGCCTCCTGATACTGAACCGTGCAGTTCAGGTGCGTGCAGATGGCGCTGAAAGCCCGCCACTCGTTCTCCGCCACCCGGATCACCAGCGCGGGCCGGCTGCCGAACTTGACAATCCGGCCCGAGCCGGGCTTGAAATCCTGCGCCTTGCCGGCGGACGCCTCGTTGACCGCCGCCTCCGGGACGGCGGGCGGGTCCATGAACCGGATAGCGGGATAGAGGAAGGAGGCGACCGATGCGGTGAAGCCTCCCCCTAACAGCCAGCGAATGAGCGTCCTCCGCTCTTGCGGCATACAACCCCTCCAATGTGGATAGCTGTAATTATATTCAACATTCTGTGGATTGCAAAGCGGTAATTTTGGAGGAGAGACCGGAGGTACACTGATCGTCTATGTTCCGTGCTTTGTTGCTCCTGCCGTTGGTCCTGTGGGCTGGCGAGACATACAGGAAGCCGCCGCAGGCCATCCTGGACGTGCTGAACGCGCCGGAGACCCCGAGCGTGGTTCTCAGCCCGGCGCGCGATTACGCGCTCGTGCTGAAGGGCGTTCGTTATCCACCGCTGGCGGAGGTGGCCCAGCCCATGCTTCGGCTGGCCGGGCTGCGCATCAACCCCGCCACGAACGGCCGCCGGCTGGCCCCGTATTACCAGAGCGTTGTGATCAAGCGGCTGCCGGACGGCGGGGAGACCCCGGTGGCGCTGCCCGCGGGCGCCCGCGCCGGGTCGCCGGTGTTCAGCCCGGATGGCAAGCGCATCGCCTTCGAGGTCACCACGGCCTCGGGCATCGAGCTATGGGTCGCGGAGGCGGCCACGGGCAAAGCCCGGCGGATGGAGGGCGTCAGGTTGAATGCCGCCTACGGCACGGCGTTGGTTTGGATGCCGGACGGCCGCACGCTGCGCGCGCAGCTCGTGCCGGCGCGAGGCAAGCCGCCGGCGGCGCCCGCCGTGCCCGCGGGCCCTAACGCGCAGGAGAGCCACGGCAAGGGCAGCCGCTTGCGCACCTTCGAGGACCTGCTCGAAAGCCCGCACGACGAAGACCTGTTCGACTACTACGCCACGGCGCAGCTTGCGCTGGTCAACACCGTGACGGGCAAGATCGCGCCCGTGGGCAAACCGGGCATCTTCCACATCGCGCTGCCTTCGCCGGACGGCCGGCGCCTCCTGATCGAGCGCGTTCACCGGCCGTACTCGTATCTGTACCCGGTCAACTACTTCGCGCGCGACATCGAAATCTGGAGCGCCACGGGGAAGCTGGAAAAGAGCATCGCCAGCCTGCCGCTGGCGGATCACGTCCCGAGCGAGGGCGTCCGCACCGGTCCGCGCGAGTGCGCCTGGCAGCCCACCGCAACCGCCACCGTGGTGTGGGTGGAAGCGCTCGACGGCGGCGACCCGAAGAACAAAGCGCCCTATCGCGACCGCCTCATGACGCTGGCCGCGCCGTTCCAGGAAGCGCCCCGCGAGCTGCTCAAGACGGAGCACCGCACCACCGCCGTGCGCTGGATCGAGCACGGAAATCTCGCGCTGGTGTCGGAGTTCAACATCGCGCGCCGGTGGTCGCGCACCTTCCTGGTGGACGGCAAATCCGGGCCGCGGCTGGTGTGGAGCCGCGACGTGCGGGACGCCTACCGTCACCCCGGCACTCCGATGACCCGCGTCCAGCCGAACGGGCAGACGGCGGTGCTGGAAGACGGCGGCCGGATCTACCTGACCGGTGAAGGCGCGTCGCCGCAGGGCAGCCGGCCGTTCCTGGATCGGCTCGATCTCGCCACGCTGAAGACGGAGCGGCTGTTTCAATCGGGAGCGAACGACCTGGAGTCCGTCGTGGCGCTGCTTTCGGCGGACGGCTCGCGGTTCCTCACTTCGCGCCAGAGCCAGACCGAGCCGCTGAACTACTACTTGCGTCCGGAGGGCGCGGCGTTCACCTCGTTCCGCGACCCCGCGCCGCAGTTGCGCGCCATCAGCAAGCAGCGGGTCACGTACAAGCGCGCCGATGGCGTCGATCTCTCCTTCACGCTCTATCTGCCGCCGGGGTACCGGAAAGGCACGCGGCTGCCCACGGTGGTGTGGGCTTACCCGCTCGAATACGAGGATGCCGCCACCGCCGGGCAGATCACCGGATCCACCAACCGCTTCACCACCATCTCGGGAGCATCGCACCTGTTCTTCGCCCTGCACGGCTACGCCGTGCTGGACGGCGCCACCATGCCGGTGGTCGGCAACGCGGACGTGGTGAACGACACCTACGTGGACCAGATCGTCTCCAGCGCCAAGGCGGCCATCGACAAGGCGGTGGAGATGGGCGTGACGGACCCGGACCGCGTGGGCGTGGGCGGGCACAGTTACGGCGCCTTCATGACGGCCAACCTGCTGGCGCACTCGCGGCTGTTCCGCGCGGGCATCGCGCGCAGCGGAGCGTACAACCGGACGCTCACGCCGTTCGGCTTCCAGAGCGAGCGCCGCACGATCTGGGAGGCGCCCGGAACCTACGTGAAAATGTCGCCCTTCTTCTTCGCCGATAAGATCAAGGACCCGATCCTGTTCATTCACGGCGAAGCGGACGACAACAGCGGCACCTTCCCCATACAGTCCGAGCGCATGTACCAGGCGGTGCGCGGCAATGGAGGCCACGTGCGGCTGGTGATGCTGCCGCACGAAGCGCACGGCTACCGCGCGCGGGAGAGCATCGAGCACGTGCTCTGGGAAATGATCGCGTGGTTCGATAAGAACGTGAAGGACGCGCCGCCGCGCTGACGCTACTCGTCGCGCAGCGCCACCACGGGATCCACCCGCATGGCCCGCAACGCCGGCAGGTAAGCGGCAACTCCGGCCACCACTCCGAGGAACAGGGCCGCGGATGCATACGTGAGCGGATCGGCCGGGCTGACTCTCACAAGCATTCCCGCGGCGAGGCGCGCCGCCGTCAGGGCGATCACCGATCCGGCAATCAGCCCCGGAACGGTCAACCGCAAGCCTTCCCGCAGCACCAGCAGGAGCAGGTGGGCCGGCCGCGCGCCCAACGCCACCCGGACCCCCATCTCCTGCGTGCGCCGGCTCACGGCGTAGCTCATCACGCTGTACAGACCAATGGCCGCCAGCAACACGGAGATCGCACCGACCGCTCCCAGCAGGCCGGCCGCCGCTCGCTGCGCGAACAGCGAGCCGTCCGTGGCTTCCGATAGCAACTTCGTGGTGAATACCGCGTCCTGGTTCAGCGCCATTGCCTCCCGGCGCAGCACGGCGGTCATCGCGAGCGGATCGCCCGTGGTCTTAAGGAAGACCGAGAAATTGAGGCCGGGTGCGAACACCTGCTGGAACGGCACGTAGAAGAACGGCATCGGCGCCTCCACGGGGGTGTGGTACTTGCTGTCCTTGACCATGCCGACCACGGTCGCTTCCTTGCCCTCGTATCGGACCTTGCGCCCGATCGGGTTCCTGCCCTGATAGAAGCGGCGGGCAAAGGTTTCGTTGACGATCATCACCCGCGGAGCCTTGGCGGAATCGTCTTCCCTGAAGTCGCGCCCTTCCAGCATGCGGATCTTGAGCAGATTGAAGTAGCCGGGCGGAACCGTGGCGCGATGGACCATCATCTGCTGGTCCGGCGCGCGCACGTATCCCTCCACTTCGATGTGATGCCAGGGCGTGGAACCGGTTCCCGATGCCGTGGACATCGGAACCACATCGGAATAGGTCACGCCGGTCACACCGGGCCTGGCTTCCAGGCGCTCGCGAAGCGTCCGGCAGAACTCGCGCTGCTCGGCCGCCGAGTAGCCCGCATTGGAGAGATAGAACTGCGAGACCGAGACATGGGTCCGGTCGAAGCCCGGCTCGATGCGGCTCGCGTTTCTGAAGCTCCGATAGAAGAGTCCCGCGCCGATCAGCGCCACCATGACCAGCGCCATTTCGCAGACCACCAGCAGGCCGCGCAGGCGGTGCGACCCGGAACCGGAACCTCCGCTCCGGCCGCCCTCTTTCAGAGTTTCATTCAGGCCGGAGCGGGCGGTCAGCAGCGCCGGAACCGTGCCGGACAGCAGCGTCGCGGCCAAGGCAATCAGCGAGGTGAATCCGAGCATCCTTGCATTGAATCCGCCGCCGAAATCGAGCGGAACATCAAAGGCGGGAAACAGCAAGAGGAGCAGTTGTCCCGACCATAGGGCCAGCGTCACGCCCACCACGACGCCGCCCGCGGCGAGCAGCAGCGTTTCCATCAGGAGCTGCGCCGCCAGCCGCGAGCGCCGCACCCCCAGCGCCAGCCGGATGCCGAATTCCTTCTGCCGGGACACCACGCGGGCCAGTAACAGGTTGGCCACGTTGGCGCACACGATCAGGAGGAGGAGGAGTGAAAGAGCCGCCAGAATCCGGAGCGGCTGGAGCAGGACGCCCTGGGCGCCCAGATGCCCCTGCCACAGCGGCGTCAGGGTGAGATGGATGCCGCGGTTGGTGTCGGGGTAGAGCGCCGCCAGCCGCCTTCCCAACGCGGCAACTTCCGCCCGCGCCTGCTCAATGGTCACGCCGGGTTTCAGCCGCACGATGGTGGAGGTCTGGTCGCGTGTGCCGCGGTAGTGCAGAGTGCCGTTGCCGGTTCCCATCGCGGTGGCCATGGTGGCCGGCATCCAGACGTCGTAGAGCACGCCGGCCGTGCTGCCGTGGAACTCCCTGGGCGCCACGCCGATAATGGTCAGCTCGTGCCGGTTCAGGCGGATGGTTCTGCCCAGCACGTTGGGGTCGCCGCCGAAACGCGACTGCCACATCCCGTGGCTGATCACGGCGACCGGGGCGCCCCCCTCCTCCCGTGCTTCTTCGGGCCGAAACGTGCGGCCCAGGGCGGGCTTCACCTTCAGGACATCGAAATAGTTCGCGGAGACGAGCTCCGCCCAGGCGCGGTCCGTTCTTCCGTCGGCCCCCACGCATAAGGGTGTGAAGCGCCCCAGCGCCACCCCCGAAACGAGCGTCAGACTGTCCCGGTAATCGCGGTAGTCGAGATACGATGTGTTAACCAGGTACTCCCCCGCGGGGGTCACGGTCTCAATCAGGGCGAGTTCCCGCGGATCACCGGCCCCCGGGAAGGGGTGCAGCAGGACGGAATCGATCCAGCCGAACACCGTAGTGTTCACCGCAATGCCCAATCCCAGCGTCAGGACGGCAACGATCGTAAACCACGGACTCCGCCGCAGCAGGCGCAAGCCAAACCGCACGTCATTCATCAGGCAGAGCATCTGCAACTCGACCGCCAACCGAAGCTCATTACAAGCGGGGCGGCTGCGACCGCTCCGGTGTTCGGTTGTGGGACGGACTGTCCGGAAGCGGGCCTAACGGTAATTCGCGAGTGCGCACGCTGCCTGGTAGCCGCCGGCGCGCTGGATGCCGGGCACGAAGAAGCGCGCGATGAAATCCTCGTCCGTGCCTTTGAAATTCGCAAGATCGATTTTGAGGTTCACCGGTGCGGGAGCGACCGCGGCAGCGAACAGGCAGGCGACCCCCAGATGATCGAGCCCCCTCAGTTCGGCGTCCGGCCGGTTCACGTAAGCGAGCGCCGTCAGGATGTCCTGCACCTGGTTGGCGGAGTCGGTCTTGTTGAAGGTGAAGAAGTGATTCGCGGAGGTGTCGCGCTTGCCCGCCGGAAACGGATCGAGCAGCAGCGCCGGCCGGCCGGAGGGCGCCAGCTTGCGCGCGGCCTCGGCGCCCTGCGGATGCAGGATCACGGCGGGCGCGCCCTGGCCCTCGATCCAAATACCGGTCACGCGCTCGCCCGAACCGGCGCGGCTCAGCACGATGCGCTCGCCGTTGCGCTCGCTCAGAACCTGCTGGGGCCATTCGGCGGCGAGCGCCAGCGCCAGCCGCTCGCGGTCCGGCGCGCCCTGATTCTGCCGCGCGGCGGCGGCAATCCACTGCTCCAGGATCTGTTGATAAGTGAGCGCCTGCGGCGGCAGCGTACGGTTGTGAAGCGCCAGCATGTCCTGGAGCTTTTCCACCCGAATGTTGCGCTCCTTGAATTCGGCGGCATCGGTGCGCCCGAGCACGCGCGCGGCGAAGAAGCGGTAGACCGCTTCGCGGCTCTGCTGGTTGTAATTGTGCGGCGCGTCGATCTGCACGGTTTCCACGTCCGCCCCCTTGCCGTACAGCCGGTAAATGCCCTGGACGGCCGGGAACTCCTCGCGCGGAGTGTTGCGCGTCCAGTCGCCGGTGGCCGATACCATCAGCATGGGACGGGGCGCCATCATGGCCGCGATTTCCACGTTGAAGGCGCCAATGCGCAGGTTGGGCGCGTTCTCGCACGGCGAGCCGCCCTGCATGATCGCGGAGATCATGTTCACCGGCGCGGAGAACTTCACGCGGTCGTCCACCGCGGTGAGCAGAAAGGTCTGGGTGCCGCCGCCCGATGCGCCGGTGGCGCCGATGCGGTCCGGGTCCACATCCGGCAGGGATTGCAGAAAATCGACCACTCGGATCGAGTTCCACAATTGCAGGCCCAGCGGCCCGAAACCCCACAGTTGCTCGCGCGGACCGCCGAAGGCGTGCGGCGTCTGGATGGTGTCGTTGTATCCCACCATGTCGTAGGCGAGCACCACGTATCCCTGCCGCGCCAGGCTGATCGCCCGCGCCGGGATGGAGCCGGTCGGCTGGTGCTCGAGGCGTCCGTAATTCCAGTGGCCGTGCGGCGATGCAATCCCGGGATGCCTCCCGCTCTTGCCCACCGGCCGGTAGAGATTGCCGCCCAGAAAATAGCCCGGCATGGTCTCGAGCAGCACCTTCTCAATGGAGTAGTCGGGGTGCGCGATGCGCCCGAACACTTGCGGGTGGAGCGGCGTCTTCTCCGGCATGGGCAGCAGGCCGGCGGCGGAAAGAATCTGTTTCCGCAGGTGCGCCTTGCGCGCTTCCCACTCGGCGAGGGTGTTGTAAGCCGGCATGGTGAAGTGCGTGTTCGTACCCGGCGGGTTCACAAATCTGGCGTCTTCCCTGGGGACCTGCGCCAGGGCAGGAAGGGCTAGTGCAAACGCAATGGCGATCCGCATCGCCGTCCAGTGTAACCCGGAAAGCCGTGAGCGTATACTGAGGAAGCATGGCGCGGCGGAAGAAAGCGTTCAAAGCGCCGGCGGAGGTCCGCGCTATCGCCCGCGAGCGCGTGGGAAGCGTGCCGCCCGGCCGGCCCATCGAGTCGCGGAATCGCAAGAAGCCCAAGCACAAGAAACCCCTTGACCCAACCGACGAGCCACAATAGCCTGACACGCCGCGAGTTTCTATGCGGCTGGTTCCCGTTCTTTTGGCGCCGCAACCGCGTCACCCTGGACGGCATTCCGTTCCGCACCGTGCGGCGGGGCCGCTCCTCGTTTTCCTACCTGCTGATCCACGGCAACGAGGAGACCGCGCGCGAAGTGCTGCTGGAGCACATGCGGCGGCACCAGGGTGTAGCTCACCTGGTCGCCGGGCACGGCCGGTACATCGGGCTCGCCGGCGGGCGGTTCGATCCCAACCGCATCTTCTCGCACGAGGGCGCGGAGAAGAACCTGCGGGCGCTGAATCCGCGCTGGGACGCGGCGCGCCTGGCGGGCGCGCTGGCGCGGCTCGACCGCGGGCGCGAGAAACTGGTGCGCGCCATCCTTCCGCCGCCGGGCGGCCTGCTGATCGCGCTCCACAACAACAGCCGGGGATACTCGGTGCGCGATGAAGCGCCCGTCAGCGACCGGGTCTCGTTGGCGGACGCCTCGAACCCGCGCGACTTCATGCTGTGCACCGCGGTTGAAGATTACGCCGCGCTCGCGCGCTCGCCTTTCAACGTAGTGCTGCAAAACGCCGGGCCGCCGGACGACGACGGTTCGCTCTCGCGCCTGGCGGCGCGTCTCGGCGTGCGCTACGTCAACATCGAGGTCGCGCTGGGCAACCGCACCCGGCAGCGGGAGATGCTCGCCTGGGTGATCGCGAACCGGCCCGAAGGCGGGATGGCGTCAGCCCTCCCGGAAGCTCTGCGTCCGGGCCACGTGCCGCCGGTAGGCGGCGGTTTCTTCGGCGGTGCGCGCGGCGGTCCAGCCCAATTCGCTGGATAATGCCGCAACCGCTTCGGGCAATGCCGCTATACCCTGGTCGCGTTGGAAACCGAGCGTGGTGCGCCGCAGGAGGAAGTCGGATACGGTGCGGCACTGCTCCTCGCGCGCGGCGTAGCGCGCCTGGGCGGCGAGCCCGTCGTGATGAGGCGGCGGGGGCAGAGGGCTCTCGGCGGTGGTGGCGCGCGCGCGGTGGCGCAGGCGCCGGCACGCCAGGTCGACAACCTCTTCGGCGATCGAGCGGTAGCCGGTGATCTTGCCGCCCAGCACGGAGATCAGGCCCGCGGGTCCTTCCCGCACGCGGTGCAGGCGCGAGACCGAGGATTCGTCGCCTCTGCCGGTGACCAGCGCGCGCACCCCGGCGTTCGACCAATGGATCTTCCCCAGCGCCGGGAAGAACGGGCGCACGGAGCGTAGCAGGTACTCGGCATCCTCGCGGGTGGCGCAGGCCGTGGCGGGGTCGCTGTCGAAATCCGTATCGGTGGTTCCCACCCAGGCGTAGCCCATCCAGGGGATGACGAAGAACAGTCGCTGATCCACGGGCGAGAAAAGCACGTTGGCCTGGGCCGCCACCGGGTCGCAGGCGAGGTGGATGCCCTTGGTCGTGCGGATCAAGCGGCGGGGGTGCGGGGCCAGGCGCGCCGCCACGCGGTCGAACCACGGACCGGAGGCGTTGATCACGATCCGCCCTCTCACCTCGCGCTCGCCGCCGTCGAGAACCTCGCGGACGCTGAGCGCGTCAAGCGAGGGCCGCGCTCCGGTCACCTCGGTATAATTGAGCGCCACGGCGCCGTGCCGGCGGGCGTCCAGGATGTTTTCCAGGCACAGCCGTTCGGGTGAATCGACCTGCGCGTCCCAGTAGAGCGCCGCGCCCTCGAGACCTGCGGCGCGCAGTTCCGGTTCGGCGCGGCGGGCCTCGGCCGCGGTCAGGAAGCGGTGGTTCGGGAGGCTCTTGTCGTAGCTGAGCAGATCGTAGAGCAGCATGCCCGCGCGCATCTTCGCGCGATACAGCAGCCCCCGGTCGTAGAAAGGCACCAGGAACGGCAGCGGCTTCACCAGGTGCGGCGCGATGCGCAGCAGCGTCTCGCGCTCCCGCAGGTCCATGCGCACCAGCCGGAAGTCCAGCATCTCCAGGTACCGCAGCCCGCCGTGAATCAGCCGCGTGGAGCCGGAAGTGGTGCCGGAACCGTAATCCGCCTTTTCAAAGAGGGCCACTCGGAGCCCGCGGAGCGCGGCGTCGCGCGCGATGCCGGCGCCGATCACGCCTCCGCCGGCGATGAGCAGGTCGAAAACGCCGTCGAGTTGGCGCAGTCCGTCCACGATTCCTGTCTAGACAAGTTGATTATGAGATGCAATGCCGGCCGTGTCAAGAGCACGCGTATTGACATGTTGTCTAGACAGCACCTATCATGGATTCCCATGAACCCGTTCCGCCCCGCTCCGCACCGGCCGCGCCTGCCGGAAGCGGAGGCGCGCCGCCGCTACCCGCGCCTGCGCTGGCAGGTGATGGAGGCGGCCTTTGTCGGATACGCCACGTTCTATTTCGTGCGCAACAACCTTCCGGTGGTCTCGAAGGAAATGGGCGAAGCGCTCGGCTACACCAAGGGCGAGATCGGCGACATGCTGGCGCTCACCGCCATCGCCTACGGCCTGGGAAAGTTTCTGATGGGCGCGTGGTCGGACCGCAGCAACCCGCGGTATTTCATGGCGGCGGGGCTGATGCTCACGGCGTTCTGCAACTTCGCTTTCGGCGGCGCCTCCAGCTACGCGGTACACCTCTCGCTGTGGACCCTGAACGGCTTCGTGCAGGGCATGGGCTGGGGACCCTGCGGGCGCACGCTGGGACACTGGTACAGCCTGCGGGAGCGCGGCACCATGTTCGCCTTCTGGAACATCGCCCACAACGTGGGAGGCGGGCTCACCGGCTTCATCGCCGCGTACAGCACCGCCTTGATGGGCTGGCGCTACGCCTTCTTCGTGCCCGGCGCGCTCGCCATGCTGTGCGCTTTCTACCTCATCTTCCGCCTGCGGGACACGCCGCAATCCGAGGGCCTGCCGCCGGTGGAGGAATACCGCAACGATTTCCCGGTCCAGGGACCGCGCGACCGCGAAGATGAGATCGGCGTGCGCGAGCTGTTCGTCAAGTACATCTTGACGAACCGCTGCCTGTGGCTCTTCGCCGCGGCCAATTTCTTCGTCTACATCGCGCGCTACAGCCTGCTGGATTGGGGCCCCACCTACTTGAAGGAAGTCAAGCGCGCCAGCCTGGCGCAGGGCGGAATAAGCACCGCCGTCTTCGAGTTCGCCGGCATCTTCAGCACCATCCTGATGGGCTGGCTCTCGGACAAGGCGGGCGGCCGGCGCGGCATGGTCAGCCTGCTGTGCATGGCGCCGGTGTTCGCCGCGTTCGCGGGCATCCTCTACACGCCGCCCGGTATGCTGTGGCTCGACATGGGGCTCTTCGCTGTGATCGGCTTCTTCGTTTATCCGCCGGTGATGCTGCTGGGCGTCACGGGGCTGGACTTCAGCTCGAAGAAGGCCGTGGGAGCGGCGGCCGGATTCATCGGCCTGTTCGGATACCTGGGCCGCACCGCGCAGGGCAAAGGCCTGGGCTGGATGGCCGAGCATTACGGATGGGACGCGGCGCTGATGGCCGCGCTGGCTTGCTCCGGCGCGGCCATCCTGCTGCTGGCGTTCACCTGGAGACTCCGGCCGCGCGCGGTAGGGAAAGGAACCGCCGCGGCGGCTTCGCGCTGAGATGCCTCCCTACCTCGAAATCGCCGCGGTGATCCGCAAGGAGATCCTGTCTCTGGCGCCGCACACGCGTTTGGCTTCGGAGCCGGAGCTGGTGCGGCGTTTCGGAGCCGCGCGCGCCACCATCCGCCGCGCGTTGGCGAAGTTGCAGCAGGAAGGACTCATCTATTCCCGCCAGGCGGTGGGGACTTTCGTGGCGGAGCCGCGCGTGGAGCAGGACCTCGACCAGCTCTTCAGCTTCACCGAGTTCATGACCTTCAAGGGTTTCAAGCCGGGAGCGCGGCTGCTGGTCTCGGAAGTGCAGCGCGTGGAGGATCCCGATTCCCCCTTGCTGCGCCCGCTGGCGCTGCGTCCCGGCGCCCGCGTGATTCACCTGCGCCGCCTGCGGCTGGGCCGCGGCCGCCCGCTGGTAGTCGCCAACACGTGGCTTCCCGAGGCGCTGTTCCGCGGTTTCCTGGAGCACGATCTGCGCCGGCACTCGGTCTACGACGTGATGCGCCGCATGGGCCACCCTCCCACGGACGCGTTGCAGACGATCGAAGCCGTCTCGCTCGCCGGACCCGAGGCGCGGCTGCTGGATGTGCCCGCCGGCGCGGCGGCGCTGCTCATTCGCCGCGTGGCCTATTCGCGGGGCCTGCCGGTGGAATACGCGGTGGACTACTATCGCGGAGACCGCACCACGTTCCGCGTGCGCCTGGGGGTGCTGGAGCAGCGGCTCGGCTTCAGTGGATGAAGCCGAGAGCGCGCAGCGCGGCGCCGGGCTGCTCGCCCTCGAATTGCAGCAGCATGGCGGCCTGGTAACCATCCACGATCGCCGCCGCCGCCGGCACGCTGACGAAGGGGAAAGTGTTCCGCAGGCGGGGGCCGTCGCTGGTGATGACCGCGTTCAGACCGGTGTCGCGCAGGAAGTCCGGCGCAAATTGCGCCTGCTGTATGGGCGCGATCACCACGCGCGTGTCGCCCCAGTTGTATTTCGCCATGCGGCGTCCCGCGTCCAGGCAGTGCAGGCACTCGGGATCGAAGAAGTAGATGAGGGTTTTGCCGCGTACGAGCGAGTAAGGCTGGCCGTTCACCGCAATGCTCTCCGGCGCCTTCACGCCGCGCTGGCGCGTGGCCGCCACGCCGTAGGAGACGAACGCGAACACCGTGACGGCGGCCAGCACCAGCACCGCGCCGCGCTTGCCTTCCGACGGCTTGGCCCACACCCCCGCCAGCGCCGCCAGGCCCAGCATGGCCGCATCGCCGATGAAGAACGCCGGTCCCACCACGCGCCGCACCCATGGGAAACAGTTGCATTCCTCGCCGCGCAGGGTGTTGTAGAACACGCCCATGTACACCAGGAACGCGACCAGCATCAGGCCGCACAGCCACGCGCCCCAACGGCGGAAGCGCGGCACCAGGATCAACACGCCGCCCACCGTCTCGGCGATGCCGAAACCGATGGCGGCGGAAAGGCTGAGCGCTTCCGGCACGCGCGCCTGGGCCATCCTCACCGCGGCCGAGGGCGCGTCGGTGATCTTCCACAATCCCGAGACGAGAAAAATTACCGCAATCAGAATGGCCCCAATCCAGCTTAGCGCTGTCTTCCAGCCGGAAAGCTCCAGAGGAGCTAAGGCATGATCCGGCTGTGCCATACTGTCGTTCATGATTGTTATTCTAGCCTTTCTTTCAGGGGAACAAGAGGCGCCGGGGCCGGGGCGCCGATGATCGCGGCGGCATTGCTGCTTCTCGCGGCCGCCGCCACCCAGGTGGAACTGGCGGATGAGACCTTCAACGTTCCCGCCGCGGAGTGGCGCTACATCGAACTCGATCTCAAGCAACAGCCCGTCACCGTGGTATGCCGGTACAGCACGCTGGCGCCCTCACGCGAGGTCCGCGTGGCCCTGCTGCGCCGCGAAGACCTGGACCGCATGCGGGAGGAGCGCCCGCACGGTGTGCTCGCCACCGTGCCGCGCGCCGCCCACGGACTGCTGCGGCACACGGTCACCTCGCCCGGAGAATACGCGGTGGTGATCGACAACCGCGCTGCCAAGGGCGAGGCGCGCGTGCACCTGCGCGTGGCTCTGGATTTCGCGCACCCCAACCAGCCGGCGGTGCGTTATGTCTCGCCCGTGCGCAGAATGACCGTCATCGCGCTCAGCGTCGCGTTTTTTTTCGCAGTTGTTCTGTATTCGGGCAGGAAATTGTTGCGCGGCGCCAGGCACCGGTGAAGCCGCCTACTGGGGGGGCGGAGGAGGCGGCGGCGGCAGATCGGGTGGAGGCGCCGGCTTATCCGTATCTCCCTGGGCGCCGCCCGGAGAAGGAATGGATCCCCCCGGCCCGGCTCCGGAACCGCCGCGCGAGCCGCGCAGCATGATCTCGTAAATCGCCTGCGCGGCGGCGCGCAACGCCCCTTGCGCCACCGAACCCTTGTCAACGGTGCGTGCCAGCGGCAGGTTCTTGTAGACCCAAATGGATTCGCCCGCGTTCAGCAATTTCTCTCCGGGCACGTGCAGATTGCGGACCTGCACCTGGCCCTCATCCACGCTGACGAAGGTGTTCTCGGATTCCTCTTCCACCACTACGTCGAAGATCGTGCCGCGCACCGAGATCACCGCCGTGGGGGTGTGCACGGAGTTGGGATTGGGCTGGTTGCCGAGCTTCTGGATCTCCACCTTCACGCGCCCGATGACGACATCGAGGAGGTCGCGCCAGTTGGGCGGATTGGCGCGAAACACCACCTGCGAATTGGGGAACACCTGGAAAGTGCTGCCGTCGGATACCTGCAACCGGGCAAAGCCGTCCGGTCCGGTGACGATGATCTGCTTGGGCTGCACGGTGTCGCCCACGGCCAGCGCCCAGGGGGCGCGGTCGTGGAGCACGGACACCTGGCCCGTGACCACAACCACCTTTGCGGCGGCATCCGAGCGCATCTGGCCGGACGCGAGAGACACAAAGAGCCCCGCACATACCAACACGCCCGCGGTCGTCCGGATGAGGCGGCCGATCATAATCTTCACCTGGCCTTTGCCAGACTGCCTAGAACCCTAGTCTAGCAACAAAGTTGCTCCGCAACCAGGGTGCCGTGATTACAATAACCCGGCAAGTCCATAAAAATCAAGCATATTTGCAAGAAAGCCGGGTCCAAGTGCGGTAGAATAAGACTCAGTTGTGTGTCGTAAAGGAACATTGGCGCTGGGGTTGCTCCTGGCAGGCGCGGCGGCCGCACAGGTCACGCCTGGTTGGCGCAAGGTCGGCGGCGCGGCGGTTGAATTGTACCTGGCTTCCCCCGCGGGCAGCCCCGTGGCTTCCGTGTGGTTTTCCGCCGAAGGCGATCGCCTTTATGCACGCACGGCTTCCGGCCGGGTCTTTTCGACGCAGGATTTCGAAAACTGGACACCGGACCCGAACGCAGCCGACCCCGGCGCCCCGCCCGCGCTTTCCGCGGTGGAGCGCCTGCCGGATTCCGGTGCCCGGCTGGCCTCCTTCTCCAACGCTCCGGGACGCGTCTATGCCCTGGGGGCGAACCTTTACCGTTCGGAGGACGGCGGGCGCTCCTGGTCCAATCTGACGGCCTACGGCGCGCGTCCGGTGATCGGGTCCGGACAGCATTCCATCGCCGTCTCCCCCCGCGACAGCGACCAACTGGTGGTGGCCAACGACTTCGGCGTGTGGCGCTCGATGGACGGCGGCATGTCTTGGACTGGGCTGAACCAGACCCTGCCGAATCTGGGCGCGGCGCGGCTGCTGGCCGCCCCGCAGGGGGCGAACGGACCGCGAATCGCCGTGGGGGCGCGGGGCGCGTTCGAGCTTCCCATCGGCGAATCCGTCTGGCAGCCGGTTGCGGACCGCGGCCTGGAGGCGGAAGCCGCGCGGCTGGCGGCGCTTTCCTCCCAACTGAACGCCGTTATCACGGCCGCTGCATCCGCGGGTGAGACGGTTTACGCCGGTTCTTCGGACGGCCGCCTGTGGGTGTCGCTGGACACAGGCCGGACCTGGCAGCCGCCCACGGCCTCCGGCGGCGGCGCCGTGGAGCGCATCTTTGCGGACGCTTCGGCGCCCCGTGTGGCTCTGGCCGCGCTCTCCGGCCGAGGGCCGCATGTTCTGCGCACCACCAATAGCGGCGTTTTCTGGGACGACCTGACTTCGAACCTGGGCGACACGCCGGCCCATGGCATCACCGCCGACCGCGCCAGCGGCACGGTCTATGCGGCTACCGATCGCGGCGTCTTTATGACGCGCGCGGACCTGGAAAACGCCTCCTCTCCCGCGGTAACTTGGACGGCCTTGGCCGCCGGACTGCCCGCCGCCCCCGCCAGCGACGTGCTGCTGGACGGAGGCGGCAATCAGCTTTACATCGCGCTGGAAGGTTACGGGGTGTATGCCGCGCTCGCGCCTCACCGCGCCTCGGCTCTGCGCCTGGTCAACGCCGCCGACTTTTCCGCCCGCGCGGCCGCCCCGGGTTCGCTGGTGAGCGTTTTGGGCGCCCGGGTGGATTCGGCACGCGGCGGCGGGCTGCCCTTCCCCGTGCTGGCTTCCTCGGAGACGGAATCGCAGATCCAGGTGCCGTTTGAGGCCGCGGGCTCCGACCTGGCCCTGGCTCTTCAAACGGCGCGCGGCGCGGTGCGCCTCCCCCTGCCCATGCTGCCGGTCTCTCCCGCGATTTTCGTGAGCCGCGACGGCGTCCCCATGCTACTGGACGGCGACACGGCTATGATGCTCGACGCGGGCAACCCCGCGCGCTCCGGCATGCGCCTGCAAATCCTGGCCACCGGCCTCGGCCGGGTGCGTCCGGACTGGCCCACGGGCATGCCGGCGCCGCTCGAAAACACGCCCGCCGTGCTCGCCGGCATGAAGGTCTATCTCGACCGCGTGCCGCTCGAGGTGACCCGCGCCACGCTGGCCCCCGGCTACATCGGCTTCTACCTGGTGGAAGTGCAACTGCCCCGCATCGTCAACGCCGGTCCGGCGGAGTTGTACATGACGGCGGACGGCCGCGAAAGCAATCGCGTGCGCGTGGTGCTCCTGCCGTAGCGGCGAAACCGGACTTCGCGCCTCCAACAAGGGCTTTTCACCCGTTCTCCGTGGCTGTACAATACTGGCCGGAAAACAGGAGGTGACCGGATGGTCCCGATGTTGAGTTTCATCGCCCTGCTCGTCATCGGCCCGACCGCGACGAACGAGTTGGACGATTCTTACAAGCGCCTCAAGGACGCACAAGTCAAGAAGGACGCTTCCCTGGTTAAGAAGGCGGCGGCGGAGACGTGCGCCCTGGCACGCTCGCTCGCGGCCGCTCCCAAGCCGGCGGCCGAGGCCGATCAGGCCGCCTGGAAGCAGAGCGTGGAATACGCGCAGAATATTGAATTACAGACCGAGTACGCGCTGTCCGCCCTGGCCGCAGAGTCGGCTCCGGACGTCGCGGTGGACCTGCTGGAGACCCTGGAGAAACAGAACCCCAAGAGCAGGTACCTGGAAGAGTCCTACGGCCGCTACCTGCTGGCGTTAAGCCAGAGCGGCGGAACGGCGCGCATTCCCGCCGTCGCCGAGAAGGGTCTGGCCAACTTTCCGGACCACGAGGACCTTCTGCTGGTGGCGGCCGACAACGCCATGAACCGCAAGCAAATGGAACGCGCGCTGACCTTTTCCCGGCGCCTGGTTGCCGTGGTGAGCAAACACCCCAAACCCGAGGGCATCAGCGCCGCGGACTGGGAGCGGAAACGGGTCAACTGTCTGAGCCGCGGCTACTGGATTACCGGGGTGGTGACGGCCGAGAAGGGCCTTTACGCCGAAGCCGACCGGAACCTCCGCGCCGTATTGCCGATGCTCAAGGGCAACGATGCCATGGCGGCGGCCGCGTTCTTCTACCTGGGCGTCGCCAATCACCAGCTTGGCCAGACCACGCTGAACAAGCAGCGGGTGCTGGAAGCGCAGAAGTTCAGCGAGCAGGCCGCCAAGATCTCCGGGCCTCTCGCCGAACAGGCGTGGAAGAACGCGCTGGCCAGCAAGGCGGTTGCCGGACGCATGCGCTGACCCGCAAGGTCGCCGGCGCTCGCGCGCAAACAAAAACGGTCCCCGCAACCGGGGACCGTTCGCGAAAACTTGGATCTTCGGGGGACCGCTATACGCGCATCACGTTTTCGGCCTGCAAACCCTTCGGGCCTTGCTTGACTTCGAACTCCACTTCCGAGCCTTCGTCGAGCGTGCGATAGCCCGAAGACTGAATAGCGGAATAGTGCACAAACACGTCATCGCCGGTGGAGCGCTGGATGAATCCGTAGCCCTTGGCGGCGTTAAACCACTTCACAACTCCCTTTTCCTTCACTGCATTCTCTCCTGAAGCGTTCTTCGACCGTCCTCACGGCCCCCTAAAAAGAAAAGCTACGAGGGACCCTCGTAGCTTTTCCGTAGAACTTCCGAAGGCGCGGCCTGCACAACTAAGCTTTCAAAGTTGCGAGGCCATTGTCTCAGATGGCGCCTGGAGGGTCAAGCGCGCGCTTTGGCCAGACGGTAAAGCGCCGCCATCTGATCCGGCCGCACCACGCGGTACTCGCCGCCCAGCGCCCGCTCGATCTCCACTACGGCCTTGATCGCCACGGCCCAATTGGTGAGCGAAACGTGCACGAACGCGGGCCTTCGCGGAACCGTGAAACGCCGGATGTCGGCCACAGTACTCTCCACCGCCCGGCGGATGCCGGTGTTGGTATCGAGCAGCCCGCCGCCGTGGGCCACGGCACGAAAGGCGGGAATCCCTTTGACCTCGGTGACGATGTCTTCGATGGTGGTGGTCTCCATGCGGCGGTAGTTCAGGAACATTCCGCGAAGACCGGGCAGTTCCGCGAAGCGCTCCAGCCGCTCGCGGCGCATCTCGCGCCAGGTGGTCAGGCAGGTGAAGTCGAATAGCTTGAAATAGCGGCTGGAGAGCGCGATGTATTCGTCCCAGACCTTGCGCTGCTGCTCTTCCGGAAGGAAATCGGCGTACTGCTCTTCGTGGATGTAGCCCAGGCCGGTCAGGGCATTCACGAACATGTCGTTGGGCGTGGCGTGCCGGTAGTAGTAATCGATGATGTCCGGGATCAACTCGAATGCGGCCGGACCCAACTGCCACCCGATGGGCACGCTGCCGTGCTCGGGATCGCTCCACAGCTTGCGGAACACGTGGCGCCAGAAGTTGGGGCCGTCGCCGTCGGTGCGCGTGAACGTCAGGTAGACCTTGTTCTCCAGCGGCGGCGGGTCGTAGACCTTCTGCCGGAAAGCGGCGGAGGTTCCCGAATGCACCGAGAGGTTGCTGACCGGGTGCCCGTAGCCGTCCCAGCCGGAACAAATCTGGAACTTGGCGCATTGCGACGCGATCCGGACGCCTTCAATTTCGCCGATGCCGGCCTCCGCTTCCAGCCCGTGGTCCCACCAGCCCAGGCAGGGGGTATTCGGCGGCAGGTTGAGAAACAGCTCGCGCGCGAACTGCTTCTCCTCCTCCGGCGAGGCGGCCGCGCTGCGCGCGGGATCCCGCGGGCCTGAAACCCAGATGAGCGGCACGCGAAACTCGACCAGGTAATCGCGCAGCTCGAAGACGCCGGGATCGAGGCAGGCGCAGGCGCGCGTGCTCATCCGCGCGCCGTAGGCGGAGTAGAACCAGCGGTAGGCCTCGATGTTCTTCTTCCACCGCTTGCGCAGGTCCATGCCGATGGGCAGGTCGAAGGCGTCCAGCAACTGCGGCGGCACGGGCAGCCAGCCGTGGACGCCCGCCAGCATGGTGGCCACGTTCACCGTGCCGGGGACCGCGGGGTCCGTTACCACGAGACCGGTTGCGGCGCCCAGAAAACGCTCGTACAACTGCGCGCCGTTGACGAAGCGGACCTCGTCCACGTCGCCGCGCTCGCGGAGCCAGTTCAGCCAGAGCTCGTCGAAGCGGTCGTAGACCAGGAAGATTTGCGGCCCGGTGCGGTTCACCAGCCCTTGCAGGCAGGTGAGCGGCAGGCGTTGGGGCGGGCGCTGCATGACTCCGCCCACCCCGGAAGTATCTAGTTCGGCGATGCGCAGCGTCCACAGCACGCGCGCCGGCCGGGCGGAGCGCGGGCAGACACCGGAGGGCGGCTCCCCGGCGCCCGCCGCCGCGCCAGCCAGGGCGCCGCCGAGAAACTGCCGCCTGCCCAGAGTCATCAGAATTCGAAGCGCAAGTTGAACTGCATGATGCGCCCGAGTCCGTTTTGCGCCGTCACCCGGCCGAAGTTGCGGTTGGTCGGGTTGGTTTGGGGCGACGAAAAATTGGTGTGGTTGGTCAGGTTCAGGAAATCGGCGGAGAAGATAAAGCGCGCGTGTTCCTTGATTTCAAAACGCCGCAGCAGCTTCGCGTCCCAGGTGCGGATGCCGTCGGCGCGGAGCGCCTCGAGCGTCGGAGGAAACACGCGCACATGGTACGATCCCGGCTGATTCGCGGATCTGCCTTCGAACCCCTGGAAGCCACCGGGCACCGCCCCGGTTCCGGTGTAGATGATGTTCGGGTCGAACCACACGTGGATGTCTTTGGAGTGCACTTCGTCGTGCTTCAGCAGCGACCCGATGTTGTTCACGTCGCCGTAGAAGAACAGGTTGCCCCAGCTTGTCGGCGGCCCGCTCTGGCGCTGGTAGATCCAGCTTAACTGCCATCCTCCCGCGAGGTGATTGGCGACGCCCTGCGCGGCCCAAGTCCTGCCTTTGCCGAAAGGCAGCTCGTAAATCCCGGTCCACACCAGCCGGTGCGGCCGCACGTTGCTGTTGGAGCGCCAGGACGGCGCGGGGTCGAATTGATTCGCGTAGTAGTCCTGCGCTTCGCCGTGGGCCCAGGTGTACATCACCGCGGTATTGAGCCCGCGCGAGAAGCGCTTTTCAAACTGGAACTGGAGGTCGCGGTACCGGTTTCCGCCGCGCGCGTCCTCCGCGCTGAGGCCCGGACGCACCCCCGTCAGGCCGCTCATCTGCGGGAAGGCGCGCAGCAACTGGTGCTTGCGGATGGTCGTGCTCCGGAAGAAGGACTGCTTTGAAAGGTAGTCGTAAAGCGCGCGATTGGAGGTTTGCAGCCCGGAGAGGTTCGAGATCAGGAACGGGTTCGGCACGTTGCGGTTCATGTCGTCGTCCACCGCCTGGTTGCGCACGTTGCCCGTGGCCCAGTACTTCGATGGCAGGTAATTGACCGTCTGGTTGATGACCTGCTTGGCGGTCGCGCCGTTGTAGGACGCCTCGATGACGATGTCCCTGGCGAGCTGCCGCTGCACGCCGATGCGCCAGCGCTGCTGCCAGGCGGGCACGAAATCCCTCGGCACGAACGTGAGGCTGCCGCCCGCCAGCGTGCTCAGGCCCATGGAAGCGCCGATGGGGGTGTCGAAGCGGCTGCCGTCGCTGCGAACCGGGAACGGATCGTTCAACGGGGTCCGGCCCTGCGCGAGATTGGCCGCCGCGCCCACTCCGCAGCAGAAGTTGAGCCCCAGGTCGGAGCTGATGATGGTGTTGGTGGCGAGGCTGAACCCGGTCTGATCCGGCCGGGGGGTGTTCATCGGGTTGAACGTGTCGTAATACCAGCCGTAGCCCGCGCGGATCACGGTGCGGCCGTCGAGCTGGTAGACGCCGCCGATGCGCGGCAGCAGGTGGTGCGTGCCGTCGGTGAAGTCGCTCTTGCCCGAAGTCATGTACTCGATGCCGCCCACGGGCTGGAATTGCGCCGCGGCCAGTTCCGCCAGCGGATTCCTGGCGTACGCCGCCTGCGCCATATCGGTGAACGGCAGCTTGGCGTCGTAAACGAACCCGCCCGTGATGGCGCGGTTGAAGCGCTCCCGCATGGGGCTTTCGCGCTCGTAGCGCAGGCCCGCGGTGATGTTCAACCGGCTGGTGGCGCGCCAGTCGTCCTGTACGTACAGCCCACGGTAGCGCTGCGTGAAGTAAGCGGAATCCCGGTTGTCGATGGCGATGGCCGAGGGCGCTCCCATCATGAAAGAAGCCCATTCCAGGCCGAGGTTCGAGGCCCTGGTGTCGTTATCGCTCGAACGCATGTAGGTGTTGTTGAAGCTGAACGATCCGTTATTGTTGCCGGGTGAATTCAGTGCGATCCAGTAGCGGCGCTCCTGCCAGCCGTACTTGAAGGAGTGTTTGCCGCGCACCGTATTCAGTTGCAGCACCATTTCTCCCGTGGTGCCGGCGGTGTCGATGGTGGGATAAGCGCCGCCGTAACCCGGCGCCGTGGAGAAGTTGATTCCGGGGATCGAGTGCATGTCCCCGACCTTCTGATCGAGGTAGGCAGGCAGTCCGAAGTCGCTCGGCTTGAAGCTGGTCCAACTGCTGGAAAGGCTTCCCTGGCTGTACTGCGTTACGTTGACGCTGGCATTCACCGTGGTGGAGGACGATGCGACCCAGATCCAGTCGCCCCCGATCCCCCGGTTGTAACGGTTGGTCCACGGGATCTTCACTTCCGGCGTCACGCCGTTGGACCAGTGGTCGCCTCCGGAATTGCGGTGGTTCTTGAACCAGCGGCCGAACAGCCGGTGCCGGTCGGTGATGTTGTAGTCGTAGCGGTTCACGAAGGAGTTGAACGTTTCGGTGGCCGGCGCGCTGCTCAGGAAATTGTTGAGCCCCTCGGGCGAAACCAGGCCCGGGATGTCGTTCGGCGCAGGGTAGAAGCGCTCGTAGATCTTGTACATCGGGTTGAGAACCGGAACGCCCCGGTTGCCGGGAAACGGCATGCGCACCACGTTCGAGCCCTGCTGCCGGGCAGAGCGCGGATCGTAGATCTGGTACTTGGTGGCGTCGATGGCCAGCAGGTCGGAGAAATCCCCGTTGCGCCAGGCCATCTTGGGCACCGTGACCACCTCGGCCGCCGAGTTCATCTGGGTCTGGTAGATCCCGTTGTAGCTGAAGAAGGCGAAAAACTTGTCCTTGCCGTTGTAGAGCTTGGGAATGTAAACAGGACCGCCGAAGGTGCCGCCGAAGTTATTCGAGCGGCCGGAGGGCTGCCGCGGATCGTCCGGCCGGGCGAGGCCCCGGCGGACCTGGTCCTCGAAAGCCAGCCGCTGGAAGTGCGGCGTTGCGTTCCAGCGCGCCTGGTAGTGTTGTTCGTAAAGCGTGCCGTGGGGCCGGTTGGTGCCCGCCTTGGTCATCACGTTGATGACCGCGCCCGAGGTGTGGCCGTAGGAGGCGTCGAACGAGGTGGTTTCCAGCTTGAACTCGCCCACAGCGTCGGCGGGCGGGACGAATCCCACGCGGCGGGCCACGCCGGTCACGGGCGCGCCGTCGATCATGTACTCGTTCTGCCCCACCGCGCCCGCGGTGTTGTACGCCGAGACGCCGGCGTTATCGAAGGGCCGCTGGTGCTGCGGCGCGCCGGTCCACTGCATGCCCGTGGCCAGCGCCGTCAGGGTGAACGGGTTCATGTAAGTGAAGGGCAGCTCGCGCAACTGGCGGTTGTCGATCACCCTGCCGCCGGAGGCGCTGGTGGTCTCCAGCATGGGGGCGGCTTCAGTGACGTTCACCGATTCGCTGACCTGGCCCACCTCCAGCACGAAATCGACGTTCAGGCGGCTGGCGACGTTGAGTTCCAGGCCGCTGCGCACGGTCCGCTTGAAACCCGGCGCTTCCACGGCAATCGAGTACGTGCCGGGATTCAGCAGGTGCACTTCAAAGACGCCGGTCTGGTTGGTGGCGGTCTTGACCGCCGTCCCGGTTTCGGTGTTGGTGACGGCGACGGCTGCCGCCGGAATCCGCGCCGATTGCGCGTCCGCCACGGTGCCGGTGATGCTGCCGCGCGCATCCTGGGCGGACGCGGGCGCCGAGCACAGGACACACAGGATCAAACCAATCGCCTTGTGGATTCGCATGAGAAACCTCGTAGGTTGAATACTACTCCAGACTCAGGCGCCGATCAAGCACTAGCATGTCAGTCAGAATGTGATGCGCAACGCGAACTGAAGCTGCCGGGGCATGTTCTGCTGGGAACTGATCACCCCAAAGGCCTGGGACCCCGTCTGCACGCCGGGGTTGCCGAACTGCACCCGGTTAAAGGCGTTGAAGGACTCCACCCGGAATTGTCCCTGCATCCTCTCCTTGATAGGGAAGTACTTGAAGGCCGAGAGGTCGAAATTGTTGATCCCGGGGCCGCGCAGGTCGGGAGCGGTTCTCGAGCTGTTGCCGTTGGTGAAGGCCGCGGGAACCGCGAACGCCGAAGTGTCGAAATAGCGGTTCAGGCGGTCCTGGATGCGGCCTTCCATTCGTTTTCCGGTGGCGATACGATTCGGACGGGACCCGCCGATGCTGGTGATGGCGAGGGGAAACCCTTTCTGAAAGCTGGCGATGCCGTTCACCTGCCAGCCACCCAGGATGGCGTCGATCATCCGGGGCATGTTGCCGCCCAGCGCCTTTCGCCTTCCGACGGGCACCTCCCAGATGCCGCTCACCACCAGCCGCTGGGACACGTCCTGGGAGTCCAGGGAACGCTCCGCGCGAAGATTGTAGGGGTCTTGCGCGCCGCCCGCCACCGGTCCCGTGCCGTCCTGGGAACAGTCGTCGATCCGTTTCGCGTTGGTGTAGGAAACCAGCACGGAGAAGCCGCGGGTCATGCGCTTCTCCACGCGCGCCATCAGGGCGTGGTAATCGGAGTTGCCGATGGAGGCCAAAGGCGCGCTTACGCCCGTATACTGCGGGTAGGGCTTCAGGAGTTGTCCCCGGGTAATGGTCCGGTTGGAGAGCACCGTGGTGGTGTCGGTGATAATGCCGTAGAACGGATTCGGCACCAACTGCTGGTTGGCCGTTCCCAGCAAGGTCTGTTCCGGCGTCAACGCGTTGAGCTGCACGCCGGACATGGGCAGGTGCGTGCCTTTGTTCCTCGCATAGGCGGCCTCCGCCACGATGCGTCCGGGCAACTGCCGCTGGAGCGACAGGTTCCACTGCTGCATGTAAGGATTTCGCATGGAGAGCAGAGCGGAGGAGACGGACTGGCCGAGCAGCGCATCCGGACCCAACTGAGTGGACTGAAGCGGCCGGTTGATCCCGCCGGGGAACGGGTCCGCCAGCCTGCTGATGGGCGTGACGCCGTCCAGGCTTGTGATCACGGAGGTGGTGGCGCTGAACCCATCCGTGTAGCCGGCCTGGACCAGCGCGGCGTCGGTCGGCGAAAGACCGTAGAAAATGCCGTATCCGCCGCGGAGCGACGTCGCCGCGGAGAGCCTGTACGCGAATCCCGCCCGTGGGGCGACGTTGTTCCAGTCCGTGGACGAGAAACTGCGGTCCTCTGGGTTACGGAACTTCATGGCGCCGCGCAGGTTCGGGAAGGAGGGCGCCTGGCGGGCGATGGGCGATACGGCGTTCACCTCGAAGATGCTGATGCGATTCTGCCGTTCCGAACGAGGCATGTTCACGTCGTAGCGCAGGCCCAGGTTGAGAGTCAGACGCTGGGTGATCTTCCAGTCGTCCTGAACGTAGCCGGCCATGTAGGTGTTCTTCGTGGAAAGGCTGGGATCGATCCGGATCGAGCCTCCCGGAATCCCGAGCAGCATGGTGGCCAATCCATTCCCCGCGCTGGAGCTCGCCTGGTTGGGGTTCGGTCCCTGGGTCATGCCCGCCGTGAAAGAGAAAGCTCCCATGCCGGTTCCGTTCGGGTAGCCGTTATCGAAGTACGCCCGGTATTCCCCTCCGGCCTTGATCGTGTGGGTGGCGGCCACCTTCGTCACACTCGCTTGAAGGGTGTGCCCGTACTGGCTGCCGCGATTCTGTGTGCGGCTCCCGATCCCGGCGTAGCCGGCCACGGTGACAGCCGGGATGGCGGGCACCTGCTGCGCCGCGCGCAGGTAGGCCGGAAATCCGAATTGAGTAATGTCGGTGCCGAAGGACCACAGCACGCGCTGGCCCAGAACGCGGGAAATCCCGTAGTTCAGGTTCACGATCAGGGTGGGACTGATGGTGTAGACGTCCTGCAAGGTGAACGCGCGGCGGTGCTGCACCAGAGGCGGGTTGGTGGGATTGCCCATATTTCCGAAGAAGTTGAACTCCCCGGTCTTGGGATTCTGCAAAGAGAGCCGGCCGAAGACGCGGTGGGCGGGGCCGAAGTTATGGTCGAGCCTGGCGTCCAGGCTGTCGTTCCGGTTCCTGCGCACGCCGGCGATCACCAGGTTCGAGGTCAGCCGCGAGTTGTTCGGCTCGGGGTAGAACTGGATGAGCTTCTGCGCAATGGCGTTTTGCAGGCTGGCGGGGACCACGTTTCCGGGGAACTGATCCCGCACCATGGCGCTGCCCGAGCTGTGCAGACTGTAAGGATCGAACACTCGAATCAGCGCTCCCTGCGCGTTCACCGTTTTGGAGAAGTCGCCGCGGCGTTCGAGCGGCGTGGGCACCGTGAAATTGGTGGGGTTGGGAGCGGCTTCGCGGAATCCCTCGTAATCGAAAAAGAAGAACGTCCGGTTGCGTCCGCTGTAGAGACGCGGAAGCAGGACCGGCCCCCCGACGGAGCCGCCGAACTGGTTTCGCCGCAGCGCCTCCAGCGGAATGCCCGCCCGGTTATTGAAGAAATCGTTGGCGTCGAAGGCGCTGTTACGGAGAAACTCGTAGAGCGAACCGTGAAGCGTATTCGTGCCTGATTTGGTCACCACGCTCACCACGCCGCCGTTGAAGCGCCCGAACTCGGCGTTCAGCGCGTTGGTCTGGATCTTGAACTCCTCGATGGCGTCCGGCGAGGGCGTGTAGATCAGCGCGCTGTTGCTGGCGGTGCCTTTGGGGGCCGTATCGGGAACCCCGTCGATGGTCAGCTCGCTGGTGAAATTGCTCGCGCCGCCGATGCCCGGAACCGCTCCGCCGAGGTGCGCGGCGCCCGCGGCCGCCGGGACCACGCCGGGGGCGAGGTTGGCCAGCGAAAACGGATCACGCCCGTTCAGCGGCAGTTCCTGGATGCGGCGGTTCTCCACCACCTGGCCGAGGGTCGAGTCCACGGAATTGATCAGCGGGGCTTCGGCCGCTACAGTGATCTGTTCGGTCACCGATCCGAGGTCGAGTTGGAAGTCGAGGGAGAGTTTCTGGGCGACCTGGAGCGCAATGCCCTTCCGCAGCGCCCGCCGGAACCCGGTGGCTTCCACCTCGACCGAGTACCGGCCCGGCTCCAGAAAAGGCACTACAAAAGCCCCCACGCTGTTGCTTCGCGTGGTCCGGCGCACGCCGGTGAGTTCGTTGGCGATCACAACGGACGCGTCCGGCACGGCGGCCTGCTGCCCGTCGAAAATCGTCCCCTCAAGGAGCCCGGAACTGGCTTGGGAAAAGGCGGCGTGCGCAACCAGGAACAGCATCACCGGCGCGAATTTCATGGCGGGATCTCCCAACTGAAATGTCAGAAAAGTCCGGTCCAATTCTAGTGCGGCCCGGGAGACGATGTCAAGGCCCCGAATTGATCCGCCATGAATGGCGATGCGGATAGCGCCCCGCGGAGCCGAGCCGGATTCCGCGAAATCTCGGCAGTCCGCAGGGCCTCAGGCAGAGCGCTGGATTTCCAGCATTTCGCGCTCTGCCGAATGGTTCTCAAATCCCGCCGGGCCCGCTGTCCCCGCCCAGAATCCTCTCGTACACCTGCCGCGCGGCTTTCTGCGCCGCGCTCTTCTTCGTCATGCCCTCGGCCTGCTCCGCCCATTCCTTGCCCAACCGCACCTCGACGGTGAAGGTCTTGGAATGCTCCGGGCCGCGTTCTTTCACGATGGAGTAGCGGGGATGCGGCAGTTTGCGCGCCTGCGCCAGTTCCTGCAAGGCGCTCTTGAAATCCACCAGCCCGGCGGGAAGCTGTTCCTCTACCTGCCCCAGCGCGTCGGCTTCCGCGCCGATGATGTGCCGCTCGGTGAACAGCCGCGCCGCCTCCAGGCCGCCCTCCAGGTACAGCGCTGCGATCAGCGCTTCGAGCGCATCGGCCAGCAGCGTCTTCTTCTCGCGGCCGCCGCTCATCTCCTCGCCGCGGCCGAGCTGCAAGTACGCTCCGAGCCCGAGCCGCCTGGCAACTTCATAGAGGTGGCTGGCGCTGACGAAGTGCGCCTTGATTTTGGAGAGCCGGCCCTCCCCGATAACCGGGAAGCGCCGGAAAAGGATCTCGCTGATCACCAGCCCGAGCACCGCGTCGCCCAGGAACTCGAGTTGCTCGTTGTCCTGGAGCGGCCCGCCGCCGCTCAGCAGGCGCTCATTGACCAGCGAGCTGTGGGTCAAAGCGCGGACCAGCAGGCTGCGGCCGGCGAACGTGTGGCCGATCGCCGTTTCGAGCGTCTCCAGGTCCGCGCTCATCCCGGTTTAGGGTTTCTTCACCTCAACAGTGCCGGGCTGCACCGTGGCGGCCGGCGCCGGCGCGGCGGCCGGCTTCGCGCCGCCGGCCTTGGCCTGCGTCGCCCGCACCTTCTCCGCCTGCGCGAACTGCTTCACCGTCGGGTGGGCGTCCGGCATGGCCAGCACCTTGTCCAGCACCGGAATCGCCAGATCGGGCTTGCCCGCCAGGTTGTAGGCCGCGCCCAGCCGGACCAGGGTGGCCGGATCCACCTGGCTGGCCATCTCGCTCGAGGTCTTGAACTCGTTGGCCGCCACGTCGTACTGCTTGCGCGCCATGGCCGCCATCCCCAGAGCCTCGTGGCCCTGCGCCGAGAGATCCTTCTTCGCGCCGGCCCACTGCTCGTCGGTGAGCGAGGGGTTCGGCTTGGGTGCCGTGTTGATGGCTTCCTGCGCGTCTTTCACGTACTTGGCGACCTTGGCCAGCTTCTCCTCGCGGTCGAGATCGAACTCGCGGGTGCGCTGCGCGATGTTCCGCGCCAGCATCAGCATCGCGCTGTAGTTCTTGGGATCGGCTTCCAGCGTGCGCTCGCCGTAAAGAATGACCTTCTCGAAATCACCCTTTTGCTCGTAAGAGGCCGCGGCGAAGAACAGCGCGATCGCCTTGAACTCCGTGTCGGCGAATTTCGTCACCAGGTTGTCCGCCGCCTTGATGCGCGAATCGGGATCCTGCGCCCCGAACATCGCCTGGAGCGCTTCCACCTCGCCCTTCGATTTCGGCTGCGGCTGCTTGGCGATCGGGGTGGCGGACTGTGCCGGCGCCGCCGCGGGCGCCTGAGCCGGCTGCTGCGCCTGCTGGGCCATCAGGCCGCACGCCGCGCCCAACCCCAGAATGCCGTAAATGATGCTGCGTTTCATGAGAACTCCTTACCGTTTATCTTCCTTCTTGGTGTTTTGCGGGCCGGTCCCCCCGGCCGCGCGGCGCGCGCCTTCAGGCGCGCCCTCCACTGCCAAAGCGCTCTCGAAAAACTTCATCGCCTGGTCGCGCTCTCCGGCGGCCTCCGCCAACCGGCCCAGGTAGACGTATGTCCAGGCCTTCACCTCGGCGTCCGGCGAAAGCTCCAAGACCTTCTGGAACAGCCGCTCGGAAAGCTCGGGGTCCTTGTTCAGCGCGGCAATCCGCGCCAATCCGTAGTATGCGCGCGCCTGGAGCGTTTTGTCATCGGTTTCCTGCAACGATTTCATGAATGCCTGCCGCGCCCGCTCCAGGTCGCGGGCCAGGTACAGCTTCTCGGCGTCCTCCAGGGTCTTGGCGGCTCCGGTGGCGGCGGGGGGCGGCTCCGGCGGTTTCACCTTCACCTGCCGCACCGGCGCCTCTTTCAGAAACTCTACCGGCGAAAGCCGCGCGTCTTCCTTCCTCAGATCGATGGCCTTCACCATCTCCGGGTAATAAAGCCGCATGGCCTGTTCCTGCTTCTCGTAGGCAGGAAGCTGCTCGGCGAAATAAGGCGTCAGGATGTAGCCCTCCGCCAGCGCCTCCTGCACCAGTTTCGGGTTCCGCGCCAGCCGCGCCTCCACGGCTTTCGCCAGTGAAGCGGTGGTCAGCAGCAGAAAATCCTCCTTGTAAATGCCCGGCAGCGCCTGGGCGCGCTGCGCGTGGTCGGCGATGCCCTTCTTGCGATTGAGGATCTCGGCGTTGCGCGTGGCCAGCGGGTCGAGCAACGCGAAGAGGTAAGCGTACCGGATCTCCTCGATGCGCGCCTCCGGCGAGGGCGTCACCACCACGAAATAGTCCCCCGCGTAGCTGCGTGTCTGCACCTGGTTGGGCGGCGCCAGCAACTCAATGAACACCTGGAAGTGCGCTGCCGAACCGCCCGAAGTGGGGTTGCGAAGATAGGCGTTAGCCTCCAGCACGTTGCGCGAGACCGCCTCGTGGTAGCGCGCCACGTAGCTGTCGATGGCCGGCTGCGAGCGCGCCCACAGGTCGGCGATGCCCGCCTCGGCGTAAAATTTCGCCAGCAAGGGCGGAAAGTCCTTCAACACGGCGGCGTCGGGCGGCAATTCCACGTCTCGCATCCGAAAGGCGAAATTCGGAGGCCCGGCCAGCGAGAGCCCCAGCGAAATGTACTGGCTCAGCTCCTCGGTGTCCGTACGCTTGCGGTGCGCGGCGAAAAATTCCTTGATCTTGGCCAGCGAAGCCGGATTCCGCCGGCCGATTTCCTGCCGCACGGCGTCCCGCAACGGGTGGTTGTTGGGAGAGGCCAGGTCCGCGTCGAATCCGGCGGCGTTGATGGCAGCCATCACGGTGAAAAGCACCGGACTGGCGTCCAGAGTGCCGGTTTGCTGCGCGCCCGCGCGGGTCACCGCCATCGCCATCAGGATGGCCGGTATGAAGACTCGTCTCAAAACAGGTCCTGCGTGTGGAGTACCACTCCAGTTTATCGCAAAGCCGCCACGGGCCGCCCGGCGTGCTAGATTCGGTGGAATGATAAAGCTGCCCGCGCTATTCAGCCTGGCCCTGGCGGCCTGCGCCGCCCCGGGCCCACGCATCCTGATCGTCACGGACATGGAGGGCGTAGGCGGGGTCTACAATTGGGACGAGCAAACCAGCCCGGGGCAGCGGCGCTGGGACGAAGCGCGCCGCCTGCTCACCGGCGAGGTCAATGCCGCCGTCGATGGCGCCTATGACGCCCGCGCCGGGCAGGTCGTGGTGTGGGACGGCCACGGCGGCAGCCGCGCGCTCTCCCTCGAAGACCTGCACCCGCGCGCCGAACTCATTCAGGGTCCGCGCACCCCGCCGGACTATTACATGGGCGAGAGCCATTACGATGCCGTCATGATCGTGGGCCAACACGCCATGGCGCAGACCAAGGGCGGCCTGATGGCGCACACCCAGAGCCTGAGCGTCAGCGGCATCTACCTCAACGGCCGCGCGGTGGGAGAACTGGGGCAGATCGCCGCCATCGCCGGGCACTTCGGCGCGCCGGTCATCTTTCTCTCCGGCGACCGCCCCGCCTGCGAAGAACTGCGGCAGATCCAGCCCAAGGCGGAAACCGTGGCGGTGAAATGGATGGCCGGCACGGCTTCGGCCCACAGCCTCCCCCACGCGCAGGCCAAGGCGCTGATCCGCGAACACGCCCGCCGCGCCGTGGAACGGCTGGCCGAGTTCCAGCCCTGGCGCATCCAGGGCCCGGTGGAGATGCGCATCGAGTTCTTCCCGGGTAAGGACGGCAAGACGCCCGAGCCGAGGGTGTACCAAGGCGCGACTGTTCTGGAAACGTACCAGCGGTGGATGGGCAGGTAGAGCCTCGACCCGATCACCGTCTGGCCGGTTCCACAGTCCACTCGCCCGGCGCCAGCGAAATCCCCTCGATCATCTCCGAGCCGAGCGCCACCCGTTCCCCGCCCGGCCCGCTCACGCGGTACAGCGTGTTCTCATCCACCGTGTACCATTCGAGAAACTCGTTCAACCGGACGTAATTGCGATCGAAGTTCATCACCCGCCGGTGGCGCGCGTAATCGAACCGCGTCGGGCACTTCGGGTCGCCCTCGATGGTGAGATAGAGCCGGTCTCCCGCCCGCGCGGCGCCGTAGCGCACGCCCGGGGACCAGCGCTCGGGCCGCACCCCCTGGCTCTTCATGTACGCCCACAGCAGCGCGGTGCGGTTGAAATTGCCTTCGCCGTACCAGTCCTCGAAATGACCGTCGGGGCGCTGCATGCCGAGCATCACCTGCATCTCCGAGTCGATCCAGTCGAGCGCCTCCGGCACGGGCTCGCGGTTCACCAGGTAGAGCGCGCTCTCGATCGAGTCCGCGTAGCCGTCGAAGGAGCCCAGGGGCAGTTTTGGGTCCTTGCGCGGCTCCCAGACGTGCTTGCGGTACTTGGGCAGGTTGGCCAGCACGCGCCGCACGGCGTCGCGGTACTTCGTCTCGCCGGTGCGCTGGTAATACATGTAGACCGCTCCATACACATAGCCCCAGTTGTCCGAGAGTCCCGCGTTCACCGGCTTCAGGGTGGCCGCGTCCACCTGGTTGTAGAGCAGCCCGTCGGGATTCGCGGATGCCAGCACGCGATCCAGCATGCGGCCGATCACCGGACGGTAGCGCGCCGCGCGCGGCAATTCGAGGTAATCCTCGAGCGCGAAAAGCATGGTCAGCCCGACCACCGTCTCATTGCCGTGATCGCGCAAGCGCAACTGGCCGTCGCCGGCGTGCTTGTCGAAATCCCATTTCCCGCTGGGCACACCGTGATTGCCGGGCAGCACCTCCTCGATGTACGCGTCGCCGATGCGCCCGGCCCACGCCAGGAAGCGACGGTCGCTGGTCATGGCCGCCAGCCGCACCAGCGTTTGCAGATAATCGCCGTTCAGCTCGGCGTCGGAGGCGGGCAGCTTGCCGAAGCGCGAATCAACTGGCGCGTGGTTCATGGCGTCCGCGGTCATGTCCACCATGCGGTAGAACCACGGCGTGCGCCCCAGGTATTCGGTCACCGAAACCAGACCGTCCTTGGCGTACTCGCCCGCGCCGAACAAGCTGGGGCCGCTCAACACGCCGGTCTTCAATTCCAGGTTGCCGGGGATGGACTCCCGCGCGGTGGTGTAGCGGATCTCATTCCGCAGCATCTCCAGCATGCGCCCGCGGTACAGGTCCGGGTCGGTGAGGTGCGCCGTCAGGATCAGGTAGGGGTAGAGATCCGCCCCTGAATTGTGGGGCGTATAGACGAGCTTGGCCTCCTTCGGACGGTCGGGCAGCAGCAGCGTTTTCGGATCCGCGTGCTTCAGCCACGCGTGCAGCACGCGCCGCGAGGCGGCCACGGCCTGCTCGAACTGGCGCCCGTTGCGACGCGCCTGCTCGAACGGCGCCTGCGCCGCGGCGCAACAGGCGATCGCAGCGATAGCGATCGAAATGCGCATGGCTACCCTTTCAGGCGCCACGTGTGGGTGGCGAAATCGAAATCGTAAGCTTCGCGTTGCGGCTTGGGCGGAGCGGAGGTCTTCGGCATCCAGCGCGCCAGGTCCTGCTTCAGCCCCTCGTGGGCCGTTTCGCCCGCCAGGTTGCGGAACTCGTTCGGGTCGGCGTTGCGGTCGTAGAGTTCCTCGCCGCCGTCGCGGTAGCGTATGTAGCGCCAGCGTTCGGTGCACACGGCGTGATTGCCGGGCAGGTAGGTGATCACGGCCGGCCGGCGCGCGGCGCGCGGATCGCGCAGCAGAGGCGCCAGGCTGAGCCCGTCCAGATCCTGCTTGCGCGGCAGGCCGCACAACTCCACCAGGGTCGGGTACAGATCGAGCAGCGAGACCGGCTGCCGGCGCGCTCCCGCCCGCTGCGCTCCCGGCGCGCGCACGACGAGCGGCACGTGCGTCGAGCGCTGCCACAGGGTGGATTTGTGAAAATGGCGCTTCTCGCCCAGATGCCAGCCGTTATCGGAGAAGAACACCAGGATGGTATCGCGCGCGTGCGGGCTGGAATCGAGCGCCGCCGTAATGCGGCCCACCATGGCGTCGGCGAACGAAATGGCCGCCAGGTACGCCCGCACCGCCTCTTCCCACTTGCCCTCCCGCACGATGCGCTCGAACTCCTCCCTGCGGGCGGCGGCGAACTGCCGCCCGACGGCAGGCACGTCGTCCAGGTCGCTGGCGCTCGCGTCCGGCAGTTTCACCTGAGGGTACAGGTCGAAGTAATTCTTCGGCGCGAACAGCGGGATGTGCGGGTGCCACAGCCCCACGGCGAGGAAGAACGGCTTCTGGTAGCTGCGCGCCAGGAAGCGTTCGGCGAACTCGATGGCGCGGAAGTCGCCGTACTCCCGTTCCGCCTTCGGCAGCACGCCCCAATCGAACTCGCCGGGGAAATCCCGGAGGCCGTTGAAGGGGTGTCCCGCCGGGGCGGGGATCTTCTTCACCCAGGGATACCACTCGGCGCGGCGGTACCAGGGGTCGTCGAACTCCTGAAGCTGGAATTCGTCCCACTGGTCCGGCGGGTTGAAGCCCGCCACGTGATGAAACACCTTTCCCGCCCCAGCCACGTGGTAGCCGTTCCGCTTGAAATACTGGGGCATAGTGACCACGTCCGGCAGCGCGGGGCGCCACCACTGGTCATTGTTGTAAATGCCGCTGGTGGCGGGGCTGAGGCCGGTGAACAGGGCCGTCCGCGAGGGATTGCACAGTGGCGCGGCGCAATGCGCGTCGCTGAACAGCACGCCGCCGCGCGCCAGCCGGTCGATGTTCGGTGTCCGCACTCCGGCGTAACCGTTCAGGCAGTTGACCCAGTCGTTCATATCGTCCACCGCGATGAGCATCACGTTGGGACGCCGTGCGGGCCGCGACGGGGCCGCCGCCATCGCGCCCAGAAATTCACGCCGGTTCATCAACAGCGATGGTACATTAGTGCGTTCCCCATGCAAAACTTCGAATTCTGCAATCCGGTGAAAATTCTGTTCGGCCGGGGCCAGATCGCGCGCATCGCCGAGGAGATCCCCGGCTCCGCCCGCATCCTGCTAACTTACGGCGGCGGCAGCATCCGCGCCAACGGCGTGTACGGCCAGGTCATGACGGCGCTGGCCGGCCGCCCGGTCGCGGAGTTCGGGGGCATCGAGCCCAACCCGGCTTACGAGACACTTATGCGCGCCGTGGAGATGGTGCGGGAACAGGGCATCGATTTTCTCCTGGCCGTGGGCGGCGGCTCGGTGGTGGACGGGACCAAGTTCATTGCCGCGGCCGCGCGCTTCGCGGGCGATGAGCCCTGGGACCTGCTTGCCAAGGGCGCGCCGGTGACCGGCGCCGTGCCGCTCGGCTGCGTCCTCACCCTGCCCGCCACCGGATCGGAGATGAACACCTTCGCGGTGATCTCCCGGCGCGGCTCGGCGGACAAGCTCGCCTTCGGCAGCCCTCACCTGTATCCGCGGTTTTCCGTGCTGGACCCGGAGACTACCTTCACGCTGCCGCCGCGGCAGGTGGCCAACGGCATTGTGGACGCCTTCGCCCACGTGCTCGAGCAGTACCTCACCTACCCCGCCGGAGCGCCGCTCCAGGACCGTTTCGCCGAAGGCATTCTGCAAACCCTGATCGAGATCGGGCCTAAGACGCTGGCCGAGCCGCGCGACTACGAATCGCGCGCCAGCCTGATGTGGTGCGCGACCATGGCGCTCAACGGCCTGATCGCCTGCGGGGTGCCGCAGGACTGGAGCACGCACCAGATCGGCCACGAGATCACGGCGCTGCACGGCCTCGACCACGCGCAAACGCTGGCGGTGGTGTTCCCCGCCACCATGGCGGTACGGCGCGAATCCAAGCGCGAGAAGCTGCTGCAATACGGCGAGCGCGTCTGGGGCGTGCGGGACATCGACCAGGCGATCGAGCGGACGCGAGCGTTTTTCGAGTCCCTGGGAGTGCGCACGCGCCTGCGCGACTACGGCGTACCGGCGTCCACGGTGCAGGAAGTCGCCCGGCGCTTCGCCATCCGCGGCTGGACCGGCAACGGCGAACGCGGGGACGTAGGCCCGGCGGCGGTGGAGCGGATCCTGGCGGCGTGCTTGTAGGGCGTAACGTCGTTTCCACCGCGCCGGGCTGTTCAACTGGCCCCGAACTCGAGCGCAACCGAGTTATGGTTTGTTCTGGTCACGATTTCGGCTATCACGGCGCTCGTCGTCTTGGTCGTCACGATCGTCATCGCTCTTACGTTGATCGTGCGGGACGGTGACCGTGACCGCGTTAGTCGAGACCGCGCCGGAGGCATCGACGCATCGAACTGTAACAGTGTAGACCCGGCCGCTGTCGCCCCCCGCCCGTGTCGCGCGCAGGTTGACCGTGAGATCCCCGGTGAGCACCCAATCCGGTCTGTCGTCTTCTTCGTCCCTATCCCGCTCACTGCTGCGTACCGAGACGATTTTGCAGGAAGCCGCCGGACAACCGTTCGAGTTGCCCACGTTCACGGTCACGGGCACCAGTTGGTTATTCGGAGGCCATAACACGTTTGGCGTCGCCGCGAGGGAGCCGCACGGTGCGGCCGCCGCGATTACGGTCACCGTGCCGGTGCACTGGCTTGCGGCGCCATGGTTATCGGTGGCGGTCAGAGTCACCGGCGTGTTACCCAACGAGTACGGTCCCGGAGGCGCCTGGGTCAGCGTGATCGTGTTGCCAGGAATGGGAGAGAAGGAACCGTCGTCGATCGAGGCGTTGGCGGTACCGGTGGGGCCGGCCGTAACGGTGACGTTCCTGCACTTGGCCACAGGGGGGAGGTGCTTGCACTTGCCGGCGCTGCCGGCGTTGAAGATGGCCTGCACCTCGCCGTCGGACAGAGCCCGGTTGAAGAACTCCACTTCATCGATCAAACCCCGAAAGTAGAGATACCCGCTGTTGCCCGAAGGCCAATCGAGGGTGAAGCCGGCGCCGATCTGGTACTGGTAGCTGGCGGCGTAGCCGGTTTGCGTAAGTGGCATCGATGCGATGAGCACGCCGTCCAGATAGAGCCTCTCCGACGCGCCGTCATAGGTGACGGCCACATGGTGAAACGCTCCGTCGTTGACCCTCCGGGGCGCGCTGGAAATGGGCGCCACACTTCCTCCCCAGAACAGTTCGGCGTACAGTATTCCATCGGTGCCCACGTAGATGGCAGGAATCCAGCCGTTGGGCATCAGCGGCGGAGCATTATCGCCTTGCTGTGCGAGAATGACTCCTCCCGCGCTCGTCTGGAACCAGGCATCTGCCGAGAGCGGCGCGGAGCTGTTGCTGCCTCTGGCCGGGTAGGACAGCAGATTCGCAGGCAGTGTCACGAACTGGTTGTTGCCGTTCAGGCTGAACGCCAGTCCGACCTTGCCCGGCGCGAATGTGGCTCCATTCTGCAAGGCGCCGTGGTTGACGCCGAGAAGATCGTTGGCGTTGCCGTCGCCAGAGTACCAGGCCGCCATTCCCGAGGGTGGGGTGATGCAGAATTGTGCTTGGGAACGTCCCAAACAAAAGAAGAAGCACACGACAGCAATGCAAGTCCTTACGATGCAACGCGTCATTGACCAAATCCTCCTGTATTACCGCAAGCTCGACAGACACCTGCGCTGAAGGACGCGGAACCCTTTGTGGACAGTCCTAGTGTGGCAATTGACGTACCAGACCGTAAGTTCTACGGATGCGCCGTCTTGCCGCAGCGCGCATGAGGAAGTATGAAATTTCGTATAGGTAAAAACGCTATTCGGGCCTTCCACTTGCCGCCTAGCGGCGGGGCCGAACAGATGGTCCTTCGGGGGGTAAGTCTCGCTGTACGGCAACTCGCACGCCAGCGGACGAGTCCGTCAGGTCAACGACGATTCAATAGGACAAATCAGGCTTATTCGCCGAAATCCATGGCCCGCGCCAGCTTGACCGCCGGGTGCTCCCGTAGCTGCGCCAGCACGTTCTCCGGCACCAGGCCGTCGGTGCTCACCACCGCCACCGCTTCTCTCGGCTCGCCGGGCGCCGGCGGTTCTTCGCGCCTTCCCAGCGAAAAGTCCGCGATGTTGATCTGGTGGCAGCCGAGCACCGTGCCCACGTAGCCGATCACTCCCGGCACGTCCTGGTTGCGCATGTAGAGCAGGCAGCCGCAGAGCGGCGTTTCGCAGTAGATGCCGTCCACCTGGATCACGCGCGCCTTGCCCAGCAGCACCGCGCCTTCCACGCGCGTGACCCCGGAGTCGGTTTCCACTTCGAGCAGGATCGAATCGGTGTGGCCCGCGCGGCTCTCGTGTTGCTCGCCCACTTTCCAGCCGCGCTCGGAGGCGAGCTCCATGGCGTTCACCAGGTTCGCCTTGCGCGCCGTCGAGCGGCTCAGCACGCCGGCCAGTCCCGCGTTGCGCAGCAGGTGCGTGTTGCCGTCGCCGGTCTTGCCGAAGTAAGTGAAGCGCACCGCCTTGGGGTTGCCCGTGGCCGCGTAGGCCGCGAACCTGCCCAGCCGCTCCACCATGTTCACGAACGGCTCGATCTGCTTGAACTGCTCGGGCGTGAGCGAAGGCATGTTGACCGCGTTCACCGCCACACCGCTCTTCAGGTATTCCACCACCTGCTCGGCGATGCGCACACCCACGATCTCCTGCGCCTCTTCGGTCGAACCGCCGATATGCGGGGTCGCCACCAGGCCCTCGAGCTTCAACAGCGGAGAGTCGGCCGGAGGCGGCTCCTTCGGGAACACGTCCAGCGCGGCGCCCGCCACCTTACCCGATTCCATGGCTTCCACCAGCGCGTCCACGTCGATCATTTCGCCGCGCGCGCAGTTGACGATGCGCACGCCCGGCTTCATCTGCGCGAACGCCTCGCGGCCCAGCAGCTTCTCCGTTTCCGGAGTGAGGGCCACGTGCAGGGTGATGTAGTCGCTCTCGGCGTACAGCCTGGGCAAGTCGACCAGCTCCACGCCCAGGTCCTTGGCGATGGAAGTGGTCACGTACGGGTCGTGCGCCAGCACCCGCATCTGGAACGTCCGCGCGCGCTTCACCACCTCGCGCCCGATGCTGCCCAGACCCAGGATGCCCAGCGTCTTGCCCCGCAGCTCATTGCCCATGAGCTTCTTCTTTTCCCACTTGCCCGACTTGGTGGAAACGCTGGCCTGGGGGATGTGGCGCGCCATGGCCAGCATCATCCCCAGGGCGTGCTCCGCCACCGAAACCGCGTTGCCGCCGGGCGTGTTCATCACCAGCACGCCCGCCGCGGTGGCCGCCGGCAGGTCGACATTGTCCACGCCCACGCCCGCGCGCCCGATGACGCGCAGCCGCGGCGCTTTCTCCAGCACCTCTTTGGTCACCTGCACGGCGCTGCGGACGAGCAACGCGTCCGCCTCCGCCAGGTGCTGGCTGTACTCCTTGGGAGTGGAGACGATCACGTTCCAGCCGGGCTGCGACTTAAACAGCTCGATTCCGGCCGGCGACATCGGTTCGGCAATCAGAATGTTCATGCTATTTGCTGCTCGCTTGCGTCTTGGCCACCGCCGCTTCGGCGTACACCCTCTGCGCTTCCGCCACGCCCGCGCCGAAAGTCACGGGCCAGCCGTTGGCGTCGAGGATGATCTCCAGCCCCGCGATCACGGCGAACAGGTCGGCGAAATCGAAATACCCCAGGTGCGCAATGCGAAAAATCTTGCCCTTCATGGTGCCCTGGCCGTTGGCGATGATGGCGCCGAAGCGGTTGCGGAACTCCTTCACGATCACCCCGGAGTCCCAGCCCTCGGGCGCCTTAACCGCAGTCACCGACGACCCCGGGCAGCCCGGCGCGAACAGCTCCAGCCCCAGCTTCGCCACCGCCGCGCGCGTGGCCCTCGCCAGCATCTGCGCGTTCTCCACCAGGTTGGCCATCCCCACCTGCTTGATGTAGCGGAGCGCTTCGGCCAGCGAGAGGATCAGGGCCGTAGAGGGCGTCCAACTCGATTCGCCCGCGTCGCCGCTCTTCTTCTCCTTCTTCAGGCTGAAGTAGTAATGCGGCAGCGTGGCGGTCTCGGCGAACTTCCAGGCCTTGGGGCTCACGGTCATGAAGGCCAGCCCCGGCGGGATCATGAACGCCTTCTGGGAGCCGCCGATCACCACGTCGAGCCCCCAGCCGTCGATATCGAGCGGCATGGTGCCCAGTCCGGTGATGGCGTCCACCACGAAGATCGCCTCCGTGCCCGCCACGGCCCTGCCCATGGCCTCGACGTCGTGCGCGGCGCCGGTGGAGGTCTCCGAAGCCTGCACGAACACGCCGCGCGTGCCCGGCTCGGCCTTAAGCGCCGCCTCGACCTGTTCGGCCTGCACGGCCTGGCCGTAAGGAGCGCTCAGCACCGTGGCGTCCAGCCCATAGGCCTTCGCGATTTCCACCCAGCGCTCGCCGAACTTCCCCGCCGAGCACACGATCACCTTGTCCCCGCGCGAGAACAGGTTTGACACCGCCCCGTCCATCGCCCCGGTGCCCGAGGCGGCGAACATGAGCACGTCGTGCGAGGTGCCGAGTACCTCCTTCAGGTCCGCGAGAGCGGACCGGTACACGCGCCGGAAATCCTCCGTGCGGTGATGAATGTCCGACGCCATCATGGCGTGCAGCGCCGGGGGATAAAGAGGCGTCGGGCCCGGCGTCAGCAATCTTTGCTTACGAATGTGCATGTTGTCGGTTAGTGTATATAGAATAGCATCAACATGCCTTTAATCGATCAGGTCCAGAAGGACATGGCCGCGGCCATGAAGGCTCGGGAAGAGGCCCGCCTGAGCGCGCTGCGCATGATCAAGGCGGCTCTGATGAAGCATAAGGTGGATACCGGCAAGCTCGACGAAGCCGCGGAGACCCAGGTATTGAAGCAGCTCGTGAAGCAGCGCACCGACGCGGCCGCCATGTTCCGCCAGGCGGGCCGCGAGGAGCAGGCCGCCAAGGAAGAGGCCGAGCGCGCCCTGATCGAGTCGTACCTGCCCGCGGCGGCCACGCCGGAGGACCTGGATGCCGCCGTCGCCGCCGCCCTGGCGGAGACCGGAGCCACATCCCTCAAGCAGATGGGCGCCGTGATGAAGGCCGCGCAGGCGCATCTGCAAGGGAAAATGGCAGATGGAAAGCTGCTCAGCGATAAGGTGAGGTCCCGATTGCAATGACGCCCCCGAACGAACCCAAGAAGTTCCGTCACTTTGTCCCTCCTGACATGCCGATGAGCGAGTTCACCTTCCGTGCGGTGCTGCTCGGGCTCGTCATGACGGTGATTCTCGGCGCGGCCAACGCCTACCTCGGGCTAAAGGCCGGCATGACCATCGCGGCCACTTACCCCGCCGCGGTGATCGGCATGGCGGTGCTGCGGCTGATGAAGGGCTCCATCCTCGAGGAGAACATGGCGCGAACGGTCGGCTCGATCGGCGAGTCCGTGGCCGCCGGCGCCATCTTCACTATCCCCGCCTTCGTCCTGGCCGGCGCCTGGCCGTCGTTCGGATTCGAGGAGGCCTACTGGAAATCCTCCGTGCTCATGGCGGTGGGCGGCATTCTTGGCATCCTCTTCGTCACCCTGCTGCGGCGAGTGATGGTGGAAGACCGCGACCTGCCCTTCCCCGAATCGGTCGCGGCGGGCGAGATCCATAAGGCCGGGCAGATCGGCAGCAAGGCCGCCGGCCTGCTCTTCCAGGCCATGGGCTTCGGCGCGGCCATCTACCTGCTGGGATCGCTCAAGATCTTTTCCATCAGCCGTGATTTCACCCTGCACGTCGGCGAGCTGGGGCGCAGCATTGTGCGGCTGGGCCAGGGCGCGGCGGCCCCCACGATCGGGGTTGGCGGCATCTCCACGGTCTCCGCGCCCGCGGTGAGCCCGGCGTACCTCGGGGTCGGCTACATCATCGGCCCGCGGCTGGCCGCGCTGAACTTTTCGGGCGGCGTGATCGCGTGGGGTCTGATGGTGCCCCTGCTGATCTACTTCCTGGGCCCGCAGTTGAGCGCCATGATGCCCCCGGGCGCGGGCGAGGCCGGATGGGACGCGGCCAGCCAGAACGTGTGGAAGTTCATCGTGCGGCCCATCGCGGTGGGCGGCATGCTGGTGGGCGCCTGTTACACGCTGTTCCGCATGCGTGCGAGCCTGGCCAGCGGCATGTCGCGCGCCGTTTCCGACCTGAAGAAATCCGGCGCACAGGCCGCCGCGGTGGACCGCACCGAGCGCGATCTGAACATCAAGTTCGTCTTCGCGGGCCTGGCGGTGACCCTGGTTTGCATGGTGGCGCTGTACTACTACTTTGCCGGCGTGATCGCCGGCGCCGTTGTCGCCGCGGTGGTCATGCTCATTCTGGGATTTTTCTTCGCCGCGGTGTCCGGCAACCTGGTGGGGCTCATCGGCTCCTCGAACAATCCCATTTCAGGCCTCACCCTCTCCACCCTGATCGTAGCGGCGCTGCTGATGGTGTCGATCGGGGTCTCCGGACTGAGCGGCGTGACGGCCGTGCTGGGCGTGGCGGCGGTGGTGTGCGTCTCCTCGGCCGTCGCCGGCGAGATGCTGCAAGACCTGAAGGTGGGGCACATCCTCGGCGGTACGCCGCGCAGCATGCAGATCGGCGACATCCTGGGCATCTTCCTGGCCAGCGCCGTGCTGTACTTCCCGCTTTTCGTGCTGCACGCCGGCAACATCAAGGCGGGCGGGGTGGGCTTCGGCGACCGCCAGTTGCCCGCGCCGCAAGCCGGGCTGATGGCCGCGCTCTCGCAAGGCATCGTGGGAGGCGACATGGCCTGGCCGCTGGTGGTGGTCGGCATCTTCATGGGTCTGGCGCTGGTCATGGTGCAGGTCCGCAGTCCCATGCTCTTCGCCGTGGGCATGTACCTGCCGCTCGAGACCACGTTCGCCATCTTCGTCGGCGGCATTTTCCGCTGGCTGACGGACACGCTGCGCAACCGCCGCGGCTTGAACGAAGCGCAGAAGGCGCGCGTGGAGAACGCCGGGGTTCTCACCGCCTCCGGTCTCATCGCGGGAGAGGCACTCACCGGCCTGCTGGTAGCCGCCTGCCGCTTCTTCGAGTGGCCGGTGGCCTCGGGCAACGGCCGGACGCCCGGCCTGCCCGCCATCATGGAGGACCCGCCGCTGCTGATCGGCTTCGCCGTGCTCGCGCTGCTGGGTTTCGTGATGATCTCGGTGCCGCTGCGCAACGCCGGCAGGCCCGACGAGCCGGCCCCGCCGACGGCGATTATGTAGGCCACCGCTTTCAACTGGTCTGGAGCATCTCGAGCCAGAGCCGCAACACGGCATCGTGGCGCTCCGGTGTCACAAGGTAGGGCCGCAGCTCCAAACGGTAACGGCTCTCGAGAAGCGCCGGATCGAGCGGGACTGCCTTGCCGAGATATCTCACGTCCTCGCGGTCCCGGGCCGAGTTCCTCTCCAGTTTCGACAAGGCGAGGTCGTGCGCGTCCAGTCCGTTCATCGCCAATCTGCGGTATGCCTTCGGGAAGATCGGTTTCAGCCGCTCCGCATAGTTTTCCGGAACGGTAACGATACCGACGTGCTGCACATAGATTCCGTACTTATTGTGCAGCGCCGAGCCCCGGCCTGCGATCACTTCAAGCGCGGCGGTTTCACCGATCGGGGTCACCGTCAGACAATCGACATCGGCGGTGGGGCGCGGCAGGCCGTACAGCATCGCCATGGCGAAGCCTCCGATGCAATGGAGTTCGACGGGCGTTCGCAACGCTTCATCGATCCCGGCAAAGAACGAGCCCCACGGCTCCGGCACCACGTTACACGGCATAGGGCAACGGCGCGGAATCCAGGTCCGTCAGGAGATTCCAGTGACGCGCACCGGCGGAACGCGATTCCCGGAGCCATTCGCGTTCGGCCTCTGACAGCGGCTGGAACAGCCCATCCTCACGGGCCAAGCGTGCGCGTTCTGCAATGTCTTCCACATGCCGGAGCCGGGCTGCGATGTCCTGGCTGCCCCGCTTTTCCGCCAACTGCCGCGCCAGTGTGACCAGAAACCCGAGCCTGTTTTGGAGATCTCTCAGTTTTGCCTCGCGGATCAGCCATTCCCAATCCAGATCGCTGTACTCCAGCATGAGCCACGGCAGCGCCTCGGCGACCCGCACCTCCACGTTGTTTGCCGCAATGGCGTTCAGGAGAACAACCGCGGGGTTAGACGGCCGCCTCGCGCGCAGATAGCCGAAGCCCGCGTACCCCAGAGCGCCCAAGGCCGCAGCCAGCGAAGCGGAATCCCACCCTGTCTTTGAACTGGCGACCAGCGGCAAAGCAATCGGGCCAAGCCGGTACAACTTCGCAATCCGGCTGCTCATGCGCGGGCTCAGCGGACGCTTGCCGCCCTCCAGAAGCGCGACGTATGCCTGCGACACACCTAGCCGTCCGGCTGCCTCCTGCTGCGTCAGCCCCGCTGCGCGGCGCGCAGAACTCAGACTATTCCGCCTCATCCTACGATTATAACAAAAGTTGTAATATTTCGAAGCGCTTCAGAACATGCGCGGCGCCGTCGGCATCAACGGAGGCAGCACATCCGGGTTCCCCGTCTGGCGGTGATACGTCGCCCGGGCCTCTTCCAGGTAGTAGAGGTACCAGGCCCAGTAATCATCGATGACCGGGCTGCCTCCCGACCGCATGGCCGCGCGCAGCGCACGTTCCATGCGCGACACGATGCGGCGGAAATCCGCCTCGTGCTGCGCCTCCTCGGCGACAACCTGGCTCTCCGTAGCCGGATCGAGCCCGTTCAAAATCAGGACCCGTGGATCGAACGTGATCGTCACGGTGTCATCCTGCTGCCAGAAACTTCCGTTGGGGAGGAAAAAGCCCTGCCGGGAACGCCCGGTTCGCCGCCTCATGATTTCGGGATCCACACGCTCTGTGACGGCGGGATTATTCTGCCCCTGCATGATCAACCGCATCGGCGTACCTCCGCGAACAAGAATACCCTCCCCGGGGTCCGGCCACCCGGTTTGGTTTGTAACATTTGTTACATCTTCGCGCCGGGAGCATCCGGCGCCCCGCCAGTATAATGTTGTCTGTTATGCACTCACAAAACAGTTTCGGCGCGCTGGCGAAGCTTCGCGTTGGGGAACGCGAATACGAAATCTTCCGCCTTCCCGCCATCGAGGAGCGGGGCGCCGGCCACATCTCCCGCCTCCCTTACTCCACCCGCATTCTGCTGGAGAACCTCCTGCGTCTGGAAGACGGCCGGAAGGTGACCGCCGGCGACATCGACTACGTAGTGCGTGGCGTGTCCGGTCCTAACTCCAAGGAAATCAATTTTATGCCGGCTCGTGTCCTGCTCCAGGACTTTACCGGGGTGCCGGCCGTGGTCGATCTCGCCGCCATGCGGGACGCTCTTGCCGCGATGGGGGCCGACCCCCGGCGCGCCAACCCCCTCTTTCCCGCCGACCTGGTTATCGACCACTCCGTTCAGGTGGACCGTTTCGGCTCCCCGGACGCCTTCCAGGTGAATGCCCTGCTCGAATTCCAGCGCAACAGGGAGCGCTACATCCTGCTGCGCTGGGCCCAAACGGCTTTCAGCAACTTCCGGGTGGTGCCTCCCGATACCGGCATCGTCCACCAGGTCAACCTCGAATACCTGGCCTCCGTCGTCTTCCAGAACAAGACCGAGTCGGGCTGGCAGGCCTACCCCGATTCGCTGGTCGGCACCGATTCCCACACCACCATGGTGAACGGCCTGGGCGTCCTCGGATGGGGCGTCGGCGGCATTGAGGCCGAAGCCTGCATGCTGGGCCAGCCCATCTCGATGCTGCTGCCGCGGGTGGTCGGGTTCAAGCTCACCGGCCGCCTGCCGGAGGGCTGCACCGCCACCGACCTGGTTCTCACCATCACCCAGATCCTCCGCAAGAAGGGCGTGGTCGGCAAGTTCGTGGAATATTACGGGCCGGGGCTCGCGGGTCTCACGGTGGCGGACCGCGCCACGGTCGCCAACATGGCGCCCGAGTACGGCGCCACCATGGGGTTCTTCCCGGTCGACGCCGAGACCCTCGAATACCTGCGTTTTACCAACCGTGACCCGCACCTCATCGACCTGGTGGAGGCTTACACCAAGGAAGCCGGCCTGTTCCGGAGCGACCAGAGTCCGGAGCCACTTTACGCGGAAAGCGCCGAACTGGATCTCTCGACTGTGGAGCCCTCCATGGCCGGACCCCGCCGCCCGCAGGACCGGGTGAGCCTCTCCGGCGTGCCCAAGAACTTCCGCGATTTCAGCCCCGCCAGGAAATCCGCCGTAGTGGACGGCGGGGCTTATACTCTCGAGAACGGCGCGGTGGTGATCGCCGCCATCACGAGTTGCACGAACACCTCCAATCCTTCCGTGATGCTGGGCGCGGGCCTACTGGCGAAGAAAGCTGTGGAGCGCGGCCTCAGCGTCAAGCCGTGGGTAAAAACCAGCCTGGGGCCCGGCTCCAAAGTGGTGACCCAGTACCTCAATGCCTGCGGGCTCACGCCGTATCTCGAAAAACTCAACTTCCACCTGGTGGGATACGGCTGCACCACGTGCATCGGCAACAGCGGCCCGCTTCCCGAGTCCGTGGCGGCGGTCATCGCCAAGGAGAACCTCACGGTGGTCTCGGTGCTGAGCGGCAACCGCAACTTCGAAGGCCGCATTCAGGCGCTGGTCAAAGCCAATTACCTGGCTTCGCCGCCGCTGGTGGTGGCCTACGCGCTCGCCGGCCGCATCGATCTCGACCTCACCGCCGAACCACTCGGCCAGGATCCCGCGGGCCGGCCCGTCTACCTGCGCGACATATGGCCAAGCAACGAAGAGGTCCGGGAGGCCATGCGCTCGGTCCGGCGCGAGATGTTCGCAAGTGAATACGGCAAAGTGTTCGAGGGCGAACCGGCCTGGAACTCCATGCCGGTCCCCACCGGCGACGTCTACACCTGGGATCCGAAGTCCACTTACATCAAACACCCGCCGTACTTCGAGAACATGACCGATCCCGCCGCCGGCATCGAACAGATCGGGGGTATGCGGGTGCTCGCACTGCTCGGGGATTCCATCACCACGGACCACATCTCGCCCGCCGGTTCCATTCCGGTGAACAGTCCCGCGGGCAGGTACCTGGTGGCGAACGGCGTGGATCCGCGCGATTTCAACTCCTACGGCTCGCGCCGCGGCAACCACGAGGTCATGGTCCGCGGCACACTCGCCAACGTGCGGCTGCGCAATCAGCTTGCGCCGGGCACCGAGGGCGGCTGGACCGTACACCTGCCGGACGGCGAGCAGATGTTCATTTACGACGCCGCGATGCTCTACCGGCAGGAGGGCGTGCCGCTGATGATCCTCGCCGGCAAGGAGTACGGTTCCGGCTCCTCGCGCGACTGGGCCGCCAAGGGCGTCATGCTGCTCGGCGTGAAGGCCGTAATCGCCGAAAGTTTCGAGCGCATCCACCGCTCGAACCTGGTGGGCATGGGGGTGCTGCCCCTGGAATTCGCCGAGGGCGAAAACGCCGCTTCGCTCCATCTCACCGGCAAGGAGGTCTTCCACGTCGAAGGGCTGCGGCAGGCGCTCGGCGAAGGGCCGCGCCAGGCTACTGTGCGGGCCGTCGCGCCGGACGGCACGGAAAAGACCTTCACCGCCACCGTGCGCGTGGATACGCCGCAGGAAGTGGAGTACTACCGCAACGGCGGCATCCTGCCCTACGTGCTGCGGCAGCTCGCGGGAAAATCGGCGATCGGCAGTTAAAATGATGGGCTGATGCGTTTCATCGGCCTGCTGATTCTGGCGCTGCCGCTTCTGGCGCAACGCGCCAACGTCGCCGTGCTGGCCACCACGGACATGCACGGCAACCTGTATCCGTTGGACTATTACACCAACCGGCCCGCGCGGCGCGGGCTGGCGAAGCTCGCCACCCTCATCGGCGCGGCGCGCGCCCAGAATCCGGGCGCGCTGCTCGTCGATTGCGGCGATACCATCCAGGGCTCGCCCGTCGAGTCCGTTTACCAGGGCATCGTCAGCACCGGAAAGGCCCCGCTCGGCATTCCGTTCGACTCCGCGCTGATCCCGGGCGATCCCATGATGCGGGCAATGAACGCGCTGCGCTACGACGCGATGACGGTGGGCAACCACGAATTCAATTTCGGGCTGAAGAGTCTCGAGCGTGCCCGCGCGGACGCCCGCTTTCCGTGGATTTCGGCCAACATCGAGGGCGGTGCGCGGCCGTTTCCGTCCTACATCGTCCGCACGGCGGGCCCGGTGAAGGTGGCGATCATCGGGGTGACCACGCCCGCGGTTCCCACCTGGGAAAAGCCCGAGCACCTCGGCGGTTACCGCTTCACGCCCGCGCGGCCCGCCGTGGAGCGCGCTCTCGCGCGCCTGCGCTCAGCGGAGAAGCCGGATCTGGTGATTGCCGCCGTACACGCAGGTCTCGAATCCGGCCCATCGGCCGAGAACATCGCGCGGGAAGTCGCCGAGGCGCCGGGGATCGACGCCCTGGTGTTCGGTCACACGCACCGCGAGGTTGCCGGGATGCGCGTGGGAGATGTGCTCGCCGTGCAGCCGCGCAATTTCGCCGGCTCGCTCGCGCGGCTCGATTTTGCCCTGGAGAACCGCGCCGGGCGCTGGACGGTGGTGGAGAAAACCAGCCGTCTCATCCCCGTCGAAGACGCCACTCCTGCCAGCCCCGAAATCCTGGCCATCGGGAAGCCTTACCATGAACTCGCCCAGCGGTGGCTCGAAACGCCGGTGGCGCAATTGCCGCGCGAGCTCGAAGCTTCCAACTGCCGCGTGCGGGATTGCGCCCTGCTTGACGCCATCCACGCCGTGCAGCTCCACTACGCACAAGCCGATGTATCCTTCAGCTCCATCTTCAATCCCAACCTGCGCGTGCCCGGCGGCCCCATCACGGTGCGCCAGATTGCGGCGCTGTATATCTACGACAACGAACTGTACTGCATCGAGGGCACCGGAGCCATGGTGAAGCAGGCGCTCGAAAACTCCGCGCGGTATTTTCTCTCCTGCCAGGGAGAAGCTTGCGCCGGACCGCCCGCCGTCAACCCCAAGGTGATGGGCTTCAACTACGACACCGCCGAGGGCGTGTCTTACGAGATCGACCTGCGGCGCCCCGAGGGCGACCGCATCGTGAACCTCGCCTTCCGCGGGCAGCCGCTCGCCCCGGACCGTAAGCTGCGCATCGCGGTGAACAATTACCGCGCCGCGGGCAGCGCCGGATACGGCATGTTCCGCGGAGCGAAGATCCTGTGGCAGTCCCCCGAGGGCATCCGCGAGCTGATGGTGCGCTACTACACGGAGCGCGGCCGGCTGCTGGAGCAGCCGGACGGCAACTGGCGGCTGGCCGGCAGGCCCTGACATGCGTTTCCCGGAGCTTTCCGGCCGCCCCGTGGAGGTGCGCTACCTGCGGGCGCCGCGCGACCGCCGCGGGCCCGTGGATGGCGGCGCCATGCTGCGCGAGCGCCGCATCGTCCTCGACGCCGCGCTGCGCCGCGATTCCGGCCGCATCCTCGTCCACGAAATCTTCCATTTCGCCTGGGTGCGTCTGGGCAACCCCCGCCGCCGGACGTTCGAAGACCTGCTGCGGCGCGAGCTTCAGGCCCGCGCCCGCGGGGAACTGGGCTGGTCCGCCGAGTGGCGCAAGGCGGAACTCTCAGCCGCCGACGCCGCGGCGCGCACGCGGCGCTGGCGCGAGTACTGCTGCGAGAGCTTCTGCGATACCGCCGCCTGGATGTTCTCCGGCGTGCGCCGCCATCCCCACTTCACCCTGGCCCCCCGCTTCCGCCGCGTGCGCCGCGCATGGTTTGAGGCGCAGGGTCTGACTCGGGCGATCTCGATATAATTGAAGGGAGTGGCTACCTCTTTCCCCACCGCCCGCGCCGCCGCCGCCCTCTGCCTGTTGCTGATGGGCAGCCTGACCGCGGCCTGTTCCTCCTCCCGGCCCGTTGAAGCGCGTTCCGCGACGCCGCACAAGGACCGCAAGGCGGCCCCGGATTTCGCCCTCAAGGATGCCGACGGCAAGACCGTGCGGCTCTCCGACTACCGCGGCAAGGTGGTGTTGCTCGATTTTTGGGCCACCTGGTGCGGTCCCTGCAAGATCGAGATCCCCTGGTTCATGGATTTCCAGCGCAAGCACAAGGACCGCGGCTTCGAGGTGCTCGGCATCGCCATGGACGACGAGGGCTGGGACGCGGTCAGACCCTTCATCAACCGCCTGGGCGTGAATTACCGGGTGGTGCTCGGCAACGAGGACGTCTCGGCGTCGTACGGCGGCGTGGAGGCCCTGCCCACCACTTTCCTCATCGACCGCCAGGGGCGCATCGCCGCGGTGCACCAGGGCGTCGCCGCCAGGAGCGATTTCGAAAATGGCATCAATGAACTTCTCGAAGAAGGCGGCTCTGGCCGCGTTTCTCTACCTGCCTTGGCTGTTCGCGCAAAGTAACATGCTCAACATCGCCCCGCCCGCGAAGGTCGCGGCCAAGCGGGGCGCGGGGGTGGAAGCGCGCGTGAAGGTCGCGCTCCAGCACGGCTACCACGTCAACAGCAACACGCCCACCGAGGACTATCTCATCCCGCTCCGGTTGACGTGGGAGCAGGGCGCCCTGCAAGCCGCCGGCGTGGTCTATCCCAAGCCGCGGAACGAAAAGTACGCGTTTTCCGAAAAGCCCCTCTCGGTATTCACCGGCAGCTTCGACCTGGTGAGCAGGTTCAAGGTCGCGCCCAACGCCCCCCCCGGCCCGGGCATCCTGCTGGGCAAGCTGCGCTACCAGGCATGCAACGATAAGGCCTGCTTCCCGCCGAAAACCGTGGAAGTACGGCTGCCGTACGAAATTTCACCCGCCCGTTGAAGACTCCGCGCCGCGTACAACCCTCGCCGACGCAACTTCGGGCTAGAATTTGAACTCGACTTGCAACTGCACGCGCCGTGCGGCCCTGGAGGCAACCGGCTGCCCGAAAAATGGCGAGGTCAGAGTCCCTACCACGTTCGTGTAGTTCACCCGGTTGAGCGCATTGAACGCATCCGCGCTGAGTTCCAGGCCCGGCCCCTCATCGTCCTTGCCCCGGCGGAGCTTCAGTTCCCGCGACAGGCGCACGTCAAGGCCGGCGGTCCCGAAACCCTGCATTGTGTTCCTGGCCACACCCGGCGGCCGGTCGCTGGCGCGTCCGTCGTGATTCCCGTCCCGCCCGGTGGTGATGCTGTACGGCGGACCCGTGCTCAACAACAGCATAGTCCCCAAGTCGAACAGGCCGCCCGCGTGAAAGGTCCCGAGCACGCGAAAACGGTGCCGCACGTCGAAGTTCGCCCGCGCCCATTCGCCCGAAAGATCATAGCTGTTGGCGGGGAAAGCACCGATGCCGCCGGTGTTGTTCCACGAGCGCCCCAGGCCGTACAGCACGGTCCCGGTGAACCATTCCGCCGGCGAGCCCCGCAATCCAAAATCCAGCGAATGCGTCCGCAGCCTTCCGGCGGTTTCGATCTCCCGCAGGATCCCGATCTCCGTCAGGGGCCGGTATGCATACAACGGCGGCGGCGGTGCATTCACGTCCCGCGAACGGAACAGCTTCACCCCAACGGTCCCGGTGTATGTGGCCGTGGCGGACAACCGCTTCCGGATCTGCCGCTCCATACCGGCGCTGTACTGGAGCAGATACGGCGAGCGCACGCGGGAGGCAAACCGCGTGATGCCGGCCGGCTGTGTGTCCAGCGTGCCGCCTCGGGAAAGCGGGTCCGGGTACCCAGGATTGGAGAGCAGGACCGGGCGCAGATGCCGCCCATCGAACCGCAGCACGTCCGCCACAGCCGCCGGTCCCGTGCGTTCATAGAACAGGCCGGCCCCCGCGCGCAGCACCGTGCGGCGCTTCTTGTCCGGTGAAAACGCCACGGAGAGCCGCGGGGCCAGGTTGTTACGGTCCGGGAAGTGGTTCTGCCAATCCCAACGCAAACCCGCTGCCAGAGAGAGGTTGGGCCGCAGTTTCACATCGTCCTGCACGAACAACCCGATTCCCTCCTGCCAGAACGCCAGGTATCGGTCCCCCTGCTGCGCGGCAAACGAGAACGGCCGGCCGGCCGCGTAGTCGTCCAGAGACGAGAAGGTGAAGGCGCCATCGGAGTTGGTCCAGTCGTGAGCGGCGCGCCGGTTGATTTCGGGCACGCTCACCCCGAACTTGACCAAATGCCTGCCGCGCACCCACGACATCATGTCCGTGAACTGCACGTGGTTTTCGGTCGTATGGCGGTCGTTCTGCGCGCCGCCGCCGGTGAACGCGTCCACGACTACGATTTGCCGCACGCCGGGCAGCCGGCTGCGATTGACAAAGCTGTGCCGGCCCAGGCGAAGCGAGAAGTCGTTGGTCAGCCCGGGTGTCAGCACGGCGCGATCGTTGTAGTAGACGTGCTGCTCCCGTTCGGCATAATCGGAGCCGGCTTCGGGCAGCGTGAAGCCGCCCACGTCCTCGCCTTGGCCCCGGTCGTCGCCGAACTCGTAGCGCACGGATACCGTGTGACTCGCCCCCAACTGCCGCGTGACCTTGGCGGAAAATTCGGTCTGGCGCTTCGGATTGGCGGAGTGTTCCCGCAGCACCCCGGCGGGCGTCTGGGCGAACACCAGACGTTGCAGATCCTCTTCCTCGTGATTTCCGGAGATCAGAAAGCTGCTTCTCTTGCCGTTGCCGAGCGGGCCGGTGAAGTGGCCTTCAAAAATGCGGCGCTGTTCCGGGGGGCGGCTCCCGGCGAAGGCGTTGCGCGCTTCCAGGCGGTGGTCCCGGAACAGAAACGTGGCCGAGCCGTGATACTCCTGTTGGCCGGCCTTGGTGATGATCTCGAGGCGGCCCCGGCCCGGGCGCGCATACTCGGCCGAGTACGGGTCCTGGTTGATCCGGATTTCCTGAATGGCCGACGCCGAGACGCCTTTTTCCGATGTCTCCATTCCATCGACCACGATGGAGACGCCGCCCGCCCCAATCGCCGCCGAATCCAGGAATTCCGCGGCGGACCCGACGACGTCATTCCCGAGCACAGGCAGCTTGTCCAGCGCCTTGCGGTCCAGTTTGACGATATCCATGTTGGCGCCGGGTTCGGCGCTGACCTCATCCGGCTCCCGCACGGTGGCCCGCTCCCGCAATTCGGCGAGGCGCAACACCACCCGCAGCCGCGCGCCGGGGCTCACGCGCGCATCGAAGCGCTTGAATCCCTCGTGCTCGACCCGCACCTCATATTGGCCCGGCGCCAGACCCGTGAACCGAAATCCGCCGCCGAGGTCCGTAGCTGCCACAAGCGGCGCGCCCGAGGGCCGCCGCAAGGTCACGCGCGCCCCGGCTACCGCGGTGCCGCTGGGATCCAGCACGATCCCTGAAACCTCCGGTGCCGGAGGGGACGGCACAAGCACCCCGGATACGAGCGCCATCAGCAGGTGCAGCATCAGCCACCTCTATATTACGCCCGCTAGGAACATCGCCCACCGGTACGAGCCCAGCAGCGCGATGGAGAACGCCGTCCGGCCGAACCGTTGATCCACGCTCGGGCTTGCCGGGTTTGGGCGTGAAAGGCGTACCCGCGTAGATGGTGCGAGCGTTACCGGACCATCTTACTTACTCCCACAGTTGTCCGGGGGGCGCTCTGGACTATAATGGCTCGCGGCGGATTCGATGCTGGTTGCCCAGTTAAACGATCAAGAACAGTTTGCCTCGATCAAGAGTTTCTTCGAGAGCGAAAACCCCGATCTCCGGCTCACCCTGGCCGCAGTCTCCGGCCGGACGCGGCTCCGCAGCGAGCACGGCGGCATGCGCGTGTTCTGGCTGTATCGCGGCGAAGGCGAGGTCTTCCTGCCGCGGGGCTATCGCACCCGGGAAGGCGACGGCCGTCCGCTGCCGGACTCCTACACGCCTGACGGGATCGACCGAACGTTCGCCGGGACGTTGAGAATCCTGAAAAACGGACTGCCCTCGCTCGCTCCCGCCGCCTGCGCCGCGGTCCGCAGGATCCTCGGGCGCTGGAAAGACGGCGCCTTCGTGGGGGATTTCGCCGGCGAGCTGTGGCAACTCGAACAGAGCCCGCGACCCTGGTCGGCGAACGAGGAGGTGGAGCGGGCCATTGCGTCGCTGTCCGGCATGTACCGTGGGCAGGGCTTTTCGACCAAACAGTCGGACTCCTGGGAAGCGCTCGTTTCAGGTGACCAACTCATAGCTTGCGGCGAGGAGGAGCTTGAGGTCCGCGGCGAATTCGTTTGCCTGGCGATGGAAAACGTGGAGAGGCGGCAAAGCCACATCTCGTCCGCCCGGCGGCTCGACTACCTGCTGGACAATCCCGGCGGCTGCAACCCCGACTTCGATCCCTTCCGCAGGCTGCCTCTCACCTGGTACATGAACTATCCCGGCGAGACCGGCGACGGACTGAACTGGGTGAACAGTCACATCGTGAATATTCCCAAGGAGGCTTCACCCACCCACTTCCACCCGCCGCGATCCATCGGCGGCCCCGGCTTGCCGCAGCGCGAGATGTACCTGGTTCTCGATCCGCGGGTCTGGCGCTTGAACACCTGGGGAAGGTCCGCGTCGCTGATCGTGTACCCCGACCTGCGCGACCTGTGCCGGTACGAACAGCATCCGCTCGAACCCGGCATGTTTGTCTATATCCCGCCTGGAACCGGCCACCGCGGCATCGACGTGTTCGTGAACGTCCTGACCGTTCCGGGATTCAAGCCGCACAACGAATACTACATCGACCGGGATATCCGCGATGTTTCCGTCGGAAAGTCCCCGTTCAACGAGAATGCCCTCGATGCCAAAAACTACGGGCGAATCGAAGATCTCCTGTGAGAGCCGCCGGGCTTTCCTGGGGACCGTGGCGGGCGCGGCAATGGCCGCGGCGGCCCCGTCAACTCCACGCAAGCTGCCGAACATCGTCCTCATCCTCTTCGACATGTGCCGCCGGGACGCGCTCGGCTGTTACGGAGTGAAGCAAGTACACACCCCCAACATCGACCGCCTCGCGGCCGCCGGCGTGCGTTTCGACAACTGTTATACGCCGCAGGCACTCTGCGGGCCGGCGCGCGCCTCGATCATCACGGGCCTCCATCCACACGCGCACGGCGTGGAGAAGAACGTCTACCCCACCAGGGGACTGGACTACGACCGTTTCGAAGATCCGCTGCCGAACCCGTTTCTCGAGAGCCGCTTTCATCTTTCGAACAACTTCCCGTACTTCCTTCTGAACGCCGGCTACGAGACGGCCCAGATCGGCAAGTGGCACCTGGGCATCGGCAACCCCGGTTTCTTCAACACCTGGAAGGGCTTCAACTCGCTCCTGCCGCATTGGATCGGGCAGCCGCACGAATCGGAATACCGCAGCGACGTGCAGACCGGCGATGCTTTGGACTTCATCGAGCGAAACGCGTCCCGCCGGTTCTTTCTCTATCAGTCCTACTACACGCCCCATACCCCCAACGATCCTCCGAAAAAGTTTCTCGATCTCTACCGCGGCCGGAACGATCCCCACGCCGCCTATCACGCCACCGTGACCAACCTGGACTGGAACGTGGGCCGCATCGTCGGAGCGCTGGAGAAACACAAGCTGCTTGACAACACGCTGGTCATCCTTTCCGCGGACCACGGCCGCGCGTGGGACGGGCGGCAGGGCACGAAGAACGGGTACTGCATCGCCTACGACGAGGCGGCGCGCATCCCGCTGATCATGCGCTGCCCCGCGCTGCTCCCCGGCGGAATTGTCTGGCGTGCCGGCGCCAGCCTGGTGGACCTGGCGCCTACCATTCTCGAAGCGGCGAACATCCGGCCGTTCCCCACCCATGGCCGCAGCCTGCTCGGCGAGATCCGCGCCGGCAGAGACGAATGGACGCGGCCGGTGGTGATCGAAAACGTTTCCGGCAAGGCCATCAACGGCTTCCTGTTCCGCGAGCGGGCCATCCGCACCAGCCGGTGGAAGATGATCCTGAGGAAGTTCGACGCCGGCAATGAACGCGCCGACGAGCTCTACGACATGGAGCGCGACTCCGGCGAGACCCGCAATCAATTCTCCTCGCCCGAGAGCCGGCCCGTGATTCGGGAACTGGCGGCGATGTTGAGGAAGTGGGGCGAGGAGACCGCCGACCCGCTGGCGGTCGAAATTGCCACCCGGAGTCTTACATGATCTCGCGGCGTTCCGCACTGAGCCTGGCGGCGCTTCCCGGCCTCCCGGCCCCGCCGCCGGCGGCCGAAGACGAGTATCCGGAGCACGCGGCCAGGTACCTGAAGCGCTTGTACGCTCCGGCCGGGCAGCGGCTGGCGTTTCGAGAGGACTATCCGGGCGGGTTTCGCAACTGGCAGCGCGAAGCCCGCGCCGGGCTTCGCCTCAAGCTGGGCCTGGAGAAGATTGCGGCGTCGGTTGGCAATCACCAGCCCGCTGTCGAGTTGGGCGAAGCCGCCGATATGGGCGAGTACACCCGGCAGCGCGGCACAATCGAAACCGAGCCCGGCGTGCGCATTCCTTTTTGGCTGCTTAAGCCGAAAGGCAAGGGACCACGGCCGCTGGGCATTTTTTCCCACGGGCATGACGCGCGCGGGCACGACACCACGGCGGGCGTCTACTCCGGCAAAGCCCACGAAGAAAGATCTCTGGCCGAGGACCGCGATGTGGCTGTTCAAGCCGCGAGGCTCGGGTTCATCGCCGTCGCGCCGGCATCCCGGGGACTGGCGGCCTGGGTGATCCCCGACCTCCGGGACCGGCACGGAAAGCAGAGTTGCCGCAGCCACGTGATGCACTGCCTGTTGGCGGGCCGCACCGCGATGGGCGAGCGCGTCTGGGACATGCAGCGGATTCTCGATTGGGCCGTCACGCTGCCCGAAGCCGATCGCCGCCGCGTCCTGATGATGGGCAACTCGGGCGGAGGCATGGTGACGATCTTCGCCGCCGCCTGCGACCAGCGCATCACCGTTGCCGTGCCCAGTTGCTCTTTTGCCCCCACCGTGAGTGCGTCGGGCTACGTTTTCCACTGCGACTGCAACATGGTGCCGGGACTGATGGAACTGGGCGGCCTTCCGAACGTGGCGGGACTGATCGCCCCCCGCTGGCTGTTATCGGTCAGCGGACGCAGGGACGCGCTATTCTCCAACGAGGCGATTGAAAGCGCGGCGGGGCAGGTTCGCGGCATCTATCGCGCGGCGGGCCACGCCGGGCGGTACGAGCACCGCTGGGGTGGCGCGGGCCACCGGTTCTACAAAGATCTGATGTGGCCGTTTATCGGGCCGGCGTTGCGGCTTGACAGGTAGGCGGCGCAGTATAATGGCCGCCGGAGACCCCCGATGAGATTTCACCGCCCGATCTTCTGCCTCATACTCGCCGCCGCCGCCCTGCACGCGCAGGACGCCCGCGGCCGCATCGCCGGAAGAGTGCTCGACCCCAGCGGTGCGCCCATCCCGCGCGCCGCCGTCGAGGTCACCGAGGATTCCACCAAGGTCAAGTCCGGCGCGGAGACCAACGAAGCCGGAGCTTACGAGATCCTGTACCTGGCGCCCGGCATCTACAGCCTGTCCGTCTCGGCGCCCGGATTTGACGCCATCAAGCAGACCGGCGTCGAGGTACGCGTCGCGGACCGGCTCAGGCTCGATTTTTCGCTCACCGTCGGGCGGGTGACCGAAACCGTGGAAGTCTCCGCCCGCGTGTCGCTGGTCGATAGTTCCACGGCCAGTTTGGGCAACATCACCGATACGCGCCGCCTCATCGACCTCCCGCTGCCCGCCGGCAATACGCAGGCGCTGGTGCAGTACGCGCCCGGCGTGGTGAACCTGGCGGCGCCGAACCATCCCAGCCTCGGCACCGGCGCGGTCGAGGTGCTCTCAAACGTCTCGGTCAACGGCGCGCGGTCGCGCAACGTGGAGTTCACCATAGACGGCGCGCCCAGCATGTGGGGCACCAACGCGGCGTACTCGCCTCCCACCGAGATGGTGGCCGAGGTGAAAGTTCAAACGGCCACCTACGATGCCACGGTCGGCCGTGTCCCCGGCGGCACCATGAACATGGTGCTCCGCACCGGCACCAACCAGCTCCACGCCGTCGCGCAATGGTTCCATACCAACCAGCACCTGTGGGGGCTCTCGCTGTTCTCGCGCAGTTGGCTGTACAATCCGGCCACGGGACCGATCGACGATGCCAAGCGCACGTCCGTCAACCCGCTCACCATCCTGAACCGCGGCAGCATCACCGGCAGCGGCCCGGTCTATCTCCCCAAGGTCTACGACGGCCGCAACCGCACCTTCTGGACATTCGCCTACGAAGGCATCGACCGTTCGCAGCAGTTCTTCGGCGGGCTCACGACCGTACCGACCCCGGCCGAGCGGCAGGGGGATTTTTCCGCCCTTCTGCGCCTGGACTCCATCTATCAGATCTACGACCCCGCCACCATCACCGCCGCCGGCGGCGGACGCACCAACCGCCTGCCGCTCGCGGGCAACATCATCCCGGCCAGCCGCCTGGATAAGACCGCGCTCGGGCTGCTCCAGTACTGGCCCGCTCCCAACAACCCGGGCCTGGACAACGGAACCAACAATTTCCAGACGCAAACGGCCAACATCAACCAGCAGGTCAGCGTCGTGACCAAGGTGGACCACAGCTTCAGCGAGCGGCACCGCGTGTTCTGGCGTTACAACCACGGCAGCCAGCTTTACGTGAACTGGCCCATCACCAAAGACAACGTGACCACGGTCAACGACCGCTGGCGCCGCAGCCAGGCCGGCGTTTTCGACGACGTCTACGTGATCTCTCCTTCGCTGGTGAACAACTTCCGTGTCGGGTTCACGCGCTTCGACCAGTCGTCCACGCCCAAGCTGAAGGGTATGGATCTGACCGCAGTGGGTTTCTCGCCCGCGCTCACCGCCTTGATCGAGCCGCAGGCGCGGCAACTGCCGACCCTGAGCGTGCAGGGCTTCCAGTCCATCGGCGGCGCCAGCAACAACGATGAGATCACGAACTATCTTACGGCGTCGAATGACGTCTCCTGGAGCAAGGGCAACGCGGTCCTGCGCATCGGCGGCGAACTCCGCCTCTACCGGAACAACCAGTACGCCTGGGGATCCCAGAACCCATCCCTGACTTTTAACAGCCGGTGGACCGCCGGCCCTCTGGACAGTTCGCCAACACCTCCCATAGGCCAGGGGCTGGCCTCGTTCCTGTTCGGCATTCCCTCGAGCGGCTCGGCGAGCCTGAACGATTCGTTCGCGGACCAGTCCGTGAACTACGCCCTGTATGTCCAGTCCGACTGGCGCATCCTCCCGACCGTAACGATCAACGCCGGGCTGCGGTACGACTACGACACACCGATGACGGAGCGCTTCAACCGCTCCGTGCGGAATTTCGATTTCACCACCGCGAGCCCGATCGCCGCGCAGGTGATCGCCAATTACGCCAGGAACCCTATCCCGGAGGTGCCGGTCAGCGAGTTCCGCGTCAACGGCGGTTTGACGTTTGCCGGAACCGGCGGCCAGCCTCGCGGCATGTGGGAGGCGAACCGCTGGAACTTCGCCCCGCGTGTCGGCATCGCCTGGCAGGTGAGGCCGTCTACGGTGGTGCGCACCGGTTACGGCATCTATTACATGCCGCAGGGCGTGGACCGGTACTCGGCCAACCAGACGGGGTTTACGCAGAACACCACGTTGAATCCATCGCTCGATAACGGCGTCACCTTCATTGCGAGCCTCTCGAATCCGTTTCCCACAGGACTGCTCCCGGCGCAGGGATCGGCGGGCGGGTTGCGGACCGGGCTGGGCCAGGGCGTCAGCACCTTCGCGCCGTTCCTCAAGAGCGGCTACATGCAGCGCTGGAGTTTCGGCTTGCAGCGGCAACTGCCCAAGCGCGTTTTCCTGGATACCTCCTACGTGGCCAGCAGGGGCACGCGGCTGGGCGTGAGCCGCCAGTACAACGCGGTTCCGGCCAAGTACCTCTCCACGTCGCCGGTGCGCGACCAGGCCACCATCAACTACCTCAGCGCGGCCGTCGCCAACCCGTTCTATCCTTTGCTGCCCTCGACGAACCTCGCCGGCGCCACCGTGGCGCGGCAGCAGTTGCTCCGCCCTTATCCGCACTTCACCGGCGTGAGCGCACCCGAGCCGGTCGGCTACTCCTGGTATCACTCCTTCCAGCTTCAGACCGAACGCCGCTTCCAGGGCGGTTTCACGGCGCAGTTCAACTGGACGTGGTCAAAGTTCATGGAGGCCACGTCGTTCCGCAATGACAGCGACCCCATGCCGGAGAAGTTGATCTCGGATCTCGACCGCACACACGTCTTCCACTTCAGCGGCATTTTCGAACTGCCGGTCGGCAGGGGCAAGCCGCTGCTATCGAACGCGCGCGGCATCGTGCAGGCGCTGGCCGGAGGCTGGCAGGGCGATGCCATGTGGCAGCGCCAGACCGGACCGGCGATCGGCTTCTCCAACCCGCTGCTGGTGGCGCCGGTGACCGCCATCCCGCTCCAGTCCGGCCAAACGCTGGCGCGCTGGTTCAACATCGACGCCTTCAACCGCAGATCCGCCGACCAGCTCGGCTCGAACCTTCAAACGCACTCCTCGCGCTTCTCCGGCGTGCGCGCGCCCGGCATGGACGTGTGGAACATGTCAGGGATAAAGAATTTCCGGTTCAACGAAAAACTCAGGATGCAGTTCCGCGCGGAATTCCTGAACGCCCTGAACCGCACCAACCTGTCCGGGCCGAATACCAACCCGGTGAACTCGGCGTTCGGGAGCGTGACCTCGGCCAACGGGAACCAGCGTTCCATCGTGTTCGGGTTGAAGCTGGTCTACTGAGCCGGGCTCACCCACACCGCGATGGGATTGGAGTCCGGGCGCGCGCGCGGGTTGTAGACCGGGTCGGCGCTATAAAGCTGGAAGGCGACCCGGCCCGGCCTTGGATTGCGCATTTCAGATGCTGCATAAGGCTGCGGGCATGTGATATTGTCCATCCTATGCCACCAGTCAGAGTTCTCGCGCTTTTGGTGCTTGTGCTCGCCGCGCCCCTTTCCGCACAGGAAGCGCGCGGCACCATCTTCGGCAGAGTGACCGATCCGCAAGGGGCCGCCGTGCCGGCGGTCGAAATCCTGATCACCGACGTCGACACCAACGCCGTCAAGAAGGCCGTTTCGAACGAGAGCGGCTACTATGAAATGCCGCTGCTCAACCCCGGCAACTACTCGGTATCGGCGGAGAAGACCGGCTTCCGCAAATTCGTGCGTTCCGGCATCGAACTGAACGTCAACAGCCGCGCCGCCATCGACATCGTGCTGCAACTCGGCAGCGTGAACGAGGTAGTGGAAGTGGTGGAGCAGGCGCCGCTGCTCGAAACCAGCACCGCATCGGCCGGCCGCGTGGTGGACAACCGCCAGATCATGGAACTGCCCTACTCCGACTTGAACCCGTACGTGCTGGCGGGCCTCGCGCCCGGCATGCAGTGGACGGGCGCCCCGGACGCCAACCGCACGCTGTGGTCGGGCGGCGGCACCTCGGCGTTCAACACCGCCGGCGGCGTGGGCATGAACGAGTACACCATCGACGGCGCGCCCAACACGGGGTCGAACAAGCGCGTGGCCTTCATCGCCCCCAGCGACGCGGTGGGCGAATTCCGCCTGGAAACAGCCAACTTCGACGCCTCCTTCGGGCACACCTCCGGCGCCACCGTGAACCTCAGCACGAAGTCCGGCACCAACCACTTCCACGGGACGGTTTACGATCAGCACTGGCAGCAGCGCTGGAACGCCACCCAGCACTTCGCCCGCATCGCCTGGAACGACGCGGTAGCGAAAGGCAAGCAGAGCCCCGATTCGCCCAAGCAGCAGAGCGGGCGCTCGAACAGTCCCGGCGCCAGCATCGGCGGGCCGGTGATCATTCCGAAACTGTTCAACGGCCGCGACAAGCTCTTCTTCTTCTTCAACTACGGCGGCGTTTTCCAGAACACCACGGACCAGCCGGACCGCCTGCCGAAGACCGTCCCGAGCGAAGCATGGCGCAAGGGGGATTTCTCAAACCTGCTGGCGCTCGACGCCACGCAGTACCAGATCTACGACCCATTCTCCGCCCGCCAGGTGGGCAACCGCGTAGTGCGCACCCCGTTCCCCGGCAACAAAGGCATCCCGGTGCTCAACCCCATGTACTCGTTCTACGAGAAGATCTATCCCCTGCCGAACAACGTGCCGGGGCTGGTAACGCCGGAGGGGTACAACAACTACTTCGCCGCCAATATGCCCAAGATCGACCGGCACAACGGATTGTTGAACCGCATCGACTGGGAGGTATCGCCGCGCCACAAGATCTTCGGCCGCTGGTACTGGAACAACCGCCACGCCAACACGCAGGACTGGACCTACTCGACCGCTCCCGGCCTGCACTCGAGCGGCACCAGCCGCATCAACAAGGCGGGCGGAGCGGACTGGGTGTGGACCATCGACAGCAACACGGTTCTGAACGTGACGGGCGCCTACAACCGCTTCAAGGAATGGGCAGGTGAGGAAGGACCGAGGCGGTACAAGCCGAGCGAGACCGGCCTTCCGGCGTATCTCGACCAGCGCGCCGGCAGCGATGCGATCCTCCCCACCATCACCTTCTCGCGGATGCAGGGCGTCAGTTACGGCGTGCCCACCGTGACCACCGCGTCCACCGGCACCCTCAAGGCGCAACTGCTGCGCATGCAGGGCAACCACAGCCTCAAGGCCGGCTTCGACACGCGCAAGTATTACCGCTCCAAGGTCGGCGCCGGCTATTCTTCGGGACTGTTCTCCTTCGGCAACGCCTATACCCGGATGGCGAATGACACCACTACAGCCGCCAGTCACGGCCTGGAGTGGGCCGCTTTTATGATGGGCATCCCCACCACCATCACGCTCGATACGAACGATTCCTACTACCTGGTGAACCCCTTCACGGCGTTTTACGTGCAGGACGACTATCGCATCACCAGCAAGTTCCGCGTGAACCTGGGACTTCGTTTCGAATACGAGGGCGGCATCCGGGAGCGCTTCAACCGCGGCCTCGGAGGCGGGTTTTACGCGGACGATACGCTGCCCATCACCGCACCGGTGCAGGCCGCCTACGCCAGGAGCCCCATTGCGGAAATGGCCGCCTCCGCGTTCACCGTCCGCGGCGGCACGCGGTATCTCGGCCAGAACGCGCCCGACACCATCAGCAGCGGCACCAAGAACATGCTGCCGCGGCTCGGAGCGGTGTACCAGTTGACGCCGCACACCGTCATCCGCGGCGGCTACGGCTGGTTCTTCGACAACAACAGCACGGCCAACTACGAGATCAACCAGTGGGGCTACAGCCAGAGCACGGTCACCCAAATGAGCGTCAACAACGGGCTTTCCTTCGTCACCAACATCAAGGACCCGTTCCCCGTGCGCAGCGATGGCACGCGCTTCGACGAGCCGCTGAAGAACAAGCTGGGACCCATGGCGCGCGCGGGCCAGAGCTGGGATTTCTTCGATACCGACTGGAAGGCGCAGTTCCAGCAGCGCTGGCGCATCGGCGTGCAGCGCCAATTCGGCGCCAATATGGTGGTGGAGATCGGCTACACCGGTTCCTGGAGCCGTACCAACATCACCCGCCGGCTGGACTCGCTGCCCGCCAATTTCTGGGCCACCGGCAACGTGCGCAACAGCGCCATCGACACCCAGATGACCCAGGCCGTGCCGAACCCTTACAACTACAACAACCTGGGCGCCATCCAGTCTTCCGACGCGGTGCTCTACAACTACTTGCGCAACCAGGGCCGCTTCAGCGCCACCACGATTCAGAAGAACCAGTTGCTGCGGCCCTTCTCGCAGCTTACGCAACTGCGCACGACCACCTGCGACGACGGGCGCGTGCGGTACCACGCCGCCGAATTCCAGTTCGAAAAGCGCTTCTCGCGCGGGTTCATGTTCAACGTGCTCTACACCTACACCGGCAGCGAGACGCGCGACTGGTACGCCAACGAGTTTGATCCGCTGCCCACCTGGCGTCCCAACAACAACACCATGCCGCACCGCTTCGTGTTCACCGGCATCTACGAGCTTCCCTTCGGACCGGGCAAGGCGCTCCTGAAACAGGGCATCGCCGGCCAGGTGATCGGAGGATGGCAGTTCAGCACCGTCTATCAGAGGCAGTCCGGGCCCGCCATCGACTGGGGCAACGAGTTCTACAACGGGAGCATCTCGGCCCTCGAAGACGCCTTCCACGCGAACCTGCCCGACATGCACCAGTGGTTCGACCCCAACGTGCCGTTCGAGAAGGACAGCGCCAAACGCCCCGGCACCTACCACGTGCGGGTCTTCCCCGGACGCATTGGAAGCCTGCGGGCCGACGGCATCAACAACCTGGACCTCCGCATTCTCCGCAACTTCAACATCGTTCCGGAGAACCGCCTGAAGGCGCAATTGAGCGTGGACATGCTGAACGCCATCAACCACACCAATTTCAACGCGCCCAACGTGAACCCGCGCGACAAGGCCTTTGGCACGGTGTCGAGCCAGAGGGGCCTCTCGCGCATCATACAGGCCAACGTGCGCTTCGTATTCTGAGCATGAACATCGTCGTCATCGGCGAAATCCTGTGGGATGTCTTCGCCGACTCCGAGCGCCTGGGCGGAGCGCCGTTCAATTTCGCGGTGCACGCCCGGCGCCTCGGCCACGAAGTGATGTTCGTGAGCGCCGTCGGCGACGATGACCGCGGCCGCCGCGCGCTGGAGCGCGCCGCCCGGTACGGGCTTCCAACCGATTTCATCCGGGTTGCGCCGGACATGGCGACCGGGGCGGTCACGGTGTTCCTCGACGCCGCCGGCCAGCCGGATTTCACCATCCACCGCCCCGCGGCTTACGACGCGCTGCGGCTCGATGCCGGCCAACTCGGCCGCATCGCATCGGCAAAGCCCGGCTGGATCTATTACGGCACCCTGCTCCAGACCGATCCCAATGCTTATCGGGTAACGCTCGATCTTCTGCGAGCCCTGCCCCGCGCGCGCCGCTTTTACGACATCAACCTGCGGCGCGATTCCTACACGCCGGAACTGGTGCGCACCCTCATGGCCGCCGCGGATGCGGTCAAGCTGAACGACGAAGAGGCCGCCCTGTTCCCCGAATATTCGGCCTGCTCCATCACCGCCGTCACGCGCGGCGAGCGGGGCTGCGCGCTACGCATCCGCGGCGACTACGCGGAGTGCCCGGCCTGCCCCGTAACGGTGGTCGATACGGTCGGCGCGGGCGATGCCTTCGCGGCGGCCTTCCTGCACGGCCTGGACCAAGGCTGGAGCGCGGCGAAAACCGGGGACTTCGCCAATCGCCTGGCCGCGTCCATCGCCGCACAGCGCGGCGCCGTGCCGGAGGCTCAGGCTACGCCCGGATAACGCCGTCAGCAGCTCGTCGTAGTTTGTGTGGTTGTGCCTAATTAGGACCGTCCATACACAAAAAAAGCCGGCCCGTTGGGCGGACCGGCTAAAACCGACCGGACGCTGAAAAGCGTTCCCCCCGAATCGCCCTCCAGCCCGATCTTCATTCCTATGGATTCCACGCCCCGCCGCCTCGTTACACCCCTACGGGGGCCACGGTGCCGGAAAGTACGTTTCAGTTCCGCGAGCCGATGCCTTCGGTTCGTCCCGCCAGCGCCTGGATCACCGGCCCGCCGCAGACCGCCACGCCGGTCTTGACCAGCGCGCTCAGGAAGTTGAACAACAACGCGTAGAAAACCTGCTCGGTGAGCGGCTGCCGGCCGGGAAGCCGGAAGGTCACCGGCAGTTCCTTGGAAATGCTGATGCGCACGGAGTTTTGCAGTGCCCGGCCCGAGCGGTCCCGCTTGTTGGCCAGGGTGATGGGGGTTTGCAGCACCCCGCCGGTGCGCCCATCTACGTAAAACTGGCACCGGGAGAACCACCCCAGGTTGGCGGGGTCGGAGGCGTCGAACAGCAGCAACGGGGCCTCCCGGCCGTTGGCCGTGAGGTCGAGCTGGACCACCCGGGGTCCGTCCTTGAGCCGCACCTCGAAGCCGGCCTGCCTGGCGATGTTCGCCACCAGCTCCGGCTCCAGTTCAAGGAAGATCAGCTTATGTTGCCCTGCCTGGAGTACCTGCATCCCGAAGTGTCATTCTAGCAAGTCCGGCAGGCTTACTTGAGCGGCCGGAACGTAATTCCCGCCAGCGCCAGCGACAACCCGATCATAACCACCACCGTCACCCACGAAACCAGGTTGTAGCCGCGCGAGTTCGTCCATTTCCCCATCAGCTCGCTCTTGTTGATCAGCAGGATCATGAAGATCAGCACCACCGGCAGCAGCACGCCGTTGATCACCTGCGAGAACAGGATCATCTTCACCAGCGGGAAGCCGGGGATCAGCACCACACCCGCCCCGATCACGATCAGCAGCGTGTACAACCAGTAGAAAATCGGCGCCTCGCGGAATCGCCGGTTCACCCCGGCCTCGAAACCCAGGCCTTCGCACACCGTGTACGCCGTGGAGAGCGGCAGGATGCTGGCCGCGAAGATGGATGCGTTGAACAGCCCCGCGGCAAACAGCAGGAAGGCGTACTCGCCGAAAGGCCGCAGCCCGAGCGCCGCCTCCGCCGCGTCGTTGATCGTCTTCGGCGCCACGCTGTAGATTGCGCCGGCGCACGCCACAATGATGAAGAACGCGATCAGCGAGGTCATGAAGCAGCCCACGATCACTTCGATCCGCGACTCGCCGTACTCCTTCTCCGTCACGCCCTTCTCCACCACCGCCGCCTGCAAATAGAACTGCATCCAGGGTGCGATGGTGGTGCCCACCATCCCGATCAGCATCTCGATGTAGCCCGGCTCCAGCAGCAGCACCGGCCTCACCGTGGTCACCGCCGCCTCTTTCCAGTCCGGCTTCACCAGGATCCCGGAGATCACGTAGGTCACATAGAACACCGTGGCCAGCAGAAACACCTTCTCGACGCTCCGGTAGTTGCCCTTCACCACCAGCAGCCACACCGCGGCCGCGGCCAGCGGCACCGAGATGTACTTACTGACGTGGAACAGCCCCAGCGAGCTCGCCACGCCGGCGAACTCCGCCATCACGTTGGTCAGGTTCACCAGCACCAGCAGCGCCATGATCAGGAAGGTGACCCGCAGCCCGTATTCCTCGCGGATGAGATCGGATAATCCCTTGCCGGTCACCGCCCCCATGCGGGAGCACATCTCCTGCGTGATGACCAGCACCAGCGTGATCGGCAGCAGCGTCCACAGCGGGAGGTATCCGTAGCGCGCGCCCGCCGCCGAGTAAGTGAAGATGCCGCCGGCGTCGTTGTCCACCACCGCGGTGATGAACCCCGGGCCGATGACGGCGAAGAAGACTGCAATGTGATAGCGGAAACGGCTCAGGATCCTCGGCATCCGCTATTTCTGCCTCAGCACGGAGATGATGTCGTCCGCCGTGATGACGCCGGCCAGTTTGCCTTCCTCGTCCACCACGGGCAGCGTCAGAAGGTTGTACTTGTCGAACAGCTCCGTGACGCGGTCCTGCGATTCTTCCACGCTTGCCTGGATCAGCGGCTGCGCGGCATGGTCCCGCAGCCTGGCGTCCTGCGGCACGATGAACAGCCGCGGCAGCGGCACCGAGGCAGTCAGCCGCCCGTCGCCGTCCACCAGGAACAGGACGTTCAGGTTCTCCAGCAACTCCTCGTTGCCCCGCAACGCCTCAAGCGCGTCCGCCACCACCGCGTTCTCGTGCAGCGCCACGTACTCCGTGTTCATCATGCCGCCCGCCGTGTCCTCCTCGTATTCGAGCAACTCCTGCACCTCGGTCTTGGGTTCCGAGTCCATCTCGTCCAGGATCTCCTCCGAGGTCTCCTCCTCCAGCTCCGAAAGCACGTCGGCGGCCTCGTCCGGCGCCATCTCCTCCACGATGTCGGCCGCCTTCTCCGGTTCGAGCGATTCCAGGATGCTCGCCTGCATGCGCGGATCGACTTCGGAAAGCGCGTCCGCCGCCACCTCGCTGTCGATGGTCTCGAAGATCGACTCGCGCTCGGCCGGACCCAGTTCCTCCACAATATCCGCCAGGTCCGCCGGGTGCAGCGCTTCCAGTTTCTGGTTGGAGATGTTCAGCCGCAGCCGCCTGAGCGGGTCCGGCTCCACAATGTTGCAGAACTCCCAACGGATCGAATTCGGCGGGATCGACATCGTCACGCGGCGGATCCACCGCGGCGGCAGCGCCCCCTGAAGCAGCCGCCGCACGATGCTCCGGATCCCCACGTCCACCTCCGACATGGCCAGAATGTCGTGCGCGTTTTCGCGGCGCAGGTCGAAAGTGAGATCGTTCACCCGCACCACCTTGCGGCCGTTGACGTCGATGATCTGCTGGTCCAGCAGGTCGCGGCTCAGCCGCAGCATGTACTCGTCTTCGTGATACGGGACCAGCTTCTCGTCGCTGAGGTGGATGCCGCCTTCGAGCGAGATCCGGGCGATCTGATCGTGGCGCACGGTGAGCATCGCCCACCACCCCCCTACCAGGTAACGGTCCACGCGGGAGGGGTGGACCAGGGGAACCAGCGCGGCGTCCCTGACGCGCCCAATGCGGCGTCCAATGCGGTCATGGACCGCCATCCCCAGCAATTCGGTGAAGAAAAGCAGGTTCTCGGCCATCGCGTCACGTCCGGGCGCCGACAGGAAACCGCGCGCCCGGCCGGGCGTGCCTCACATCACCGATGGGTGCTCTCTACATGGGTTTCCTGGTCGCCAATACCAATATGACTCACGGCGCGGGAAGCCGCAAGCAAAAATCGCCGCGCGTGCCGGAGCCCCTAAACCGGCATGGAAAACGATTCGCCCAGGTACACCCGCTTCACTTCCGGGTCGCGCCCCAGCGCTTCCGGACTGCCCGCGCGGAAGATTCTCCCGTTGTTGATGATGTACGCGCGGTCGGTCACCATCAGGGTCTCCCGCACGTTGTGATCCGTCACCAGGATCCCGATCCCCGCCCGCTTCAGGTCGAAAATGATGCGCTGCAATTCCAGCACCTGGATCGGGTCGATCCCCGAAAACGGTTCGTCCAGCAACAGGAAGTGCGGGCTGATCACCAGCGAGCGCGCGATCTCCACCCTCCGCCGCTCGCCCCCGGAGAGCATGTACCCCCGGCTCCGCCGCACCTTCTCCAGCCCCAACTGCTCGATCAGCCGGTCCGCCGTCTCGCGCCGCTCGCGCGCCCGCATCGGCAGCGTCTCCAGGATCGCCATCAGGTTCTCTTCCACCGTCAGCTTACGGAAGACCGAAGCCTCCTGCGGCAGGTAGCTGATGCCTCGCCGCGCCCGCTGGTACATCGGCAGCCCGGTGATGTCCTCTTCGTCGACCAGCACGCGCCCTGAATCCGGAACGATCAGCCCCACGATCATGTAGAACGTCGTGGTCTTCCCCGCCCCGTTCGGCCCCAGTAACCCGACCACTTCGCCCTGCTGCACGAACACCGACACATCGTCCACCACACGCCGCCCGCGGTATGTCTTGGAGATCTCCCTGGTTTCGAGCTTGGGCATGCGAGACTACCGGCGGCGGATGCGGCTCTTGGCGGGACGGTCCGGCGCGCCGGTCACCAGCAGCCTATCATCGTTCGTCCAGTAGGTCAATTCGGAGCCGCGCGTCACCCCCTCGCGGCTGTCCGCCAGTTGCGGCTCGCCGCCCCGCAGCACGATCTTCTCATCGCCGGCGTAATACTCCGCGTGCTCGCCCGTCCCCGTACGCGTGCGGCCCGCCGCCGATTGCACGATCCGCACCGCGCCGTCCGCGTACGCCTTCTCCACGCGCGATTCCTTCCCCTGCTCCGCCAGGTACGCACGGATCTCCGCCCCCTTCACCTCCAGCCCCGGCCGCGCCAGCACCGCCCCGCCCGTGTAGTGCGCCAGCCGGTCCGCTTCGGTGTAGAGAAGCCGCGGCGCCCGGACCGTAGTGAAGACGTTCTGCTTCGCGGAGGCTTCCAGAAACTGCGTCACCACGTTCCCCGCCGCCCTCAGCGTCCGCTTCCCGCGGTCGATATCCACCGTCTCCGCGTGGATGCGGCTGGCGCCCTGCCACAGCACCACCGCGCCTTCGTAGTGCACCGTGCGCTCGCGGTTGCGCGAGATCATGCTGCGCGCCACCGCCTGCATGGGCTCGTCGCCCGAAAGCATCTCCGAGCCGCTGCGCTGCTTCTCCGGCAGCCGCGTGGAGTTCACCCGCCCGGTGGCCGTAAAGGTATCCTCGCGCTGATCGAGCTGGATGCGGTCCGCCGAGGTCGAACCCGTGGCGTCCCACACCCGCGCGTCCCTCTCCAGCACCACCACGTTCGAACCCTGGTCCATGACGGCCTTCACCGCCCGCGCGCGCCGGTCACCCTCTTCGTACCAGAACTCGCCCCACTGTTCGATGGAGGACAACTCCCCCGTCTTCGGGTCGAATACCGCCGAGAAGTTCTGGCTGCGCGTGAGCGCGGCGGCGCGCCGGCGCTTGCGCTCTTCCGCCGGAGGCTCGGTGCGCGTCCGCGCGTCCACCGCGTGGAAGGTCTCCATGCGGTTGGCGGCCCCGTAGCGGATCCACATGCGTTCCGCCTCCAGCTTGCGGTAGCGCTGCGCGTCGCGGCTCGGCAGGAACTCCAGGGTGCCCGCCGAGTGGGTCTCCACCTGCTCCATCTCGCTGCCGCCCGGCCGCATCTTCAGCGCCACCACCTCGCTGCGCAGCACCCGCCGTTCGGCGCCGCCCGCCGGCTTCGAGTCCACCACGCTGTTGCCCTGCGCCAGCGCCGTGGTGAGCGTGCTCTCGCCCGCCTGCACCGTGAAGTCCATGGTGACCCGGTCCGCGGTGAGCATGGTCTGGGCGTCCGCCGCCGCCGAGACCACGCGCGCATTGGTCTGCGCCACCACGTTGGTCACCCGGCCGCGCTCGTCCAGGTTCACCCACATCTCGTCGCCCGCGTAATCCAGCCGCCGCTTCGGCAGCGTCTCGGTGCCGCGCCCCTGCTGCGCCTCCACCAGCCGCATGATCCCGTTTTCCAGCGTCACCACCGCCGGCCCGGCATCGATCTGCGAAGTCTCGCGCTTCAGCTTCGCCCACGGCCGCAGCCAGATTTTCGATTCCGCTTCCTTGTACGTCAGCTCACCCGTCTCGATCCGCACCGGCTTCACACCCGCCGGCGTCCAGTCCAGCGTGACCTGCGCGTTGAGCAACAGTTCCTTGATTCCGGGATCGTAAGAGGCGCCCACCGAGTTCCCGCGCCCGTTCTCGAATTCGAACTGCGCGGCGCGCTGGGTGGTGGCCTTCCCGGTGGCGCTTTCATAGGTCACGCCCGAGGTGAGAATGCGCACGCGGTGCTTGCCCTCCGCGTTGACGCCCAGCAGGATCTCCACCTCGCCGTCGGAAAACAGCCGCTTCTCCACCGTGGCGAATTCCGCCGCCGCGCTCTTCACCAGATCGAACTCCGAACAGTCCTTCTTGAAGAGTTTCAACTCCACGCCGCGCAACTCCACCTTGGTGTTGTCCTTCGACTGTCCGAAGTCGCGCGCCTTCACTTCCACCGCGGGGCACGCCTGGCCGGGAACGCTCTGGTACCAGGTGAACCCCTCGCGCGAGGCGCTCAGCGTGGCGGGAAGGTCCTTGGGTTTGGGCGGCGCCCCGTGGCGGAGCGCCCGCTGCCGCATTTGATACGTTACGGCGACGCCGCCCAGGATGGCCGCAATCACCGCCAGAATGAGCCAGCGGGTTCCGCGCATGGGGAAACTCCACTATATCAACGGGTGCGGCAGGCTTTCAGCCCACCGCCGGGCTTGGGTCCGGAGCAGGCCGTTGTCAACACAAATAAATATTTATTTATCAATATATTACCAGGAAATCTTGTCACTCCTCAATGCAGTGTGCTAATAATAATCATCGGAATCGGGCGAGCCGATCCCGATTCCGGCACCAAGAAAACACACAACAAATCTGGAGGTTGTTTTCGATGAACATTCGACCGCTCTATGACCGCATTGTGGTCAAGCGTATTGAACAGGAAGAAGTCATGCAGGGCGGCCTGTACATCCCGGACACGGCCAAGGAAAAGCCCCAGGAGGGCGAAGTCGTCGCGGTAGGCAAGGGCAAACGCCTCGAGGACGGCAAGCTCGTGCCCCTGGACGTACAGGTCGGCGACAGGATTCTGTTTGGCAAGTACTCCGGCAGCGATATCAAGATCGACGGAGTCGAGTACATGATCATGCGCGAGGACGAGGTTCTCGGCATTTTGGAGTCTGCGCCCAAGGCGGCGAAGAAGGCTTAAGAGGAGGAAATTCGAATGGCGAAATCGATCACTTATGCGGAAGGCGCGCGGCAGGCCATTCTGCGCGGCGTCAATCAGCTTGCGGACGCGGTGAAGGTCACGCTCGGCCCCAAGGGCCGCAACGTCGTGCTCGAGAAGAAGTTCGGCGGTCCGAACATCAC
>JBHGBM010000110.1:0-15087 GCA_041946965.1 Bryobacteraceae bacterium
GTGCGCGCGTCCAGCAGCGCCTGCGTGGGGTGCTCGTGCGTGCCGTCGCCCGCGTTGATGATGGGCATGGAGAGGTGCCGCGCCATCAGGTGCGGGGCGCCCGACGCGGCGTGCCGCATCACGATCGCGTTGGGCCGCATGGCCGCCAGCGTGTTGAGCGTGTCCACGAGCGACTCGCCCTTCGACACGCTCGATCCCGCGGCCGTGATCGAGACCGCGTCCGCCCCCAGGCGCTTGGCCGCGATCTCAAAACTGGTTCGTGTGCGCGTGGAAGCTTCGTAGAAGAGGTTGACGATCATCTTCCCCCGAAGCGTGTCCAGCTTCTTGTTGGGGTGCGTCTGGACCGGCTGAAAATCCTTCGCCCGGGCCAGTATGGCCTCGATCTCACCGCGCTCGAGGTCTTCGATTCCGAGCAGTCCTGCTGTCATAGGTCAGGCGGCTTCGCTGGTTGCGACCTTTTCCACCAGGAGCACTTTTTCGACGCCGTCGATCTCCTGGAATTTCACTTCGATGATTTCGTTCGCGGTGGTCTGCACCACGCGCCCTATGAACTTCGCTTCGATGGGCAGCTCGCGCCAGCCGCGATCAATAAAGGCCAGCAGCAGCACGCGCGCCGGCCGCCCGTGATCGAACAGCGCATCCAGCGCCGCGCGGATCGTGCGGCCGGTGTAGAGCACATCGTCCATCAGGATGATGTCCTTGCCCTGTACGGAAAACGGAATGTCGGTGCCGCTCACCACCGGCTTCACGTCCACCGTGGTGAGGTCGTCGCGATAGAGGTTGATGTCGAGGATCCCGACCGGGATGGTGACCTGCTCCAATTGTTCGATCTTGCGCGCCAGCCGCTCGGCCAGCGGCACGCCCCGCCGCCGGATCCCTATGAAGGCAAGCTGGTCGAGGTGGGGCGATTTTTCCAGGATTTCGTGAGCCAGCCGGACGAGCGTGCGATCGATCTCCGAAGCGCTCATCAATTGGGCTTTCTCGCGGGTCGCGGGCATAGTCTCAATCAGAGTAGCACCACTTGACGGCTGTTAGAATACGCTTCGTGATGCTATTTCCCGCCCTTGTCGCGCTGCTCGCCGCGCAGCCCATCGTGTTCAACGACGATGGCGGCTGGTGCTGGTTCGAGGACGAACGCGCGGTGATTTCCGGCGGCCGTCTGGTGATCGGATCGGTGGCCGCAGGCACGCGCGACCCCGCGCGCAAAGGCGCCATCGAAGCCACGGTGTACAACCTGGCGACCGGAAAGACCTCGCGCTTCACCCTGCACGGGGGCGGCCCGTATTGGCTCGACGATCACAACTCTCCGGCGTTCGTCGCGCGCCCGGACGGCCGCCTGGTGGCGATGTACGCGCAGCACGGCCGCGAGAACACCATGTACTACCGTATCTCCGCCGCCGGCAATCCGGCCGAATGGGGCGCCGAGCGCACTTTCGCGCCCAGCGCCAAATCGCGCGTCACTTATACGAACCTGCACTGGCTTCCGGCGGAAAAGCGCATCTACGATTTCTTTCGCGGGTTCGACAACAGCTTCAAGCCGTCCTACGCCTGGTCGGACGACCTGGGCGAAACCTGGAAGCCCGGCGGCGTTTTCCTCGACGTGCCCACCCAGTTCCGCCACCGGCCCTACGTGAAGTACGCGGGAAACGGCAAGGACGCCGTACACATCGCCTACACCGACGGCCACCCGCGCAATATCGACAACAGCATCTACCACATCTACTACCGCGCCGGTAAGCTCTACCGCTCCGACGGCGCCCTGATCCGCACCCTCGCCGAGGGCCTCAAGTCGCCCGGCGAAGGCACGCGCGTCTTTCAGGGAGACCCGAACAACGTGGCCTGGATCAGCGACATTCACCTGGACGCGAAGGAGCGCCCGTTCCTGGTCTACTCGGTGCAGAAGGACTCGGCGGGGCTCGACGCGGGGCAGGGAGGTCACGATTTCCGCTACCGCTACGCGCGCTGGAACGGGAAGCGATGGGAGGACCACGAGATCGCCCACGGCGGCAGCAAGCTCTACGCGGGCGAGGACGACTACACCGGCAATCTCTGCCTGGACCCGCGGGATCCCAACACCGTCTTCATCTCCACCAACGCCGACCCGGAGAGCGGCAAGCCCATGCCGCACTGGGAAATCTACCGCGGCACGACGCGCGACGGCGCGAAATTCGCCTGGAAGCCGGTAACCGCCAACTCGCAAGCCGACAACATCCGCCCCATCGTGCCGATTTCGAAGGACAAGCGCCGCGTGCTGCTCTGGCTGCGCGGCAAGATGCGCACGTACACCAACTACGACTTCGCGGTGGTGGGGCTGATCGAATGAAGAAGTTGTGTCTTGCGGCGCTCATCATCGCCGTCTTCTTCCTGGCTTCGACCTTTCCGCGCTACCGCCGCGAGATGGCCGCCGCGAAAGCCCGCGTGCTGGCGCGCAGCGCGATCTTGAACACAAATCGCGTCGTGATCGAGTATGCGGTTGCAGGAGAGGGCCCCGCCGTGCTGACGCTGCACGGCGCCGGCGGAGGTTACGACCAGGGACTTTGGGCCGCCAGAATGGCGTTGGGGGAGGGGTACAAGCTCATAGCGGTGTCGCGCTACGGATATCTGCGTACGCCGATCCCGCCGCGGGCGAGCGTCAGAATGCAGGCCGCGGCGTACGGAGATCTCCTGGATCACCTGCGCATCCGGAAAGTCATCGTGCTCGGTTGTTCCGCCGGAGGACCCCCCGCTACGCAATTCGCCAACGACTATCCGGCAAGGGCCGCGGCGCTGATCCTCATGTCGGCGGTCAGCGAGGCATCGCTGCCGGGCGACAAGCCGTCTTTCTACACGGGCGTCATGCACTCCATCCAGCGGTCCGACTACGCATATTGGCTCGTGGCCAGGTTCTTCCAGGGCGCCATCCTGAACCTGGTGGGCGTCCCTCCCAACCTGTACGCAAGCTTCAGCCCCCTCCAGAAACAACTGGCGCGGGAGATGTTGGATGCCATGCACCCCATGTCGCTGCGTTACCGGGGCACCCTGAACGATGGAGAAATGATCCGGCGCGAGCCGGTTTCGAAAGATCGCGTGTCCGCGCCGGTGCTCATCGTACACTCCAGGGATGACGCCCTGGTGAGCTACGGGCACGCCGAGCGCGCCCACCAGGCCATTCGACACTCACGCCTGATAACCTTCGAAACCGGCGGCCACGGATTGCTCACTCAAATGAGTGCGGTCAGACAGGCGGTGAACGGCTTTCTGCGGTGACCTATGCTCGACCCCTCAAAGCTCGAGTTCGCTCCGTTGGCCAAAGACCGGTGGAACGACTTCGCCCGGCTCTTCGGCGCCAACGGCGCCTGCGGCGGCTGCTGGTGCATGTGGTGGCGGCTGGCGCGGGCGGAGTTCAACGCGCGGAAGGGAGAGGAAAACCGCCAGGCCATGCGGAAGATCGTCGCGTCCGGCGCCATGCCCGGCGTGCTCGCGTACTACGAGGGTGAACCTATCGGCTGGTGCGCCATCGCGCCCCGGGAAGCCTATCCTTCTCTGAAGCGATCGCGTGTGCTCAGGCCTGTGGACGGGCGGCCGGTGTGGTCCGTGTCGTGCTTCTTTGTGGCGAAGCCATTCCGCGGGCAAGGCGTCAGCGTCGAACTGCTGAAAGCCGCCGTGCGCTTTGCCGCCGGCCGCGGCGCAGCCTTGGTGGAAGGCTACCCCCACGACCTTGGCGGCTCGAAACGGCCCGCCCCATTCGTGTGGACCGGCCTCGTGGAGGCCTTCCGGGCGGCCGGCTTCAAAGAGGCCGCAAGGCGCTCGCCCACCCGCCCCATCATGCGCCGCAGTACTTCGCAGTGAGGCGCGCCGTGACCACCGCTCCGTGACGGTGGCGCGGAGTCACCTTCAGACCTCGCGGTTTAGGGCAAGTGTAGAGGAACGCGTGCTGCGCGCCGGCTCAGCAGCCGCTCGGTCGTAGACACGCGCCGGGTCGAGAACTGCCGGGCGGCGCCATCCAGGTAGGGCCGGAATTCGCGCAGCCAATACCCCAGATAGCCGGCTTCGCGGATCTCCGCCAGGCTTTTCCGGTAGTGGTCCAGCAGAACGGACGCCAGCACCCCTCCCGCACGCCGGCTGCAAACCTGCACCGCGCGGGAAAGCCACCGTGCGTTCTCCGGCAGCTCCCGCACCGCGGCCAGGGCCATCACCGACGAAAGCTGCACCACGCTCCGCCCCTGCGCCGCGGCTTCGTTCTGTAGCTCGCGCCACTGGCTGTACAGCCGTTCGACGGGCAAGGCGGCGCTGGGGATGCGCGAGGCATCGCGCCGGATCCCGGCCCACTCGGCGCGCAGCGACGCCACGTCCAAAGGCGGCGTGTTCACCGCCTCGCTAAGCCGCGCGGCGGTGCGTTCCAACCCGTCGAGCAGTTGATCGACGCTCCGGAACTCGCGGCCCGGCTCCAGCAGCCCCTCCTTCTGGAGCGCTTCGGCCATCTCCGCGATCATCTCGCGCCCCACTCCGGCGAGGTCCGCCAGCGCGGCGAGCACCCACACGGGCGATGCGCGGAACGATGCAACGCCGGCCAGCTCCACCACGTTGCCGGCCGCGCGGCGGATCAGGAAGTCGGGGGGAATCGCCTCGGCATCGGCGGCGTACGCTCCCTCGATCTGCCCCACCTGCTCGATCAGGAACCGCAGCGTGGATCCGACCATCGACTGGTAGAGCCTCGACCGTCGCACGCGCGCGGGCAGCAGAACGTCGCCCAGCTCGCGGGCCGCGCCGCCGCTCAGTCCGGTGAGAGAGCGCAGCAACCGTTCCGGGATGGAGAAGACGTATTGTCCCTTCATGCGCCGGCCCCAAAAATCGATTTCACCACAGATGGACGCAGACGCGACGGGCGCTTCCTACTCTTTCGCCGGCACCGTCCAGAAGTAGATCATGTCCCCTTCCACCTGGATCTCCTTCTCCGGTTTCCAGTCCCCCATGTCGTGGGAGTGCGATACGATGCGCGTCCCCGGCTTCAGCTCCGCCAGCAGTTTCGGCCGCAGCTTCAGGTTGATCCACGGATACAGGTACAGCGCCACCACGGTGGCCTCCCTGAAGTCGGCCTCGAACAGGTCTTCGTTGCGGAACTTCACCCGGCCGGTGACGCCGGCCTTTTTCGCGTTCTCGCGAGCTTCGGCGATGCGCTGCGGGTCGATGTCGATGCCCACGCCCCGCGCCCCGAACTCGCGCGCGGCGGTGATCACCACGCGGCCGTCGCCGCAGCCGAGGTCGTACACCACGTCCTTGCTGGTCACGCCCGCCAGCTCGAGCATCGCCCTGGTAATGCCCGGAGTGGAGGGCTCGTAGCGCACGTCCGGCGCGCGCAGCGGTTTCTGCGCCGCGGCGGCGCCCGCCATCATCAACAGGAAAACAGGTATGGAAATTCGCACGGCGCTGTCGATTCTATCACGGGCATTTGCGCCCCGTGATCAAACCCTTCTCGACGCGCAGAAGCCAGCAGCCGCCCGCCTCCACCTTGCCCGCTTCCACGCCGTTCCAGTTCACCGCCGCCGGCGCCCACTCCGCCGGAACCGTCAGCCGCATCCCGGTTACCGCGCGGCTCAGCACCAGGATCTCGCGCGCCTCCACGGAATACTGTCCCTGCACGCGCGCCGTCTGCACCTCCTCACGTCTGGGCACGATCACGCGCGTTTCCAGCCGTATGCGTTCCTTGCCGCGCTGCACCAGAACCGCCACGGGCCGCTCTTCGGCAGTCTCGTCCATCATGCGCGCGTAGGCGGCCCCGTTTTCAATCGCCTTGCCGCCCACCGAGACAATCCGGTCCCCCAGCTTCAACGAGCCCGGGTGGTTGGGGGGCAGCCAAGCCACTTCCACCCCCGGGCCCGGCGCCGCGGGGTTGTAGCCGAAGCCGCCCAGGTCGAGCGAAGCTCCCGTGCCGACGGGCGGGACGCGCGTCGAATCCAGCGCGTCGTTGCGCTCGGCCAGGTCGAACGCCGTCATCTCAATCCAATAGCACCGCGCGAAAGCGGGCGTTCCTGTTTCGCAGTCCACGCGGGCGGGGAAGCGGTCGCGCCGCTTCGCGCCCAGCCACGCGATCACCTCGCCGGCTTTGGCCGCCGGGTCCATCTTCCATTCGAGGTTGAATCCCGCCGCCTGCATGCGCTTGGCCAGCGCCTCGTCCCCCGCGTTGCCTGAGATCCAGAGCACCGGCACGTTGCCCGTGTTGGCGCCGAACAGGCGGTTGGAGTCGATCGCCTGGCGCGCGTTGCCACCCACCGCCACCGCCGCGGTCCACAGGTCCGGCATGCGGGAAACCGCGTAGAACAGCGCCGCCGCGCCCTCGCCCTGCGCCGCCGCGTAGATGCGCGTCGCGTCGACGCCGCCCTGCTGCCGCGCCGCCGCCAGTTTTGCGTCCAGCGCGCGAAGCCGCAGGTCGAGGCTCTTCTCCTGGGTCTCCGCCCACGGAGCCAGAAAGCGCCAGCCCGCCGCCGCCGCGATCTGCCGCCACTCCGCCGCATCGCCCTCTAACAGCACCAGCAGCGGAGCGTCCGCGGAGCGCGCCGCCGGAGCCCCCAGCAGGAGGCTAAAAGCGGCGCAGGCGCGAACGAATCCGCCGCGCCAGCTTTTCGATCTCTTCCGTTTTCCGGATGCTGGCAACCGAGAGCACGTGCCGGTCATTCTTCTCGAGTTCCCTCTTGAGCTGCTGCGCCGCCTCAATCAGCGCATCCACGTCCTTCATGTCCCTGGCGTGGTCCGCCTTGAGGATCTCCTCCGCTTGCGACTTGCCGTTGGGCAGCTTGCGCTGCGGCAGCGGCACCGGCTCCCGCATCTGGGAGTGCGCCCCGGCGCAGAGCGCCGCTGCCAGGCAGCACCTCGCCAAAAAGCCTCTCATGTGACTCGTCCTGTTATAGCCATGATAGCCAGCTTTCGCGCCGCGAAGGTGATAAGATGCTCTCACAATTGCCTCTGGGAGGAACTATGCCATCAATCAACCGGCGCGATTTCGTCAAAGCGGGTTCGGCGGGAGTGGCGGCCATTCCGTTCGCCCTCCGGACCGATCCGGCCTTCGCGCTTGCCGCGCCGCTCGGCGCCGGCGCAACCGTGAGCCAGTATCTCACTCATTTCGGAGTGGACTCCTCCGCGATCCGCCGCGTCATGGATGCGGCCCTCAGCCGCGGCGGAGACTACTGCGACGTCTACTTCGAGCACAAGATCTCCAGCTACATCGGCGTGGAGGACAAGGCCGTCGACCGCGCCTACACCAACGTGGATTTCGGAGCCGGCATACGCGTGCTGAAGGGCGACCAGACCGGCTACTCCTTCACCGAGGACATCACTCCCAAGGCCATGGAGCAGGCCGCCAGGACCGCCGCGGCCATTGCCGCGGGCCCGGGCAGGAAAGCCCCGGCTGGGTTCAAGCCCCGCGAAACGCCGCGCTACTACCCCATACAGACCGGGTGGGAATCGGTGGGGACCCAGCGCAAGGTGCCGCTGCTCGCCGCCATCAACGAAAAGGTCTTCGCGCTCGATAAGCGCATCGTGAAGTGCAGCGTGTACTTCAATGACGAGGTCCGCTACGTGCTCGTCGCGCGGTCGGATGGCCGCATGGTTGCCGACTATCAGCCCATGACCGCCACTTACGTGAGCTGCGTCGCGGAGCAAGACGGACGCCGCGAAGACGCCTACTTCGGCCTCAGCGGCCGTTACGGCCTCGAGTACTATACGCCCCAAACGCTGGACCGCCTCGCGTCGGAAACCGTGCGCCGCACCGTGATCATGTTCGATGCCGTGAAGCCCGCGGCCGGCGAGATGCCCGTGGTGCTGGCCCCCGGCAGCTCCGGCATCCTGCTGCACGAGGCCATAGGGCACGGCATGGAAGCCGACTTCAATCGCAAGAAGATCTCGATCTTCTCCGACAAGATCGGCCAGCCGGTGGCCGAGAAATTCGTTTCCATCGTCGACGACGGAACCAACCCGAACCTGCGCGGCACCATCAACACGGACGACGAGGGCAACCCCGCGGAAAAGACCATGCTCGTCGAAAACGGCACGCTGCGGAGCTACCTCCACGACCACATCAGCGCGGAGTTTTACAAGGTGAAGCCCACCGGCAACGGCCGCCGCGAATCGTTTCGCTTCACCCCCATGCCGCGCATGCGCAATACCTACATGCTGCCCGGGCCGCACAAGCGTGAAGAGATCATCGCCAGCGTGAAGAAGGGTCTGTACGCGGAGGAGTTCACCAACGGCGAGGTCCGTATCGGCGCCGGAGACTTCACGTTTTACGTGAAGCTCGGCTGCCTGATCGAAGACGGCAAACTCACCCGGCCCGTGAAAGACATCAACATCATCGGCAACGGCCCGCAAATCCTGAAACGGATCACCATGGTCGCCGACGACCTCAAACTCTCCGAGGGCGGCGGTACTTGCGGCAAGAACGGGCAGGGCATGCCCGTACAGATGGGACTGCCCACGGTGAAGGTTTCGGCCATCACGGTGGGCGGCGTGAACGGATAACGGAGGACATGATGGCGGACAACCAGAACCTGGAACTCGCCCGTTGGGCCGTGGATCAGGCCAGGAAGCAGGGAGCCGGCGAGGCGGCCGTGAACATCTCCACCGAGCGCTCCATCGAGGTCGAGATCCGCGCGGGAAAAGTCGAAAAGATGCAGGAGGCCATGCGCAGCGGTTTGTCACTCGCGGTCTACGCGGATCACCGCTTCTCCTCCCACAGCACCAACGACCTGCGGCGCGATTCGCTGGCGAGTTTCATCTCCGCCGCGGTAGGGATGACCAAGTATCTCGCGCCGGACCCCTTCCGCGCCCTTCCCGACCCGAAATATTACCGGGGCCAGGAGCAGCGGGCCCTGGACCTGGTGGACCCGGCCTACGAGCGCATCGATTCCGTGGAGCGGGTGCGCCGGGCGAAGGCCATGGAAAGCGCCGCCCTGGCGCAGAGCGACAAGATCATTTCGGCCACCACCGGCTACACCGACACGTTCAGCCGGCTGGTCAAGGTCCACAGCAACGGCTTCGAGGGCCAGGTGGCGCGCACCTCGTTCACGCTGTTTACGGAGGTGACCGTAAAGGACGAGAACGGCCGGCCCGAGGACTACGCCTACGGCTACACGCGCCACTGGAAGCAATTGCCGGATCCCGCGGTGATCGGCAAGGAAGCCGCCACCCGGGCTCTCGGCAGAATCGGCCAGCGGAAGATCGCTTCCGGCCGCTACGAACTGCTGGTGGAAAACCGCTCCGTCTCGCGCCTGTTAGGCCCCGTGATCGGAGCCCTCAGCGGCTCGGCCTTGCAGCAGAAGAGGTCCTTTCTCGACGGCATGCTCGGCAAGAGCGTCGCGCACGAGCGGCTCACCGTGACCGACGATCCCTTCCTGCCCGCCGGCGCCGGCTCGCGTTTGTTCGACGGCGAGGGCATCGCCACCCGACGGCGCGCCGTGATTGAAAAGGGCGTGCTCAAGACGTATTTCATCGACAGTTACTACGGCCGCAAACTCGGTATGGAACCCACCAGCGGCGGCGCTTCCAACCTGGTGTTCGCGACCGGCGATAAGGACCTGGCCGCGCTCACCAGGACCATCCCGAAAGGCATTCTGGCGGCGGGCTTCCTCGGCGGCAACTCGAATCCGACCACAGGGGACTACTCCTTCGGCATCACCGGTTTTTACGTCGAGAATGGCGCGATCCTCCATCCCGTAAACGAAATGAACATCTCGGGCAACCTGCGGGAGTTGTGGAACAACCTGGCCGCGGTGGGCAGCGACCCGTTTCCGTATGGCAACTGGAGGACGCCCGCCCTGCATTTCCACGACGTCCAGTTCAGCGGGTTGTAGGCCCCGTCAATAGACGTCCAGGTGCGAAATACGCTAAGTTAGAATGTTTCAGACCATTCGAGATGGCCATACCGAGTTCCAGCGCCCCCGCACCAGCGCCAGCGCCATATTCGTCACCACGCCTGCGCCGCGTCGAGGCGCCTGAACCGTCGCGGCGTGGAATATGGGGCGGAGTAACTCTGCTTGCGGTTGTGGCCGCCCTCGCCGTATGGTGGGTTCTGCGCCCCGCGCGGCAGGCTGCGCGGAATCGCCCTGCGCCCGTGCGCACTTCCAAAGCCCGCAAAGGCAATCTGCAACGCACCTTGCGGTTGAGCGGCATGACCGCGGCTGCCAAGTCTGTGTTGATGCTCGCTCCCCCCATTCGCGGCACCCGGACCGGCCGCCATTACACCGAGTTCATGCTGGTGTTGCAGGAAGTCGTCAAGCCCGGCAGCTCCGTGCAGAAGGGCGAGACCGTGGCCGAGTTCGACCGCCAGTACATGCTCAACCGCATGGACGATTACAAGGCCTGGGTCAATCAACATGAATCCAACCTGAAGCGTTTGCGCGCGCTGCTCGCGGTCAGGCGCGCCGGCCACGATCAGCAGGTCCTCCGGGCCAAGGCCACCATGGAGAAAGCCCTGCTGGATCTCAAGAAGAATCCGATCCTGTCCGCCATCCGCGCCGAGCGCGCCACCCTCAACTACGAAGAGGCTGTCGCGCGTTACAAGGAACTGGATTCGCAAACCAAGTTGTTCCTCATTTCGGAAACCGCTTCCATCCGCCGTTCCGAAATCGACCTGCGCCAGACCCGCATGGAATACGACCGCGCGCAGCGGGCGCTGGAGCGCATGGTGGTGAAATCACCCGTCGACGGGATCGCGGTCATGCTCGAAACGCACCGCGGTCACGAGCACGTCCAGATCCAGCGCGGAGACCAGCTTGCCCCCAGCCAACCCTACATGCGCATCGTGGACCGCAGCGCCATGGTGGTGAACGCCAGCCTCAACCAGGTGGACAGCCAGGAGGTGCGTGTTGGCATGGAAGCCACCGTCCATTTCGACGCGTATCCCGACCTGGAGTTGCCGGCGCGCGTGGCCGGGGTCGGCGCCATGGCGTCCACGGGCGGTTTCCGCGCATCCTGGGTGCGCCGCGTCCCCGTCAGCCTGCAACTTACGGACATGGACCCGCGCGTGATCCCGGACCTCTCGATCAGCGCCGACGTGGTGCTGGAGGAAGCCGAAGATGCCGTGATCGTGCCCCGTGAGTGCCTCTTCGAAACGGGCGACGAGAGCTTTACGTGGGTTCGCGGCGCCTCCGGCTGGGAAAAGCGCGCGGTCGATACCGGCCTCGCGTCCAACATCGAAGTGGCCGTCACCAACGGTTTGCAGGGCGGCGAAACGCTCGCCGCCGAGACACCGGCCGCTCAGTAACACGCTCAATCGCAATGAACGAAGTCAACATCGGAATCATCGGCCTGGGTAATGTAGGCTCCGGCACTCTCTCCATCCTGGCGGAAAACGCCGCGCAAATCGCGTTGAAGCTGGGCTTTCAACTGCGCGTCACCGCGCTGTGCAGCCGCTCGGTCCAAGCCAAGGTCCTGCCGCCCTGTTTCGACGGCGTCTTCCGGACCGCGAACTGGCGCGAGGTGGTTGCTCACCCCGAGGTGGACATCGTGGCGGAGCTGGTCGGCGGCATCACTACGGCCAAGGAGATTGTCGAGACCGCCATCGGCCATCGCAAGTCCGTGGTCACCGCCAACAAAGAGCTGATGGCGATGCACGGGAGCGAAATCTGGGACAAGGCGATTCGCGCGGGTATCAACCTGGCCATGGAGGCCAGCGTCGCCGGCGGTATTCCCATCCACGCCGTGCTGCGCGAAGGCATCTCCGGCGACCGGGTCGCCGCGCTCTACGGCATCCTCAACGGGACCAGCAACTACATCCTTACCGAGATGGAGAAGCACGGCGCCGCGCTCGAAACGGTGCTGGCGGAGGCGCAGCGGCTGGGCTACGCGGAAGCCGACCCGAGCGCCGATATCGACGGTTTCGACGCGCGCTCCAAGCTTGCCATTCTGGCCGCGCTGGCCTTCGGCGAGCGCATCACGCCTTCGGACATTTTCGTGGAAGGCATCAGGCGGATTTCACCCATGGACTTCGCCTATGCGCACCAGCTTGGCCACACCATCCGGCTGATCTGCGCGGCGCGCCAGACCGCGGAGGGCCTGCTGCTCTCCGTGCGTCCCAGCCTGATCCCGGTCACCACCATTCTGGCCGGAGTGCAGGGCGCCTACAACGCGGTGTGGGTGAAAGGCGCTTACGGCGGCGATACTTTCTACTACGGCCGCGGCGCCGGCCCGCGTCCTACCGGCGTGGCGGTGGTCAGCGACCTGATGCGCGTGGCGCGCGAGATCCGCAGCGGCAGCCCCGAACGCGTTTCACCCTTCGCCCACGAACGCCTCGGCGAGTATCAGCCAGTCTCCATCCTGGTGCAGAAGCGGCCCTACTACCTGCGCTTCCGCGTGGACGACCGCCCCGGCATCCTCGCCGCGCTGGCCGGCATCCTGGCAAAAAAACAGATCAGCCTGGAAGCCGTCCTGCAACAGCCCTGCGACACCAAGCACGACCTCCCGTTCGTCATCACCGTGGAGCCCACCTCGGAGCGCTCCATCTTCGAAGCCGTGCGGGAGATGGACGGCCTCGATTTCCTGCGCGAATCGCCCGTGGTGATGCCCATGGAGCCGCCGCTGTAGGCGGACGCCGGCACGCCGCGTCCAACCCGGATGGGCTATTGGGGGCGCCAGGGGTATACGGGCCGCAGCACTGCCAGGGTCCGGCTTCCATGTATCCCCAGACTGGAGTGCACTTCCGGAGGCTCGCCAGATCAAGCGGCGCCGGGGTCACTTTTTCCGCAGCCGCCACAGCGCCGCGATCAGCGCCATCGCCGGAACCGCCAGCAGCACCCCGAAGAATCCGAACAGCGAGCCCGCCACCAGGGTCCCGAAGAACACCCACAGCGGCGGCAGGCTCAGGCGGCGGCCCATGATGCGCGGCGTGAGGTAGAAACCCTCCAGCCCGGATGCCGCCGCGAACAGGCACATCACCCAGATCGCCGTGTATCCGTCGCGGGTCACCCACGCCACCAGCGCGGTGATCAGGGCCGCCGCCAGCGCGCCGAATACGGGGACGGCGTGCGCGAATCCGCAGACCAGCGCCAGCAGCGGCCATAGCGGAACCCGCAGGGTTGCCAGCCCCACGGCGTAGATCGCGGACAGAATCAGCGAGATCCGAACCTGCGCGCGCACGTAGCGCGCCAGCACGCCGCTGGCTTCGCGAAGCACACCGCTCACACGATCCTTCACATGCAATCCGCGTGCCTGTGACATAATTGCTCTGATGCACTTCAGGCGCCTTGTCTCGCTCCTGCTCGGGATGTGGCTTGGCGGCTGCTTCTTCATGGCGCTGGTGGCCACCCAAAACTTCCGCGGGGTGGACCGGCTGCTCGTCAGCCCCGCGCCGCAGGCCCAACCGGCGGTGAACTTACTCGGCGCTCAGGCACGGCCCCTGCTGCGCTACCAGGTTTCCGAGCTGAACCGCTGGTATTTCGAAACCTGGGACACGGTCCAACTCGGCCTCGGCCTCCTGCTCCTGTTTCTCCTGGTCTTTGCCACTCACGAAAAGGCGATTTCGATCCTGCCGGCGCTGCTCATGCTTTTGATCACGATTTTGGATCGCTTCCTGATCACACCTCAAATCGTCGATCTGGGCCGTGCGCTGGACTTTGCCGCCGATGTGCGCTCCTCCACGGACTCACGCTTCTGGACGCTGCACGCAACGTATTCGGGATTGGAAGTAGGGAAATGGGTGCTGGGACTTCTGCTGGCCGCCCGCCTGGTACTGCGCAACGGCAAGACCTCAGGACACCCCCGGCGCAAGGTCGATCTGGTCGATGAAGCCGATCACGGCCATGTCAATCGGTGATTGAGGCCGCCCCACGCTGGTCATCGCGCTGAACCCTTCGGTTACCAGCAAAACCTTGTCTCCGGCGCCCGCGCCGATGGCGTCGAGCGCCACCAGAGGATCGCCGCGGTTGGAGCCGTCCAGGTTGAGCGGCTGCACCAGCAGCACCTTGCGGCCTTCGTGGCTGGGGTGCTTGCGTGTCGCCACCATCTCGCCCACCACGCGCGCGATCAGCACGGTTCCGCCTTCCTGTCTTTCAGGTGGATCCTGTCCACGATGCCCACGATGGCGAAGTCCGTGGGCACCTCGTCGGGAAGGAAGGAGAAGCTCGACTCGCGCCCGCGGCACCAGTAGACGGTTTCGCCCGCCCCCGCGCCCGTCCAGTCCGCGCAGATCACGCGTTTGCCGCTGGGTTTGAGCTCGGGAGTCACCGGCTGCACGATCAAGAGACGGTGGCCGGAAAGGCCGGGGTGCTTCACCGTGGACCAGACGCTGCCAACCACGCGGCCGAGGAACATGTCACGTATCCAGTTGGACGTCGTCCACGATGCCGATAATGGCGGTATCCACAGGAGTGTCCTTGCAACCTTCGGCCATGCGGGCGGAACTGCCCGAAACCGCGATCACGCGTTCGCGGAATCCGGCGCTGACGGTATCCACCGCAATCACGTAGCCGGGGTCGTCCTTGCCTTCCGGCGACACCGGCTTGATGATCAGCAGCTTCTTGCCTTCCAGGCGGGGATCCTTGCGCGTGGCGACAACCGTCCCTACCACCCGGGCCAGAATCATGGCATTCTTCCTGCGGCTACTTCGCCGTGACTGCGGCCTGCGTCTTGCCGATCGGCAGGATGTCTTCCAGGTTCTGGTGCGGACGCGGAATCACGTGCACCGCGATGAGCTCGCCCACGCGGCGCGCGGCGGCGGCGCCGGCGTCGGTGGCGGCGCGAACCGCGGCCACGTCGCCGCGAACCAGCACGGTCACGTAACCCGACCCGATCTTCTCCCAGCCGACCAGCGTCACTTTCGCGGCCTTTACCATGGCATCGGATGCCTCGATCATGGCCACCAAGCCGCGAGTCTCGATCATCCCTAACGCTTCACCCATCGAATTCTCCTATCGTCTAGCCCTTTGTTCTAGCGCGAATTCCTTCCTCGACCATTGCCACCAGCTCCTCGCGCGTCACGCAGATGCGGCTCGCGCAACCCGCGCCGCCGATTTCCTCGGCCGCCAGCGGGCAGCCCGGAACCGGCCCCACCTTCGCCTTCACGCCGTAGCGCGTGCGCGATTCGAACAGCTTGTCCACTTCCACGCGCGGCAGCACTTTGGC
>JBHGBM010000111.1:0-22293 GCA_041946965.1 Bryobacteraceae bacterium
CGGCCGCGATGTGCTGCTGGTGGACACCGCCGGCCGGCTGCACATCGACGAGCAGCTCATGACCGAGCTCCAGCAGCTCAAGGAGCTGCTCTCGCCGGTCGAAATCCTATTTGTCGCCGACGCCATGACCGGCCAGGACGCGGTCAAGTCCGCCGACGAATTTCACAAGCGTCTGGGGATCACCGGCGTCATCCTCACCAAGATGGACGGCGACGCCCGCGGCGGCGCGGCGCTTTCCATACGCCACGTCACCGGGCAGCCGCTCAAGTTCGTGGGAGTGGGCGAGAAATTCGACGCGCTCGAGCCCTTCCATCCCGACCGCGCCGCCTCCCGCATCCTCGGCATGGGCGACATCCTGTCGTTCATCGAAAAGGCCGAGGAGGCCATCGGCAAGAAGCAGCAAGTCGAGATGCAGCGCAAGCTGATCGAGAACGACTTCACGCTGGACGATTTTCGCGACCAGTTGCGCCAGCTTCGCAAGCTCGGACCGCTCGAGGGGCTGCTCTCGATGATGCCCAAGGTGGGCATGCTCAAGGAACTCAAGGACGTCAAGGTGGACGAGAACGAGATCACGCGGGTGGTGGCGATCATCGATTCGATGACGCCGCGCGAGCGGGCCAATCACATGATTATCAACGGCTCACGGCGGCGCCGCATCGCGCGCGGCAGCGGCACCAGCGTGCAGGAAGTCAACCAGTTGCTGAAGCAGTACGGGCAGGCGCGCAAGATGATGAAGAGCTTCAGCGGAGGGTTCATCGGCAAGAAGCTTAAAGGCATGAAGCTGCCCATGCCGTTCGGCGGCTAGCGTTTAGCCGGGGGGGGCCGCGCGGCCCCCCCCGGCTAAGAGTTAGAAGCCTATGTTGATGATTCGCCTGGCGCGTTTTGGCGCCAAGAAGAAGCCGTTTTATCGCGTTGTCGTGATTGAGAAGGAACGGGCGAGAAACGGGCGCAGCCTTGAGGTAGTGGGCCATTACAACCCGCTCACCCATCCGGCGCAGGTGGTGTTGAACCACGAGCGCATCCAGTACTGGAAGGGCGTGGGCGCCCATCTGTCGGATACGGTGCAGCGGCTGGTGGACAAGAACCCGGCGCCCGCCGGGCAGCCCGTGGCCTGAAACGCAATTCCCCCCGCGCGTCAACTGTAGCAAAACTGACGGCTGTAACAGGCGGTGGAGGCCGTTTACGCACGGCTCCGCTGGAACCTCTCTGATACGATTAGCATTAGGAGGCGGGGTGCATGAAACAGTTGGTTGAGGACATCGCGAAAGCTCTCGTTGACATCCCGGAAGAGGTGTCCGTCCGCGAAGTGGTGGGGGAACAAGTGACCGTGCTGGAGCTGAAAGTGGCCCCGAGCGACCTGGGGAAAGTGATCGGGAAACAGGGCAGGACGGCCCGCTCCATCCGCACCATCCTCGGCGCCGCCGGCATGAAGTTGAACCGGCGTTTCACGCTGGAAATCCTGGAGTGAGCGCCTCGGAAGACTTCGGGGCGCCGCAGGAGTGGATCACCGTCGCGGTGCTGGGCAGAACGCGCGGCAATCGCGGCGAGCTTACGGCCACCGCATTCGGCGCGCCGGAACGCTTCTCCGGTCTGGGGCGGGTGTTCCTGTTCGGCGGGGGCGAACCGGCCGAGGTGGAGTCCGCGTGGTTTCACGGGGGACGGCTGGTGCTCAAGTTCCGCGGGATTGACAGCATCTCCGAAGCGGAGAAGCTTTCCGGGTGCGAGGTGCGCATTCCGCGCGCCGAGCGGGCGGCGCTCGATCCGGGCGAGTACTTCCTCGACGACCTGGCCGGCTGCCAGGTTTTCGAGCGTGACGGCAAGCTGCTCGGGGAGGTGAAAGCTCTTCACGAGTATGGCGGCCCGCCCTTGCTGGAGCTGGACGGAGGCCTGTTGATCCCGTTCGCTCGGGCCATTTGCATCGAGATAGACCCGGCGGCGCGGCGCATCGTGGTGGAACTGCCCGAGGGATTGAAGGACTTGAACGAACCATGATCTTCCATGTGGTGACGATCTTCCCGGAATTCTTCCAGGGACCGTTCGACCACGGAATGATCAGGCGGGGGCGTGACGCCGGGGCGCTCCAGATCCGCGTCCACAACCTGCGGGACTGGGCCAGCGACCGGCACAAGACCGTGGACGACCGGCCGTTCGGGGGCGGGGAAGGCATGCTGCTCAAGCCGGAGCCGCTGTTCGCCGCGGTGGAGTCGATTTTTCCCGAGCGCGGCCCGGAGCGTCCCGTGGTGCTGCTTTCGGCGCAGGGCCGTCTGTTCGACCAGAACATGGCGGGGCGCCTGGCCGCCGCCGAGGAGGTGCTCTTCCTTTGCGGCCGCTACGAGGGCGTGGACGAGCGCGTGGCCGAACACCTGGCCGATGACGAGGTGTCCATCGGCAATTACGTGCTGAGCGGCGGCGAGCTGGCCGCGGCCGTGATCATCGATAGCGTCGCGCGGCTGCTGCCTGGGGTGCTCGGCAACCAGGACTCCCGGGTGTACGAGTCGTTTCAGGTGAACGGGCATGGCGGGGGCGCGCTGGACTGCCCCCAGTGGACCCGGCCCGCGGAGTTCCGCGGCTGGAAGGTGCCCGAAGTTCTGCTCGGCGGCAACCACGAGGAGATCCGCCGTTGGCGGCGGCGCGCCGCCCTGGAAAAGACCGCCCGGCTGCGTCCGGACCTGCTCAAGCGGGAAGCCGTGGAAGCAGCTAAACTAGAAGATTAGGGATCGGCCCGCGCAGATGAATGATCTGCGTTTATCTGCGTCCATCTGCGGCTGAAATAGGATTTTAGGAAGACATCATGAACACTCCCCTGTTGACTAAGTTCATCAACAAGAACAAGCGCTCGGATACGCCCGAGTTTCGTCCGGGCGACACCATCCGGGTGCACGTCAAGATCAAGGAAGGCGACAAAGAGCGCTTGCAGGCTTTTGAAGGCACCGTCATCGCGCGCCGGGGCGCCGGCATGGGCGAGAGCATCACGGTTCGCAAGGTGAGCTTCGGCCAGGGCGTGGAACGCATTTTCCCGCTGCACGCGAAGGTCATCGACCACATCGACATGGTTCGCACCGGGCGCGTGCGGCGCGCCAAGCTGTATTACCTCCGCAACCTGAAAGGCAAGGCCGCCCGCCTGCGCGAGCGCGAGTAGCGCCACATGCGGGCCGCGGAGCCGGTCGCGAAATTCCGCTGCGAAGGGACCCTGGAACGCGAGCTGCGGGCGCGGGGTTTTCTGCGCGTGGCCGGCGTGGATGAGGTGGGCCGCGGGGCGCTGTTCGGCCCCGTGGTGGCCGCCGCGGTGGTGCTTTCGCCGGAGCGTCCCGTGCGCGGCCTGAACGACAGTAAACTGCTCCATGCCGAACGCCGCGAAGTGCTCGCCGCGCGCATCCGCGAGCGCGCCGCGGCCTGGGCCGTGGCTGCGGTGGACGCGGCCACCATCGACTTCATCAACATCCACCAGGCCTCGCGCCTGGCCATGCGGCTGGCCGTGGAACGGCTGTCGCCGCCCGCCGATTTCGTTTTGATCGACGCCTTCGCTTTGGACCTGGATCTGCCTCAAAAGCCCGTCGTGAAGGGCGACGCGCGCTGCCACGCCATCGCCGCGGCCTCCATCCTGGCGAAGGTGCACCGCGACCGCATGATGGCCACCTGGGACGAAGTCTTTCCCGAATACGGCCTGGCTCACCACAAAGGGTATTCCACCGCCGGGCATCAGCGCGCTCTCGCCGGTTCCGGCCCCACTCCCTTGCACCGTCTCAGCTTCGAGCCGGTGCGGGCCTGTTCCCTGTTTCCCACGGACGGCCAAATGGATCTCTTCCCTTGCGCGTAGAAGGTCCAGCTTTGTCCCTGCACGAGGCGCCGCGCCCCGTATACCGCTGGTATCACAAGATCTGGGCGCTGCTGTTCATCGTGTTCTGCATGGAGGTGGGGACCTTCCTGCTGATCTATCCGTGGACGGCGTCCTGGGACGGCAATTTCTTCTCCGTGCTGGTGCCGGAATGGCGCCGCTACTGGACCAGCGCGTACGTAAGGGGCGCGGTCAGCGGCATAGGAATCTTCAACCTGTACATTTCCCTGCACGAGATCTTCCGCCTGCGCCGGTTCGCGCACCGGTAAGTCCGCGCTACGCGACGGCGCGGTACAGCGTGTCGCGCTCCACCGGTTCGCGGCCCGCCTTGCGGATCAACTCCAGAAGCTCGTTGCGGCGCAGCGCACGGCTGGTGGTGGCGCCCGCATCGTGGTAGATCCTCTCCTCCACCAGCGTGCCGTCGATGTCGTCGGCCCCGAAACGCAGCGCAATCTGCGCCACCCGCGGCGTGAGCATCACCCAGTAAGCCTTGATGTGCCGCACGTTGTCGAGCAGCAGGCGCCCCACCGCGATGTTCTTCAGGTCGTCGAAGCCGGTGGTCGAGGCGATGTGGGCGAGCGCGGTGTTCTCCGGGTGAAAGGCCAGCGGGATGAAGGCGTCGAAGCCGCCGGTTTCATCCTGTAAACTTCGCAGTTTCACCAGGTGATCCACGCGGTCCTCTTCGTTCTCGACGTGGCCGTAGAGCATGGTGCAATTGGTGCGCAACCCCAGGCGATGCGCCGTGCGTGCGATCTCCAGCCACTCGCCACCGTCGATTTTGTGGTCGCAGATCATCCGGCGCACGCGCCCGCTGAAGATTTCCGCGCCGCCGCCGGGCAGCGAATCCATGCCGGCGTCGCGCAGCCGCACCAGGGTTTCTTCGACGGAGATCTTTGCCCGCCGCGCCAGGTACCCGATCTCCACCATGGTGAACGCCTTGAGATGCACTCGCGGAAAGCGGGCTTTCAGGCCGCGGAGCAGCTCGCAATACCACTCGAGCGTCAGTTCCGGATGCAGCCCGCCGACGATGTGAAACTCGGTAACGGCTTCCGTCCAGCCCTCGCCGGCCCTCTGCCACGCCTCCTCGAGCGACATGGTGTACGCCTTGGGGTCCCTGATCTTCTTGCCGAACGCGCACAGCTTGCAGCTCGCCACGCAAACGTCGGTCGGGTTGATGTGCCGGTTCACGTTGTAGTAGGCGCGGTTCCCGTGCAGGCGCTCGCGCACCAGGTTCGCCATGTAGCCCAGCGCCAGCAGATCGCGGGTGCGGTAAAGCGCCAGCCCGTCATCGGGCGAGAGTCGCTGGCCGCCCTCCACTTTGGCCAGAATGGGGACGAGGCGCGCGTCTTCGATCACCGGTTGCATTGGTCAGACCCCAGGCTTGATGAGGAGGATGTCCGCAGCCCAGAAGACAAAGAATACCATGCTCACCCAGCCGTTCATGGTGAAGAAAGCCGCATCCACGCGCGAGAGATCGTGCGGCTTTACTAGCCGGTGCTCGTAAATCAGGAGCAGGGCGACCACCGCGATGCCGCCCAGAGCCAGCGGTCCCAGTTCCAGGCTGCGCACCAGCATCAGCAGGCAGGCGATCATGAGCACGTGCAAGGCTTGCGCCACGCGCAGCGCGCGCGCGATGCCCAGCCGCTCAGGGATGCTGAAGAGGCTCTGCCGCTGGTCGAAATCGTAATCCTGGCAGGCGTAGATCACGTCGAAGCCGGCGGTCCAGAGGGTCACCGCCGCGGTCAGCCATAGGATGCGCACGTCGAGCGAGCCGCGAATGGCGATCCAGGCCGCCGCCGGCGCGATTCCCAGCGAAAACCCCAACACGAGATGTGAGAGGGAGGTGAAGCGCTTGGTGAAAGAGTACAGGAACACGACCGAGAGCGCCACCGGGGCCAGCCGGAAACACAACGGGTTCAGCATGCGCGCGGCGAACAGAAAGACGAACGCGGCGGCCGCCACGAATCCCCACGCGAACCCTCTGCTGAGCGTGCCCGTCGGAAGATGGCGCATGCGGGTGCGCGGATTGCGCGCATCCAGGTCGGAATCCACCAGCCGGTTAAACGTCATCGCGGCCGAGCGCGCCGCCACCATCGCGATCACGATGAAGCTGATCTTCCACGCCAGGTTGTGGGCGCCGGCCCCGCCCTCCCGTACGGCCAGCATGGCGCCGGTCAGGGCGAAAGGCAGAGCGAAAACGGAGTGCTCGAACTTGATCATTTCGAGCGTCAGGCGCACGCGCTTCCAAAACATGAAACAGAAAGAGCGTTACCATTTTAACTCATGCGCTACTTGTTACTCTGCGCGGCGCTGGTGGCGCTGTGCGGCTGCGGAAAACATGAGGACGAGGACCTCGCCGGCCTGGAGGTCCGCGAAGTGACGCTGCCGAACGGCAAGAAAGTGCGGGCCGAGGTGGCCATTCGCACCTTTGAGATGCAGCGCGGCCTGATGTACCGCGACTCGCTGGCAGCGGACCGGGGAATGCTCTTCATCCACGAGAAGCCCGGCATCTACACCTACTGGATGTACCAGGTGCGCATCCCGCTCGATATTATCTGGATGGACTCCAACCGCAGGGTGGTCGAGATCGCGGCCCGTGCCGAGCCGTGCAAGACCAGGGCGAGCGAGTGTCCTACCTATGGCGGCCACTCGCGCGCACAGTTCGTGCTCGAACTGGCCGGCGGCCAGGCAGCCGCCAATGCAATCCAGGTAGGCAGCACGATCCGCTTCTAGCGGGCCAGCAATAACGCCCGCATGTAGGCGATGCAGTACGCCGTTCCCGCTCGCAGAATGCCCGTATCGCCGGCCAGTTTCGGCACGTGGTCCGGCTCCACGGCGCCGGTGAAGTTCACTTGCCGCAGGGCTTTCATGACCTGGTACATGTCCAGGTAGCCGTCGTCGGGGAAGGTTTCCACAAAGCGCGGCAGCGTCCCGGTGACGTTGCGGAAGTGGATCTCGAGCAGCTTGCCGCGGCTGCCGAAATCCTGGATCATGCCCGGGATGTTCTTGCCCATGCGGCTGCCGCCCTCGGCCCAGGTGCCCACGCAGAATGTGATGCCCCAGTTGGGGCTCGCGCCGGCGATCTGCTCCGCGCGGCGGTAGCCCTCGTAATGAGTGAAAATCTTCGCCACGCCGTTCATCTTTTCGAGCGGCGGATCGTCGGGGTGCAGCGCGAGCTTCACTCCCGCCTCTTCCGCCGCCGGCAGCACGGCCTTCATGAAGTAGGTGTAGTTGTCCCAGATCTCCGCGGCGGAGTATTCGCGCTCGAAGCGCCGCTTCTCCACCTTGGCGCGGAAGACCCGCTCGTCGAATTCGCGCGCGGCATAGCCGCGGCGTTCGATCATGGCGGTCGTGTAAGTGTTGCCGGGGTGGAAGTCGTAGGAGGCCACCGGAATTTCCAGTTTCCCCAAGGCGCGCAGGAAAGCGCGGTAGGTTTCGATGTCGCGGTCGCGGTCCGGCCGCCCAAGTTGAATGGAGAGCGAGCGGTAGGCCGGGTGCACGCCCGTGTAGATGCGCATGCCGAAGCGCAGGAAGCGGTCGCGGGCGGCGCGCACGGCCTCGAAGCCGGCCTCCGCCGGAAATTCCACGCGCGCCCAGCGCAGCCCGATCTGCCTGAGGAACAGCAGATCGTCGTCGGAGATGCCCGCCTGCACGCGGTGCGCCAGTTTGATGCCGCCGGGGTCCTCTCCGCCGAACGGGGGAAGCGCCGCCACACCGAGAAATTCGCGTCTCCGCATTATCCCCGTCCCGTCTCCGCCCGCGCGCGCGCCACCAGCGCCTTGATGTAGCCGATGCTGTATGCCCAGCCGGTGCGCCCGCCCACCATGGCGGGCACGTGGTCGGCGATCAGCGCGCCGCGGAAATCGGCTTCCGCCAGCGCCTTCACCACGGGGTACATGTCCTGGTAGCCGTCATCGAGGAAGGTCTCCACGAAATGCGGCAAAGGCGCGCTCACGTTGCGCAGGTGCACCTTCCACAGGCGGTCCTGCCTGCCGAAGTAGCGGATGGCCTCCACCGCGCTCTTGCCCATCAGGGAGCCGCCCTCCAGCCAGCAGCCCACGCACAGGCACACCCCCACGTTGGGGCTCCCGGCGATTTCCAGGGCCTTGGCGTACCCGTCGAAGTTGCCGAAGATGCAGCGCGGCACTCCGGCCAGCTCGGGCACGGGCGGATCGTCGGGATGGATGCCGATGCGGATGCCGAGTTCCTCCGCCACCGGCGCCACCTGCCGGATGAAATACGTGTAGTTCTCCCAGATCTCCTCTTTCGAGTACTGGCGGCCATGGCTCAGCGGGGCCTCGAAGACCTTGCCCGCCCAGTGGCCCTTGGGGTTCTTTGCGGCATCGTAGGCGCGCGCCGAGGCGCCGCCGCGGGTGCTCTCGCGCTCGCTGCTCCAGATGCCGTTGCCCATGTGGGCGTAGGTGGTGTAGTGGATGCCGGCCTGCGCCAGGTTGCGCAGGTACTGCTTATATTCGGCGATCTTGGCGTCCCGTCCCGGCAGGTTGAGGGTGACCTCGGGCATGTTGTGGACGTTGCTGTTGCCGATGTTCCACACCTGTAGCCCGGCCGCCTCCACCTTCTGCTTGAGGCGCACGAAGTTCTCCGCCGTGGCGCGTTCGCCGCCGGTGGGGATGTTCACCCAGCCGACGCCGAGCTGACGGGCGAACTGCAAGTCTTCGGCGGAAGGCTCGGTGGGGATCTGGAGCGAGACCTTGATTCCGGGCGCGAACGGCTCGAGTTTCCGGGCGGGGGCGGCCAGGGCGGCCGCGCCTCCGAGTGCGGCGGCGTGGAAGGTGCGTCGATTCATATCTGCCTAGTGTAATCCCGCCGCGCTTCGGCGTTTCACGGCCTTCCGGCTCGCGCCCGGCGGCGGGGCGTGCAAGCGGTGTAAAATACTAGGTCTGTAACGAACCGGGGTCTCCGAGCGCCCTAACAGAGCTATCGCTATGTCTACGTCCGTGAATCCATCGGCGGCGCCGTCCGAAGCCCCGGAACCGTCCCGGCCTCAACCTCTAACATCCGGCCGGCCCGGTTCCCGCAAGCTGCGGTACGGTGTTCTCCTGGCGCTGGTGGTCCTGATCGCGGCGGGAACCTGGTATTTTCGTTCCCGCTCCAGCGAGAAGGCCGCCGCGCTGCCCATCGCCCGCACCGCCCGGATTCAGGCCGGGACCATCCAGCGCGTCGTACGGCTCACCGGCACCACCTCGGCGGGACGGTACGCCAACATCGCGGCGCCGCTGCTGCGCGGTCCGGAATCCGGCCGCGCACTCACCCTGATCTTCCTGGCGAAGTCCGGCACCTGGGTGAAGAGGGGCGAAAAGGTGGCGGAAATCGACGGCCAGGCCGCCAAGGATCACATCGACGACACCGACGCCACCGTTCAGACCGCCGAAGCCGACATCCGCAAGCGCAAGGCCGAACAGGCCATCAGCAGTGAAAGCCTGCGCCAGGCCCTCACCCAGGCCAAGGCGCGGCTGGACAAGGCCAAGCTCGACTACGCCGCAGCCGAGATCCGCACCACCATCGACCAGGAACTCCTCAAGCTCTCCGTTGAGCAGTACGAGGCCGAGTACAAGGAGCAGCTCGCCGATATCAAAACGAACGAGATCGCCCAGCGCTCCGAGCTGCGCATTCTGGAGCTGACGCGCGACCGGCACGTACGGCACCGCGACCGCCACATTCACGACCTGAAGCGGTTCACCATCACGACCCCCATGGAGGGCCTGGCGGTCATGCAGACGATCTTCCGTAGCGGCGAGATGGCCCAGATCCAGGTTGGAGACCAGGTGTATCCCAACCAGCCGTTCATGAAGATCGTGGACCCGGCCAGCATGCAGGTGGACGCCTCCATCAACCAAGTGGAAAGCGAGCTGATCCGCATCGGACAGCCCGCCACGGTCTACTTTGACGCCTTCCCGGGGCTGAAGCTCAAGGGCCGGGTGTTCAGCATCGGCGCGCTGGCGGTGGGCGGCTGGCGCCAGAACTACTACATCCGGGCCGTACCGGTGAAGATTCAACTGGTGGAGCAGGAAAGCCGCGTGATTCCCGACCTTTCGGCCGGCGCGGACGTGGTGGTGGCGCAGAAGGACAACGCGGTCCTGATGCCGCTGGCGGCCCTGCAAACCGACGCCGGCAAGACCGTGGTGTTTGTCAAGGCGGGCGAGGGCTGGGTGGAGCGCGAAGTGAAGCTCGGCATCCGCAGCAACACCGACGCGGAAGTTCTGGAAGGCCTGAAGCCCGGAGAAGAAGTGGCTTTGCAGCGCCCGGCTATGCCCAGGCAGGCGACGGCTCCGGGCAAGTGATCTCGACGCAGTTCCGGCCGCGCCGCTTGGCCCGGTAGAGCGCTTCGTCGGCAGCGCGCACCAGCATTTCCTGGCCGGTTCCGTCCGAGGCCGTGGACCAGCTTACCCCGAGGCTGCACGTAACTTCAATGGCTTCGCCGTTCACGCTGAATTCCCGCTGCGTGAGGGCTTGCCGCAGGCTCTCGGCGCGCGCCGCAGCAACCAGCCCCGAGCACCCCGGCAGCACCACCATGAACTCTTCGCCGCCGTAGCGCCCGACCGAATCGTAGCTGCGCAGCTCCGCCTCCATGCGGCGGACCATCTGCCGCAATACCTCGTCCCCGGCCAAGTGGCCGCGGGTGTCGTTGACGCGCTTGAAGTGGTCCAGGTCGAGCATCAGGACCGCCACCGGCGCGTCTTCGCGCCGGGCGCGTTCGAGCTCCCGCTCCAGGATTTCGAGGATCGCGGTGCGGTTCCACACTCCGGTGAGTCCGTCATGAGTGGCCTGCCGCTGAAGCGCGTCCCGGGCCTGGAGCAATTCCGCCTGCAATTCCAGGATGCGCCGCCCGGCCCGGAGGCGAACACGAAGCTCGTGGGCATTGAACGGCTTGGTCAGGTAATCGTCGGCGCCGGCTTCCATGCCTTCGATCAGATACCGGCTCTCCGTGCGGGCGGTCAGGAGCAGGATGTAGACGTAGTCTTCGCGGGCGCCCGCCCGTACCCGGCGGCAGACCTCCACGCCATCCAGCCCCGGCATCATCCAGTCCAGGATGGCCAACCGCGGCCCGTCGGTCGCCTCCAGCCGTTCCCAGGCTTCACGGCCATCAGCCGCCATCGTCACGCCATATCCCCATCTTTCGAGCAGGATGCGCAGCATGCTCTGGAAGACCGGGCTATCCTCCGCCACCAGCGCGATAAGGGGGGCGTTTCCGGTTTCCAGGTTGCAGGCTTTGGCGCAATCCATCTTCCTCTTCGTCCTTACCTGCTCTATCGGCAGAGAAAGCGCAAATCTGACGGGAAAACGCAGGTCCTGCTGTTACACTAAAGGCAAGGATTCTTCGCCTGGTCAATGCGCAGGTTCGGACCCCTTTGTTTGGTCATATCTTGGCTGGCGCTTTCCGGTTGCGGGGGTGACGGCGAGCGGCGCCAGCCGGTGATTGCCGAGGCCTACATCGGTCCCGCCACCCTCAAGTTGCGGCAGGATATCCCCCTGGATTCCCCGGTTGCGGCCACCCTGCGGCATGGAGACCGCGTGGAAATCGTCGGCCGCCGGCGCCGCTTCCTGAAGGTCCGCAGCGGAGGGAACGCGGAAGGCTGGACCGAGGAGAACCTGCTGCTCAACGCCGAGGAGATGGGGGCGCTGCGCGAACTCGCCGAAAAATCCAGGAAACTGCCCAGCCAGGGCATCGCCACCACCTTCGACCTGCTGAATGTCCATACCCTGCCCGCGCGGCGCTCGCCGAGCTTTACGCAGGTGAAGCAGGGCGACAAGATGGAGGTGCTGGCCTACGTGGTTACGCCGCGCACGGACCCGCCCCGCAAGCCGTTGATCCCGCCGCGTCCGAAGAAGGCCCCCGCCAAGAAGAAGCCCAAGGAAGCCCGTATTCCACCGCCGCCGCGGCCTACGCCGCCGGGCGCACCCGCAAACTGGCTCGAAATCTCGAAGACCAATCTTCCGGCAGAGCCCGAGGAACCTCCCGCGCCGGTTCCCACCGACGACTGGAGCCTGGTTCGCCTTCCCGGCGGGCAGGCCGGATGGGTGCTCACCCGGCGGCTGTTCATGAACATCCCGGACGAGGTCGCGCAATACGCCGAAGGCGCGCGCATCACCTCGTATTTCCCTTTGGGCGAGGTGCAGGATGAGACCGGGATCAAACACAACTGGCTCTGGACCACGACCGCGAGCAGCTTGAAAGACTCCGATTTCGACAGCTTCCGGGTGTTCATCTGGAGCCTGCGGCGGAGCCGCTATGAAACCGCCTACATCGAGCGCCGCATCAAGGGCTTTCTTCCGGTCACGGTGGGGAAAGTGCGGCTTTCCACGGGCAACACCGGGCGCGGCGCGCCCGCCGCAACGGAGTACCCCGGCTTTTCCGTCTGCGTGGAAAAAGCGGACGGAAGCCGCGTGCGGCGGAACTTCGCCTTCCTCGTAAACGTGGTGCGTTTTGCCGGGGAATCGGCGTGTGAAGCGGTTCCGCGGCTTTACACGCCGGTGGATCCCGATGCGCCGCCCCAGGTGGCCGGCGCCGAACCGGCGCCGGCGCCGGCGCAGCCAGCCAAACCGTCCATCTATTCGCGCGTGAAAGAGCGGATCAGCGGCCTGGCGAAGCGCTGGTGGAAGCGATAGGGCCGGCGGGGATTTCGGTGCGCGGCCGCACACCAGGCGCTTGGATTAAAGATCCGGAACTCCGCTTATCGGATATAATCACTCCGAAACGACCGAATATACGGGATCGCGGCGATCGTATCGCGGGCGTCATCCCCACACCTGAGCGGCCCGCGAGTGTTGGAACGATCGCCATTCGCGACGGCCTGCCGGGACTCCCCGGCAGGCCGCCTTTGGCGAAGGCCCGAGACTATACTGCGGGAATGGACTTGAGCCGCAGAACCGCCCTCGAAGCCATTGCCGGCGCAGTGGCGCCCCGCCGGCTTCCCTACAAGGTCCTCGATCCGCACGTACACGTCTGGAAGCGCGATGCCCGCTATCCGTGGGCGCCCGAAACCAAGCGGCCGCCCGAAACCGACGCCACGCCCGAGATGCTGCTCGAATTGATGCGCGCCAACGGCGTGGCCGGCACCGTGCTCATCCAGGTGATTCATTACCGGTGGGACAATCGCTACACCGCCGCCGTGCTGAAGCAGTACCCGCAATATTTTCAGGCCGTGGCGCGCGTGAATCCGGAAAGCCCGGACGCTCCGGACGACCTGTCCCGCCTGGTGGAAGAAGGCTTCCGAGGAGTGCGCATCAGTCCCGCCGCCGGCCCGCAGGGCGATTGGATCTGCGGCCCCCTGATGCCGCGGCTGTGGGAGCGCTGCCGGCAGCTCAAAGTTCCCATGACGGTGCTTGCGCCGGTCGCCCGGATGCCCGACGTGCAGCCGCTCATCGAAAAGTTCCCCGATCTCACGGTGGTCATAGACCACATGGCCGATTGCCCCGTGGACCAGCCCGGCGAACTGCGCAAGCTCACCGCGCTCGAACGCTACCCGAAGGTGTTCGTCAAAGTGTCCCACACCTGGTCGCTCTCCAGGCAGCCCTATCCCTACAGGGACTCGCAGGCGCAGGTGAAGCGCCTCTACGATGCGTTCGGACCGCGGCGGCTGATGTGGGGCACGGACTGGCCGCTGGTGGAGAACTATTGCGGCTACGCCAAAGCGCTCGCCCTGGTGCGCGACGAGATGGACTTTCTCAACGACGAGGACCGCCGTTGGATGTTGCGCCAGACGGTGGAGCGCGTCTGGCCGTTCCCCGGACTTACCTGACTCTTGCCCGTTTTTCAGTTCCCACCGCGGAACTTCGGCCAAATCGTCTTCAGCCTCTTGTCAAGGGATGATATACTCTTGGCGCGACTTTGTCGTAACCAGGGACCGGTACATAGGGATTTGGAGTATTGCGATCTTCTGTACCCACCTTAAGGGGGTGCTTTCGTGCTCGATCTGGCTATCGTTCGGGTTGTGTTCGTCATCGTCCTCAGCGCGTGTTTTTACTTCCTGCTGCCCGCCGGCAGTGAAACGGCGGCGCAAACACAAAGGCTCATGAGCGGGTTTGCCGGCGCGGTGTTGGCTGGGATCATTATTTTCTTTGAGATCCGGCTGGAGCGCGTCAGCCTGAAACGGCTCATCGGGGCAGCTTGCGGCTCCATTCTAGGTATCTTCGGCGCCTTCCTGATGGTGCTGGTGCTGGAGCATGCTTTGCGGTCCGCCAACGCCGCCAAACCGTTTATTCAGCTTGCGCTGCTGCTGCTGATGACCTACGTGGGCATGGTGGTCGGGGCCAAGAAAGGCGACGTCCTCAACCTGGCCGCCATGGGGGGAGTGTTCGGAGGCGAAAAGGGGCCGAAGAACGCCTTCAAGATCCTGGATACCAGCGTGATCATCGACGGCCGCATCGCCGATATCGCCGAAACCGGCTTCCTGGACGGCGTGCTGGTGATCCCGCAGTTCGTGCTGCGGGAGTTGCAGCTCGTGGCCGACTCGGCCGATTCGCTCAAGCGCAACCGCGGGCGGCGCGGGCTCGATATTCTCCAGCGGATTCAGAAGATGGCCCATTTGAATACGCAGATCGTGGAAGACGACTTTCCCCACGTCCGCGACGTGGACATGAAGCTGATCGAGTTGGCCAAGATTTACGACTGCAAGATCATCACCAACGATTTCAACCTGAATAAAGTAGCCCAACTCCACGGCGTGGAAGTGCTGAACATCAACGAGCTGGCGAATTCCTTGAAGCCTATCGTGCTGCCCGGCGAGATCATGCGGGTGTTCGTGCTTAAGGAAGGCAAGGAGTACAACCAGGGCGTGGCGTACCTGGACGACGGCACCATGGTGGTGGTGGAGTAGGTCCATGAAGATAGCTGTAATCCTGCCGGCGGCGGGTCTGGGGACCCGCATGGGGCGGTTCTCCCCGGAGACGGCCGGCACAAGCCGCAAGCAGTTTATGCTGCTGGATGGCTCGCCCATCCTGGTGCATACGGTGCGGAAGTTCGCCGGCTGTGGGCGCGTCGATGACATCGTGGTGGCGGTACGGCCCGAGGACCGCGAGTGGGTGGCGGCGCTGCTCGAGCGCGAAGTTCCGGGAAGGCGCGTGCGCGTCGTGCTGGGCGGCGACTCCCGCCAGGAGTCCGTGCAGCACGGCCTTGAGGCCCTGGACGCCGATACCACGCTGGTTGCGGTGCACGACGCGGTGCGGCCGTTCATCGACGAAGACACCATCCACAAAGTGCTGGACGAGGCGGCGGCCACCGGCGCGGCCATCGTCGGCGTGGTGCCGGTGGATACCGTCAAGCAGGTCGCCCGCAGGCAGGGGGCCGGCGCCCGCATCCGCGGCACCATACCCCGCGACAAGCTGGTGCTGGCGCAGACCCCGCAGGTGTTCCGCTACGACGTTCTGCTCCAGGCGTTCGAGGCCGCCCGCACCGACGGCTTCATCGGCACCGACGAAGCCAGCCTGGTGGAGCGCCTGGAGCAGGTGGAGGTCAGCGTGGTGCTCGGCACCGACCGGAACATCAAGATCACCAAGCCCGGCGACATGGACCTGGCGCGCCTGTTTCTGGAACAGGAAAAGGCGGCGCACCAAGAGGCGCATTGAGCGAGTACCGCACGGGCTTCGGCTGGGATTGCCACCGGCTGGCGGCGGGACGTCCCCTGATCCTCGGAGGAGTGGCGGTCCCCTCTCCGGTGGGCCTGGAAGGCCACTCCGATGCCGACGTGCTGGCGCACGCCATCACCGACGCCGTGCTGGGCGCCGCCGCGCTGGGCGATATCGGCGCGCACTTTCCCGATTCCGATCCGCGCTGGAGAGGGGCCGACAGCATGGTGTTCCTGGCGCACGCCTGCCGGCTGGCGCGCGAAGCCGGCTTCCAACCAGTGCACGTGGACGGCAACGTGATTCTGGAGCGCCCCAAGCTCAAGGATTTTCGCCAGGCCATACGCGCGCGGCTGGCCGAGGTGATGGGCTTGAGCGTGGACCGCGTCAGCGTGAAATTCAAAACGGCGGAAAGGCTCGGGCCGGTGGGCGAGGGACTCTCGGCCGAAGCCCAGGCCGTGGTCACGGTGGTGAAATCATGAACCGGCGAACGTTTCTCGGCCTCGCCGCGGCATCGGCGGCGCATGCCGCACTGCCCAAAATGAAAATTACGCGGGCGCGGTTCTACCTCGACCCGCAGTACAAGAAAGAGCTCTTCAACCAGAGCACCCACATCGTCACGCTGGAGACGGATCAGGGCATCACCGGCATCGGCGAGGGCGGCTCGCGCGACACCGTGACGCAATGCGCAGCCATGCTCATCGGTGAGGACCCGTCCCGCATCGACTACCTTTGGCAGCTCATGTTCCGCGGCTATTTTTACCCGGCGGGGCGGGAGAAATTGCACGCGCTCGGCGCGCTCGATATGGCGCTGTGGGACATCAAGGCCAAGGCGCTCGGCGTGCCGTTGTACCAATTGCTCGGCGGCAAGTCGCGCGAGCACGTGGAGTGCTATTCCACCGGCTTTCCGCGCAAGGGCAGCCTGGCGGAGACCGCGCGCGCCTGCATCGAAGCGGGCTTTCGCGCCTACCGCACTTCGGTGGTGGGCGGCGAGCCGTTCCAGTCGCGCCAGGCGGTGCGGCGCACGTTGGAAGACTGCCGGCAGATCCGCGAAGGCGTGGGCAAAGACGGAGATTGGGCCATCGACTATCACACGCGGCTGGATTTCCCGGACGCGGTGCGGTTAAGCACGCTGGTCGAGCCGCTTGAGCCGTACTTCGTGGAGGACCTGGTGCGCTCGGAGAATCCAGGTGTCTACCGCGAGCTGCGCAAGCAGGTGAAAGTGCCCATCGCGGCGGGCGAGCAGTTCGGCGCGCGCTGGGACATCAACGAGTTGATCGAGCAGCATCTGATCGACTACAGCCGCGCCGCCATCCCCAACGTGGGCGGCGTCACGGAGTTCATGCAGATCGCGGCGCTGTGCGCCACGCACTATGTGGGGCTGGTTCCGCATTTCACCGGCTCGGTGGCGGAAGCCGCGCTGGTGCACTGCTGCGCCGCGTTTCCCGGTCCGGTGCTGATGGAGATGACCGGCGCCGGACCGCGCAACATCCCGCACCTGCCGGAGTGCTTCGATTTCCGCAACGGCAAGCTGTGGCCCAACGACCGGCCGGGTCTCGGAGTGACCTTCGATCCGGCGCGCGCGCAACTCGCCGCCGAGGTGACGGAGAAGCGGCTGACCACGCCGCTGCTGAAACGCCCCGACGGATCCTATACGAACTGGTAGGGCTTCACAGAAGCCTGAAGTTGACCTCGATGGTGGCGGCCACCGTGACGGGTTTGCCGTCCTTGTAGCCCGGCTTGAAGCGCCACTTCTGCACCGCTTCCATGGCCTTCTCGTCGAGCCCGAGGCCAAGGCTGCGGACCACCCGCATGTTGCGCGGCCGGCCGGCCGAGTCGACTTCCACGTACAGCACCACGGTGCCCTGGTACTTGGCCTTGCGGGCCTCTTCGGAGTATTCCGGCTCGACCTTGTAGAGCAGCGCGGGAGCGGTCACGCCGCCGCCGACGCGGAACACGCCGCCGCCGACACCGCCGCCTTCACCAGGTCCGAAACCACCGCCTCTGCCGGAGCCTACGCCGCCGCCCGAACCGCTGCCGATACCGCCGCCCGAACCGGGGCCGTTGGAGGGCGGCCCGATCTTGGCCAGCGGATCGCCCCACACGTTCATGTTGTTGTTGGGGAGCGGAACATCCGGAGGCACGATGATGGTGGGCTCCATCAGCAGTTTCGGATTCGGGTTGTTCACTACCGCCATCGGCGGCGTGAACTGCCGCAGCGACTGGCGCGGCAGACGGCCCTTGCTGGCGGGCAGGGGCGAACGGTCGCCGCCGCCACCGCCGCCGCCCATGGCTACCTGCTTGGGCGCCATCTTCGGAACGTAGGGCGCCAGGTCGATGGGAGGCGCAATCAGCGGCACCACCTGCTTCATGGAATCCTGCACGGCTTTACTGGAAGCCACGGTGAACATCAGGACGACGACGCTTACGTGGATCAGCAGCGAAAGCGGCCCCGAGCGCTTGTCGCGGCGGTACAGCCCCCAGATGTCTTTTACCGCCACCGGCTTGGATGTTACTTCGAGAGGAGGCAGCTTGGGCGGGCGGATGGCGTCGCGAAGATTGTCATAGAGCGACACCAGCCAGGGTTTCTCGAGCTCCGGCGCGAGCATCCGATCAAGATGGTCGTCTGCCATTGGTGGTGCGGTCTGTCGCAATTCAGCCATTATAATTCGCCAGCTCCCACAAATCCCCTCCGAGAGCCGCCGTCACGTGTTTCGACGTTATTGGCAAAGATCTCGTTACAGGTTTTGGAAACCCGATACCCAATGTAATCAGTTTCCATTTTAACACATGTCCTCGTTTTTCAAGTCCATAGAGTGCCGGGCCGCCGGTTATTCCAAATTTGGAATTTCCGGGCTGAACCCGCCGCCTCCAAGAACCACAATCGCGTCGTACAGCTTTCCTGGACCCGTCTGGGTCACCAGCACGCTGCGTGCCTGAATCAGGGGCATGCCCAGGCTGCGCGCCACGGATTCGGGCGCAGGCCGCGGCTCGTTGTGAACCAGGTAACCATCCGAAGCCGGCATGGCTTTCAGATGCTCGAAAGCGCGGGCCAGTTGCGAGTCGTCAAAGTACGGAAAGACGTTAGTCGCAGCCATCAGATCGCAGTGAGTGTCGCTCATTGCGGCAGTGAGATCCAGGCAGGCGGCTGAGAGGCGCAGGGGCTCAGGCGGCTTTTGCTTCCTCTTCGCGCGCCGGCGCGCGAGCCGAGTACGTCGTACCGTGCTTGGAATTCCGGCATATACCCGGCGCCGGCAAGATACAGGTGTATCCCGGATGGCACGGTGCGGAACCAAGCGACCACCCGCGGATTGCCAGCAGCACGCTACCCCCGCTTCTTTTTCGCCGACATCAGCTCTTCGATATTGACCAGGTCGGTGGGATAGTCGCCGGTGTAGCAGGCATAACAGTAGTTGCAGTTCTCTTCGTCGCCGACCGCCTTGCGCAGTCCGGCGAGGGAGAGATAGCCGAGCGAATCGGCGCCGATGAACCGGCGGATGTCCTCCACCGGGTTGTTGGCGGCGATCAACTCGCTTCTGGTGGGCGTGTCCACGCCATAAAAGCACGGCGAGGCGGTGGGCGGGCAGGAGATGCGCATGTGCACCTCGCGTGCCCCGGCCTGCCGCACCATGCGGACGATCTTGCGGCTGGTGGTGCCGCGCACGATGGAATCATCCACCAGGATCACGCGCTTGCCTTCCAGCAGGTAGCGCACGGGGTTGAGTTTCAGCTTCACGCCGAAATCGCGGATGGCCTGGGAAGGCTCGATGAAGGTGCGTCCCACGTAGTGGTTGCGGATCAGGCCGTGGCCGAAGCGGATGCCGGATTCGGCGGAATAGCCGAGCGCCGCGGCCACCCCGGAATCGGGCACGGGCACCACGATATCGGCGGCGACGGGGTGTTCCCGCGCGAGCTCGCGGCCCATGATCTCGCGCGAGAGTTGCACGGCGCGGCCGAACACGATCGAATCGGGGCGAGAGAAATACACGTGCTCGAAGGCGCAGTGCGCGTGCGGCTTCTCCGGCGCGTAGCGCTCGCGCGTGACGCCGTCCGGTCCCACGATGAACATCTCCCCCGGTTCCACGTCGTGCAGGTAGGAAGCGCCGATCAGGTCGAAGGCGCAGGTTTCCGAGGCGAACACGTAGCAGATGCGGCCGCCGGAGAGATCGATCTGGCCCGCGGCGAGCGGGCGGAAGCCGTACGGGTCGCGCGCCACGATCACGCGATCCTCGGCCAGAAACACCAGCGAGAAGGCGCCTTCGATTTGCAGCAGCGCCTCGCGCAGCGCGCCGGCCAGCGTGCGCTCGCGCGAGTGCGCCACCATGTGCAGGATCACCTCGGTATCGCTGCTGGCCTGGAAGATGGCGCCGCGCTCCTCGAGATCGCGCCGGATCTCGGCCGCGTTGGTGATGTTGCCGTTGTGCGCCACCCCGATGCGCCCCTTGTTGCAGAGGACGCAAAACGGCTGCGCGTTAAGCAGCACGGTGTCGCCGGCGGTGGAGTAGCGGGTGTGGCCGATGGCCAGCGGGCCGGGCAGATCCTGAAGCGCGGGCTGGGTGAAGATGTCCGCCACGTGGCCCATGGATTTCTTGCAGTGAATCTCGGAGCCGTCGCTGGTGGCGATGCCCGCGCTCTCCTGCCCGCGGTGCTGCATGGCGTGGAGCGCGAGATAGGCCAGCTTGGCGGCCTCCGGATGACCGTACACGGCCACCACCCCGCACTCCTCGTGGAATCTATCGAGGGGGAACGTCCCGTCTGTCGCCGGTTTAACGGCGCAGGTGTTCTTCAAGCGACTGCTCCCAGACATGGCGCAACCCCGCGATCTCCCAGCTTCCCAGCCTGATGCCCCGGTTGTGGATTTCGATGCGTCCGGCAATTGTGATGCCCGCCTCGAGCGCGGGGATTCCGAAGCGGGCGGCGATGGCTGCCACTTTTTCCGGCTCGGCGGTGGAAATCAGCACGCGGGAGGGGCCCTCGTGGAACAGCAGAAACTCCGGTCGCAGTCCGGAATCGAGTTCCAGCTTCGCGCCCACCCCGCCGAAACTCGCCTCTGCGAGGGCCACCGCCAGCCCGCCGTCGCTCAAGTCGTGCGCGGATTCGGCCAGACCCGCCACAACGATCTCCCGCGTGGCCGCCTGCACGCGCTTCTCCAGTTCCATGTCGAGGGCCGGCGGCAGTCCCCAGAGTTGTTTCAGCACGGCTTTCGCGTACTGCGTGCCGCCGAAGCGGATCTCGTCGCATTCCCCGAGGCCGCCCAGCAGGATGACGCGGCGTCCGGGATTCTTGAAATGCATGCCGGCGGGCTGTGCGGTCTTCATCAACCCTACGATGCCCAGCACCGGAGTGGGGAAAATGCCCTCACCCAGCGTTTCGTTATACAGGCTCACGTTGCCGCCGGTGATGGGGGTATCGAAGAAGCGGCAGGCATCCGCCATCCCCTCGATCGCTTCCACCAACTGCGCCATGATCTCCGGCCGCTCCGGGTTGCCGAAGTTCAGGCAGTTGGTCGCCGCCACGGGCTCCGCGCCCACCGTGGCCAGGTTGCGGCAGCATTCGGCCACGGCAAGCTGCGCGCCTTCGCGCGGCGCCAGGTACGCGTAGCGGCCGTTGCCGTCGAGCGACATGGCCACGGAACGGTCCGTTTCCTTGATCCGCAGAATGGCCGCGTCGCCGCCCGGGCCGCTGACCGTGTTGGTGCGTACCTGGTAGTCGTACTGCTCGAAGATCCAGCGCTTGGAGCAGAGATCGCCGGAGGCCATCAGGGTGGCGAGATCCGCTTCGAGATTCCGGGACGCGAACGCCGGGCCTTCGACCGGCGCGCGGCGCAACGGCGCGGTGTGCGGGCGGTCGTACAGGGGCGCTTCGTCGGCGAGTTCCCGGTTGGGAATCTCGGCCACGATCTTGCCGTGATGCCGCACTCTCAGCAGGCCATCGCCGGTGACGGCGCCGATGGTGACGGCGTCCAGGCCCCACTTTTTAAACACCCGGAAGACTTCGTCTTCGCGGCCTTTCTCCGCCACCAGCAGCATGCGCTCCTGCGACTCGGAGAGCATGATTTCATACGGTGACATGCCGGTTTCGCGTTGTGGCACCAGGTCCAGCTCGATCTCGATCCCGGTTCCGCCGCGGCTGCCCATCTCGCAGGTGGAGCAGGTGAGGCCGGCCGCGCCCATGTCCTGAATACCCACTATGGCCCCGGTGCGCATGGCTTCCAGGCAGGCTTCGAGCAGCAGTTTTTCCAGGAACGGATCGCCCACCTGCACGTTGGGCCGTTTCTGCTTGGATTCCTCGGTGAACTCGGCCGAGGCCATCGAGGCGCCGTGAATGCCGTCGCGTCCGGTTTTGGCGCCGACGTAGATGACCGGGTTGCCGACGCCGGCGGCGCGCGCGTAGAAGATTTCGTCCTGGCGGGCGTAGCCCAGTGCGAACACGTTGACCAGCGGGTTGCCGTTGTAGCAGCTCTCGAAGGTGCACTCGCCGCCCACCGTGGGCACGCCGAAGCAGTTGCCGTAATGCGCGATGCCCGCTACCACGCCTTCCACGATGCGGCGGTTGCGGGGGCCGTTTTCGGGATCGTCGAGCGGGCCGAAGCGGAGGGAATCGAGCACCGCGATGGGTCGCGCGCCCATGGTGAAGATGTCGCGCAGAATGCCGCCCACGCCGGTGGCGGCGCCCTGGAACGGCTCGATGAAGCTGGGGTGATTGTGCGATTCGATCTTGAAGGCGATCACCCAGCCGCCGCCGATGCCGATGATGCCGGCGTTTTCGCCTGGCCCCTGCACCACCAGCTTGCCGCGCGTGGGCAGCTTCTTGAGATGCAGGCGCGAGCTCTTGTAGGAGCAGTGCTCGCTCCACATCACGCTGAAGATGCCGAG
>JBHGBM010000112.1:0-24091 GCA_041946965.1 Bryobacteraceae bacterium
TTCAGCCTGCCCAACTCCCGCATCATGATCCACCAGCCCTCCATGCAGGGCCTTGCCGGACAGGCGGCGGATATTGACATTTACGCCAAGGAAATCCTGCGTATGCGGGAGATGTTGAACCAGTTGCTGGCGAACGCCACCAGCCAGCCGCTGGAGCGCATCGAGCGCGACGTGGACCGGGACTACATCATGAGCCCGGAACAGGCGCTCGAATACGGCATGATCGACCGCGTCATCGCCAGCCGCGACGCCGCGTCAGGGGCCAAGTAGAAAAGGCCCGCTGCTACCGCAGGCTGTTTTCGACTTCCGCCAGCCAGTCCGGGCGTTTCAGCACGTCGCGCGGCTTGCTGCCGTCCGGCGGCCCGATGATGCCCTCCCGCTGCATCATGTCGAGGATGCGGGCGGCGCGCCCGTAACCAAGCCGCAACCGCCGCTGTAGCGTGGAGGTGGACGCCTTGCCCATCTCCAGCACCACCCGCACGGCATCCTCGTACAGGGGATCCTGCTCGCCGTCCAGTGTCTCGCCCTCGCCCTCCGGCTCGTCGTCGGAAGGCGGCGCGATCAGGTACGACTGGTCGTACTCCGGCTGCGCCTGCTGCTTCCAGAAGTCCACCACCCGGTTGATCTCGCTCTCGGTGACAAACGCCCCGTGCAGGCGGGTGAGCCGCGAGGAGCCCGGCGGCAGGTACAGCATGTCGCCCTTGCCCAGCAGGTGCTCGGCGCCCATCACGTCGAGGATGGTGCGGGAGTCCACCCGCGTGGCCACGCGGAAGCTGATGCGCGCCGGGAAATTGGCCTTGATCAGGCCGGTGATCACGTCCACGCTGGGCCGCTGCGTGGCCAGCACCAGGTGCATCCCGACGGCGCGCGCCATCTGCGCCAGGCGCGTGACGCTCTCCTCTACGTTGCGGCCCTCAATCATCATCAGGTCCGCCAGTTCGTCGATCAGGATCAGGATGTAGGGGAGCGGCTGGAGCTCTTCGCGCGGCTCGGCGTCGTCCTCAAACAGGCTGCGCGGCGCTTCCTGCATCTTCCGTACCTTGCGGTTGTACTGGTCGATGTTGCGCACGCCCTGCTCGGCCAGCAGCCGCAGCCGCCGCTCCATCTCCAGCACCGCGTTGCGCAGCGCGTTGGTGGCTTTCTTGGCGTCCGTGATGACCGGCGTGAGCAGGTGCGGGATGCCCTCGTACAAGCCCAGTTCCAGGCGCTTGGGATCCACCATGATCAGCCGCACCTCTTCCGGCGTGGACTTGTACAGGATCGACATGATCATGGAGTTGATCATCACGCTCTTGCCCGATCCGGTGGAGCCCGCGATCAGCAGGTGCGGCATGGCGTCAAGCTGCGCCACCTTGATGCGCCCGTTGATGTCCTTGCCGAGCGGAATCGTCAGCCGCGAGGGGCAGCCGGCAAACTCGTCCGACTCCATGACGCCGCGCAGGCTGATGAGTTCACGCTTCCGGTTGGGAACCTCGATGCCGACGGTGGGTTTCCCGGGAATGCGCTCGATCAGAATGGATTCGGCCTGAAGCCCCAGGCAGAGGTCTTCGTTCAGCGCGATGATGCGGCTGTACTTGATGCCCGCCTCGGGCTTGAACTCGAAGGTGGTGACCACCGGACCGGGGTTGATCTGCACCACCGAGCCCAGCACGTTGAACTCTTCGAACTTGGCCTTGATGGCGACAGCGATGTTCTTCAGCTCCTGCTCATCGTAAGCGCTGCGGCCCGGCGGCTCGTTTAGCAGGTCGGTGCCGGGCAGGCGGAAGATGGCGTGCGGTCTGGGCGCGGGCGCCGGGCGCGCCGCGGGCGGCGGTTCGGGCGCCGGCGCCCGCATGACGGGCGCAGGAGCGTCTTCCAGCGGGCAGATGGGAATGTCCGTGGTCTGCGATACGAGTTCCGGCTCGGACGTGGGTTCGGGCCCGGAATCGAACGGCGGAGCGTCTGCCGCCACGGGTTCCGGCACGGGCTCCGGCCTGGGCTTGCGCCGCTGTTCCTGTTTCGCTCCGGCCTTCGCACGACTCTTTTCCAGCTTGCGCTCGCGCCGCCGTTCTCTCCAGGCGTGCCACCACTCCCCGATCGCGCGCAGGAAACCGAGCGGCCCGGCGAACCAGCCCGCCAGCTTCGCCATGGTGAACGTCGTAGCCAGGTAGAGGGAGACGATCAGGGTGGTCGCCAGCAGCACCAATGCGCCGGCAGCGTTCAGATTGGACGTGAGCCACGCGGCCAGCACGACGCCCAACGCGCCTCCCAGCCGGACAGCATTGCCGAAGATCGTCCAGGGCGGCAGAAAGGAGACGGCCGCCGTTACGCTCAGCACCGCCAGTACGGAACCGGCGATTTTGGCCAGGGGAGCCTCAATGTCCTCCGAGCGCACCCATTTCCAGGCCAGCAGGAAGGTCATGAGCGGGAAGGCGAAGGCCGGCAGCCCGAATATCTGGAGCAGCAGGTCGGAGATGTAAGCCCCAGGATAGCCGATCAGGTTGATAGGCCGGGCCGCGCCCGCGGCGGTGTCCCACGAAGGATCCTGGGGGTGGTAGGACACCAAGCTCAGGAGCGTCAGAAGCCCGAGCGAGAGGAGCACCAAGCCGGCGACTTCGTTGAGGCGCTTGTGCGGAGTCGGTGATAGTAGCTTCATCCCGCTTTAGCCGCGGAAGAAAGCCAGAGCAAGCACTATTATGCCAAAAATCACGCGGTAATACACGAAGAAAGCGAGCGGCCGGCGCCGCAGGAACCGCAGAAACCAGGCGATCACCGCCACCCCGGTGACGGCGCTGACCAGCACCCCCACCACGAAAACCGTGCGCATCTCCGGGCCGAGGCCGCCCTGCTTCAGAAGGTCGTACACCGCCTTGACGGCCGCCGCGCCGATGGCGGGCGTGGAGAGCAGGAAGGAAAACCGGGCCGCCCCCTCACGGTTCAGGCCCCGGATCAGACCCGTGGAAATGGTGATGCCGCTCCGCGAGGTGCCCGGCACGATCGCCAGCGCCTGGGAAAGACCGATGGCGCCGGCGTCCTTCAGTCCCACGGTGTTCATGTCCCGCTTTCCGCCGCGCCGGTCCGCCCACCACATCACCGCCCCGACGCCAATAAGCATCACCCCCATCAGCACCGGGTTGCGCCACGTGGTCTCGGCCTGTTCGTTGAAAAGCAGCCCGAAAACCCCCACCGGGAGGGTGCCGATCGCCAGCAGCCAGAGCAGTCCCCGGTTCCGGGCCAGTTCCAGATCGGGCATGTAGCCGATGCCGAAAGCCTGCGCGATGATCTGCACCCAGTCGCGGAAGAAATAGATCAGCACTGCGGCCAGCGTTCCTATGTGCAGCGCGATATCGAACTCCAGCGTCTGCGCCTGCCAACCCAGCAGCCAGGAGGTGAGGTACAGGTGGGCGGTACTGCTGATGGGTAGGAATTCCGTCAGGCCCTGGACGACCGCCAGGATGATCACTTGGTATAGCGGCATGGGAAAGTAGCGATCTTAACACCTGCGCCCTGGAGGCTCGAAAGAGTCTCGCACCAGGCGACCGCTGCCGCCTGTCAGCGTATACTGTTACAAATGTTGTTAGCCGCGAACGCGGCGGCCGCGGCCGAGGTGCCGCATGCGCGCTATCACCTTACCGCGCGGCCCTGGAGTGTCCTGAACGTCAGCCGCACCGCGTATCTTGACGCGGTGGAAGCCGCCTGCCGCTTCATGGTGCGGCACCAGGACGCTCACGGCGCCATCATCGACCCGTTTCTCCGCCGCGAGCACCAGTATTCCACGCCCTGTTTCGCATTTTCCGGCGCCGTGCTCCTGGCAGCCGATCGCGGCTCGGATCTGGCGGACCACGTCGCCCGCGCGCTGGACCACGCAACCGCGTCGCTCGCGGCCGGCGCGCGCGGCATCCCGGACCAGGCGGGCGAGTTCTACCTGGCGCCTCTCGCGGGCGCGCTCGAGATCGCCGGCGGTATGTTCGCGCCCGAACGCCGCGCCGTGTGGCAGCGCCGCATGCGCACGCCGCTGGCGAGCGTTATGGAAAACGAAGCCCTGCACCGGAACAGCCGGCGAATCTATGCCATGTACGGCGAGTGGCTGCGCGGGCGGCTTTCGCTTGTGGACCGCGCGGGCGCACGCGAGTGCGTCGAGCGGAACTGGGCTCAAAGCCAGCGCGAGCGCATGCTCGACGATCGCTGGAACCTTTACCAGGACCGCACCAGCGATCCCGAATCGCACGCCGCCGAGGCCGCCGCCCGCGCCCACCTGCTCGGCCTGCTCGCCGCCGGCTACAACGGCCGCGACGCTCAGGAAATGGCCGCGGCGCTCGAGCGCTCCTCCTCCGCCGCGCTGCTGATGATGGACCCTTCGGGACAGTGCCCGCCCAATGGCCGCGGCGAAGGGCACACCGTGGCCGATGCCCTCAACCTGCTGGCGTTTGAGCGCATGGCCGCCCGCGAGCAGCCCTTCCGCGCGGGCCAATACCGCCGCGCTGCCATGCTGTCGTTCGCCAGCCTCGCGCGCTGGCGCCGCAACGACCGTCCGTGGGACGGCTCCTGGTACGTCACCAAGAACCGCTTCGCCCCCGCGCAGCGCGTGGGTTATCAGCCTGGCGCGGGCTATGCCGCCTCCAACGCCGCCCTGATGATGCACCTGGCCGAAGCCTACCTGGCGCGCGCCCATGAGTTGCCGGAGCAGCCCGCGCCGTGCGAGATCGGCGGCTACGCTGTCGCGGCCGACGCGAAATTCGCCAGCGTGTTTGCCAACGCAGGCGGCATGCAGGTGGTGGCGAACCTGCGAGGCGATTCCGGAGCCGCCGCCGGCGCCAATTGGACCGCGCTGGGTGTGGTGCGCTTCGCGCGCGCCGGCTGGGACTCGCGCCTCGGGCCTTCCGACGGCGTGCGCGACCACTCCTCCGGGCGCGGCGTCAGCTTCGCGCCAACCTGGATTGAAAACGGCCGCTGGATCCACATGGCGGATGTCCCCACCCGGTATCAGGCGAGCTTCCACGTGGACTTCGCGCATCCCCTGCTGGTGCGCTGCGCCATCCAGTACGCGCCGGTGCGGCGCGCCGCGGGCCCCGCTTTCCGCCAGGACTTCATCATCACGCCGGATGCGGTGCTCAGCGCGCTCGAAAGCTCCGGTCCCGCGCAGTACGCGGTGACATGGCCGCTGCCGGAAGACGACGGGCAGCCTCTCGAAACCTCTATCACGCGGTATACGGCATCCGTGCGGTACCCCGGCGGTGCCGGCGAACAGAATTTCATCGCGCTCGCCTCCAGCCCCATGCTGGGCGCGGAGGAAGATCCCCAACGCGGCCCCTGGGGATGGCTCCGCCCCGTCCGTTCGCGATCCAATCTGACGCTGGTGTACCCGCGCGGCCCGGCAGACCCCCCGGCCGAATCCGTGCGCACCAGCTTCCGGCAACTGCCGCAAGGCTTCTCCACCATCCTGGGCAGGGTGACGGGCAATCTCTACGTGGGGCGAACGTCCGCCGGAGGCGAAGGCAAAAGCATCGACCTCGACGGCGACGGCCGCCCCGAAGTGATCTTCAGCGCGACCTGCGGCTTCTTGCTGCAACTCGATGCCGGCAAAGTGGCCGCCGTGGAAGTCGACCGCGAGGTGCACGCTACCATCGGTGAGGCGCGCCTCCAGCTTCAGCCCTTCGATCCCGTCAGAATCGGGTAACCTTACGCGCCCCAAAGGTTGCGGGTGAGACTTCGGGTCAGTTCCGGCCGCGTGCCGGTTGCGGCTGTTTGCGCACCTGCTCGAAATACTGCTCCACGTAAGGCTGGAGCGCCACCGGGATCTCGTCGCGGCTGATCTCGGCGGTGGTTTCTCCGTGCCGCGCGCCGCGCTGCGCGTACGGCGTCTGGAGCTGCCGGTTGCTGTTCTGCACTTCCACGGTCACCTCGCCGCTGACGCTGGCCGAACGTTTGCCGATCAGTTCGCTGATCTTCCCCATGGCCGCGAGCTGCTCGGCGAGCTTCACGTCCTTGCTGCCATCCTGGCGCCCGATGCCGCTTCCCGGCTGGTTGGAGTCCTGCTGCTCGCCGTCCTGCCCCTGGGCCTGCGCCTGAGCGCTCTGCGACATCTGTGCGTCCTGGCCGCCTTGGCCCTCCTGCGCCTCGCCCTGTTGGCCGGACTGCTGCTTGCCCTGCTGGCCTTCGCCGCGCTGCCCCGGCTGTGCCGAGTTCTGCTTGCCGGTCTGATTCTTGGCGGACTGCTGCTGCCCCTGGCCGCTGGAGCCGGCGGGCGGCTTCATGCGGGAGAGCAGGTTCTGCATGGCCTCCTTGAACTTGGACATCAGGCTCGAATTTCCCGCCTGCGAGCTCTCCTTGCCGTCCTGGCCTTCCTGCTTGCCCGTCGCCGGAGCTTGCTTGCCGGCGGAACCGTCCTCGCTCCCCGTGCTGAGGCCCTCGGCGCCCTCCTCGCCGAGGTCCCACTCATCTCCCTCGCCATTCTCCCCCGCGGTCATGTTCTGGGCGCGTTGCTCCCGGCTCTTCTTCTGCTCGGCGGTCTCCGGCTGCCCGGAGGTATCCAACGCGGCGTTCTGTTCGGAACCCAGGCGTCCGGCCTGCTCTTCCGCCGGAACCGAAAGAGAGGCCATCTCATCCAACCTGTTGCGCTTGGGCCAATCCTGTTTCTTTTTCTTCGCCTCAGCCAGTTGCCGCTGCTGATCGAAACCCATGGCCTGCTGGAGAATCGCCAGCATGGGACGCTGCAAGTCGAGCCGTTGTTCCAATCCGTAACGCAGGGCGAAGAGGCTGCCCGCCGTTGCGAACAGGGCCACCGTGGCATACACCGCCTTGGGCATGGTGAAGGGCACCGCCTGCCGCACGCTGACCTGGTCGCACAATTGTTCAGCTTGGGCGCGCTGCGCCGCGCAGGTGTCCTCGGAATAATGCCCCGGAGCCCCGTCGAAGTAATAGGCAGTGGACAGTGAATCGGCAAAGTTGAGCCGGCTGTCGATCAGTTGTGCGACAGCGTAGCCGGAAGGCAGCCTTCGGACCGCCCGGTACACCCCCGCGCCGAAGGTGGCGGCTGGGATGATCACCAGCCATACCCAGTCGAGCACTTGGGTGCCGAGGAGCAACAGAAGTACGAAAGCAGCCATGCCCGCGCTCGTCGCCCAAGCTCCCTGGGCGAGAATTTCGTTCCACCAGAAACGCCGGCGGGCCTGCTCCACCAGTTCGATTACCATGACACCTTGTACGCGTGTGCGCACCGGAACGGCTTCCTTGGATGAAGACGGAGCCGCTTTCGGTTCAATGCTACCATTATCGGCCAGGATGATGCCTCGCGGGAAATCAGACACGGTTGCCTTCCTTGCACGTCTTTCACCGAAACCGGGGCCCGGAAGTAAAATGGGAGCTGAAACCGCCTCCTCTGGAAGGGATTGAATTGAAAATCCTTGATGAACCACTGAAGGTCCTGATCGTGGACGATGAACTGAGCCAGCGCACCGGGCTCGCGGCCATGGTTTCCGCCTGGGGCATGCACCCCGAAACGGCGGGCGACGGCAACGAAGCGCTCGAAAAGCTTGCCGGGTTCACGGCCGATGTGATTCTAACCGATCTGAGCATGCCGGGTCTGGACGGATTCGGGTTTCTGCAAAAGCTGCGTGAAATGGGCGACATGCCGCCCACCATCGTGCTCACCGCTTTCGGCAATATCGAGACGGCGGTGACCACCGTTCACGAGCTGGGAGCTTACTGGTTCCTGGAAAAACCGATTCAGCCGAAGACCCTGGAAGTGCTGGTACGGCGGGCGGGGTCCCACGCCGAGTTGCGCGCGCAGAAGCGCACGCTCGAGCGGCAGTTGGGCTATAAGGGGCAATTGGGCGAGCTGGTGGGGCGCTCGGCCCGCATGCAGGAGATCTTCGCCCTGTTGCAGCAGGCCGGGCCCAGCAAGGCTTGCGTCCTGATCACCGGCGAAAGCGGCACCGGCAAGGAGCTGGTGGCGCGCACCCTTCACGCGCTGAGCCCGCGGCGGCAGGGGCCGTTCGTGGCCATCAACTGCGCCGCCCTGCCGGAGACGCTCATCGAAAGCGAACTTTTCGGACATGAAAAAGGTTCTTTCACCGGCGCCTCGGAGCGCCGCGCCGGCTGCTTCGAAGTCGCGCAGCACGGCACGCTGCTGCTCGACGAGATTGGCGAGATGCCCATGCAGACCCAGGCCAAGCTGCTCCGCATTCTGGAGGACTCCAAGGTCCGCCGGCTGGGCGGCAAGACCGAGTTCGAGGTGGATGTCCGGGTGGTGGCCGCCACCAACAAAGTTCCCGAGGAGGCCGTGCGCGGCGGGCACCTGCGCGAGGACCTTTACTACCGCCTGAACGTCTTCCACATTCACCTGCCGGCCCTGCGCGAGCGCAAGGAAGACATCCAGCCCATCGCGGAATCGCTCATCAGCGACTTGAACCGCAAACACGAGTGCAAGGTGGGCGACATCTCGCCGGAGGTCATGGAAGCGCTGGAGCGCCACAGTTGGCCCGGCAACGTGCGTGAACTGCGGAACGTGCTGGAGCGCGCGGTGATTATTGCGGGGGAGGGCAGCGTAGAAATGCGGCACCTGCCCGTTTTCCTTCAAACGCGCGGGCCGGCGGCCGCCGCCGCCGCAGCCGCGGCTGCGGCGGAGCCTCCGTCCGCCCCGCCGCAGGACGAGCTGACCTTCCGCATCGGCACTACCGTGGACGACGCCGAAAAGGCGCTCATCCTGCGCACGCTGGAATACACCCACAACAACAAGACCCGCGCCGCTGAGATTTTGGGAATCAGCCTGAAGACGCTGCACAACAAGTTGAAGGAATACGGGGGGAGCATCGGCGCCAGCGCATCCTGATGCGTGGCTGCCTTATTTCGCGATGTGCAGGTTGTGGTGGATGGCGTAAAGCGCCAGTTCCAGGCGGTCTGAAACCCCCAGCTTGTCGAAGATGTTGTGCAGATGGTTCTTCACCGTCTGCTCGCTGATGAACATCTTCTCCGCCATTTCCTTGTTCTTGAACCCTTGCGCCACCAGGGCCACGATTTCGCGTTCACGCTGGCTGAGCGGCGGGCGCTCGCGCTCCCTCTGGGGCACGGCCGGCGCCGGCTGCTCTTCGCTGGCAAACTGCCGCATCACCGCCGCGGTGGTGTGCGAATCCAGCCAGATCTCCCCCGCGTTCACCTTCCGGATGCTCTTGATGAGCAAGTCGGTCGCGGTCTGCTTCAACACAATGCCCGAAGTGCCGAACTTCATGGCCTGAATGAATTCGTTCTTGTCCTCCGAGGCCGTGAGCACAATGACCTTGGTCTTGTGTTTGGAGGATTGCAGACGCTGCAACGTCGCCAGGCCGTCCAGCCCGGGCATCTTGAGGTCGAGCAGCAGGATATCCGGTTCGAACTGTTGCAGCACCTCCAGCACTTGCTTGCCGTCCTGGGCTTGCGCCACCACCTCGAAATCCTCCTCGAGGGCGAGCAGCTTGCAGAGGCCGTCGCGAAAAATGGGGTGATCGTCCGCCACGACAATCCTGATCTTTCTGGCGTCAGGCCCTGACACGGAAGGACCGTTGGCACCGGCACTGTTTTCAGGCATACAATTTTCCGGTATACTGGCTCAATTTTAGAGGTCTATTAGTACTAAGTCAATTCCGGCCCGGAATGGCCCCGGGGGAAAGGCGGAGCGGATGAGCGAAGATTTACCCGAACTCGAGTACCAGCGGATCTGGCGGCGGCTCCAACAGCTCGGACTGAACGCCTACGAATCCCGGTCCTACCTGGTGCTTCTAGGGCACCCGCGATTCAAAGCTTTGGAACTGGCGGCCCGGTCGCACGTGCCCAGGCAGAAAATTTATGAAGTGCTCGACAGCCTTGTGGAGAAGGGCTTCGCGCAGGTGGTGCAGGAGAAGACCAAACTTTTTTCGGCGGTGGAACCCACGCTCGCGATTCCCGGCTACCTGGCGCGCAAGCGGCAGGTGCTGGAGCAGGAACTCATGGATCAAGGCCGCGCCGGCACGGCCCTGGTGGATGATCTGAAGGCGATCTACTCGGAAGGGCAGGGCGGCCGCGGGACGCTCGATTTCCTGCGCATCGTCACGGAACCCGCCCAGACGGCTGCCGAATACCGGCGCATGCTTTCGGAGGTCGCCTCGGAGTACCTGGAGTTTTCCCGGCCGCCCTACGCGGTCGACCCGCTCGACGAGCAACTCGTCAAGCAGGCGCGGCTCAACGGCGTAGTCTGCAAACTGCTGTACGAAACGGCGCCCCTCGACCCGGAGCACCGCCAACGTCTCGTCGAATACGCCGCCACCGGGGTCGAGATCCGGCAGACCCCGTCGCTGCCCATGAAACTCGCGGTCTTCGACGGCAGCCAGGGGCTCATCGCCCTCCTCGACCCTGTCATTACCCGGCCCACCTGGACCGCCGTCATCTTCAACCACGAAGGCATGGGGGAGGCCATGAAAGGTCTCTTCGAGTCCCACTGGCGGACGGCTACCCAGTTGTAGCCGTTACTTCACCGCGCTGCCCAGCAGCAGGCCGATGCCGATGAACAGGCCGGCCAGAAAGATGGCGACCGAACGGTTGCCGGCTTTCAGTTGCTCGCTGAAATGGACCGACGGAGTCAGCCAGTCGAAGATTTTGTATGCGGCCACGAACCCCGTCAGGCCGATGGCAAGCGAGATCAGGATGGAAACGAGATAGCGGCTGAGATCCACGTGCGCTCCAGACTCAGCTAGTGTAACCCGAGTTCGGGCTAGAATCGTAAGAGATGCCCGTAATTGCCCGCCGCAGCGCGGTCTCCGTCGATATTGATGGCGTCCGCATCGGGAGCGCGCACCCCATCGTGGTGCAGTCCATGACCAACACCGATACCGCCGACGCGGAGGCCACGGCGCGGCAGGTTGCGGCGCTGGCTCGGGCGGGCTCCGAGCTGGTGCGGATCACGGTCAATACCGAGCAGGCCGCCGCCGCGGTTCCGCGCGTCATGGAGCACCTGGGCGCGCTCGGCATCCGCGTCCCCGTCATCGGGGATTTTCATTATAATGGCCACCTCCTGCTGCGGAAATTTCCGGAATGCGCCCGCGCGCTCGCCAAGTACCGCATCAACCCGGGGAACGTGGACATCGGCCGCAAGGACGATGACAACTTCCGCGTCATGATCGAGACGGCCATCGAGCACGGCAAGCCCGTGCGCATCGGCGTCAACTGGGGCTCGCTTGACCAGCGCCTGCTGATGCGCCTGATGGACGAGAACTCGCGGCGCCCGCAGCCCGCCGGCGCCCGCGCGGTGATGCTCGAAGCCATGGTGGCGAGCGCGCTCGAATCCGCCGCCGCCGCCGAGCGCTACGGGTTGCCGCACGGCCGCATCGTGCTCAGCGCCAAGGTCAGCGGCGTCGGAGACCTCATCGATGTCTACCGCATGATGGCCGCGCGCTGCGACTACCCGCTGCACCTCGGGTTGACCGAGGCGGGCATGGGACCCAAGGGCATCGTCGCCACCACCGCCGCGCTCGCCGTGCTGCTTCAAGAAGGCATCGGGGACACCATCCGGGCCTCCCTCACCCCGCCCCCCGGCGGCGACCGCACCGAGGAAGTGGCGGTCTCCCAGCAGATTTTGCAATCCATGGGGATCCGCAGCTTCACCCCCCAGGTGACCGCCTGCCCCGGCTGCGGGCGCACCACCAGCACCTTCTTCCAGGAGTTGGCTGACCGCATCCAGACCTACCTGCGGGAACAGATGCCCGTGTGGAAGGAGCGGCGCCCCGGAGTGGAAACGCTGCGGGTGGCGGTGATGGGCTGCGTGGTGAACGGCCCCGGCGAATCCAAACACGCCGATATCGGAATCTCCCTGCCGGGCGCCTTCGAGGAGCCCAAGGCGCCGGTGTACGTGGACGGCCGCCTGTTCACCACCCTGCGGGGCGAGGGCATCGCGGAGGAGTTTTTCGGCATTCTGGACAACTACGTCGCCGCGCGTTACCGATGAAGCTGCTGCCGTTTTTGCTGCTGCTGGCCGCCATGGCCGAACCGCCGCGCCCCCGGGCGCGCGAGATCGGGATCAAGCCCGGCATCCTTCCGCCCGGCCCCCTCAACGCCATCACGGACGTGGCCGGGGTGCGAGTGGGCCACGTCACCATCCTTAAGGGCGACACGGTGCGCACGGGTGTCACCGCCATCCTGCCGCACGCGGGCAACCTGTTCCGCGAGAAAACCCCCGCCGCAGTTCACGTGGCCAACGGCTTCGGCAAGCTGGCGGGCTCCACGCAGGTAGAGGAACTCGGGGTGATCGAAACCCCCATCGTGCTCACCAACACCCTGAGCGTTTGGCGCGCGGGCGAGGCGGTGGTGGAGTACACCCTGGCGCAGCCCGGCAACGAGCGGGTGGTCTCGGTGAACCCGCTGGTGGCGGAGACCAATGACGGCGGGCTGAACGATATCCGCGGCTTCCACGTCGAGAAGCGGCACGTGCTGGAGGCGATCGAGAACGCCCGCGGCGGTCCGGTCGAGGAAGGCGCGGTGGGCGCCGGGGCGGGCACCCAGGCCTTCGGCTTCAAGGCGGGCATCGGCACTTCCTCGCGCGTTGTGCCGGGCAGGTTCACGGTGGGGGTGCTGGTGCAATCGAATTTCGGCGGCGTGCTCACCATGGACGGCGTCCCGGTGGGTCGCGAACTCGGCCGCTACCTCATGAAAGGCGATCCCGGCGATGGCTCGCTCATCATGGTGGCGGCCACCGACGCCCCGCTCGACGCGCGGCAATTGAAGCGCCTGGCGCGCCGCGCCGTTCTCGGCATGGCCCGCACGGGGTCGCCCTCCACCCATGGCAGCGGCGATTACGTGATCGCCTTCAGCACGGCGCGCGGCCGGCCCGTCCTCCCGGACGAATCCCTCACGGCGCTGTTCGAGGCCGCCGTGGAAGCCACCGAAGAGGCCATCTACAACTCGCTGCTCAAAGCCGTTCCGGTGCCGGGGGCCGAAGCCCTCCCCATCGGCCGCGTGAAGGCCATCCTGCGCAAGTACGGGCGGTAGCTCGTGCCGCTGCTCCACACCGGTTTCGCGCCGGATGCGATAATGCCCGTGGAGGTTCCTTCAGTGGCAACGACCATGTCTCCGGCCCTCTCGCTCGCGGACGAAAAAAATCCCTGGTTGGCTGCCGCCGCCCGGTTTGACGAGGCCGCCATGCGGCTGAACCTGGACGACGGCATCCGCAAGATTCTCGAGAAGCCGAACAAAGAGATCACCGTGCACATCCCGGTGCAGCTCGACGACGGCCGCATCGAGGTTTTTACCGGCTATCGCGTGCAGCACTCACTAGCCCGCGGTCCGGCCAAGGGCGGGGTGCGGTTCTCGCCCGACGTCACCCTGGACGAGGTGCGCGCGCTGGCTTCCTGGATGACTTGGAAATGCGCCGTGGTGAACATCCCCTTCGGCGGCGCCAAGGGCGGCGTGATCTGTAATCCGAGCTTGATGTCGGATGCCGAGTTGGAGAAGCTGACGCGGCGTTACACCGCCGAAATCATCGAGTTCCTGGGACCCGAACGCGACGTGCCCGCGCCGGACGTAAACACCAACGAGCGCGTCATGGCGTGGATCATGGACACCTATTCCATGCACCACCGCACCACCGTCACCGCCGTGGTCACCGGCAAGCCCATGTCGCTGGGAGGTTCCAGGGGCCGGCCCGAAGCCACCGGGCGCGGCTGCATGTTCGTCAGCACCCGGGCGCTGCAACGGCTCGGCATCCGCCCCGAGGGCGCGCGCGTCGTGATTCAGGGCTTCGGCAACGTGGGCGGCATGGCCGCGCGTCTGATGACCCGCGAAGGCTTCAAGATCGTTTCCGTCATCGAGTACGACGGCGCCATCTACAACCCCAACGGCATCGACCCGCAGGCGGTGATGGAACACCGCGCCGAAACCGGCTCCATCGTGGGTTTCCCCGGAGCCGAGGCCATCGACCGCGCCGAAGCCATGACGCTCGAATGCGACGTGCTCATCCCCGCGGCCACCGAAAACGTGATCACCAGCGAGAATGCCGGCAAATTGCGCTGCAAAGTGCTGTGCGAAGGCGCCAACGGCCCCACCACCGCGCTGGCGGATAAGATCCTGGCCGACAAGGGCATCTTCGTGGTGCCGGACATCCTGGCCAACGCCGGCGGCGTGACCGTCTCCTATTTCGAGTGGGTGCAGGACCGCCAGGGCTTCTTCTGGAACGAGCAGCTTGTCAACGAGCGGTTGAAGGAGATCATGGACGAGAGCTTCGATGCCGTGTTCGCCTTCGCCGAAAAACACGGCGTGGACAACCGCACCGCCGCCTACATGCTGGCGCTCGACCGCGTCGCCTTCGCCATCAAACTGCGCGGAATCTACGCGTAAATGAGCGACGCCGCCACGCCGCTCATGCGGCAGTACCACGCCATCAAGCAGCAGGCGCCCAACGCGCTGCTGATGTTCCGGCTGGGCGACTTTTACGAGCTGTTCTTCGAGGACGCGGTGACCGCCGCCCGCGAGCTCGAAATCACCCTCACTGCCCGCAACAAGGAGAAGGGCGCCGCCATCCCCATGTGCGGCGTCCCCTACCACGCCGCCGAAGGCTACATCGCGCGCCTGGTGCAGAAAGGCTACCGTGTGGCCATCTGCGACCAGATGGAAGACCCGCGCTTCGCCAAGAAGCTGGTGAAGCGCGAGTGCTGGCCGGAGGACATGGCCGCTGGCTGCGCACCGACCTCGATGACTGGGTGTTCAGCCCGGATTACGCCGGCCGCACCCTCCTCGAGCATTTCAAGCTGCTGACGCTCGATGGCTGTGGGCTCGCCGGGCGCCCCGCCGCGGTGTGCGCCGCCGGCGCCATCCTGCACTACCTGCGCGAGACGCAGCGCGCCGCGCTCGATCATCTCGACCTCCCCACTCACTTCGACCGCGACGCCGGCATGGTGCTGGACGCCGTTACGGTCCGCAACCTGGAACTGGTCGAACCGCTGTTCGGCGAGGGCGCCACCCTGCTCGGCATCCTCGACCAGACCCAGACCGGCATGGGCGGGCGCCTGCTGCGCCAGCGCCTCCTGCGGCCGTCCATGGATCGCGCCGAAATCGAAGCGCGCCTGGACGCGGTGGGCGAAATGCTCGGCCAGACCATCCTGCGCAACGAGGTGCGCCGCGAGCTGGAAGGCATTCTCGACCTGGAACGGCTGCTCTCGAAAATCACGCTGGGGATCGCCGGGCCGCGCGACGTGCTCGCGCTGGGCCGTTCGCTTGAAAAGATCCCCGCGGTGAAGCGCTGCTTCCAGACCCAGCAGGCCGCCCGGCTGCGCGGCATCTACGATGCGCTGGACGAATGTCCCGAGGCGCGCGACCGCATCCTGGACGCGATCTCCGACGACGCTCCCGCCAATCTCGGCGATGGCGGCGCCATCCGCCCCGGCTACAACGCGGAACTCGACGAACTGCGCGACCTGAGTCTCAACAGCCGGCGGTACATCGCACAGATCGAGGAGCGCGAGCGCGCCCGCACCGGCATCGGCTCTCTCAAGGTGCGCTTCAATAACGTCTTCGGCTACTACATCGAGGTCTCGAAAGCCAACCTGCGCCTCGCTCCGCCGGACTACGAGCGCAAGCAGACCCTGGTCAACGCTGAGCGCTTCACCACTCCGGAGCTGAAGGAGTACGAGCGCAAGGTGCTGGACGCCGAGGAGAAGATCCTGGTGCTCGAGCGCGAGCTGTTCGCCGAGGTGCGGCAGTTCGCGGCTTCCCACGGGCAGCGCATCCGCGCCGCCGCCGCGGCCATCGCGGAACTGGACGTGACGGCGGCGCTGGCGCAGGTGGCCGCGGAGAACCGCTACCGGCGGCCGTCGTTTTCCGGGGACAGCGAAATGCGCATCGTGGCGGGCCGCCATCCCGTCATCGAGCGCATGGCCGAACAGGAAGGCGCCCGCTTCATCCCCAACGACCTCTACCTGAACCAGACCAGCGACCTGATCGCCATCATCACCGGGCCTAATATGGGCGGCAAATCCACCTACCTGCGGCAGGCGGCGCTCATCGCCATCATGGCCCAGATGGGGTCTTTCGTGCCCGCCGATTCCGCCGCGCTCGCGATCGTGGACCGCATCTTCACCCGCATCGGCGCTTCGGACAACCTGGCGCGCGGGCGCTCCACCTTCATGGTGGAGATGACCGATCATCTTCCTGCGCAAAGTGGAGCCGGGCCGCGCCGACCGCAGCTACGGCATCGAAGTGGCGCGGCTGGCGGGCCTGCCCATGGCGGTGGTCGAGCGGGCGCGCGAGGTGCTCGAGTTGCACGAGCGCAGCGAGCACACCGTCACCGAGGAGTTGAGCCCGCACCACGGCGAACCCGTGCAGATCCGGCTGTTCGAGCCGGTGGGCCACAACATCGCCGAGCGCATCCGTGCGATGGACCTGGACCGCCTGCGGCCCATCGAAGCCCTGCAACTGCTGGCCGAGTTGCAGAAGGAGCTGAAGAACTCGTGCGTGTAGCGGGGGTGATGAGCGGCACGTCGCTCGACGGCATCGACGTCGCCATCGTCGATATCACCGGCCGGCGCGTGAAAACCGCGGCCTTCCGCACCACGCCGTACTCGCGCCGGACGCGCGCAGCCGTGCTGGCGGTTTCCAACGCCGCCACGACGACCGCCGCCATCGCGCGGCTGAATTTTCGGTTAGGCGAGCTCTACGCGGCGGCGATCGTGGAAACCTGCCGGCGCGCGCATGTCCCGCTCGAATCCGTCGAGCTGATCGGCTGCCACGGCCAGACCATCTATCACGAGGGCGGCGTGACCACCATGCAGATCGGCGAGGCGGACGTGATCGCGGAGCGCACCGGCATCCCCGTGGTGGCGGACTTCCGCACGCGCGATATCGCGGCCGGCGGCAAGGGCGCGCCGCTGGTTCCCTACGTGGATTACCTGCTGTTCCGCCACCCCCGCCGCGGGCGCATCGCTCTCAACATCGGCGGCATCGCCAACATCACCGCGATTCCGGCCGCAGCGCGGCCCGAAGACGTCATCGCCTTCGACACCGGGCCGGGCAACATGGTGATCGACGCCCTCGCCGGGCGGTACACGCACGGGCGGCTGCGGTACGACCGCGACGGCCGGATCGCCGCGCGCGGGCGCGTAATCCCCGAACTGCTCGACCGCCTTCTCGCGGATCCCTACTACCGCCGCAAGCCGCCTAAGACCGCGGGCCGCGAGCAGTACGGAGAGGAGTTCGTGGCGCGCCTGAAAGGATCGCTGCCGGATCTCATGGCGACCGCCACCGCCCTCACCGCCGCCACCATCGCGCTGGGCATCCGGCAGGTGGGCGGCGGTTATTCCGAGCTGATCGTCTCCGGAGGCGGCGCGCACAACCCGCGCATCATGGCGCAACTGGCCGCCTTTCTGCCCGGCCTTGCCATCTGCACTTCTTCGGATTACGGCATCGATCTGGATGCCAAGGAGGCGATTGCTTTCGCCGTGCTTGCCGCCGAAACCTGGCGCCGGAAAGCCTCCAACCTGCCGTCCGCTACCGGTGCGCGCCGCGCCGCGGTCCTGGGCAAGGTCAGTTACTGAATTACCGGTTCACCGGGTAGTAGGATGCGGCAACGGGGGACGGTACGCGAGCGCTAACAGGTTCGCCGAGTCGCATCTCGCTCCAGTTGTAATCGAACTCCTTGCCGCAGTCGAGACAGACTACGTAGGTGCCGTGCCGGTTGGCGGGAGCCGGTGCAAATCCGTTGAGCTTGCGCGTCAGCGGAAATGTGGTTCTCTTGTGCGAGCAACCGAAAAGCCAATTCAGCAGCGATTGAAACATACCGGTTCCCCTTTCACTCTGATTAGATACAGTACGGCGCCCCGAGGTTTCAGTTAGATGACGCACGGTGTCGAAAAACGCTGTGCGGTTTGAGACAGTGGGATTCACCCGCGCAGCTTGCGGGCGATGTCGAGTGCGATCAAACGGCCGTGAAACCGCCCGTTTTCAATGAAAATCTCGTTCGTGTGCATGCCTGCCACGATGACGCCCGCAAGATACACACCCGGGCGCTCGCTTTCCAGGGTCTCCGGGTTGGTGCGCGGCTTCTGCGTGTCGGGATCCAGGATGATACCCAGCGCGGCCATCATTTCCAGATCGGGACGGTATCCGGTCAGCGCGAAAACGAAGTCGTTCTTGAGCGTGAGCCGGCCCGAGGGCGTGATCACTTCGAGGGACTCCGGGTGAATCGCGGCCACGCTCGAATCGAAGTACGCAATCACCTCCCCGTTGCGGATGCGGTTCTCGATGTTCGGCTTGATCCAGTACTTCACGTCCTTGGAGATACCCGGACCGCGGTGGATCAGCGTAACCCGCGCGCCCGACCAGTACAGCTCGAGCGCGGCGATGGCCGCCGAGTTCTTGCCGCCCACCACCGCGACCTCCTGGCCGTAATAGGGATGAGCTTCCTTGTAATAGTGAGCAACCTTGGGAAGATCCTCGCCCGGCACGTCAAGCAAGTTAGGCCGGTCGTAGTAACCCGTGGCGAGCACAACCTTGCGGGTGCGATACACGCGCGCATGCCCCTGCCGGCCGGCGGTCCGCACCTCGAAGGCCCCGTCCTCGCCGATAATCTCTTCCATGGGTTCGTACTGCCGCACGTCGAGCCGGTAATGCTCGGCCACCCGCCGGTAATATTTGAGCGCCTCGGCGCGCGTGGGCTTCTCCCCCATGCTGGTCATGGGAAGACCGCCGATCTCCAGCAGCTCCGGAGTGGTGAAGAACGTCATGTAGGTGGGGTAGTTGTAGATGGAATTGACCACGCAGCCGCGTTCCAGCAGCACGGCCCTCAGCCCCTGCCGCTGCAACTCGATGCCGCACGCCAGGCCGCTCGGCCCGGCTCCTACCACCACCACGTCGCAATCGGTCACAGGCTCTTCTCAACCGCGGCGTAGACGCTTTCGAGAGCGCCGGCCAGCGCGGCGACGTCCTTGCCGCCGCCCTCGGCCATATCCGGACGGCCGCCGCCCTTGCCCCCGACCGCCTGCGCCACCGCCCCCGCCAGTTTGCCCGCATGCACCTTTCCGGCCAGGTCCTTGGTGACCGCCGACACGATGGAGATGTTGGAATCCTCGGCCGACGCCAGCACCACCACGGCCGACTTCCACTTGTTGCGGAGCGAATCCGCCAGCGCGCGCATCTGCTGGCGGTCCATGCCGTCGGCGCGGGCGGCCAGCACACGCACGTTGTTCATGGTGCGCGCCTGCGCCTCCAGTCCGCCCGCGGCGGATTGCGCCAGCTTGTTCTTCAACTGCTCGATCTCGCGTTTGAGGGCGCGCTCGTTGGCCGCGAGCTTGTCCATGTGCTCGGGCAGTTCGACCTCCGATACGTGCGCGCTCGCGGCCAGGCGGCCCAGCAGCGCGGCGGTTTCCTGGTAATGCCGCAGCGCGCCTTCGCCCGTGACCGCCTCCAGCCGCCGCACTCCCGCCGAAATGCTGCCTTCGCTGACGATCTTGCAGACTCCGATATCGCCGGTGCGGCCCACGTGCGTGCCGCCGCACAGCTCCTTGCTGAATCCCGGCACCGAAACCACGCGCACGTCTTCGCCGTATTTTTCGCCGAACAACGCCATGGCGCCGGTGCGCACGGCCTCTTCGAGCGGCATCACGTCCGTCCGCACCGGCTCGTTGCGCAGGATCTGTTCGTTGGCCAGCCGCTCGATCTCCTCGAGCTCGGCGGCGTCCACCGCGGTGTAGTGGCTGAAATCGAAACGCAGGCGCTGCGGGTCCACCACGCTGCCGGCCTGCTTCACATGCGTGCCCAGCACCTGGCGCAAGGCGGCGTGCAGCAGGTGCGTAGCGGTGTGGTTGCGCATAGTGGCGCGGCGCAGCGCCTCCGCCACCTGCGCGCGCACCTCGTCGCCAAGGCGGACGGACGCATTCGCCACAACGCGGTGCACGGTCAGCCCCGCGACGGGCGCATACGCGCCCTCGACGGTCGCGATGCGCTCGCCCGCCGGCGAGAGAATCTCGCCGCGGTCGCCCACCTGCCCGCCGGACTCCGCGTAGAACGGCGTGCGGTCGAGCACCAGTTCGGCGCGGGCGCCCGCCGGGACGCATTCCACCGGCTGCTGATCCACCAGCAGGCCAACCACGCGCGCCGCGGCGGCCATTTCGCGGTAGCCGAGGAACTCCGTGCGCCCGCGCTCCACCAACTCCTGGTAAGCGGGGACCGCCACGCCCTTCTCCGCGCCCTTCCAGCTTGCGCGCGCCCGTTCGCGCTGCTGGTCCATTTCACGCTCGAAGCCCTCGCGGTCGAGCAGAAGGCCGCGCTCGCGCGCCATCTCCTCCTGTTCATCGAGCGCCAGTCCGTAAGTGTCGTAGAGTTTGAACGATACGGAACCGGGAATGGTGTCGCCGGCCAGCGCCTTGACTTCCTCGTTGAACACGCGTTCCGCCACCAGGAAGGTGCTGGCATAACGGTGCTCCTCGTCCTTGACGATGCGCGCCACCCTCTGCACCGATTCCATCAACTCCGGATACGCGGGCCGCATGAGCTCGGCCACGAAGCCGGTGAGCTTGTAAAGGAACGGCTCCTCCACGCCCGCCAGCCGCGCGTTGCGCATGGCGCGCCGCATGATCTTTCGCAGCACGTAGCCGCGGCCGTCGTTGGCTGGGACCACGCCATCGTGGATCAGGAACGCGGTGGCGCGCGCATGATCGGCGGCGATGCGCAGCGCCGTATCGACTTTCGCCTCCGCCCCGGGCGAAACGCCGAACAGCTCGGCCGCGCGCGCGATGATGGGGTGAATCAGGTCCGTCTCGTAGTTGGAAAGCTTGCCCTGTAGCACCGCGGCGACGCGCTCCAGCCCCATCCCGGTGTCGATGGAGGGGCGCGGCAGCGGCGTGAGCGCCCCGTTCAGGTCGCGGTTGAACTGCATGAACACCAGGTTCCAGATCTCGACGAAGCGTCCGCCCGCGTCGCTGGGGAATTCCTCGCGCTCGCGCCCCGGCTCGGCGGCTTCAGGGCCGAGGTCGTAGTGAATCTCCGAGCACGGCCCGCACGGCCCGGTCTCGCCCATCTGCCAGAAGTTGTCCTTCTCGTCCAGGCGGAAGATGCGCGACTTCGGCACCCCGGCCACTTTCTGCCAGAGCAGTTCGGCGTCGTCGTCCTCGCGGAAGACCGTGACGTACAGGCGGTCCTTGGGCAGGCCGTAGTCGCGGGTGATCAGATCCCAGGCGAACTCGATGGCTTCGGCCTTGAAGTAATCGCCGAAGGAGAAATTGCCCAGCATCTCGAAGAACGTGTGGTGGCGGCGGGTGTAGCCGACGTTCTCCAGATCGTTGTGCTTCCCGCCCGCGCGCACGCATTTCTGCGAGGTCGTGGCGCGAGTGTAATCGCGCTTCTCCAGCCCGAGGAACACGTCCTTGAACTGGTTCATGCCCGCGTTGGTAAACAGCAGGGTGGGGTCGTTGGTGGGAACCAACGAGGAGCTCGTCACTACCCGGTGGCCGCGGGCGGCAAAGAAGTCGAGAAAACGCTGTCTGATCTGGTGGCCTGTCACAAAATCTGCCTTCTTAGGGTTCTAGCCACGGATGAATACGCACGGACAGATTCTTCGTCCTTCCTCCGTGTTCATCCGTGTCCATCCGTGGCCCCAAAATGCTTGCTTAGGTAATTCCATTGTAGCGAACCCCTCGCGCCGGGAGTTTCCGCTCACGCCGGGGTTAGACTGGACGTAAGAGGATTTCTCGTGCTGATTGTGATGCGCGCCCAGGCGCGCGAGGAAGAAATCGCAGCGGTTTGCCGCAAGATCGAAGCGCTCGGGCTGCGGCCCCACATCATTCCCGGCGCGCAGCGCACCGCCGTGGGTATCACCGGCAATCCCGGCCCGGTGGATCCTTCCGAATTCGAAGACATGCCCGGCGTGGCCGACGCCATCGCGGTTTCCAAACCGTACAAGCTCGTCAGCCGCGAAGCCAAGCCGGAGAACACCGTGGTGCAGGTGGGCAATGCCGAGGTGGGCGGCGCGACGCTCGCGCTTTGCGCCGGCCCCTGCGCGGTGGAGAACCGCGAGCAGATCCTGGCGGCCGCGCGCGCGGTGAAAGCCGCCGGCGCGCAATTGCTCCGGGGCGGCGCCTACAAGCCCCGCACCTCTCCCTACGCCTTCCACGGCCTGGGCGAGGAAGGGTTGAAACTGCTCGCCGAGGCCCGCGCGGAAACCGGCCTCGCGGTGGTGACCGAAGCCGTGGACGTGGAAACTTTCCCCCTGGTGGAGGAGTACGCCGATTGCGTCCAGATCGGCGCGCGCAACATGCAGAATTTCTCCCTGCTGCGCCGCGCCGGCCGCGGCCGCAAGCCCGTGCTGCTGAAACGCGGCATCTCTTCCACGCTCGAAGAATTTCTCATGGCGGCGGAGTATCTGCTCTCGGAGGGCAACTACCAGGTGATCCTGTGCGAGCGCGGCGTGCGCACTTTCGCCGACCACACACGCAACACCCTGGACCTGAGCGTGGTGCCCGCCGTGCAGCGTTTGAGCCATCTGCCGATCATCGTGGACCCCAGCCACGGCACCGGCCGCCGCGACAAGGTCCTACCGATGGCGCTGGCCGCGGTGGCCGCGGGCGCCTCGGGGCTGATTGTGGAGGTTCACCCCAATCCCGAGAAGGCGCTCTCCGACGGCTTCCAGTCGCTCTACCCCGAGCAGTTCACGGAACTCGCCGAAGAGTGCCGCGCGGTTTACGGCCTCTTGCGGCGGCGCAGCCGCTGTTAGGGCGAGCCCCCTCATCAGGGAGCGAGGCGTGGGGCGCGCGACGCGGCTTTACATGTCCAGCACCGCGCCGGTGTCCGCGCTGTTGACGTGGGCGGCGTAGCGGGCCAGCCACCCGCGTTTCACCTTCGATTCGAACTTCGGCAGCGCCTGCAAACGGCGCTCGATCTCCCCGGCCGGTGCCAGCAGCTCGATGGATCGCTCGCGGGTGCTGATGCGGATGCGGTCGCCCGGGCGCACGGCCGCGATGGGCCCGCCCGCCGCGGCTTCGGGCGCGACGTGGCCGACGCACAGCCCGCGCGTGCCCCCGGAGAAACGGCCATCGGTGATCAGCGCGGCGCGCGTTCCCGCTCCCACCAGGGCCGCGGTCGGGGAGAGCATCTCCTGCATGCCGGGGCCGCCGCGCGGACCTTCGTAGCGGATCACCACCACGTCGCCGTCCTTCACCTCGCGCGCCAGGATGCCCGCCAGCGCGGCTTCCTGCGATTCGTACACGCGCGCCGGGCCTTCGAACTCCGTCATCGAGGCGTCCACTCCGGCGGTCTTCACCACCGCGCCGTTGGGCGCCAGGTTGCCGAACAGGACTGCCAGGCCGCCGGTCCCGGAAAAGGCCGAGACGACGGGGCGGATCACGTCGCCGTCGGGCGCCGGGGCGTCCTTCACCAGGTCGGCGAGCGTGCCCGTCACCGTGCGCGCGCTGAGATCCAGCGGAGTCTTCGCATTCGCGGCGATCTCCTTCAGAATGGCCGCCACCCCGCCCTTGGCGTGCACGTGCTCCACGTGAACCTCCGGGCGGCTCGGCGAGATCTTGCAGATGTTCGGCGTCACGCGCGAAATTTCGTTCAGCCGGTCCAGGTCGTAGGCGATCCCCGCCGAGTGCGCCAGCGCCAGCGCGTGCAGCACCGTGTTGGTGGACCCGCCCATGGCCATATCCAGCACGAAGGCGTTATCGAGCGCCTGCCGAGTGACGATATCGAGCGGCCGCACGCCGGCTTCCAGGCAGCGCTTGAGCGCCCGCCCCGCTTTGCGCACCAGTTCCAGCCGGTCCGGGTTCAGCTCCGTGCCGCCGTCTACCCAGCGCTCCGCCGGGATGGTGCCGTTGCCCGCGAGCGCCAGCCCGATGGCTTCCCCCAGGCAGTTCATGGAGTTCGCCGTGAACATGCCGGCGCAACTGCCGCAGCCCGGACAGGCGCGCTCGGCCAGCCCCTTCAGCTCGCCTTCCCCGATCTTTCCCGCGCTGTACTTGCCCACCGCTTCGAAAATCGAAATCAGGTCAATGTTGCCCGGTCCGGCCAGCATCGGCCCGCCGCTTACGTAGACCGCCGGGATGTTGATGCGCACCATGGCGTTGTACATGGCCGGCACGATCTTGTCGCAGTTGCCGATGCCGATCCAGGCGTCGCAGGGGTGCGCGCCGAT
>JBHGBM010000113.1:0-13955 GCA_041946965.1 Bryobacteraceae bacterium
TCATTGGTAGATTATGGCGCGGTACCAGCGTTTAACGCCGGCCCGTTTCCATCAACCCCCTTTCAAACCGTGCTTGCGGTTTTCCCGCACACGGCTTAACGATGATCTTCTTGATGTGGCGTGCATGACGTCCCACGCACTGCGAAGTCCGGCCTTTCACCGGGGCGTCACTCCGGTTGTCACTGCCTTCGCCGAATCCCGCAGGCTCGGGCCACACTTGGCGCACACCGATAGCCGGACAACAGAGTTGTCGCGCTTTTACAAAGAGGTTGTTGGCCGTTTCCGGCATGCCCTCACGCTTACCTCCGCACCGACGTGACCAAAGCAGGGTCCCTTCCCTCCAGCGCGTTCTACGGCGCGCCTTCACCGGTACTACAAACCCCTCGGACTCCCTCCTGGCTCCGCGCGACTTCAGCCGTCCGGCCTTATACGCCCGGTCTTTGCCCGACTTGGCTGCCAGGTAGGGTCTCTCCTGTTCCGCCTTGCTCTGTCCCAACGTGCCGCCGCCTGAGACCCCGGAGAGGTCCAGCATCCGTTCCGGTCCAGAATGCTGTCTGTTGCCTTCACCGTGACATGAGCGGCTCGGCCCTCTCAAACGCCTTTCGGCTGAAGATATGACGAGGCTGCAGCGTTCACCTGTTGTTGCGGCCCGCTGGTTTGCTCCCCTCTCTTTCAAGGGCTTCCGACACTCCGCTTGGCTCGGGCAAATCTCTTCGCTCGGCTGGAGTCTGCTACCGGGCGCTCCGGCGCTTACCCGGACGGGACTTTCACCCGCAAGAACAACGCGTCTTTCAGGACGCACCATGGTTTTGCATCTTACCACCGCCCGTGTGAATCCTTACACTGGCGGCGCCGCGTGGGAGCTCGGCTCGGCTAACCTGAGATGGAAATGCGGAGTACAAGAGCTTTTGCGCGTTATGCCTGGGGTGTGCTGGCCTACAACGTCATGGTGGTGTTGTGGGGCGGCTACGTGCGGGCCACGGGCTCGGGAGCGGGCTGCGGCGGCCATTGGCCCGCGTGCAACGGCGAGGTGATTCCCACCGCGCCAAGCACTCAGACCATCATCGAGTACAGCCACCGGGTGACCAGCGGAGTCGCGCTGCTCCTGGTGGCGGGGCTGCTGATCTGGGCGCTGCGGCTGTTCCCCAAGGGCCATAAGGCCCGGCGCGCGGCGATCTTCGCGGCCGTCTTCCTGGCGGTGGAGGCCGCGCTGGGAGCGGGACTGGTGCTGTTCCACTTCACCGGACAGAACATCTCCCTAGTCCGCGCCCTCTATCTCGCGGTACATCTCTCGAACACGCTGTTGCTGCTTGGAGCGCTGACCTCGACGGCCTGGCTCGCCACGCGCCGGTGGACCCGCGGCGGCGCGCCCGCGGTGCTGCTGATCTCCCTGCCGATCGTGATTCTGGTGAGCGCCACCGGGGCCGTCGCGGCGCTCGGCGATACGCTGTTTCCGTCCACCTCGCTTCAGCAGGGGCTGCGGCTGGACGTGACCGGGACCGCGCACGTCCTGGTTCAATTGCGCGTGCTGCACCCGGCGCTGGCCATCGTGGCGGGGCTGTTCCTGATCGGCGCGGCAACCTCGGCGATCCGCTGGAAAGCCTCGGCGCGCGCGGCCGGCTGGACCGTGGCCGGCCTGACCGTCCTGCAAATGGTGGCGGGCGCGGTGAACGTCGCGCTGCTCGCCCCGCTGTGGATGCAGATGCTGCACCTGCTGCTGGCCGACGTGCTGTGGATCGCGCTGGTGGTGACAGCGCTCGAAACGCTCAACGCCGAAGATTTAGCACTTCGTTCATCGATCCCTGCCGGTAGCCTTCCAGGTCTAGCGTCACGTACTTGAAGCCCAGGCGCTTGAACAGCGCCGTGAAGCGCCGGGCCATTTCGGGATCGAGGGCGCGGTCCATTTCGGCGGGGGCGATCTCGATGCGCACCAGCTCGCCGTGGAAGCGCACGCGGAACTGCCGGAACCCCAGCGCCTTCATCTCTTCCTCGCCGGTCTCCACGGTCTTCACGTTCTGAATCGTGACCGGCGTGCCATAGGGGATGCGGGAACTGAGACAGGCGGCGGCCGGCCGGTCCCACGTCGGCAGGCCGGCATTGCGCGAAAGCTCGCGGATCTCGGCCTTGGAGAGCCCGGCGTCCACCAGCGGCGCGTTCACGCTGTGCTTCTTCGCCGCGTTCTGGCCGGGACGGTAATCGCCGAGGTCGTCCGTATTCACGCCGTAGACGATGTGCGCGATGCCGCGCTCGCGGCCAAGCTCCTCGAGGCGCGTGAACAGCTCGTCCTTGCAGTGGAAGCAGCGGTCGGGCGCGTTGCGGGCGTAGTCGGGGTTCTCGAATTCGTGCGTGACGACGTACTCGTGGCGGATCTGAAAACGCCTGGCGAATTCTTCGGCCTCCCGTTTGTGGGATTCCGGCATGGAGGCCGAATCGGCGGTGACCGCCAGGGCGCCGTCGCCCAGCGCCTGCCGCGCCGCCCACGCCAGGTACGCGGAATCCGTGCCGCCGGAAAAGGCCACCATGACGCGCCCCATGCCGCGCAGAAGATCGAACAAGCGCTCCTGTTTCTCTTGCAGCCCCGCGAGTGCCATCATACTGAAATTATCGCAAAAGCGGGGTCAGACTTTCAGCGGCACGACGAACGGCGCGCGGTAGCGGCGCGTCAGCATGGCGTTGGCTTCCTCGTCGCCCACGAAGCGCTCCTTTTCGGGGTCGAACTCCAGGTGGCGGTTCAGGCGGTAGGAGATGTTGCCCAGGTGGGCCAGCGCTGAAGACAGGTGCGCGGTCTCGACCGGCGCGTTCTGGTCCTCGCGGCGGCGGCTGCGCACGGCGCGAATGAAGTTCGCCCAGTGGTTGCCGCCCGCCTTGCGCTTGCGCCCGGGCTCGCGGCGCGAGCCATGGTAGACGGCGTAACTGTCGTAGCCCTTGATGACCATGTAGCCTTCCGAGCCATAGAAAATGTTGCCCACCTCCACGTCATCCTCGCGGTTGGTGTTCCAGTGGCGGACTTCAAACTGGATCATCTTCTTCTGGCTCGGGTAGGTGTAGGCGACGCTCAGAATCTCCGGCGTCTCCTTATCGTCGTCGAACAGGAACTTGCCTCCGCTGGCCGAAATCCGGCTGGGCAGTCCGGCGCCCAGCCCCCACAGGCACATGTCGGTCTCGTGGATGCCCTGGTTTCCTATGTCCCCGTTGCCGTAGTCCCAGTGCCAGTGCCAGTTGTAGTGTACGAAGCGGCGGCTGAAGGGACGCTCCTGGGCGGGGCCCTGCCACAGGTTCCAGTCGAGCGATGCAGGCGCGGGCTCGTTCTCCTTGTGGCCGATGGAGGGACGGCGGCGGAAGACCAGTCCGCGCGCCAGGTACACGTTGCCGATGGCGCCGCCCTTCAGCAGCTCCACGGCTTCCCGCAGCGCCTCCGAGCTGCGCAGTTGCACGCCGTGCTGCACGATGCGGTTGTACTTGCGCGCTGCCTCCACCATCTGGCGACCCTCGAAGACGTTGTGCGAGCCGGGCTTCTCGACGTAGACGTCTTTGCCCGCCTGGCATGCCCAGATCGCCGCGAGCGAATGCCAGTGGTTGGGAGTGGCGATGCTGACCGCGTCGATGTCGCTGCGCTCCAGCGCCTTGCGCAGGTCCTGGTGAGTGGCCACCTTGCGGCCGTAACGGCCCTCGAAGGAAGACGCGCGCTTCGCGAGCACTTCGGCGTCCGGATCGCAGAGCATCGCGATTTCCACGTCCGGCACGCCTTCGAACCCCGCAATGTGGTCCCGCCCGCGGCCGTGCACGCCGAAAACCGCCATGCGGACGCGGCTGTTTGGAGAGCCCCGGTATGCCCCCAGAGACGTCCAGGCGCCGCCCAGGGCGCCGAAGACGAACGTTCTTCGTGAAGTGCGCAAGTTATCCCCCTATCACCGGCCGGGCTGTATTTTAGCGCGAAACCTGCGGCCCAGGGATTTCATATCGCCGGCGAATTCGGAGAGGAGATTGTTCTCGATCTGACCCACAAATCCGAACGCGACGGCTTCGAACAATCGCGGCGCGGTGAGCGGCCTTGGAGACCAGGCCGAGGAGACCAGCATGCCTCCGGCCGCGCCCGCCGCGCGCGACCACGCAAAGCCGCGGCCCTCCGCACGGCGCCCGACGAACGCCTGCGCGGCCGCGTGCAGAACCCGTGCGCGAAAGCCGCGCGCGGTGGATGGCCGGTAGCGTATATCCTCGCCGAGCGCCGCACCGGCGGCGAATTCCGCGGTATTCCGGACCACGCGCGTGCCGAATCCCGCGGCGTAACGGTAGGCCAAAGAGTGTGGCGTGCGCCCCCACTCGCCGGGATCGTTCAGGAGGTACGCGAGGCCGCTATCCGCGCCGAGCAACCCCAGACGTTCCGGGGAGTACGTCCGGTGCAGATAGTAGCGCCACCTCTCCGAGGAGGTGGGTTGATGTTGTGCCCGCGCCGAAAAGGCAAACAGCACAAGCAGAAACGCCGGGAGCGCGTACGCCACCGTTCAGGATGCCCGGACGGCGCGCCCATTCCCATACGGCAAACGGAGTATATGGTCAGCGCAGGAGCGGCAGCACCGCGCGATCGAGTTCGGCGTCGGTGAACGCCGGCACGCGCACGTTCTTGTGCAGGCTCCAATGTTCCACGTGGCGCACCGTGGCGTTCGGCGCCACCTTGGTCATCGGCCCGAGCGTCTCGATCTCCAGGAAGTCGGCGTTGGTGAAGGTCTCGAACGAGCAGCCGAAATCGGGATAGGTGCGGGAGGCGTCGGTATCCAACTGCTTCAGGAAAAGCTCGTTGTTCAGCAGGTAGCCGGCCCAGGTGCGCGGGTTGAAGGTGCCCAGCTTTTGCGGTTCGGGATTGTTGCGGTCCTGGCGCAGCAGCAGGTACTTCCTGGTGAAGGTCCAGCGCTTGTCGGAGAGGTCGGTGTAGGCCCACATGACCAGCGGGTTTGTCGCCTCGAGCATCTCCGGGTGCTTGCCGCGCGGCGGGAACCCGGTGATAGCCACGCCGCCCTGCGCCATCATGGTGAGCGCCCAGGGAGCGAACTCCAGCGGGAACAGCCCCTTGTTGGTGATTCCGTGGCGCACGGTTACGCGCGTGCCGCTCGCCTCCAACTCGACCGCGATTTCCTTTTGCAGCCCGGTAAGCGGCTCCACGGGCTCGCGCGCTACCACGCCGGATTTCGTGACCTTGACCTCGACGGGGACGTTATCGGGCGCCCAAGTGGCCACCGGATCTTCGGGCGCTTTCCAGATGCGATGCCCGCCGCGGAGCTGGAATTTCTCCTCGCCGGTCTTGCCGAGCTGCTCCTCGAATTCCTTGAGCACGTTCTGGCCGCCCACGAAGCCGTAGCGCATGATGCGCGGACCCACATCGCCGGTGACGATCAGCTCCACCTCGCCGTTGGTCACGCGATAACTGTTCGGCCAGCCCTTATAGTTGACCTTCTCCACTTTGACCGCGGCCGCGGCGGTCAGAGCGGCCGCCATCAGCAGCGGCAACGCCGCCTTTTTCATAACCTGATATGTTGACACATCTCGTGCGCGCGGTGTGCTACAGCAGGAGCATGAGGTTCCTGGTTGCTTTCGTTTGCCTGGCTGCCGCGGCCCAGGACCCCCGGCAGGTGGAACAGTGGACGCCGTTTGAGGTGTCGCTGCGCGGCCCCGATTCCGGCAACCCGTTCGTCGAGGTGAGCTTCGGAGCCGAGTTCCGCCAGGGACACCGCGCCGTCTTCGCCGGAGGTTTCTATGACGGCGGCGGAACGTACCGCGTGCGCTTTATGCCGGACGCGCCGGGCCAATGGACATACCGCACACGCGCCAACCGCCCGGAGCTCGACGCGAAGACCGGCCGCTTCGTCTGCACGCCCGCGCGCGCGGGCAACCACGGGCCGGTGACCGTGCGCGAGACGTGGCACTTCGGATTCGCGGACGGCACGCCTTACTACCCGGTAGGCACCACGGCGTATGCCTGGATTCACCAGGGCGACGAACTCGAGGAGCAGACGCTGGCCACGCTGCGCGGCTCGCCCTTCAACAAAATCCGGATGTGCGTGTTCCCCAAGGACTACGTCTACAACCGCAACGATCCGCCGCGCCTGCCGTTCGCCGGCCGGGACTTCACGCGCTTCAACCCGGAGTTCTTCCAGCACCTGGAAAAGCGCGTGCGCCAACTGATGGACGCGGGCATCGAGGCGGACCTCATCCTGTTTCATCCCTACGACCGCTGGGGCTATTCGAAGATGCCCGCGGAGGCCGACGGCCGCTACCTGCGCTACACCGTGGCGCGGCTGGCCGCGTTCCGCAACGTGTGGTGGTCCATGGCCAACGAGTGGGATTTCATGAAGGAGAAGAAGCTCTCGGACTTCGACCGCTTCTTCCGCATCGTGCAGGAATCCGACCCTTACCAGCACTTGCGCGGTATCCACAACGGCGCGGTCATCTACGACCACGCCAAGCCCTGGGTCACCCACGCCAGCATACAGAGCGCGGATTTCGAAAAGACCGGTGAGTGGCTGCGCGCTTACAACAAGCCGGTGGTCTTCGACGAGTGCCAGTACGAAGGCAACATCCCGCGTCGCTGGGGCAACATTTCCGCGCACGAGATGGTGCGGCGCTTCTGGCAGGGAACCGCGCGCGGCGCCTACGTGGGGCACGGCGAGACGTACCTCCATCCGCGCGAAATCCTGTGGTGGTCCAAGGGCGGCGTGCTGCACGGCGAGAGCCCGAAGCGGATCGCGTTCCTGCGGCGCATCATCGAGGAATCCGGCGGCCTGAATCCCCTGCCCGCCCAGAAATACCCCGCGGCGTTCCGCGCGGGCGAGTGTTACCTGTTCTACTTCGATTCGCACCAGCCCGCGGAGATGGAGTTCGACCTGCCCGCGCCCATGCGCGCCGAGGTGATCGACACCTGGGAGATGACCGTTACGCCGCTCGCGGGAACCTATAGCGGCAAGTTCACATTGAAGCTGCCCGGCAAGCCCTGGCAGGCTGTGCGGTTTAGGAAGTGAACGCCTGGATCGCACTGCTGGCCGCCGCCGTGCTCTCGCCGGACGCGTTCCGGAGCCATGTGGACTACTTCAACCGCATGGCCGAGGAAACGGTGGTCAACCACATCCCGGACGCGCGCGCGTGGGCGTGGATGCGCGAGAACATCCCGCTCTTTACCTGTCCCGACGCCGAGGTGGAGCGCACGTATTACTACCGCTGGTGGGCGCTGCGCAAGCACATCAAAGAGACCCCGGCGGGCTTCGTGTTCACGGAGTTCCTGCGGCCGGTGCCCCACGCCACAGACTACAACGCCATCAGTTGCGCGCTCGGCCATCACATCAACGAAGCCCGCTGGCTCAAGGACCGCCGCTATCTCGACGGCTACATCCGCTTCTGGCTGACTCCGGATGGCCTGCAACGCCATCTGCACCAGTACAGCGGATGGGTGGCGACGGCGGTGTACGACCGGTATCTGGCGAGTGGCGACGCCGAAGCAGCCCGCGCGTTGCTGGATGCGCTGGTATTGGATTACCGGACCTGGGAGCGAGACCGGCTGCTCGCGAACGGCCTGTTCTGGCAGTACGACGTGCGCGACGGCATGGAGGAATCCGCCAGCGGCTCGCGCACCCACAAGAACGCCCGGCCCACCATCAACAGCTACATGTACGGGAACGCGCGGGCCATCGCCCGGATTGCGGCGCTCGCCGGCAGGCGCGAGTTGGCGCGGGAGTACGACGCCAAGGCCGCGGCGCTCCGCCGGCGGGTTCACGAGCTTCTGTGGGACCGCGATGCGAAGTTCTTCAAAGCGCTCCTCGAGTCGGGCCGCCTGGCGGACGTGCGGGAGCAGATCGGCTACACGCCGTGGTATTTCAACCTTCCGCAGCCGGGCCGCGGCTACGAAGCCGCCTGGAGCGAGCTCATGGACCCACGTGGGTTCTACGCGCCGTACGGACCCACCACCGCGGAACAGCGCCACCCGTCCTTCCGCATCGCCGAAACCGGCGACGACTGCCAGTGGAACGGCCCAAGCTGGCCGTTTTCGACCACCGTGACCTTGAAGGCGCTCGCCAACGTACTCAACGGCTACCGCCAGACTTTCATCACGGCCGGCGATTACTTCCGTACCTTTCTGATTTACACGCGCAGCCACAGCTTGCGGCTCGCCGATGGAAGCCGCATCCCGTGGATCGATGAAAACCTCAACCCGTTCACCGGGGAGTGGCAGGCGCGCGCCATGAAGATCCGCAAGGGAACGTTCAACGGGCGCGGCGACCATTACAATCACTCGGGGTACGGCGATCTCGTGATCACCGGAGTGGCGGGGCTGCGGCCGCGCGCGGACAACATCATCGAGGTGAACCCGCTGGCCGGGAAATGGGAGTGGTTTTGCCTGGACGGCGTCCCGTATCACGGCCGCAGCGTGACCGTGCTGTGGGACCGCACGGGGCGCAAATTCGGCCGCGGCGCCGGGCTGCGGGTGCTGGTGGACGGCCGCGAGATTGCGCGGGCGCGCAACCTCGAACGCATCACGGCGGCAATGTGAGGCACACTGATGGAGATGATCGCACTCAAGACCGCGGCGGTGTTCACCGCTCTATCGCTGGCGCGCGGCATGGCCGCGCCGGGGGCCGCGCCCGCCTGGGCCGTCCCGACTTTCGAATGCCTGGGCCTCTACTATAACCGCGCCGAATCGCAGCAGGCGTGCCAACCGCGGTATCGCGCGGCTGGCTCCGGGGAGTGGCGCTCCGGCTATCCGCTGGTTTACGACCAGCGCGAAAAGCAGTACCGCGGCTCGCTCGTGGGCCTCGCGCCGGACACGCTTTACGACGTACGCATCGAGTGCGGCAGCGCGCCGGTGGAGTTTCAGGCGCGCACGCTCAGCGAGCGGCTTCCGGTCGGCGAGACCGTCTACCTCAAGGGCGGGACCACCGATGAGACCCTCCACATACGCGAGGGCGGAACGGAAAACGGGTACCGGCTGTTCACGCCCGCGCCCGGCACGAAGTTCGTGAGCGATGTGTTCAATCTGTCCGACTACAACGTGGTGGTGGAGGCGCCGTACGTGATTCTGCGCGGGCTGGAACTCAGGAACGCGGGCATCCACGCGGTGGTTGTCCGCCCCGGCGTCCAGCACGTGGTGGTAGAGGATTGCCGCATGACCGGATGGGGACGGGTGGGCGGCGCGCGCGTGTGGGGCGTCACCGGGGGTTCCGATAGCGCCATCTATACGGAGCGCGACGCCGGCCACCTGATCGCGCAGCGTAACCTGATCGAGTACCCGCGCGGCGGCTCCAACGACTGGGAGTCCGGTCATCCTTCGGGGCCGCAGGCGATTTCCATGATCGATTCGCGCGGGGGCAACATCATCCGCTACAACACCATCCGCTCCACCGACGACCACGGGTACAACGACGGCATCGGCGGCGGCAGCAACTACAGCTTCAAGGGCAGCCCCAACCGCGATTCCGACATCTACGGCAACATCATCTCAAACTGCTGGGACGACGCCATCGAGAGCGAAGGCGCCAACATGAACGTGCGCATCTGGGGCAATTACATCCATCAAACCTTCACCTTCGTCGCTACCGCGGCGACCTCGATGGGGCCGCTCTATATCTTCCGCAACGTCTTCGGGTCGAGCCGCCTCACCCACCAGGACCCCTCGGGCGGCACCATGATCAAGACGGGGATGAATTACATCACCATCGACGGAGAAAAGGTCAGCACCGGCCTCGGGCACCGCTTCATCTTCCACAACACCGCGCTCCAACCCGGCGGCGCGCTGGACGTTTTCAGCGGCCACGAACTGCACAACGCGGTCAGCCGGAACAATATCTTCTACTCCCGCGGGCACTCCTATCCGCGGGAGCGCGGGGAGCCGGGCAACGACTTCAAGAACGATTTGACGGGCGGCTACCTGGGCGGCGGCTTCGTGCGCTCGATGTTCTTGCCCTCGGAGAGCCTGGAGTGGTTCCTGGCGCCCACCATGAACCGCATCCAGTGGGGACGAATCGAATTCACCCACGCGGGGCGCACCACCGCGATCACCGACCCCCTGGTGCAGGTCAGGAATCCGGCGGTGGACAAGGGCGTGCGCCTGGCGGGCTTCAACGACGATTTCACCGGCGAGGGTCCGGATATCGGGGCCTACGAAACCGGCCGTCCGCCGCTGCGCTTCGGGCGAAATGCCGCGCCGGGCTTCACGCGCCCGCCATGGGAGAAATACTAAACCGAATGGCGCCCGGGAAATCCCAGCACGTGCTTGCAGCTTTCCAGCGCGTTGAAGATGATGGGGCACAACGACGCCCACCGGCACAGCGATGAGACGCGCCCGCCGAGCGAATGGGTGCCGATCGCCAGGTGGGGGAAGTCGCGGCAGGCCTTGGGGCGCGCCTCGTAGATCAGGCAGAGATTGCCGTCAAGAAACACGCAGGCGTCCGGTGTGTTCCGCAGAAGGCGGGTGCGGGTGGAATCGGGATCGGGGTCCGTGTACTGCCGGATCACATCCGCCGCGGGCTCCTTCAGGTAGGCCGCGATCGCCTCGATCTCGGCCGCGTTCACCGGCACCGTGGAGAACCGGCAGCAGTTGGCGCACGCCGTGCAGTCGATCCGCTTCTGGATGTCCCCGGCGAGGATTTGCAGTTGCCGGATTCCCTGCGGGTGCGCGGCGAGATAACGGCGGAACTCGAGGTTTTCCTGGCGCCGTTCCGCCGCCAGCCGCTTGACGTCCTCGAGAGCGGTGACCACGCCCCCCAGCATACTCCCGTAAGACTGAACCGGTGAGTATGCTACACTGACCGCATAGTCAGTATGGCCGCCCCGAAAAGAACCAAACACGACGTAATCAGTGAATTCCGCTGCGCCGAAATCCTGGAAGCCGCGCGCAAGGTCTTCGCGCGCAAGGGCTTTCAGAATGCGACCATGGACGAGATCGCGGAGGCCGCCGGGGTGGCCAAAGGCACCGTCTATCTCTATTTCGAGTCCAAGCGCGAGGTCTACCTCGAGGCTCTTCGGCGGGGCTTCGCCGCCGCCACCGAACAGATCGAGCGCAACATGGAAGCCGCGCCGGACGCCGCCGGCAAGATCCGTGCTTTTGTGAACACGCGCGTTCGCTACGCGGAAGAGAACCGCGATTTCGTGGCCATCTTCCACGCCGAGTTCGGCAACCTGCGCGCCGCCTGTCTCAGCAAGGAATTCCGCAGCCTGTACATCCGGCAGGCGAAAGCGTTGGGGGAGGTGATCCGCGCCGCCGTCGAGCGGGGTGAAGTCCGTCCCGTGCGCGCCGACGCCGCGGGTTTCATCTTGTACGAAATGACTCGCGGGCTGATCACGCAGCGCCTGCTCGGGTGCTCCAACAGAACCGTCGAGGAAGACATCGAAGTGCTATTCGATGTGGTCTGGAAGGGGTTGGCGCCGGCCTGAAGAGGGAATACACGTGAATATGGCAAAAGCATCCGTTGTGGTGGCGTTCTCGGGCGCGCTGGCGCTGGCGGGCTGCGGCGCATCGCGCGAGAAAACCGTGCGCGCGGCGCCTCCCCCGGCCATGGTGAAAGTGTTGGACGTGCGGCCGGCCGACATCCCCATTCGGGCGGAGTTTCCCGCCCAGACCTACGCGCGCAACATGGTGGAGGTGCGCGGGCGCGTGGAAGGCTACATCGAGCGCTGGCTGTTCAAGCCGGGCTCGGAGGTTCGCGCGGGCGAGGTTCTTTACGTGCTCGACCTGCGGCCCTACGAAGCCGCGTTGCAGCAGGCCAAAGGACAACTGCGGCAGGCGGAAGCCGACATGGAGTTCGCGCGCCGGCAGGTTTCCCTGCTTCAGGCGCAGGCCAACCTGGCTTCCGCCGAAGCCGCTCTGACCAAGGCGCGGCAGGATTACGAACGCCTCCGCCCCCTGGTGGCGGCCGACGCCGCCTCCAAACAGGACCTCGACGCCGCTTCCGCCGCGCTCAAAGCCAACGAGGCCATCGTGCGGGCCAACAAGGCCAACGTGGAACAGAACAGCCTCTCCACGCGCACCCAGATCGCCTCCATGCAGGCCAGGGTGGAATCGCTCAAGGCCGCCGCCCAACGCGCGGAGCTGAACCTGGAATACGCTACCATCCGGGCGCCGGTCAGCGGACGCGTGGGCGATTCGCTGATCCCCGTGGGCGGGCTGGTGACGCCCAACGCGCCGCAACCGCTGACCACCATCGTGCCGCTCGATCCCATCTGGGTGCGGTTCAAGGTGACCGAATCCGAGTACCTGGGCTGGATGCAGCGCGGGCAGAAAACGCTGAGCGGGCAGGTCCCGGTCACCCTGATCCTGGCGGACGACAGCGTGTTTCCGCACACGGGCCGCATCGAAAACACCCTCAACCAGGTGGACCCCAAGACCGGCACGCTGGAATTGCAGGCGAGCTTCCCGAATCCCGCGCGCAGGCTCCTGCCCGGGCAGTTCGGCCGCGTGCGCGTTCAGGTGGACGACCGCAAGGGCGCCATCGCGGTGCCGCAGCGCGCCGTGCAGCAGTTGCAGAATTTGCAGCAGGTGTACACGGTGGGGCCGGACAACCGGGTGCAGGCGCGGTCCGTCCGCACCGGCGCGCGGGTCGGCGAGCTTTGGGTCATCGAAGAAGGCCTGCGGCCGGGAGATCGCGTGATCGTGGAGGGCCAGTTGCGGGTGCGGCCCGGCGCGCCGGTTCAGGCGCAGCCGTATCGAGCGGAGGGCGAGTAGGAATGGCGCGCTTCTTCATCGACCGCCCCGTGTTCGCGATGGTGATCGCCATCGTGACCGTGATTCTGGGCGCCGTAGCCATCCCCACGCTGCCGGTGGCAAACTACCCTGAAGTGGTTCCGCCGGTGGTGCAGATCACGGCTAACTACCCGGGCGGCAATTCCCAGGACCTCGAAAAAACCGTGGCGCAGCCGATCGAGGAACAGCTTGTCGGCCTGGACGGCATGCTGTACTTCCTTTCCAGCAGCACTAACGAAGGCGCCATGAACATCCAGGTGACCTTCAAGCTGGGCACCAATCCCGATATCGCCACGGTGCAGACGCAAAACCGCGTGAACATCGCCATGCCCCGGCTGCCCGCTGAAGTGCAGCGCCAGGGCGTGACGGTGAAGAAGGTTTCCACCGCGTTCCTCACCAGCATCAGCCTGGTCTCCAAAGACAGCCGCTACGATTCGCTGTTCCTCACCAACTACGCGCAGATCAATCTGGTGAACCAACTGGCCAGTATCGAAGGCGTGGGCGAAGCCCGCCTCGGCGCCAACCAGGTCTACTCCATGCGCGTCTGGGTGAACCCGGACAAGATGGCCAAGCTGGGCATCACGGCCAACGATGTCCGGGATGCCATCCAGGCGCAGAACCGCCAGAACCCCGCCGGAACCCTGGGCCAGCCTCCATCGCCGGGCGGCATCGACTTCCAGTACGCGGTGAACGCGCCCGGACGCCTCGTGGACCCGCAGCAGTTCGAGGACATCGTGCTGCGGGCGCGGCCCGACACTTCCCTGCTGCGCATCCGCGACATCGGGCACGTGCAGTTGGGACCCCAGTCTTATAGCGGGTTCAGCCGCGTGAACGGGATGACCTCCGGCAACATGACGGTGTACCTTTCGCCCGGCGCCAACGCGGTCGAGACCGCGGACCGCGTGCGGAAGTTCGTGGCGGAGGCCAGGAAGAACTTTCCGCCGGGCATCGATTACATGATCCCGTACGATTCCACCGTGTTCGTCCGCGCCGCCATCAACGAGGTGTTGGTCACGCTGTTGCAGGCGATCGGCCTGGTGATCCTGGTGGTGTTCGTGTTCCTGCAAAACTGGCGCGCCACCCTGATCCCGCTGCTCACCGTGCCCGTCGCCATCGTGGGCGCGTTCGCCCTGTTCCCCATGCTGGGTTTCTCGATCAACCTCACCAGCATGTTCGGACTGGTGCTGGCCATCGGCATCGTGGTGGACGACGCCATCGTGGTGGTGGAGGCGGTGCA
>JBHGBM010000114.1:0-13936 GCA_041946965.1 Bryobacteraceae bacterium
GATCTCATTTTCCGGACGGCCAATGGCCGCCTGACCAGCGCCGAGGTGCTCGGGCACCGGGAGTTCGTTCTCACCCGGTTGTACGAAAGCGCCTGACGCGAGCGCGGGAGGCTGCCGGAACCTCGTCCCCGGTTCCGGCGGCATCCGCGCGGACACATTCTAAGGAAGAGGAGACTATGCAGAATTCCATTTCGCGCCGCGTCTTTCTGATAGCCGGTTCCGCCGCCCTCGCCCCGGCGAAGGCGGCGCCGATGCGGGTGGGCTGCCAGGCCAACGGTTTTGCGCTCAAGCCGGGCGATTTCGCCGGGCTTCTGAAAGCCATAGAATCGATGAAGGAACTGGGATACGTGGGTTTCGAGTGCAACTATCGCTTCGTGGAAGGCGAGTTCGGCCGAGCCGCGGCAGCGCGGAAACAGATCGAGCGCACCGGAGTGAAGTTCTTCGGGGCGCACGCATCCATGCAGCAGGCTGGCGGCAAGGGGGGCGAGCGCATCGTGGCGGGAGTGGCCGCGCTGGGGGCCGATTGCATCGTAATGAGCGGCAGGGGGCTTTCTCCGGAGGGCCGCTTTGAAAAGAGCGCCCTGCTGGAAAAGGCGAAGGAAATGGAGACCCTCGGGCGGCTGCTCGGGAAACACGGGCTGCGCCTCGCCTATCACAACCACAACCCGGAATTCGCCAACCAAAACGCGGAAATGAACGGTCTGGCGGAAAACACCGACCCCGCCCTGGTCAGTTTCTTCATGGACGCCGGGCATGGATACCTGGGCGGCGGCGATCCCGCGGCTTTCCTCGCCGGCCATTCCAAACGAATTTACGGGATCCATCTGAAGACCTTCAAGGGCAAAGAGACCAGCGGGCAGGTGCCGCTGGGGCAAGGGGACTTCGGTTTCGAGGCGCTGGCCGCCGCCGTGAAGAAAACAGGCTGGACGGGCTGGCTGGTAACGGAAGAAGGCGGCGGACCCAAGGCCGGCAACACGGCGGCGCTCGGTCCGGACCGGGCGTACATACGCAAGCTGTTCGGTGTCTGAAATTCGATTCACAGAGGACTGAAATGGAAACGAACCGACGAAACTTTCTGATGGGCGCGGGGGCATCCGCGATCACCGCGGCGCAGGCAGCCCCCGGCGAGAAGCCGATCCGATTGGCGATCATCGGCACCGGGTACCGGGGATGGGCCCACCTGGCCATCCTGAAAGCTCTGCCCGGCTATCAGGTTGTGGCGCTGGCCGATCCTACCCCGGAGAACCTGGACCGCGCGGCGACCCTGGCGCCCGGCGCGAAGACCTACACGGATTACCGCAAGCTGCTGGCCGAGCGCAAAGACATCGACGCGGTGGTCGTGATCACTCCGAGTTTCCTGCACGCGGAACCCACCATCGCCGCCTTCGAGCGGGGGCTGCCGGTGTTGTGCGAGAAGCCCATGGCCACCACTGTCGAGGACGCCAATCGCATGATTGAAGCGTCGCGAAAAGCCGGCAAGCTCCTTTACATCGGTTTTCAGAAGCGTCTGGTCCCCGCCACGGCCAAGATGAAGGAACTGGCCGCGGCGGGCGCCATCGGGAAGATCCTGCTCGCCAGCGGCAACCTTTTCCGCGGGGACTGGAATCCGAAGAGCTGGAAGTACACCGACCCCAAGACCGGCGTGGCCACCAACTGGCGCTATCTCACGTTCACCGAGGGCAGCGCCCTGCTCGAAGACGGCGTGCACGAGATCGACACGCTGAACTGGATGATCGACGACCGCGTGGTGCGGGTCGCCGCCTCCGGCGGCAACAACGTTTTCAAGGACCGCGAAACGGCCGATCATGTGGCGACCATTGTCGAATACGAGTCGGGCGTGAAGCTCACGTTCGAATTGTGCCTGTTCGCTCCGAGCGCTGGCCCGGCGGGCCGCCGCCTGGTGCTGATCGGAAGCGAAGGCATGATGTATCCGGAGAACGGCAAGGTGGCCATCCGCACGCGGGGCGACAAGGGTGTGCGTTACGTCGAGGTGACGGACAAAACGCCCAAGGCGGTCACCGGCGACGCGGTGGGATCGGCGCAGGACCCGGAGACCTACCAGCAGTACCTGTTGTTCGCCGCGAGTCTGCGGCAGGGCAAGGCGCCCATGGTGGGTCCGGATTCGGCCAAGAACACGGTCAAGATCATCCTGCTTGCCGAGAAGGCCTGGCGGGAGCACCGCGTCCTGAGCTGGAACGATCTGCCGGCGTAGACGCGGCATGCGAAGTCCGGCGTTTTGGGCCGTGGCCGTCTGCGCGATTCTGCCTTGCCGCGGCATGGCGGGCATGGCGGAAGAGCGAATTGGCCTGCAACCATTCACCATCGACCACCGGGCCGCGGACGGCTCGGTGGTCGATCTCTCGTTTCTGCTGGAGGCGCCCGCCGGGAAGCACGGCTTCCTGCGGGTCCACAACGGCCACCTGGCCAGGCCGGATGGAACCCGCATCCGGCTGTGGGGTGTGAACATCACCGAGGTCGCGCCGGGCTCCATTCATTTTCCGCCCAAAGAGGATGCCGCGTTCTGGGCCGAAACGCTCGCCCGGTTCGGCGTGAATTGCGTGCGCCTGCATTTTGTGGATCTGGAGGCGCCCAAGGGGATTATTGCAGCGGGCCGCGACGATACCCGCGAGTTCGACGCGGAGCAGCTCGACCGGCTTGATTTCTTCATCGCGGAGCTGAAAAAACGCGGCATCTACAGCAACCTGAACCTGAACGTCGGGCGTAAGTACAAGGCCGGCGACGGCGTCCGCGATCACGCGCTGATCGGGTATGCAAAGGCGCTGAGCTTCTTCAATCCACGCCTCATCGAGCTTCAGAAAGAATACGCGCGGAAGCTGCTGACGCACTACAACCCCTATACGAAATCCGAGTATCGCCATGAACCCGCGATCGCGATCATCGAACTGGTCAATGAGAACTCCATCGTCACGGCCTGGGCGCGGGGCCGCCTGCGGGGGCTGAAGACCAGCGGGCCCGCCGAGAATTGGCAGGACATCCCCCCGTCCTACGAACGGGAACTGACCGGCCTGTACAACCAGTGGCTGGAGCGCAGACTGGCGCCGCTACAAGTGGCCCGGCTCCGCGCGGAGGCCGGCGTAGCGGGCACGGCGCCGGTTCCACGCCTGGACCCCAAGGAGTTTCCCGCCGCATCGAAAGAAAGGTTTCAAACCGAGCTGGCGTTTTACATGGAGATGGAAAGCGGCTTCTTTCGGGACATGCGGGCGTACCTGCGGGAAACGCTCGGAAGCAGGTCTTTACTGGTGGGAACCTCGGATTGGACCTATGGCATCAGCGCCTACCCCCTGGTGACTTCCACGTCGCTGCTCGATATGACCGACGCCCACGGCCCCTGGGAGATCAGGCCGATGGTCAACGAGCCGCTGAATTCCGTGCCCGTGCGGCTGTCGCGGTCGGCGCTGGCGGGCAAGCCTTTCATGGTGAGCGAGCACAACCACCGTTTCCCGAACGACTACACCAGCGAAGGAATTCCGCTGCTGGCCGCCTACGGCGCCTTCCAGGATTGGGACGCCATCTTTCTGTACACCTTCGAGACCAAGGGGCCCTTCTACGTGCCTTTCAACGGCACGCGGGCGGATCTTTCCCACGATCCCGTGAAGATACCGAACCTGGCCGCCGGAGCGCTCATGTTCCTGCGATGCGACATCAGCGCGGCGCGGGAAACCGTGGAGCGGTCCTATTCGAAAGAACAGGTTTACGAAAGCCTGCGGATGCCGTCCCGCGAGGGGGTGTACTTCACTCCGGGATTCCCGGCCTCGGTCGCACTGCGCCATGGATCGCGCATACGCTCGCTGAGCGGGGCTCCCACACAGACGCTGTCGTATGCCGTCTCCAGTCCCATCGTCTCGGATACGAACGAGCTTGCCTGGTACTTCACGCCGCACGCCGCTCCGGCGGCCGGCATGGTCACGGTGGACAGCCCTAGGACGCAGGCCCTGATAGGTTTTGTCTCGGCGTACGGGAACAGCGTGGCGAATCTCTCCGCCGCCGTGCGGAACAGGTTCGCCACCATCGTGCTTACATCGCTCGATTCAAAACCGATTGCGCGGTCTTCGCGGATGCTGCTCTCGGCCGGCTCGCGTGTGGCCAACACCGGCATGAAGTGGAACGCCGCGGGGACCGCCGCGGAGGTTTGGGGCGGCCCTCCGACCCTGATTGAACCGGTCACGGGCGCCGTGGTGCTGCGCAATCTGGAGAAGGCGGCGGCGGTCTACTCTTCGGCCCTCGATGGCGCTGGACGGCGCGTGGGCCGGCCGGTTCCCGCCCGAAGGAACGCCGGGGGCTGGCAGGTGGCGCTCGGCGATACCGTGACCACCTGGTATGAGATCACCGTGAAACGGTAGACTTTTCAAGAATGAAAATCGCGATGATGATGATGTCCATGCTGCCCTTCCTCGCCTCGGCCGCCGAGTACTCCGCCGGCAAGGTTACGGTGGACGGCATCGAGATCGTGCGGCTCGCCGACGCCGCGCGCCATACGCAGGTTTCCATCGCCCCCTCGATCGGAAACAACGCCTACGAGATGATGGTCAACGGGAAGAACCTGCTCTGGTTCCCGTTCTCCGGACCCGCCGAGTGGAAAGCCAACATCCTTCCCTGCGGGATTCCCTTTCTCGGGCCTTGGGCCAACCGCCTGGATGAGGATGCGTTCTGGGCCAACGGCCGCCGGTATACGCTGAACCCTTCGTTGCAGAACCTGCGGCGCGACCAGAACGGCCTCGCGATCCATGGCGTGCTGTACTTTTCGCCCGCCTGGAAGGTGGTCTCCGTGGAGGCGGACGCCCATTCCGCCCGCGCGGTGAGCCGCATCGAGTTCTGGCGTCATCCGGACATGATGGCGCAGTTCCCCTTCGCCCACACCCTGACGATGACTCACCGCCTGGCGCAGGGCGTCCTGGAAGTGGAGATCCGGATCGAGAACCACTCGGCCACCCCGATGCCGGTCGGAGTGGGCTTCCATCCGTTCTTCACGCTGCACGACTCGCCGCGGGAACAATGGAGCGTCCACCTTCCCGCGCGCGAGCAGGTCGTGCTCGACGAGCGTCTGCTGGCCACCGGGGAGCGCAGGAAAGCCGCCTACTCGGACCCCCAACCCCTGGCCGCGAGGCCGTTGGACGATGTGATGACCGGCCTGGTGCGCGGCGCCGACGGCCGCGCCGTCTTCTGGGTGCGCGGAAAGAAGCAGAAGATCAGCGTGGCGTTCGGGCCGAAGTACTCGATAGGAGTGGCTTTCACGCCCCCCGGACGGAACAGCGTGTGCCTGGAGCCAATGACCATCGTTACCAACGGTTTCAACCTGGCCCACCGCGGCCTGTACCGGGACTTGCAGAGCATCCCGCCGGGCGGGGAGTGGAAAGAGAGCTTCTGGGTGATCCCCGAGGGCTTTTGACGGGGGCCGCGCCCGGCCGGCCTCAGCGCAGGAGAAAGGAAGCCGGGGCATTATGCTTGAGCGGCGCGGTGAAGCAGCGGCCGCGCAGCGGCGCCTTCTCTCCCACCGGGCGGCCGCGGAGGTCTATCGGCTGGACGAGCCGCGGCGCCAAACCCTCGGGCATGCAGACTTCGGCGGGTCCGTCCCGGCCGGACTGTTCCCACAATCGGAGTACCAGCCCTTCGCCGTCCGGGTTCGGGCCGAAGGCCGTGGCCACCACGCCCTCGCGGGAGATTTGCATCCCGGGCCTGGACGGCGGCAGCTTTCCCGCGCCTCCTCGCGTAACGACGCCCAGCAGCGGCGAGCGGGCCTCCAGCGACGGGCGCTCCAGCGCCGCGAAGCGTTCGTAAGCGCGGATGCTCCACACCCGCACGCGCGATGTCCAGGAACCGCCGTTCCACTGGGCAAAATTGGTCCCCCAGAGATTGTTGAACAGGTTCACGAAGACCCGCGGGCGCGAGGGAGGAAACTCGCGCGTGTATTGCCACAGCCCGGGATGGTCGAGACTCACCAGCGGGCTATCGAGGGGCAACACACCGGCGCCGGACTGTTTCGCATCGAGCACCGCGACTCCGCCGTTGAGGCAGTAGACGTCGTGATTGGAGCCGCGGACGGTGTCGGCGGCCGGGTCGATCACCGATCCAAGCCGGGCCAGCCGGAACTGCGGGCCGGAAATCCGCAAGGGGAACGCCAGCCATCCGCTCTCCGGCATCGGCGTTTCCGGTTTGCCGGTGACGCGCCAGCCGATCTCCACGAACGGCTGCCCGTCGTAAAGGGTAACCGTCAGAGCGATGCCGTACGGCAGATCGCGGGACGCCCCGGCTTCCATCACCGCGCTTGCCGCGACCGGCCCGCGAGTCATGCGCAGGGCCAGGCCGCGCGGGCCCGCCAGGCCGCGGGGCCGTTCGCTATCGGGCGGCATGTTCGGTTTCCCGAAATCCCCCCAGATCGCCGGACCGGTGGGTTTGGTGTAGGTCTTGACGAAGCGGGTCATATCGCCGGCGCTGAAGCGCTCGTGTATGTATTGGCCGAAGGCGCCGTCCGCAGTGTCCGCCAATTCCCGCCCGGAGGTCTTATCGAACAGCGAGGCGATGCCGCCGCGCGCCGGATCGAGCGCAACGCGGAAATACTCATTCTCGATGGTCCGGCGCTTCACATCCGCGCGCAGCCGGGATTTCCGCGGGGCCGCCTGCCTTACGAACGCGTAGGCGCGATAGCCGAGCGGCGGCACCTCCCGCGCGACAAAGCGGAGTTTGCCGCCGCCGGCCTCCACCGGCGCCAGGGCGCCCGTGGCTGCGTCGCGCAGGGCGCCGGGCGGCGGCCCCTCGAACTCGGTTTCCACTACTCCGCTGCGCGCCCACGGCAAGGGATTGAATACGGCGATGCGCTCGCCGGAAACGGGCGTGGCGGCGGATAGCGCCCCGAGCGCCCGCTTCAGCTCGGGGGCAACCAACCCGGCGGCGCGCCGCGCATAATCGCGGTGCTCTTCCCAGGAGGCCTCCAGCCGTTTGAATTTACCCGCGGCGCGGTCAGTCTCCCACTGGCTGCCATAAGTGCGCGGAAACCGTTTGGCGTCGAATCCCCAGGTGTGCTCGCCGTAGAGCAGGCTCTGCTCGTAGGCGGCTGCGATAGTCCCGGCGTGTGCAGCCTGTCCGGTCCAGATCCCCAGCAGGGTGTCCAAAGCTTCAAGCGCCGCGATCTGCGGGCGCGTATTGCGGATCGCCCCGGTTTCGACCGGCATCGACATCAGGCCGTAAATCCAGGGATCCGGCATATCGCCCCGGACGGCCGGAAGCTCCGGCTTCTCCTCGAGCAGGGCGTCGGCGAAATCCGAGAGCCTGCCAAACCGGACATCCACCCCCGGGAAACGGCTCTTGGCTTCGTCAACCAGCTTCCGGACGCTTTCCGGGGTCGGAGGACCGGCGTTGTCGCCGGTGTGGACCAGCGCCAGCCAGGTCGCGTACGGCCAATCAGGCGGTGGTTCGAGCCCCGACCCGTAAGAGCGCGAGTACATGGTCAACAGGCGCGATCCATCGGGACCTTCCCACCAGAACACAGCCTGCCGGCGGTCGTCCAGCCGGCCGTCCGGGAGCGTCTTCTGCACGCCGAAGGATGGCAACTCGGGACCGCTGGACATGCGGTTGGCGCCCAGGTGCAGGAAGCTCACGCCGGCGTGCTTCAGCAATGTCGGCAGGATCCAGGAGTGGCAGGGAACGTCCGTCATCTTCGCATCTCGCGGCAAAGCCAGGTCCAGAGCGCGCGCCATGCGGGAGGAAAAGCCGAGCCCGCGCACCAGGTCCTCCAGATCCAGGGACTCGGTGTGGGTGGTAAAGGGCAGCGCGTGGTTGACGAACTGCCCCGTCCGGAGGGCGTTGAGGATGCGCTGCCGCCGTTCGGGCGGCTGGCCGTCCCACAGCATCTGGGTCATCGGCCAACCCGGGATGGTCCAGACGAAACGCTGCTCGGGCGGCAATCCCTGACTGCGATCGGCCAGGTCGAGCGCCTTATCGGCCATCCCGGTCCGATATCGCTCCAACACCTCCGTCGCCAGGGCCGTATATCCGATATCGAAGTGGGTCTTGTGGACCACAATGATGCGCTTGAGCCGGGGAGGACCGGCTCCAAGCGCCGCGGCTGCCCCCGCCACAACGAGGAAGAGACTGCGGAATTCCATGGATTCTTACTATAACTCGGCGAGGCGCCCCTCCTTTCTTTGACAGCCGGCAACCGCGTGGGGACTTCTTCTTAAAGTGCTTCTCGGCCGCCTATGATCCCGCCAAGGACTATCTGGGTTCAACAGAACGGAGCCACCGTGCCGCATGATACGCGAGTTGTCGCCTTGCTGGTGACGGCATCAACCAGTGGGATCTTTCGGCGCCAAGCAGTGGAAACTGACCGAATACCTGACGTTGCGGTACCAGACGCAGTTCCTCAACGCGCTGAACCACGTCTGTTTCGCCGGGCCGAACCTGAGTTCGACCAGCACTTCTTTCGGGCGCGTCACAAGGCGGCGGTGGTGCCGCCCGAATACGCGCCCGCTTCAAACCCGGATCTTCTTTTGAACGATGGCAGCGAAGGCGGTTGGGTGTATTATTACAGGCACAAGTGATATGAATGCCAATCGCGTGTTGCTCACGGCGGCGTTGATCGCCGCCGCTTTGCCCGCCCAACAGGCCCTGCACGTCAACCCCGCCACCGTGCAATGGGGCCGTTATGCCGCCGGCATCAAGCCGGCGTTGACCGTGAAGTCCGGAGAGACGGTCGCCATCGATACCATTGTCGGAATTCCGGCAATGCTGGAAGAACTCGGCGCGCCCGCCGACGATGCCTTGCGCGAGATGCAGCAAATGTATGCGAGCATCAAGGATCGCGGCCCGGGGCCGCACTTCCTCACCGGCCCGGTCGCCATTCAGGGAGCCATGCCCGGCGACGTCCTGGAGGTCCAGATCCTGGAGGTGCGCCTGCGCTCGTCCTACGGCTGGACGTCGTTCTCGCCAGGCGAAGGCGCGCTGCCCGAGGAGTTTCCCTATCACCGCCAAAAACTGGTGCGCCTCGACCGCACGAGCAACGTCGCCGAGTTCGCGCCCGGCATCCGCATCCCGCTGCGCCCGTTCTTCGGCAGTATGGGAGTTGCGCCTCCTTCCGGCATTCTGGGCAGCGGGGCGCCCGCCTACAACGCCGGCAACCTCGACAACAAGGAACTGGTCGCGGGCTCGCGGCTGTACATTCCGGTGCACGCACCCGGCGCGCTGTTTCTGGTGGGTGATGGACACGCCGCGCAGGGCGACGGCGAAGTGTGCGTGACCGCCATCGAGACGAACCTCACGGGAGTCTTCCGCTTCACCGTCAGAAAGGACCTCAAGCTGCGCTGGCCGCGCGCCGAGACTCCCTCGCACGTGATCACCATGGGGTTGGACGAAAGCCTTGATGAGGCCGCGCGCCGCGCTGCGAAAGAGATGATCGACTATCTCGCCTCTGAGCGGGGCCTCTCCCGCGACGATGCGTACATGCTGGTAAGCGCCGCCGCCGACCTGCACGTCACGCAGGTGGTGGATGGCGTGAAAGGCGTGCATGCCATGCTGCCCAAGGCGATCTTTGCCGCAGCGCGATAGCGGGGTTTTTTGGGCTCCCGCCCCGGACCATCACTTCATTACCACTACCGCACAACGATGCGGCGGAATGGTGAGCCGAACGGGGAGCGTGGCCTTCCGGTCCTCCTGAAACGGAGCGCTGATTTCCACTGTGTGGCCCGCCGCGTTATCGAACCTCGCCTCGGCTACTTCGTCCTTGTCGCCGAAGTTTACCAGCACCAGCGCCCGGCGCTTGTCAGCCGCGGCCATGCCGCAGAACACCGAATATCGAATACTGGGGCCGCCGGCGACAGTAGCGCCCAGTGTGTCGTTAAAACGGCCATGAAACAGCAGATCCTGGTATTTTGTCCGGATGCGGATCATCTCTTTGACGTAGCGTGCGAGTGGTCGCGTGAGGGGTTCGTCAAGGGAATCGTTGTAATGGCGCGGTGCGAGGGCCCACACCAGCCCGTACCTCATCCCGTTGTTCATCGGTCCGAAGTCGCCGGGACTCTCGCCGAAAATGGTTGACGTCCATTCAGGGAATGTGTAGCGCAGCGACGGCGAGCCCATGTCGACAGCGCCCATTCGCGTGTACGAAACATCGACGTAAGGAAAGGTCCGGTCAGCGAAAATCTCCGAAGCCAGGGCGAATTTCGGATTAAGTTGGTGCGCCTTCTCGATCAGTTCCCGAAAGGTCGCGAGCACTCCGGCAATCAGGGACTTGTCCGGCGACACCGGCAGTCGCGGATTGAAATCGAGGGCGTTGACAGATATCGTCTTGTCCAACTGCAAGCCCTCGGTGCCATCCCGGACCAGTTGCAGATACTGGTCCATCAGAAATCCGCGAAACTCGGGATGGGAAGGGCTGACCCTCGTCATGTTGGAACGGGCAAGACCCATCCGAGCGCCGATGGTGCCTTCTCCCCAACCGGAAAGCGACCAGTCTGCGGCCCATCGGCCGTCCACCACGAAGCGCGAAAGCCGTTCACGAAATAGCGGAGTTGCCGTATCGGCAAACTGGATGTTTGCAAAGATCAGAGGATGAACTCCCATAGCGCGAATCTGGGCCAGGGCCTGCCGGAACTCTTCGGGCGTTCCGAGGCGTGGATCCGGCCGGTATTGGGGATAGCCGCGATCAATGCCCCCCATGTCCCAGCCCAGAATCTCAAACGTGGTTACACCGTACTTTCTGGCGTCGGCGGCTAGTTTAGGCAAGTCGCGGAAACGATGCACCACCACGTCCTCGCAGTTCGAAAGAATGATGGACTGCCAGGCCATCTCGTTCCGCAGCCAGCTCGCCGGACGGCGCACCGTAAAGTGCCGGTCAAACCAGGAACGATAGATGGCGCTTGCCGTATGCCAGTCGCCCGAGTGCACCTGCAAGGCAATCGGACCGGGCGCGAATGTTCCCTTCGCCGTGTACGGAAAGTAAACCCACCCCATAGTCAGGCCGATAGGTTCACCCGGCGGGACATCCTCGCCCGACGGCCAATTGTCTTTCATGACGGCGCTCTTGGTGAAGGGCCGCATCTCAGTGTACAGGGCCGTCAGCCTCGTGTCGGGATCCTGGTTCGCATAGTAATAGCCGACGCCCGCCTTCGGGTTGAAGACGTCCATCCACCCCATGGTCATCTGCGCGGGATAGAGATAACCGGCCGCGTCGTACCGGATGCCCAGGTTGCCCCCACCGTAGCCTCCGCCGGAAAACCGGCTGAACATGTTGGGCGCGAGGTTGGCATTCGTCCCGGGAATGAGCGATTCCGTGTCCAGCCGCTGGCCGATGCCCTGCTGCCCTCCGATGATCCCGTAAAAGACTTCGGCGAGCTTCCTCTCCGTGGAATTCTCCACCACGATCGAGAATTGCAGTTGCTGAGCCTCGGCGCGGATCTTGTACTGCACCCTTACGGGGAGTTCTTCCCGGCCGTTCCTGAGCGAATCGTAGTAGCAGATCACACCCTCCGGCGTCGCCTCGATACGGCTGACCTTCTGCTCCTTGCTGTAGAAGTACGCGGCTTCGTAACCGGGCTTGGGCAACAGCAGTCGAAAATTCTCGCCCAACCGTGCCTCGCCAATGATCTCCAGTTGCGGCTTCTTCCAGGCTATGCCCACCAAATCGCCGGAGCGCTCCGACAGGCGCAGAGTGGCCACGGCCGTATCCACTTCACGTGTTTGTCCCGCGCATGGCAGCAAGGCGCAGCCCATTGCGGCAATCCACGGCAGGACTGGGGCCGGTACTCTCCAGTTGCAGAAAACCATCATTCGCCTCTCATCGGCATTAGAAGCTTAGCTCATCTCGCCGACCCGATATCGAGCGGTTCAGAAAAACAGTTTGTATGGGTCAACGGCGCTCTGGTGAGACCGGGACGTTGGAAAACCGTCCGGAATCGTGATCTCCGTTGATCTGGTGTGCCGGCCCGGCGGTCAGACCTGCGGCAGTTCGTAGCCTTTCCGCCGCTGGCGTGTGAGGTGATCGTTCGCCTCGGCGTCGCCCAGGAACTTCTCCGCCTCCGCATCCCAGCGCAGCTTCCGGCCAAGCTGCCGGGTGATATTCGCAATGTGGCACACCGTGATCGACCGGTGCCCGATCTCCACGTCCGCGAGCGGCAGCTTGCGGCTCTTCATCGAATCCAGCCAGTCCTGCATGTGATACTTGGCCTGCCACTGCGCCCGCTTCCACTTGTCGATCTCTTCCTGAGGCGGGATCTCTTTTATCAGGTTTGGCGGGTCCGTGCGAAAATCGTTGCGCGTAATCTCAATCCGCCCCTTTTCGCCGATGAACATCGCGCCGCCCTGGATGTTGCCGGCTTGCGGCAACTCCAGCCGCACTTCGGTGCCGTTCGCATACCGCCAGCCCACAGCGTTCTGCGGCGCATTTTTCAGCGGATAGAACTCCACCGGTCCGGTGGCGTCCATCCCCAGCGCCGACTGGATCTGGTCGATGCCATGGGCTCCCCAGTTGGCCGTCTCACCGCCGGAGTAATCCCAGTACCGCATCCAATGGCCGAACAGTTCCTGGTTGAACGGCCGCTTCTGTGATTGCCCCAGCCACATATCCCAGTTCATGCCTTCCGGGACCGGTTCTTCCGCCATGGGACCCACTTTGAACGGCGGCGGATAGTTGGCTCCCAACACCAGCCGGATGCGGCCGAGCCCGCCATTCCGCACGAAGTCGCACGCCACCCGGTTCATCGCCATGGACCGCTGCTGGCTGCCCACTTGCAGTATACGGTTGTACTTCCTCACCGCGCGGACCAGCGCCCGGCCCTCCGACACATACAGCGTGAGCGGCTTTTCCGCATACACGTCTTTGCCCGCCTGCACGGCGTGGATCGAGCACAGCACGCGGGCGTGGTCGTTGGTGCCGACAATCACTCCATCGATGTCCTTCTGTTCGAGCAACTGCCGGTAGTCGCCGTAGATCCGCCACTTCGCCTTGCGCTTCGCGGCCGCTTCCTCAGACCGCTTGCGATAGCAGTCGGCAACCGCCACGACCTCCGCTTCTTCCGGCAACTGGTCAATGAGCAACCCGCTGCGGTTGCCCACACCGATCACGCCCACCCGGACCCGATCACTGGCGCCGAACGCCGACCGCGCCACAAGGTAGGGCGACGCCGCCGCTGCCAGGCCGATCTTTGTGACCACTCTCCGAGATACACCTTGGCTCATTGTCTCTTCCCCGTGTCCGCTCCCCGGCTTAGAACATGTACTTCAACGAGAGCTGGAAGAACCTGGCATCCGGTGTGTTGCTTTGGAACGACCGCGGCCCCGTGATGGTTCCTCCGTTGGAGTTGAGGTTCGTTATCGAAGGATTTGCCCAGCTCGGGTGGTTCAACAGGTTGAAGACATCCGCACGGAACTGGAGGCGGTGTTCGTTCCACACCGTGAAGGTCTTGAACATAGACATAGCCACCCGGTTGTATCCGGGGCCATAGACCATGTTCCCTTTCGTGCCCAGATAGGCAAACACGTCAGCTCCGGTAACCTGCGAGCCCGCGCCGGTGCGGGGGATGAGCGTGCCGGCGAGGGGGTTCATGAAGTTGCACGGGTTGTACCAGTTCCGTACGGTTCGGGTTTGCTCGGCGCAGACTACGCTCGGATTGCTGGCATTGGGCTTTCCGCCCGGAGCAAATACATCTCCGATCGGGAGCGCTCCCCGGGTTCCGGTGCCTCCGGGAGCGCTCACGTTCGGCTGAATGGAAAAGGGCGTCCCGGTTTGCGCGGTAAACGTTACGTTGGCCGACCATCCGCCTGCCACCAGGTCCATCAGCCGCGATTGGCTCAGATACTTATGCCCTCTCCCGAACGGCAATTCGTAATAGCCATTGAAGGTAAAGCGATGACGCACATCGTAGTTCGAATTGGTGTATTCCTGCTCGATCGGCACCAGGTTGGTGTTGCGGTACGGCACGCCGCCGCC
>JBHGBM010000115.1:0-13449 GCA_041946965.1 Bryobacteraceae bacterium
CCTTGCACTTCCCCGGCGAGATGATGCCCGGGCAGTTGGGCCCGATCAGCCGCGTGCGCGTGTGTTTCAGGAACGACCAGACCTTTACCATGTCCAACGCCGGAATGCCCTCGGTGATCGCGACCACCAGCGGGAGTCCGGCGTCTGCCGCTTCCATGATGCTGTCGGCGGCGAACGGCGGCGGGACGAAGATTACGCTGGCGTTGGCCCCGGTGCCCCGGACCGCCTCGGCCACGGTGTTGAACACCGGCAGGTCGAGATGCTTCGTGCCGCCCTTTCCCGGCACCACGCCGCCCACCACCTGCGTGCCGTAGGCGATCGACTGCTGGGCGTGGAAGGTGGCTTCCTTCCCCGTGAATCCCTGCACCAGAAGCCGTGTGTTGCGATCGACAAGTACGCTCATCTTCGCTCTCCTAGGCGCCCAGCCCGACCACTTTTTGGGCCGCGTCGCGCATGTCGTCGGCGACGGTGAAATTCAGTCCCGATTCCGCCAGGATGCGGCGCCCCAACTCCACGTTGGTGCCTTCCATCCGGACCACGATGGGAACCTTGATGTTCAGGTCGCGCGCGGCGTCAACCACGCCCGTGGCGAGCGTGTCGCAGCGCAGGATGCCGCCGAAAATGTTGATCAGAACGGCGCGGACGTTCTTGTCTGAAATCAGGATCCGGAAGGCGTTTTTCACCTGTTCGGCGCTGGCGCCTCCACCCACGTCCAGGAAGTTGGCCGGGTTGCCGCCCGCGTACTTGATGATGTCCATGGTGGCCATGGCGAGCCCGGCGCCGTTCACCATGCAGCCCACGCTGCCGTCGAGCTTGATGTAGTTCAGCCCGTAGCGGGAAGCCTCCACTTCGAGCGGGTCCTCTTCGTTCAGATCGCGCAGCTCCAGCAGTTCCTTGTGGCGGTAGAGGGCGTTGTCGTCGAAGTTGATCTTGGCGTCAAGCGCGTAAACCTTGCCGTCCTTGGTGAGGATGAACGGGTTGATCTCCGCCAGCGAAGCGTCCATGGCGAGGTAGGCGCGGGCGAGCGCCATCATGGCCGCGGCGGCGGCGTTCACGCTGGCGGCGGGCAGTCCCATCCCGAAGGCCAGCCTGCGCGCGCGGAAGGGAGCCAGGCCCGCGCTGGGGTCGATGGTTTCCTTCAGGATCAGCTCCGGAGAGCGCGCAGCCACTTCCTCGATCTCCATGCCGCCCGCGGCGGAAGCCATGAACACGGGCTTGCCCTTGGCGCGGTCCAGCACGATGCCCAGGTAGAGCTCGCGCTCGATGGGCAGCGTCTCTTCAACCAGCAGGCGCTGCACGATGCGCCCCTCGGCCCCGGTCTGGTGGGTGACCAGGCGCATGCCGATCATGCCGCGCGCGATGGCGGCGGCCTCAACGGCGTTGGCGGCCACCTTCACCCCGCCGCCCTTGCCGCGTCCGCCGGCGTGGATCTGCGCCTTCACCACCACGCTGCCGCCGATCTTCTTCGCCGCCGCCTCGGCCTCGTCCGCGGAGAACGCTACTTCTCCGCGCGGCACTGGCACATGGTACTGAGCCAGGATCGCCTTGGCCTGATACTCGTGAATTTTCATGGAAACCCCTGTGTGTTACGATGTCGGAAATGTAATTCGCCGCTCCGGGAAAGGGGTGGCATCAAGACCCAGATCTCTCAATATACCATGTCGTTGTTGCCGTACCTGCATCGTGTCGTCGAAGGGGGCAGCCTCGCTTCCGCCGAAGCTATGAACGCGATGGAGATCATCCTCGGCGGCGGCGCCACTCCGGCGCAGATCGCGGGGCTGTTGGTGGCGCTCCGCATGAAGGGCGAAACCGTGGATGAGGTGGTGGGGTTCGCGCGCGCCATGCGGAAAATGGCCGTGCCAGTGGACCCGCAGTTAGGCGGGGAACCGCTGCTGGATACCTGCGGCACGGGCGGGGACGGCGCCGCGACGTTCAACATCTCCACCATCGCCGCTTTCGTGGTCGCAGGGGCGGGCGTGCGGGTGGCCAAGCACGGCAACCGCTCCATCTCCAGCCGATGCGGCAGCGCCGACCTGCTGGAGGCGCTCGGCATTCGGGTGGCGGTGACGCCCGCGGAAAGCGCCCGCGCCATTCGCGAAATCGGCATCGGCTTCCTGTTCGCGCCGTCCATCCACACGGCCATGAAACACGCTCAGCCCGTGCGGGTGGACCTGCGCATGCGGACGGTCTTCAACCTGCTGGGCCCGCTCACCAATCCCGCAGGAGCCACGGCGCAACTGGTGGGCACGCACTCCCCGCGGAGCGCGGAACTGGCGGCGGGGGCGCTGGCGGCGCTGGGGCTGGAGCACGGTTTCGTGGTTCACGGTTCGGACGGGCTGGACGAGATTACTACCACGGGTTCCACGCTGGCTTATCAAGTCCGGCGCGGCGAGGTGACCTGCCGCACGTTCCACCCCGAACAATTCGGAGTCGCCTGCGCCAGGGCCTCGGACCTCAAGGGCGGCGACCCGGCCGAGAACGCCGCGATTGCGCGCGAGGTCTTTGCCGGAAAGTGCGGTCCGCGCCGCGATGTGGTGCTGGTGAATGCCGCGGCGGCGCTGGTGGCCTGCGGAAAGGCGCGCGAATTCGCGGAAGCGATGAGCCTGGGGGCGCGCTCCATCGATTCCGGAGCCGCGCGGGAGAAGGTGGAACGCCTGGCGGCGTTTACACAGAACCCGAATGCCGCTTGAGAATCTGCGGCAGGTTCTGCGAAAAAGCCGAGCGCGCCAGCACCATGTGGCAGCCCGCTTCCTGGGCCTTCTGCTTCAATTCTCCCTGGACGTGCGAAACGTAGCCGACCAAAGATGTGCCCTTCAGGTCGGTGCTGCCGGCCAGCTTCGGAATGGTCTTTAGCGGCTGGCCGGCTTCGAAATTCAGGTCGAAGATAATCAACGCAGGTTTCTGCTTGGCCTTGTCCAGCAGCTCCTTCGCGTCCTTGACAAACTCGACGGACATGCCGGCCCGTTTGGCCGCCTCGCTGATCTTGACCGAAAAGAAGAGGTCATTCAGCACGGCCAGGATCTTTTTTGATTCCTGTTTCTGCATAGGCGCGAGTACTTAAGAATCTCCCCTGCGTCTTGATAGTCTCTGATCCGAATTCTGTGCGGGTGGGAATAACTATTCTAGCCGTATTGGCCGGCTTCAGGCAAGGCGCCGATTGCGTACAATCAAATTAGACTTCGCTTCTTCCCATGACACCTTCTGCGGAGCGCCGGGAGGCGCTGCTGGAACTGCTTCAAACGCGCGTGCTGGTGCTGGACGGCGCCATGGGCACCATGCTGCAACAGCGCCGCCTGACGGCCGCCGATTTCGGCGGGGCGGCGCTGGAAGGCTGCAACGAGAACCTGGTGCGCACGCGTCCGGACGAGGTGCTCGGCATTCACCGCGCTTACCTGGAAGCGGGCGCGGACATCATCGAGACCGACACGTTCGGCGGCACGCGCATCGTGCTGGCCGAGTACGGCCTGGAGGAGGACACGGCGGAGCTGAACCAGCGGGCGGCGCAGCTTGCCCGCCAGGCGGCAGCGGAATTTTCGCGGCCGGGACGCCCGCGCTTCGTGGCGGGCTCCATCGGACCCACCACCAAGGCCATTACGGTGACCGGCGGCGTGACCTTCACGCAACTGCGCGAGGCGTTTTACGAGCAGGCGCGCGCGCTGGCGGAAGGCGGCGCCGACATCCTGCTCGTTGAGACCGCGCAGGACACACGCAACGTGAAGGCCGCCCTGCTGGCGGTGGAGCAGCTCCGCCGGGAGCGCGGCGAAGAGATCCCCGTGATGGTCTCCGGAACCATCGAGCCGATGGGCAGCATGCTCGCGGGGCAGACCGCGGACGCGCTGTGGGTTTCGGTGGCGCACGCCAAGCCGCTTTCCATCGGGTTGAACTGCGCCACGGGTCCGGAGTTCATGACGGACCACATACGCACCCTGAGCGAGATGGCCTCCGCGTGCGTTTCCTGCTATCCCAACGCCGGGTTGCCGAACGAAGAGGGCCGCTACGGGGAAACGCCGGATTCGCTCGCCGCGCAACTGGAGCGCTTCATCAACAACGGCTGGCTGAACCTGGTGGGAGGGTGCTGCGGCACCACGGACGCGCACATTCGGGCCATCGCCCAGATGGCCGCGGGCAAGCGGCCGCGCACCGTGCCCGCACCCTCCCGGCGTTCCTTCTACTCCGGCATCGACCTGGTGGAAGCCGAGGAGAGCAGCCGTCCGCTGATCGTGGGTGAGCGCACCAACGTCATCGGCTCGCGCCTGTTCAAGCAGATGGTGGCCGGCGAGCGGTGGGAGGAGGCCACCGAGATCGCGCGCCGGCAGGTGCGCAACGGCGCCCACATCGTGGACGTGTGCCTGCAAAGTACGGAGCGCGACGAGCTTCAGGACATCCCGCCGTTTTACGAAAAGCTCATCCGCAAGGTGAAAGCGCCCATCATGATCGACACCACCGACCCGCGCGCGGTGGAACTGGCGCTCACCTACTGCCAGGGCAAGAGCATCATCAATTCGGTGAACCTGGAGGACGGCGAGGAGAAGTTCGCCCGCACGTGTCCGCTGGCGCGAGCGTACGGCGCGGCGGTGATCGCGGGCTGTATCGACGAGGACAAACAGCAGGCGCAGGCCTTCACGCGCGAGCGCAAGCTGGCCGTGGCACGGCGCTCCTACCGGCTCCTTACCGAAAAGTACGGCATCGCGCCGGAGGACGTGATCATCGACCCGCTGGTGTTTCCGTGCGCCACGGGCGACGCCAACTACATCGGCGGCGCGGTCGAGACCATCGAGGCGGTGCGGCTGGTGAAGGAGAACCTGCCGCACGCGCGCACGCTGCTCGGGATTTCCAACGTCTCCTTCGGCCTGCCCGCCGCGGCGCGCGAGGTGGTCAACTCCGTCTTCCTTTACTACTGCACCAAGGCGGGCCTGGACCTCGCCATCGTGAACGCCGAAAAGCTGGAGCGCTTTGCCTCCATCCCCGAAACCGAGCGGCGGTTGGCCGAGGCGCTGCTGTTCAACAGCCCGCCCGTAGACGCTCCCGAAGAACTGCGCACGGCTCCAGAGGACTGGCGCGAGCAGAGTCCCGGGCAGCGCGCGGCCATCAACCAGTGGCACATCGCGGCCATCTCCGAGCACTTCCGCACGGCGGGCAAGAAGGTCAAGGCCAAGCCGGAAGATCTGCCGCTGGACCAGCGGCTGGCCAACTACATCATCGAGGGCACGCGCGACGGCTTGATCGAAGACCTCGACCGCAAGCGCGCCGAAGGCGCGGCGCCGCTCGAGATCATCAACGGGCCGCTGATGGCCGGCATGGCGGAAGTGGGCCGCCTGTTCAACAACAACGAGCTGATCGTGGCCGAAGTGCTGCAATCGGCCGAAGCCATGAAGGCCGCGGTCAATCACCTGGAACCGTTCATGGAAAAGTCGGCGGCGGCGGCGCGGGGCAAAGTGCTGCTCGCCACCGTGAAGGGCGACGTACACGACATCGGCAAGAACCTGGTGGAGATCATCCTCTCCAACAACGGCTACCAGGTGATCAACCTGGGCATCAAGGTGCCGCCCGAAGCGCTCATTCAGGCGTACCAGCAGCACAAGCCGGACGCCATCGGGCTCTCGGGACTTCTGGTGAAGAGCGCGCAGCAGATGGTGGCCGCCGCGGGCGACCTGCGCGATGCGGGCATCGGGGTTCCGCTGCTGGTGGGCGGCGCCGCGCTTTCAGCGCGTTTCACCGAGACCCGCATCGGCCCGGCCTACGGCGGCGCGGTGTGCTACAGCAAAGACGCCATGACGGGCCTCGACACCATGAACCGGCTCATGGATCCCGAGCGGCGCGGGGCCGTGCTTCGCGAGCACACCTATTCGGGCGCGGCGGCTCCCGAGCCGCGGCGCGAGGAATCCGTACCCGCGGGCGAACGGCGCAGCGCGAAGGTCCGCGCCAATATCCCCATTCCCGCCGCGCCGTACCTGGACCGCAAGCTCCGCGAGGTGCCGCACCTGGCCGAGGTGTGGAGCTACGTGAACCCCTTCATGCTCTACGGCCGGCACCTCGGCTACAAGGGCAATTTCGAGAAGGACCTGGCGGCGCACGAGCCCAAGGCCATCGAGTTGTTCCACACCGTCGAGGAATTGAAGGCCGAAGCCGCGCGGTTCCTGAAAGTGAAGGCCGTTTGGCAGTTCTTCGAGGCGGAGCGCGAGGGCAACGCGATACACCTGTTCGCGCCGGGCGGTGCCTCGCCGCTGCACACCTTCCGCTTCGGCCGGCAACCCCGCGAGAACGGCCTGTGCCTGAGCGATTACATTCTCAGCGCGGACGGCGGGCGCGACTACCTGGCGCTGTTCGTCGCCACGGCCGGCGGCGGCATCCGCGAAAAGGCCGAGGAATGGAAGGACGCCGGCGCGTACGTGAAAGCGCACGGCATCCAGGCGCTGGCGCTTGAGACCGCCGAAGCCTGCGCGGAGTGGCTGCACCGGCGCATCCGCGAAGATTGGGGCTTCCCCGACCCGCCGTCCCTGACCATGCATGACCGCTTCACCTCGAAGTACCGCGGCAAGCGTTACAGCTTCGGGTATCCGGCCTGTCCCAATCTGGAGGACCAACGGGGCATCTGGAAGCTGCTGCGCCCCGAGGACATCGGGGTCCGGCTCACGGACGGCTTCATGATGGATCCCGAGGCGAGCGTGAGCGCGATGGTCTTCCATCATCCGGACTGCGCGTATTTCAGTGTGGAAGGCGGCGCGGCGGGGTAGCATAGTGAGGTGCGGAAACTCGCGCTTTTCCTCCTGTGCGCCGGGGCGGCGGCCGCCCAGAGCGCTGAGGCGCCGTCGCGCGCCGTAACCGATCCGGGTGTGGTCACCACCCGGCAGGGCATCACACCGGCCGGCGCGCAGGCCGTGTTTCAGGGCCGCGTCTACGGCGTCGCATTCTGCGCCGCGCCCGCCGAGCTCTGGGTGCTGAACGCCGGGCAGATCTTCCGTTTCGACTGGAAGAACAACAAGGTGCTCGACCGCATCCCCGTCGGCGGTACGCCCGGTTTGCAGGCCATTGCCTGCGATCCCGGGAGCGGGCGCGTGTATGCCGCCGCCGCGCAGAAGCCGCACGTGCGCCTGTTCGCGGTTGCAGGCGGGAAAGCCCAACAGGTGGCGGGCGACCTCGGCGCGAACATCGCCGGCGCGCTCGCGGTTTCGCGCAACGCCGTCGCGGTGCCGCTCATTTACGACAACAAGCTGGCGGTGGTTGACCCGGCCGGGGGACGGGTCACCGCAACCATCCCGACGGGCATCGCTCCGTTCGGCGCCGCACTCGACACAGAAGGTACGGTAGCGTACGTAAGTAACTGGGGCGGGCGGGTGGCGAAAGCCGGAGACCTCACGGCCCGCACGGGACTGAGTCCCACGGCGGACCAGGTGGTGGTGGACGCGCGCGGCATCGCCTCCACGGGCACCGTGACCCGCATCGACGTGGCTGCCGGAAAGGCCACCCACACCGTCGCGGTTGGTCTGCACCCCACCGCCATCGTGTGGGACGAGCCCCGCCACCGCGTCTATGTAGCCAACACCAACTCCGACTCGATCTCGGTGATCGACTCCCGCGAGCAGCGCGTGGTGCGCACCATCGCCATCGAGCCTTTCGAAGTGAAAACGCCCGGGATCGCGCCCACCGCGCTGGCCGTTTCGCCCGACGGCTCGCGGCTGTACGCCGCCTGCGGCGGCCTGAACGCCGTGGCGGTTGTGGATGCCGCCGCCGGCGCGGTGCTGGGGTTCATCCCCACCGCCTGGTATCCGAACGGACTCGCGGTGAGCCGCGACGGCCAGTGGCTGGCCGTCTCCACGCTGCTCGGCGCGGGCTCGGGCTGGCGCGAGGAGCCGCGCAAGCGCTTCGTGCACGCCAACCGCGGTTCCATTGCCGTGCTGCCCATTCCCGACGCGGCCCAACTTGCGAATTACAGCACCGCGGTGGCGGAGAACAACCGGCTTCCGCTCGGCGCACCCAAGGCGGCGCGGCCCTCGCCCCGCAAGGTTGCGGCCGCCGCCATCCCCGAACGCGCGGGCGAGCCGTCCCTTATCGAGCACGTGGTCTACATCATCAAAGAGAACCGCACCTACGATCAGGTGCTCGGCGATCTGCCCAAGGGCAATGGCGATCCCTCGCTGGTGATGTTCGGCGAGGACGTAACGCCCAACCAGCACCGGCTGGCCGATACCTTTGTGGTGCTCGACAATTTCTACGCCAGCGGCGGCAACAGCGCGGACGGGCACCAGTGGGTGACGCAGGCCAACGAAACTTCCTACTGCCTGTGGCCCGGCTACGCCGGACGCAGCTACCCGTTCGACGGCTCCGACCCGATCGCCTACTCCCGCAGCGGCTTCATCTGGGACGCGGCGCTCCGCCTGGGCAAGACCGTCCGCATTTATGGCGAGTACGCCGGCCGCATGCGCGAAGACCCGCGGGAACGCGGGACGCTTCTGGAGCGCTGGAAGAACGGCGCCGATTTTACGGCCCAGTGGAACATCACGGCGCCCAACGCCTCCGTGGACCGGCTGCTCGCGCGCAACTATCCTTCGTATTCGCCCGCCATTCCGGACGTGGTGCGCGCGCAGATCTTCCTGGCGGACCTGAAGAAGTGGGTGGCGGCGGGCTCCATGCCGAACCTCACGCTCGTGCAACTGCCTTCCAACCACACCTATGGCGCCAGCCCGGGCACCTCCACCGCCAAGGCCATGGTGGCGGACAACGACCTCGCGCTCGGCCAGATTGTGGAAGCGCTCACGCGGTCGCCGTTCTGGAAGAAGATGGCGATTTTCGTGGTCGAGGACGACGCGCAGAACGGCGTGGACCACGTGGACGGGCATCGCACCGCCGCCTTCATCGCCAGCCCCTACGCACGGCGCGGGCACGTGGACTCGACCTTTTACTCCCACCAGAGCATTCTCAAGAGCATCGAACTGATCCTGGGCCTGCCCACGCTTTCGCTGTTCGATCTGATCGCGAACGACATGCGCGCCAGCTTCACCAACACACCGGATTTCACCGGGTACGAGCACGTGACGCCGCGGCAGTCGCTCTTCGAGATGACGCCCGCGCTCAAGGCGCTGCGCGGAGAAGCTCGCAAGGACGCGATCGAATCGGCGAAGATGCGGTGGGATGTTCCCGACGCGGCGCCCACCGAGCGTCTGAACCGCATCGTGTGGCGGCAGGTGCGCGGCTTCAACGTGCCCTACCCCGGGGCGCGGCAGGCGATCTTCGCGCCGCTCTCCGTGGACCTGGACGACGACGAGCGGTAAGAACCGGGGCTGCTCATGACTTGAAGGCCGGGTTTCGCTGCGGCATTTTCGCGCCCACGCTCCGCTGCCACTCCCGCAATTGTTCCCTGAGGCGGCGCGTCCTGTCCGGCGCCTCACGCGCCAGGTTGCGCCGCTCTCCCAGGTCCTCCCGCAGGTTGTACAGCTCCGCGTTTCCTTCCTCGTAAAACTCGATCAGCTTCCACTCGCCCGCGCGGAGCGCGGCGCCCGGCGCCCAGGTGCTTCCGTGATGGTGCGGGTAGTGCCAGTACAGCGCCTCCCGGCCCAGGGAAGACTTGCCCTGGAGCAGCGGCACGAAGCTCAGCCCGTCGCGATGCTGCGCCGGACGCCGCGGCAGTCCCGCGAGTTGCAGCATGGTGGGGTAGAAGTCCGTGCTGATGACCGGCGCGTCCGACGTGGATCCGGGCCTGGTCACGCCCGGTGCGCGCACGATGAGCGGAACCCGGATGCCCCCTTCGTAGCACCATCCCTTGCCTGAGCGCAGCGGAGCGTTCGAAGTGGGCCCGCCCTCCGGATTGCCGTGCGTGCACAGGCCCCCGTTGTCGGACGTGAACACCACCACGGTGCGGTCCGCCAGCTTCTGCGCCTCAAGCTCCGCCAGCACGCGCCCCACGTTCTCGTCCATGGCGTAGAGAACGGAGGCGTAGTCCGGGTTGTCCTGATAGAGGCGCGTATTGCCGCGCCGTTCCTTCGCCAGGCGGGTGGCCGGCAGGCTGATGCCTTCCAGCTTCTTCCGGAACCGGGCGGCGTGGGGCTCCACCGGGACGATCGGGGTGTGCGGGTAGGTGAAGGCCAGGTAAAGCAAGAACGGCCGGTCCTTGGGCGCCGCGCGCAGGAACCGCACGGACTCCTCGGTGATGTTCTGGTCGCGATTGGCCGCGGCGCGGCGCGCCCCATTCACGATCGCCGCGTCGTCAAAGCCGAATTTCTGCGGCGGCGCTTCGCCCAGGTGCCACTTGCCGCGCATGAAGGTGTGATAACCGGCCTCCTTCAGCGCCTGCGCGATGGTCACTTCGCTGAGCGGCAGGCCGTCGAGGTCCTGCACGGAAAGCAGCGGGCGGTCCGTGGGTTGCAGCCCCGGAAGGTAGTCTGTGAGTCCGATGCGCGCAGGGTATTTGCCGGTCATGATGGCGGCGCGGGTCGGGCTGCACACCGGGCAGGCGGAATACGCCCCGGTGAACCGCATTCCGGACGCGGCGAGATGGTCGATGTTCGGCGTTTCATGAAGCCGGCTGCCGTAGCAGCCCGTGTCGGCCCAGCCCAGGTCGTCACCGAGAATGAAGACGAAGTTCGGGCGGCTCGCGGCGGCTTGCGCCGGGGCGGCGGCCAGGGTGGCGAGGAATTCCCTTCTGTCGATCACTCTCCGATGCTATCCGCCCGGGATGCGCGTCCGCAAGCGCCGCCCCGGAAAGATCTGCCGAGTATTCCCACAGTATGTGCAAATGTAAGCGCGAAAAATATTCAACTTACAAAAAATATAACTAGGTTTACTATTTACCTGGTTATATACTGATGGCGAGACAGCCTATGGCCGCCGGCGGCAGAGATGTTCTGGTCAGGGAGTTCATGGGCAGCGTGCAGATTTTCCTCGTAGCGGTAAGCGGCGTGATCGAGGAGCGCCTGCTGCACAACGGCTCTGCAAAGCCGCTCACCCTTTCGCAGTTGCGGGTGCTGGCGCTTCTGGCCCACACCGAAGCGCGGACCGTGGGAGAGGTGGCGGCGCTGCTGCGCATCAGCGACGCGGCGGCGAGCAAGGCGGTGGACAAGATGGTGCGCCGCAAGCTGGTGCGCCGGCGCGAGGCGGCGAGCGACCGGAGGGCGAGCGAACTGGCGCTCACCGAAGCGGGCGCCAGGCTGGTGCGCACCTACGAGAATTCGCGCAACCGCGAACTCGCCCGCGTGTTCGAGGAGATCCCCCGGCAGGATGTGCGCCGCGCCGCGCTGCTGCTGGACCGCCTCACCTCGCGCATCGTGAACCAGACCGGACGGCCCGAAGGCATCTGCCTGCAATGCGGCATTCATCTTCAGAAGCGCTGCCTGGTGCGTGAGGCGGCGCGCAGCGACTGCGCGTGGAGCGCGCGCAAGAACAGGAGTAAAGCGAGAAAGCATGACAGCAATGAGCAAGGCCCCCGAACGCCGGATGCGGTTCCAGCGGGAGGCCGACCCGGAGTGGGCGCGCACGGTTCGTGAGAGGCCCGGCTGCGACCGCCTGTTCGCCTGTATGCAGTGCGGCGCGTGTTCGGGAACGTGTCCCCTCTCCATCTACATGGATTTCGGCCCGCGCAAGGTGATCGCGCTGGTGCGGGAGGGATTCCGGCGGGAAGCGCTTTCCTCGGAAACCATCTGGCTGTGCGCGTCCTGTTATGCCTGCGAGGTGCACTGCCCGCAGCAGATCCATCTCACCGACGTGATGTACAGCCTGAAGCGCGAGGCCATCCGGGACGGGTTGTATCCCAAGCACCTTCCGATCCCCGTTCTGGCTCAGGAGTTCTACCGCATCGTGCGCCGCAACGGGCGCACCTCAGAGTTCTGGGTCGTGCTGCGCATGGCGCTGCGCACCAACCCGTTCTCCCTGTTCGGAATGTGGCGCAGCGGCTGGGACCTGCTGCGCACCGGCCGGCTGCACGTCAAGGGTGAGCGCATCCGGCGCCCCGATCAGCTTCCGAGGGAGGCGGCATGATGCAAAGCTACAGCTACTTTCCCGGATGCTCGCTGCACGGCACGGGCGTGGCATACGACGAGAGCCTGCGCGCGCTGTTCGCGGCGCTGAGCCTCGAGCTCCAGGAGATCGACGACTGGAACTGCTGCGGCGCCACCTCGTACATGTCGATCGACGAAGGCTCCGCGTTCACGCTGTCCGCGCGCAACCTGTCGATCGCGGGCCAGGCTCATAACGGCGGCCTGCTGGCGCCGTGCAGCGCCTGCTACCTGGCGCTCCGCAAGACGCAGAAGTACGCGGCGGCGTATCCGGATATCGCCCGCAAGGTAAATGCCGCGCTCGCCGAGCAGCGGCTGGCGCCGCTCAACGGCGTCCGCGTGCGGCATCCCATCGAGGCCCTCTACGAGGACGTGGGGGTGGAGCGCATCCGCCGCGCGGTGAAGCGCAATTGGAGCGGCCCGCGGGTGGCCTGCTATTACGGCTGCCAGATCGTGCGCCCCTACGGCGAGGTGGACCGGGATCACAACCCCGTCAGGATGGACGAACTGCTGGCGGCCGCGGGCGTGCCTTCCGTCGATTACGCGCTCAAGACCAAGTGCTGCGGCGGTTCGCTTACCGGCACCATGCACGACGTGGGTGTGCGGCTCAATTACATCCTGCTCAAGGAGGCTCTGCGGAAAGGCGCGGGCGCCGTGGTCACGGTGTGCCCGCTGTGCCAGTACAACCTGGACGCGTATCAATCGGAGATCGAGAGGCAGACCGGCGAGAAGATGAATATTCCCGTCCTGTATTTCAGCCAGGTGCTCGGTTGGGCGCTGGGCGCGGACGTGAAGACGCTGGGTCTGGGGCGTTCCCTCTCCGGACGCGACACCATCGCGCGCTGTTTCGGGACGCCTTCGGGCAAGGTGGAGGTCTATGTCTGACAACGTGCGCGCTGGCGTGTACGTTTGCCATTGCGGTCACAATATCGCCGCCGTCGTGGATTGCGCGGACGTAGCGGCCTACGCGGGGCGGCTGCCCGGCGTCGCGGTAGCGCGCGATTACAAGTACATGTGCTCGGATCCGGGACAGGAGCTCATCGGCTCCGATATCCGCGAGTACGGCCTCAACCGCATCGTGGTCGCCTCGTGCTCTCCGCATCTGCACGAGCACACCTTCCGCACCGCACTGGAAAAGGCCGGACTGAACCCGTACTACTTCCAGATGGTCAACATTCGGGAGCACGCCAGTTGGGTCCACCTGGACCGCGCCGGGGCCACCGGCAAAGCGCGCGACCTGGTGCGCGCCGCCGTCGCGCGCGTGAGCCGTCACCGCCCGCTCGAAAAGGGCAAGGTGAAGATCAACCCGGAGGTGCTGGTGGTGGGCGGAGGCATCGCCGGCATCCACGCCGCGCTCACGCTCGCCAACGCCGGAAAGCACGTCTACCTCGTCGAGCGGGAAGCCACCATCGGCGGCCACATGGCCAAGTTCGACAAGACCTTCCCCACGCTCGACTGCGCCGCC
>JBHGBM010000116.1:0-12615 GCA_041946965.1 Bryobacteraceae bacterium
TCGGCTTAACTCAGCCCGGCTGTACGTGACGCTTGACAGAGTCGCCCCATACTAGAACAGGAGGGTTTATGCCGTTAAGCAGAAGAGCGTTGGCAGAGCTGATTGGAACGTTCTGGCTCGTGTTTGGCGGGTGCGGCAGCGCCGTGCTGTCTGCCGCCTTCCCCGGTCTCGGAATCGGATTGTTGGGCGTGGCCCTGGCCTTCGGATTGACGGTGTTGACCATGGCCTACGCTATCGGCCATATCTCGGGCTGTCACCTGAATCCGGCGGTTTCCGTCGGCCTCGCCGTGGGCAGGCGCTTCCCGTTTTCGGAACTGTGGGCTTACGTGGCCGCCCAGGTCGTGGGCGGAATCGCCGCGGCGGGCGTGCTGTATATCATCGCCTCCGGCAAAGCGGGCTTCGACCTTGCGGCCGGCTTCGCCGCCAACGGCTACGCGGCGCACTCTCCCGGCGGGTACTCGCTGGCCGCGTGCCTGGTAGCCGAAATCGTGCTCACGTTCATGTTCCTCGTGATCATTCTCGGCTCCACCGACCGGCGGGCGCCGCAGGGCTTCGCGCCCATCCCCATCGGTCTGGGTCTTACCCTGATCCATCTCATCGGCATCCCGGTGACGAACCTCTCGGTGAACCCGGCGCGCAGCACGGGACCGGCCGTGTTCGTGGGCGGATGGGCCATCGAGCAACTCTGGCTGTTCTGGCTGGCGCCGCTGGTGGGAGCCGCGCTGGCCGGCATCGTGTACCCCGCCGTGGCGGGCGGAGAGAAAGCTGCGGACAAGTAAGGAAAGGAGCGCGCGGTGGCGAGATTACGGGCTCTCACGGCGCTGGGGGTGCTGTTTTCCGGCGCCGCTGCCGCCGATCAGATCGTCATGAAGAACGGCGATCGCGTCAGCGGCAGCATCATCAAGCAGGATGGCAAGACCATCACCATCAAATCGGCTAGCTTCGGTGTGGTGACCGCCCCTTGGGACCAGGTGGCGTCGGTTTCCTCCGAACAGCCGGTACATGTAGTCCTCAAGGACGGCAAGTCCCTGGAGGGCACGCTGGCCACCACGGGCGGGAACGTGGAGGTCGCGACCAGGGAGGCCAAGGTGGAGGTCAAACCCGAGGAGATCGCCACGCTGCGCAACTCCGACGAGCAAAGGTCGTACGAGCGGCTGCTCGAGCCGGGTCTGTTCCAGCTTTGGTCCGGCAGCGCCAGCCTGGGTTGGGCCGGAACCAACGGCAACGCCAAGACCCTGACGTTCACCACCGGCGCCAACGCCGCCCGCGTAACCAACACGGACAAGATCGCGCTCTACTTCAACCTGATCAAAGCCTCCGCTTTGATCGCCGGCACCACGGCGGCCACCGCGCAAGCCGCGCGGGGCGGCGTGGGCTATTACCGCAACGCCAACCCGCGCATGTTCGTGAACGCCTTCAACGACTACGAATACGACCGGTTCCAGAACCTCGACCTGCGCGCCGTGTTCGGTGGCGGCTTCGGCTTCCACGCCGTCAAGAACGAGCGCAGCATGCTGGATATTCTCGGCGGCGCGGCCTACAATCACTCCAGCTTCAGCACTCTGACGCGAAACGCGGCCGAGGCTTTCTGGGGCGACGAATACACGTTCAAGCTGAGCGGCCTGACCTCGCTCGTCCAGAGCTTCCGTATGTTCAACAACCTGTCGGACGCCGGCGAGTACCGCGTGAACTTCGACGTAAGCCTCGCCACCAAACTGGCGAGCCGGATTACCTGGAACCTGGCGCTCAGCGACCGCTACCTGAGCAACCCCGTTCCCGGCCGCAAGACCAACGACTGGCTCTACACCACCGGGATCGGCATCACCTTCGGCCGCTAGCGGCCAGCGCCGCCCTCACGCGCTCCGGCGTCATCGGCAACTGCATCAGCCGCGCTCCGGCGCCGTCGTAGATCGCATTGGCGATCACCGCCCCCATGGTGACGATGGGCGGCTCCCCGCAGCCGGAAGCGGGCGTCTGCGGATTGTCGATCAGCACCGCCTCGATGCGCGGCAGCCATGAGAAACGCGGAATCTGATAGGTGTCGAAGTTCCGCTCCAGCACCTGCCCGTCCTTGAAGCGCACCTCTTCGGCCAGCGCGTAACCCAGCCCCATGGTGATGCTGCCCTCGATCTGCTGGCGCGAGCCGTCGGGACTCACCACCACGCCCTGGTCCTGAGCGCACACCACGCGCTTCACCCGCACCCGGCCGGTGGTCTTGTCCACCGCGACCTCGGCCATGGTGGCCACGTAAGTCCCCAGGTAGATGGCGCAGGCCACCCCCACGCCGCGGCCGCTCGGCGCGCGCGCCGGTTTCCAGCCGAACTGCTTGGCCGCGGCCTCAAGCACGCGCCGCATGCGCGCGTCCGCGAGGTTGCTCAGCCGGAACTCCAACGGGTCCAGGCCCGCCTTCGCCGCCATGATGTCGATCTGCGATTCGCGCGCGAACGTGTTGGTGTTGACCGCGGGCGCGCGCCACGGGCCGGTGGCGAAGGGATGCAGCCCCGCCTGCCCTCCCCCGCCCCATCCGCCCGCCGAGACCGTGCGCTGGTGCGGTACGTCGTAGAACTGCCGCGCCTCGCGGTCGCCCGCGCAATACACCTTGTAGTCCCACAGGACGATCCTGCCTTCACGCGACAGGCCGGAACGGATCTGCACCACCGCGGCCGGACGGAAGGTGTCATAGAAGAACTCTTCGTCGCGTTCCCATACCACCTGTACCGGCCGCTTCACGATCCGGGCCAGGCGCGCCGCCTCGATCGCCTGCCGCGAGGCGCTCTTGCCGCCGAATCCGCCGCCTACGTAGGGCACGATCACGCGTACATCCTGCGGCGCGAACCCCAGCGCCTGCGCCACCCCCTGCTTCAGCGGAAAGGGCGTCTGGGTGGAGGCCCACACGGTGGCCTTGCCATCCTTGACTTCCGCCGTGGCCGAGTGCGTCTCCATGCTGGCGTGCGCCACGTAGCTGTTCAGATACTCGTGCTCGAACGTGGACGCCGCCAGCTTTTCCCCTTCGGCCAGCATGCCGCTCTCCCCCACCACCTGTCCGGCCGGTGCGTGCTTCACCAGGTGCGCGAAGATGCTCTGGTGATCCGGACCAGGCTCCGGCGGCGCGAACTGCGCCTTCACCATGGCGAGAGCTTCGCCGGCCGCGTCGCGCCGTTCGTGCAACACGGCCACCAGGTCGCCGTCCCTCACTATCATGGCCCCGGCTCTCTCCGCCGCTGCGGTGTCCGCCGCCTGGAGCGCGGCGCCGTGCGCCGGCGGCCGGAGAAGCCGCGCGTGCAGCATGCCGGGCAGCAGGATATCGCCCGCGTACCGCGCTCCGCCGGTCACCTTTTCAAGCGCGTCCTTGCGGCGCGGCGATTGCCCCACCACGCGATACGCGCTCACGGCTTTCACCGGCGCCTTCTCCATCCGGCGTTCGATGCGCTTGCCCGCGACTAATTCGGCGTAGCTGATGCGTTTCTCCGAAACCGGATCCACCACCACCCCGCGATCGACGCGCAGATTGGCCGCCGACGCCCCCAGGCGCTCGGCGGCCATCGCCACCAGCACCGCGCGGGCCTCCGCGGCCGCCCCGCGCAGCACCGGGCCGAACTGCCTGATCGACAGCGAACCGAACGTTCCCATGTCCCACGGACACAGGTCCGTATCGCCCATCACGGTGTCCACCGAATCGAGCGGCAGGTCCAGTTCCTCCGCCATGATCTGCGCCAGCGCCGTCTTCGAGCCCTGCCCCAGCTCGACTTTTCCGGTGAAACATGTCGCGCGCCCGTCCGCGCCGATGCGCAGGTAGGCATTGAAATCGCTCGGATAACCCGGCCTGCCCGGCAGCCTCCCGGGCTCCTGGGCCTCGGCGGGGAACATGATGAACAGGCCGGGGCCGGCCAGCGCCAGAAAATCCCGCCTTCCTATCGCAGAGTTCATCGCCTGCCTCCCTTCATCGCCCTGGCCGCATCTTCGATGGCCTCGATGATGCGCGTGTGCGAGCCGCAGCGGCAGAGGTTGTCGTCCATGTGCCGGACGATTTCCTCGCGCGTCGGCTGCGGCGTCTTCATCAGCAGCGCGTAAGCGCTCAGGATCATGCCCGGCGTGCAAAACCCGCACTGGAACGCGTGGTGCTCGAGAAACGCCTGCTGGATGGGATGCAGCCTCGCGCCTTCGCTCAGGCCCTCCACTGTGAGCACCCGCTTGCCGGCCACGTCCTTGAGCGGCACCGCGCAGGACCGCGCCGCCTCGCCGTCCACCAGAACGGTGCACGCGCCGCACATGCCGGCGCCGCAGCCGTACTTCACTCCCGTAAGCTTGAGATCGTAGCGCAGCACCCACAGCAGCATGCGCCCGCTATCGCCGGTCACGCGCACCGGCTTCCCGTTGAGCGTGAAGGAAACCGCAGCCTGCATGGATCCGCCTCCCCGTCGGGGTAACTTATCAAACCGCGGCGGCCGCGTCTACCCCGGAAGGAGTAACGCCCCGGGGAATTCGCCGGGAGCGCCGCGTTTCATACCCGAATACCCTTATTGCGGTCCCGGGGCGCTGTTGAATAGAATCAAAGTCCAGCTTCGGGAGATTCTACCGTGACACAAGAAACCATGATCCGCACGGCCTTTGCCATGGCCGCGCTTTGGTGCGGCGGCGTTTGCCCCGCACAGGAATCGCGCGGCTCGATCCTCGGCCGCGTGATGGACTCCAGTGGGGCCGTGGTGCTGGGTGCGCGTGTTCACGCCTTGAACGTGGCCACGAATACGAGCGCCTCGTCGGTCACCAACCACGAAGGAAACTACGAGATCCCCTACCTGCTCCCCGGCATCTACACCGTCTCGACGGAAATGTCCGGCTTTAAGCGCGCCGTGCGGGAGAACATCGAGCTGCGCGTGAACGACCGCCTGACCCTGGATTTCAATCTCGAACTCGGCGAGGTCGCCGAATCGGTGGTGGTCACGGCCGAAAGTCCGCTGCTGGAATCGGCGACCGCTTCCATCGGCACCACCGTGGATTCCCGCCGGGTGACCGAATTGCCCATCGCCGGCGGCAATGTTCTGCACCTGTCCCGGCTGTCCTCGGGCATCAACCTGACCAGCGGGCACAGTCCCGGCAATCCCGCCCAGGACCTGGGTTCCGGAATGATCTCGGTGAGCGGCACCCGCTCGGGCAGCAGCGAGGTGATGATGGACGGAGTCACCAACATGTTTCGCAGGGACTCGTCCTACGGTTCGCCTCCCTCCGACCTGGTGCAGGAGTTCAAAATTCAAACCGTGACCTTCGACGCCACCCTCGGCCATGCCACCGGCGCGGTCGTCAACGTCAGCACCAAGACCGGCACCAACCAGTACCACGGCACCGCCTACTACGTCGATTCGCGCGTGCGCGCCATCCCGTGGTTTTCCAACCGCTGGCTGTGGGACCCGGCCACCGGCCCGGTGACGCCGGAGAAGCGCACGGAAGCCTTTCCGGGGTGGAAATACCTGCGGTGGGGATCCACGGCTTCCGGCCCCGTGGTGCTGCCGAAGATCTACGACGGTCACGACCGCACCTTCTGGAGCTTCGGCTACGAAGGCATGCACGTGGAACGGCCGGGCTCGCAAACCGGCACCATGCCTACCTTGGCCGAGCGGCGGGGCGATTTCTCCGCGCTGCTGCCCCTGGGTACGCGGTACCAGATCTACGATCCGTTGACTACGGTCCCCGCGCCCAACAACCGCTTCAGCCGGCAGCCGCTTCCGGGCAACCTGGTTCCCTCCAGCCGTCTCAACCCGGTCGCCCTGAAGATTTTGCCGTTCTGGCCGGAACCGAACCGGGCAGGCACCGCCGACGGGCGCAACAACTACTTCAATCCTCAGAACCGCGTCTGGGACTGGCGTTCGCTGATGGGCCGCGTGGACCAGAACTTCAACGAGAAGCACCGCGCCTTCTTCCGGATCAGCAACAGCCAGATGGACGACCTCACCCAGAACATCCGCACGCCGGCCATCGGCAACACGCAGGATCGAACCGGCTACCGGCTGGCCCTGGATGACGTCTACGTATTTCGTCCGGACCTGCTCCTCAACGTACGCTACGGAATTTCCTCGCAGCGCCAGATCACCGGCCGGCTCAGCCAGGGTTTCGACCTGCTCTCCCTCGGCTTGCCGCAAAGCCTGGTGAGCGAGATCAAATCGAAGAACAACCCCGCCGGCCTCGCCTTCCCGCAGGTTCAGGTGGACGGAAGCGCGTTCACGCAACTGGGAGCCAACGGAGGCCAGGCCTGGAGGACCGCGTACCAGACCGCGGGCGCCACCTTGACCCGCCTGGCGGGGAATCACAGCATGCGCATCGGCGGCGAGTTCCGCTTGCAGCGGGAGTCGCAATACGACTACGGCAACGTCGCGCCACAACTGGTGTTCGCGCAGACCTGGACCCGCGGCCCGCTGGATAACTCCACCGCCGCTCCCATCGGCCAGGGGCTCGCTTCGTTCATGATGGGGCTCCCCACCGGCGGACGGATTAATAACAACGCATCGCGGGCCGAACAGTCCACCTTCACGGCGCTGTTCTTTCAGGACGACTGGAAGGTGACGCGGAATCTCACGCTGAACCTGGGGATCCGCTACGAATACGAAGGGCCTCCGACGGAGCGCTACAACCGCACCATCCGGACCTTCGACTTCCAGGCCGTGAGCCCGATTCAGGCGCAGGCGGCGGCCAACTACGCGCGCTCCCCCATTCCGGAAGTGCCGCTTTCCGCCTTCAGCGCCAAGGGCGGGCTGTTGTTCGCCGGCGTCGGCGGCCAGCCGCGTGCCCTGTGGGAGGCGGACAAGAACAACTTCGCGCCGCGCGTCGGGCTGGCCTGGCAGCTCGCGTCCAAGACGGTGCTGCGCGCCGGCTACGGCATCTTCTACGACACCATGGGAATCGACCGGCAGCACGTCACCCAGGCGGGCTTCGACCAGCCCACCAACCTCATCGTCAGCCTGGATAACGGCCAGACTTACATCGCGAACTTGTCAAACCCGTTCCCCAACGGCATCGAGGTGCCGCTGGGCGCGGCTGGGGGCCTGTCCACGTTTTTGGGCCGCGACGTGTCGTTCTTCAATGAGAGCCCGCGGAACGCCTACATGCAGCGATGGTCGTTTTCCATCCAGCGCCAATTGCCGTTCCGCACCGTGATCGACGCCTCGTACGTGGGGAACCGGGGCGCCAAGATCGACGTGGAACGGGAACTCAACCCCGTGCCGCGCCAGTATCTCTCCACGTTGTCGGTCCGCAACCAGCCGGTCATCGACTTCTTGAGCGCGCAGGTGACCAACCCGTTCTTTGGCATCCGCCAGTTCGAAGGCTCGGGGCTCGGCAACCAGCGCACCACGCGCGCGCAACTGCTGCGGGAACGCCCGCAGTTCCAGAGCATCGCCGCGACCTTTCCCGCCGGCTGGTCCTATTACCACTCGCTGCAAATCTCGGCCGAGAAACGCATGAGCGCCGGCTTCACCTTCCAGTCGAGCTGGACATGGTCCAAGTTTATGGAGGCGATCGGTTATCTGAACGACACGGATCCCTATCTGGAGAAGGTTGTCTCTCCCGAGGATTTCCCCCACCGGCTTACCGTCAGCGCAATTTGGGAAATGCCCATTGGCCGCGGCAAGCCGCTGCTGGGCGGAGCCTCGGGCTTCTGGAATCTTCTGGCCGGCGGCTGGCAGCTTCAGGGCATGTTTGAAGGGCAGAGCGGCGACGCCCTGGGCTTCGGCAATGCGATCTTCAACGGCGACCTGCACAAGATCGTCCTGCCGCTCGGCCAGCGCAGCGCCGAACGCTGGTTCAACACGGAGGCGGGCTTCGACCGCGATACGCGCAACCAGCTCGCCAGCAACATCCGCACGTTCCCTTCGCGCTTCAGCGGGATCCGCGCGGACGGCATCAACAACTTCGATATGTCGTTGTTTAAGACTTTTCGTATCAAGGAAGGTCTGCGCGCCCAGTTCCGCTTCGAGACTTATAACACCCTCAACCATGTGCAGTTCGACGTTCCGGACACCGATCCGTTGAGCAGCGCCTTCGGGGCGGTTACCGCGGAGAAAGGACACGGGCAGCGCCAACTGAACCTGTCGCTCAAGCTGCTGTTCTAGCCATTGCGACTGAGTTGTATGAGCGGGGACGCTCACGTACGGTTGGGGGAGGGCCTCGGGGCGCGATATCCCCGGGGCTGCTTAACCCTGCACGCCGCGGCACTACAATAGTGCCCATGACCTTCCAGCGCGCCCTGCTGCCTGCTCTGCTGGCGGCGGCCGCGTTCGGGCAGCAATTCGACGTGCGCACTACCGTGCTCGCCAACGGCATGAAAGTGCTGGTGCACGAGGACCACGACATCCCGAACGTGGCGACGTATTTCTTTTTCAAAATCGGTTCGCGCAATGAGCGCCCCGGCACGACCGGCATCTCGCACTTCTTCGAGCACATGATGTTCAACGGCGCGAAGAAGTATGGCCCCAAGCAGTTCGATAACCAGATGGAGCGGAACGGCGGCCGCAATAACGCATACACGACGCGGGACCAAACGGTCTACACCGACTGGTTCCCCAGGGCGGCTCTCGAGCTGATGTTCGACATGGAAGCGGACCGCATCCGGGATCTGAGCTTCGATCCCAAGATCGTGGAATCCGAACGCGGCGTGATTGCCTCCGAGCGCCGCATGAGCGTGGAAAACAGCAACTTCGGCGCGCTTTACGAGCAGTTGAACGCCGCCGCGTTCATCGCGCACCCGTATCACTGGCCGGTTCTCGGCTGGGCCTCGGATATACAAGGCTGGACCATGGACGACTTGAAGCAGCACTGGCTGGCCGGGTACGCGCCGAACAACTGCGTGCTGGTCGTCACCGGTGACGTGACCGGCGATGAGGTCATGCGGCTGGCGCGCAAGTACCTGGAGCCGATTCCGCGGCGGGAGCCGCCCGCCGCGGTGCGCACCGTCGAGCCCGAGCAGCGCGGCGAGCGCCGCGTGGTGGTGCGCAAGTTCGCCCAGCTTCCGATGCAGATGGTGAGCTACCACGTGCCCGCGGCGTCCAGCCCGGACTGGCATGCGATCGAAGTGCTCGATGCCGTTCTCGCCGAAGGACGCAGCTCGCGCCTGCACCGCAGGCTGGTGGACCGCGAGCAACTTGCCAGCACGGTGCGCGTGATGCGGGCCGCCAGTCTCGACCCGGGGCTCATCACCTTCACTATTCAGCCCCGCAGCGGCGTGGACCTGGCGCGCGTGGAACAGGCGCTCTACCAGGAGTTGGCCCGCATCCAGGCGGAAGACGTGACCGCCGCGGAACTCGAAAAGGCCAAGAACCAGGCCATGACGGACTTCTACCGCGCTATCCAGACCATCGCCGGAAAAGCCAATCTGCTCGGATCCTATGAGACGCTGTTCGGCGACTACCGGAAACTGTTCACGGCGGTCGAGGAACTGGAGAAGGTCACGGCGGCGGACGTTCGCCGCGTTGCCGGGCGTTATCTTCTGGAGACAAACCGGACGGTGGCCACGCTGATTCCCGAACCGGGAGGCGCCCGATGAGGATGCTCGCGATTGCCGCGCTGGCGTGCGCCCTGCACGCCCAGACCAAGCTGCCGCCGTACACGCGGCAGACTCTCCCGAACGGCGTTGTGATCGGCCTGCTGCCGCGAAAGGATGTCCCGCTGTTGACGCTGCGCGTGCTGGTGAAGGGCGGCGCGGAATCCGACCCGGCCGGGGCCGCGGGACTGGCGAACGTTACGGCGGAGCTGCTGCGCCGCGGCACGGCTTCCCGTAGCGCGGAGCGGTTCGCGGATGAGATCGACGCGCTCGGCGCGCAGTTCAATACGCGCGTGGACGCGCAATCCACAGCGATTCAGGCCGAGTTCCTGTCGAAAGTCGCCCCCGCCGCGCTCGACCTGGTGGCCGATGCCGTGCTGCGGCCGGCGTTCTCCGCCGGAGAGGTGAAGAAAACACTCGCCGAACACGCCGACGCGGTGCGCGCGCTCAAGGACCAGCCCGGGCCCGCCGCGACGCTCTATTTCCGCAGTTTCTTTTTCGGGACCGGTCATCCTTACGCGCACCCCTCGAGCGGCGATGAGACCAGCCTGGCGCGCATCACGCGGGAGCAGATCGCCGCCTATCACCAGCGGATGTACGTAGGCGGCAACCTGATCGTGATCGCGGCCGGCGACTTCGACGCCGCGGCTCTTTCAGCGATGCTGGCGAAGGCGTTCGGAGCGGCGCCTGCCGGCGGCGCGTACCGGTGGAGAGCCGAACAGCAGCCCGCGCGCGCGTCCGAACCGCGGCTGCTGCTGGTGAACAAGCCGGGCGCGACGCAAACCTACTTCAACATAGGCCACACCGGAATCCGCCGCACGGATCCGGACCGGGTCGTGGTGCGGGTGGTGAACACGCTTTTCGGCGGACGGTTCACGTCGATGCTGAACGACGAGCTGCGCGTAAACTCGGGCCTCACCTACGGCGCCGGTTCCTCGTTCGACCAGGACCGCCTCACCGGCGCGTTCCGCATTTCGAGCTACACCCCGGCCGCGACCACTGCAAAGGCCATCGACCTCACGCTTGGGGTGCTGAACCGGCTGCGCGAGAAAGGAATCAACGCGGAACAACTGGCTTCCGCCAAGGCGTACATCAAGGGGACCTTCCCCACCGACCGGCTGGAAACCTCCGGACAGCTTGCGGCGGCGATCGGCGAGTTGGAGCTTTTCGGTCTCGGCCGGGAAGATGTGGATGAGTTCCTCGCCAATGTGGACGCGGTAACGGTGGAACAGGCCAATGCGGCGATCCGCCGCCGGTTCGGGTCGGAAAGCCTGACGTTTGTGCTGGTGGGGGACGCGCCGAAGATTCGCGAAGCCCTGAAGAAGTACGCGCGGGATGTGGCGGAGACGGAGATCTCGAAGCCCGGCTTCGGGAATTGAGGTGTCTATGAAGCGCTTTGCCGTATGGGCCGCCTTCGGTGTTTCCCTTTGCCCGGCCGCGGGCTGGGAGGATGTGAAGGCGCTGAGGGCCGGCGAGAACATCCAGGTGGTCGCCAGCGACCTGAAGTCGTGGGAAGGCGGCCTGGTGCAGGTCAACGACGAGAGCATCACGCTGCACGTGGATAAAGGCTTCTTCCGCCGGCAGGAGAAGGTCTTTCCGCGCGCGTCCGTGTTTCGCGTAAGCCGTGTGAGCCGTGGCAGGAACACCCTGATCGGCCTCGCCATAGGGGCGGGCGCGGGCGGCGCGGTGGCGGCGGCGCTGGCACCGCGCATCGACAAGGGCTATGGCGGCGCGCTTACGAAGGAAGGACTGGCGGGCCTGATGATTGGGATTGGCGCCGGCGTCGGAACCGGCATCGGCTACGGCGTGCCGCACTATCAGACCGTCTACCGCGCCGCGCCGGCCGGGCGTTGACCCTTTTGCGCGCCTCTTCCGTATACCTGTCGGAGGCGTTGTGAGGACTGGTTTCTGGGCGGCCGTGCTGCTGGGCGCCATCGGGCTGGCGAGCATGGTGATCAGCCCCGTGATGGGCTTGGCGCAGGCGGCTCTTTTCTTCGCAGCGGCGTGGGGCATCCGGCGCGGGCGGCCCTGGGCCGCGCTCGCCGCGCTGGCTATGGTGACGGCTCCGGTCCTGGCGGTCCTGCTGCAAGGCGCCGGCCGCTGCTGGGCACAGCTCGCCATTTGGACGCTGCTGATCGCCGCGCTCGCCGCGCTGTTCGGGTACACGGCCGTGGTTCTGTTCCGCCGCCGAGGCGCGGGTTTCCTGGCTGGCAACGACTGGATGATGGCAGTCTTTATCCTGATCGTGCTCGCGGCCTGTTTCTCCTTCCGGCCTTACATGATGCCGGCGGGATCCATGGGCAACACGCTGCAAAGCGGCGACCTCCTGCTGGTGGATGTGGCTTCTCCGGCGTTGGGGTGGCGCCCCGGGCGGGACAGCCTGGTCGTGTTCCGGCCGCCCACCGATCCCGGACAGACCTTCGTCAAGCGCGTGGCCGGAGTGGAAGGCGACCGCATCCGCTTCCAGGACAAGCGGCTGGTTCGCAACGGAGTGGCGCTCGAGGAGCCGTGGGCCATCCACGTCAGTCCGCACACGGAAACCTACCGGGATAATTTTCCGAGAGGGGAGCCGCCCTCCGTGTTGCCCGCCCCGGCCAGGGACATGCTGGAACGCGCCGTGCGGAACGGCGAGGTCGTGGTACCGGCGGGCATGCTGTTCGTGCTCGGAGACAACCGCGACAACTCGCTCGACAGCCGCTATTTCGGCCTGGTTCCGAAAGCGGACGTGGTCGGGCGGCCGCTGCTGGTCTACGGCTCGACGGCGGCGCAGGCGCGGTTCCAGTGGGTGTTGCGCCGGCTGTAGGCGGCGATCCGGCGCAGGTTCGAGCGCGGGATCGGGGGGGTCGAGACGGTTACGCTACAGCGCGGTGAAACGCCGGTGGTCCTGAAGCAGGCGCCCGCCGACGTGTGCGGCAACTGCGGCGAGTACTATCTTTCTACCGAGGTGACTCGCCGGGTGCTGGAAAGGGCTGAAGCTGCTGTCAGAAGCGGAGCCCAGGTCGATGTTCTGACACTCGCGGCCTAGGGGGCTGGCTGGGAGGCAGGGATTCGAACCCCGATACGCAGATCCAGAGTCTGCAGTCTTACCG
>JBHGBM010000117.1:0-11677 GCA_041946965.1 Bryobacteraceae bacterium
GACTCACAGCGTAACCCGCGCGACTGCGAATCGGGGTTGGTCGCCCCATTGTGACTGACCCGAAGGAGGTCTTCAACCCGGCGGTGACCTTATTTCACCGCCTCGCCACGCAGGCCGCCATCGCCCTCCACTGCCACGCGCCAGGAGCGGCCGGCGTGGCGGATCGCGAGCCGGCCGGAGGAGTATGTCACTTGCGGGGCGGGCGAGGCGCCGTCCTTGTGGATGGCGAGCACCACCAGGAACCGCCCGGCCGCGGCGCCGTCCGCCCGCAAGGTGAGAGTGGCCAGCTTGCCGCGCACATTGGACGCGCGGTATGGCCGCTCCGCGGTAGCGGACTCGTGCTTCCCGGGCAGAACCGGAACGACGCTCAGCCGCACGCCGCCTTCGCGGATCTCGAAGCGGCCGGGCGCCGTGGGCCGGATCGTATCGAGGGCGTGCAGGAGCCACTCGAAGCGCGACGGAGCTTTGGCCCGGAGGTCGTCGGAGATCACCACCACGTCGGGTTTGAGAAAGAGCAGGTGGCGGCGGAAGCGCGCCAGCCGGGCCTCATCCACATAGATGTTGCCGGCGTCGCCGATGACGTAGTCGTACGCCGGCCTGCTCTCGGCGCGCACGATGGCGGGCGCCGGCTCGCGGCTCTCGAACGCCATGAAATCGAGCCACTGGCTGCCTTCGCCGGCCTGCCCGAGGCCGTTCACCAGCACGGTGTTGTGATCGGCGGTGAGTTTCTTGTGGACGTAGCCGGGGTCGATGGCCAGCCATTGCCCGTGCGCGTAGATCGAGAAGCTGTTGATGTCCGGGTGCTGGTGGCCCGGCCCGAAGCCGCGCCGCTCCACGCGCCGCGGATCCCGCTGGTTGCGATGTCCCGGCGCCGGGCCGCACCGGAAGCCGACCAGGGTGGCGTCATCGCGCCAACTGCTCCGCATGAGGAAGAAGCCGCTGTCCTCGAAGTGCTTCGTGGGCGGCAGCGCGCGGAAGGCGGACGGCTTGAGCGAGGGGTCGTAAACGATGAAGTCCATCCAACTGAATTTGTCGGCGGCAGGTTCGCCGAGCCTGGCGGCGTAATCCTGAACGTGGCCATTGCGGTAAATGGCGGCGGCCATGCGGGTGAGGAAGGCGCTGCGCCAGCGGTTGACGGCCTCGGTGCTGCAACAATCTCCGAAGTTCACCGCGCCGCCGGGCAGTCCCGGCAGCGAGAAGTAGATGGCGAAGTAGCCCGTTTGCCGCAGCCAGTTGTAGTCCGGGTAGTAGTCCGCCGTGCCGGAGGTCTTGAGCGCCTCGAGCCAGCGCAGGAAGTAGCTGGTCCCGTATTCCCAATACTGGGCGCCCTCGGACCAGGCGCCGTCAGGCGGGGCGTGCTCGATGACGAGCGCCGTCCTTTCGCGGGCCTTGGCGACGAACACGGCGGCGGCGTCCGAGTCGCCTTCGAGCGCCAGTCCGGCCATGCCGAGCGCGGAGATTTCAATCAGGCAGTGGTTGCTGAGCAGGCGCCAGTAGTTGCGGTCGTCGCCCAGGAGAATGGCGCCCTCGGCCTCCAGGCGCTTGCGAACAGCTTCGCGGGTTGGCGCATCGAGCGAGCCGTGAAGCCAATCGTAGAGCAGGGCCGAGCCCAGCAGCCAGGCGGAGCGGCCCAGGTTCTGGCTGCCGGACCACTCCTTCACCTCCACCAGCGCCCGGAGCCATCTGACCGCGGCCGCGGCGTGAGCGGGGTCGCCGGTCATGTGATGCGCGAGTCCGAGCGCCGGCATGGTTTCGCCGATGACGCGGAAACGGTTGTCGGCGCGGCGCATCTCGGGAGGCGAAGCGGCAGCGAACTCCCGCGCGCTGGCAAGCGCGGCCGCCCAGAGTTGCGCGCGCGCACCGGGCAGCAACGCCTTCAGGTCGCGGATGCGCCCGGGCGTCAGGATCAGCCTGGGCCGCGCGACCGGCACGGCGCCCTGCGCAGCCGCGGCGAGCAGAACTACGGGTACGATGCGCAACATCACCACGACAGCCGCAGGGTGAGCTGAAGCTGCCGCGCGCCCTGCCCGGAGTTCTGAAGGCTCAGGACGCCGCTGCCGGAATCAGGCATCGCAAGTCCCGGCATGTTCAGCACGTTGAAGAAGTCCGCGTTGAACCGCAACGTGAACCTCTCGTTGATACGCACCGACTTGAACAGCGAACTGTCCAGCCCCCAGCTTCGCGGGCCGGGGATGAACTGGTTCCGCCACGGATGAAGGTTCGTATCGAGCGTGGTGCGCTGCAACGTGCCGTCCTTGAGAGGGACAAATACGGTGTTGGATTCGTAGTAGGCGTAGTTGGGGTCGCTGGAGCTTCCACCGTTGGCAGGAATGGGGATCAGCGGCTGATGCGCGGGCTGGTAGTTCGATGGCACGCCCATGACGCCGTTGGGCCTGCCCTGCGCATCGTAGCTGTTTATGCGGTTGGCCGGGATGTAGCCGTTGTACCAGAGATAGCCGTTCACGCACCGCCCGCTGCGGCAGTCCTGAACCGGATATTTCTTGCCGTAGATCTCCACGGGCCGGATGGGGCCCCAGTTGCCCGTGGGCAATGCAAAAACCTCGGTGCTCATGGTGCCGAAGCCCGCGATCTGCCACCCGCCGATGACGTGTTGCAGCAAGCCGGCCGCGTTTTTGCCGAACGGTTTGCCGCGCCCGAACGGCAGGTCCACGATCCAGTTCCAGCGCAGCCGGTGCTTGGGAATGTCCTCGTCGCGGCGGTAGTTCAGGAACCGGTTCCGCGCGTCGAAATCCGCGGGCACGGCCCCGGGCATGTAGATGTTCACGCCGGTCATGGCGTCTTCGGTTCCCGCGCCTCCTGCGCGAAACGAGTTGCTCATGGTGTAAAACGCCTGGAATCCGTAACCCTTGGAATATTGCCGCCGCACTTCCAGTTGCAGGCCGTTGAAATTCGACCAGCCGGTTTTGCCGTAACGCTCGATGTCGCCGAAGGTTTCCTGGTCGAAGTTGCGGGCCAGCACATTCGAGTAAGTCCCGGAAGGCGAGCGCTGCCCGGTGGTGGTGAACCAGATATAGTTGTTCGGCCGCTGGTTGTAAATGTAGAACTGGTCCATCCGCACCCCGTGGGTTCCCACGTAGCCGGCGCGCACCACGGTGCTGGTGGCGATCTCGCGCTCCAGCGTGAGGTTCCACTCGTGCGCCCGCGAGGTGGGCTGATCCGGATCGAAGTAGGCCGTGACGAAGGAGCCGCGGGTGATGCCGCCGGAGGTCTCCGGGCTGAGCACGAAATCCATCACGTTGCGGCTGTTGACGCCGGCCACTACGGTGGGCACACTTCGCGTTCCATAGTTGGCCAGCCCGTCGGGGCTTTGCGCCGCGCTGTTCAGAGTGAGGGCGAATTTGCCCGTGGAGGGCGGATTTTGCCGCATCCGCGTGTAGAACGTGCGCAGCGGAATGGAAAAGCCGAACAGCGAATAGCCGCCGCGCAGCACAGTGGAGCGCCTCCCGGCGCCGAAGCGGTACGCGAACCCGAGACGCGGCCCGAAGTCCCGCGGGTTCGAATACATCAGCGTCTCCGGCAGCCCGGCATCGGCGGGCGTGGCGAACTTGACTCCGATCTTGGTGTACGGCGCCACCAGGGCGGGCGACGTGTAGCCCAGTTGCTGCATCTTCGCGATACTCGCGCCGTTGATGATCGACTTGTTCTTCGGGTCGAATCCCGTCAGCAGGTTGTTGGCTTCGCGCATGGCGGGGAAGAACTCCCAGCGCACGCCGAGGTTCAAGGTGAGTTTCGCGTTGACCTTGAAGTTGTCCTGGAAATAGCCCGCGTACTCCCGCCCCCGCAGGTGATACCAGCCGCGCATAAACCAGTTCTGGTACTGTCCGGCAATGCCCAGGAAGAGGTTGGCAGAGTCATGGCCGGTGCGTGGCACCGAGCCGTAGGTGGATCCGGACTTCGGGTCATACAGCGCGGTGGCGTTGCTGCCGAAACTGTGGGCGCCCTGGACGAACTGCTGGTCGGGAAGCACGTCGAGCTTCTCGTGCCGGAAGCGGCCGCCGAATTTGAACTCGTGGCGGCCGTAAGTCCTGGTGAAGTTCTGGTCCGCCTGGATTACCAGCGTGATATCGGTCCGCTTGTTGTCCGAGTACGAATACACCATGCCGAAACCGGTGCTGGTGAGGTTGGGGAAGCCGGTCATGTTGAAGGGATTCGGAAGCCCCAGCCGGTCCGCGTGATTGATGTGGTCCGTACCGACGTACCAGGCGCCCTGTTCCCGCGAACCCGAGACGATCGTCTCACCGAAAAACGTGGGCGAGAAAACACGCGTCCAGGAGAAGGCGCCGCTGTCGTCCTCGAACGGGCGATAGGAGATGTTGGCGGCGCCGTCCAGCAGCGTGGGGGACCCGCTGGCGCCCGATCGCGCCCCGCTCCAGCGCCCTCCGTGCGAGTACCGGCCAAAGATCTGGTCGCTGTCGGTCAGCTTGTGATCGATGCGCACGGTCTCGGTGTGGTCGCGGCGATTGTCCGCTCCCGGGCCGAAGTAATTCGCCTGCACCAGAGGATTCACCTCCGGGAGGGTCGGCTGGGGCGTGACGCTGTAAAGGTACTTTGACAACGGGCTTTGCCGCCAGGTGGGGATGATGTTGTTGGGGTAGGGCTGCCGTTCCCATGTTTTGCCGTCCGTGGTCCAGGGATCGTAGAGCGTGTACCGCCGCCCGGCGCCGTCGATGAGGCCGCTGAAATCGCCGCCCCGCATGGCCATGGTCGGCATGGTGGTGCTGGTGGTGGTGGCCGAGAGGTTCCGGTAGCCCTCGTAGGCGAAGAAGAAGAAGGTCCGGTTCCTGCCGTTGTACAACTTCGGCAGGTAAACCGGGCCGCCGAGGGAGGCGCCGAATTCGTTGCGCACCAGGTGCGGGGGTTTGTCGTAGAAATCCTGCCGCCGGCGCGCGACTCCGAGCCCGTTGTTGCGTGCGGTTTCAAAGGCCGCGCCGTGCAGCACGTTGGCGCCCGCCTTGGTGCTGAGCACCGTGGCCGCGGGCCGGTTCATCAGTGCGGAAGAGTTGCTGGTCTCGACGCGGAACTCCTCGATGGTGTCGATGCCCGGCGGGCGGCCGGCTATCGATCCCGTGTTCCGGTTGTTCAGAAACGCGCCGTCCTGAATGAATTCCATGGCGGCGTCGCGCAGGCCGAACACTCGCGGCGAATAGTTGTTGCCTTCCAGCCCGGGGGTGGTCTGCTGGACAAGCGATTGCACGAAGCGGCCGTTGAGCGGCAACTGCTCGATGCGCGCGCGCTCCACTACGTTGCCCAGAGTCGCGCTGGTGGTCGTCACCAGCGGCGTGACGTCGCCCGCCACGGTCACCTCCGTGGCCGATGCGCCCACTTTCATAGTGGCGTCCACAGCGGCGGTTTCGCCGACCTGGAGCAGCACTTTGCCGGTCCATGTCTCCATTCCCGCGGACCGGATGGAAAGCGTGTAATTCCCCGTCAGCAGCGAGGGCAGGACGTAGAAACCGACGCCGTTGGCCGCTGTCTCGTACCTTCGGTTTGTGCCGGCGTGCTCCGCCGTCACCTGCGCTCCCGGGATCACCGCCCCGGAGCCGTCCTTTACGGTTCCCTGAATCGACCCCGTACCGGTCTGCCCGGCGAGGGTGCAGACCATCAGACATATCAGCCCGAACAGGCGCAGAGCCCGCATAAATTCCTCTCTGTTCCTGCCAGACAGGGCAGGCCGTACAGAATGTATCACGCGGCGCCGGCGGTGAGGTCCGGTCCGCCGCCGAGCGGATCCGCCTTCGTGGGATAATCGGTAAAGAAGTTGTAGGAGGGGCCCCCTAAAAGGACGAATCTGCGTCGAGAGGCATTTCCGTGTCCAAAGAACAGGGACGGCAGCGTGGGATTGACCTTCTGCGGGCCCGCGTGGCCGGACTGGAGCGCGACCTGGAAGCGCAGGACTGCGCCGGGCGGATCTTCCGCCGCGTGGTGGAAGACAATCCCGCCGGCATCGTGGCGGTGATGGCGTTGCACGTGAGCCTGGAGGGCAGATGGCTCAAGCTGCCTTCGAGCTTCGTGCGCTTTCTCGGTTATGAGACGGATGCCGGCCTGCTCGGCAGGCAGTTCCGGGACTTCACTCATCCGGATGACTTCGATGCCGGCTGGAGCCAGGTTCAGCGCCTCGTCCGCGGGGAAATCCGGTCCTTCGAGATGGAGCAGCGCTTTCTCCGGAAAGATGGATCCGTCGCCCGGGGATACGTCAATTGCTCCATCGTCTCCGGCGGCGAGGGCAAGCCGGCACACCTGCTGGCCTACGTGCTCGATACCAACGCCGGGAAGCAGGCCGAGGAGGCGTTACGCCAGAGCGAGCAGCGTTACCGCGCGCTGTTCGAGTCGATGCAGGAAGGCTTCGCCATGGGGGAAATCATTCTGGACGAAGCCGGCCATCCCGCCGACTGGCGCTATCTGAACGTGAACCCCGCGTTTGAATCCATGTCCGGGCGCAAGCGCGAGGAACTGGCTGGACGGCGCTACCGCGAGGTCTTCCCGGACGCGCCGTGGCAGTATTGGGTCTCCGGCCTGGGCGAGGTGGCGCTGACCGGCAAGCCCGCGCACCTCGGGGTGTATAACGCCGGCCGGAACCGCCATTATGAAGCCATTGCTTATAGTCCCCAGCCGGGGCAGTTCGCCGCCATTTTCAGCGATGTGACTGCGCGCAAGGAGGCGGAACAGGCCCTGAAAGCAAGCGAGGAGCGTTACAGGACCCTGTTTACCCGGATGAGCGAAGCGTTCGCGCTCGGCGAAGCCATCTTCGATGAGCACGGCGCGCCGCAGGATATTCGCTTCATCGAGGTGAACGACGCTTTCTGGGAACAGACCGGGCTGGGCAGGGAGATTCTGGGACGGCCCGTGCGCGAGGTGCTGCCCAACCTTGAGGCGGTCTGGATCGAGACTTACGGCCGCGTGGCCCTCACCGGAGAGCCGGTCCGGTTCGACGACTACAACCGCGATACGCGCCGGCATTACAGCGTGTTCTCCTACAGCCCGTCGCCCGGAAAGTTCGCCATTCTCTTCCGCGACATTACCGAGATGAAACGGGCGGAGAACGCGCTGCGCGAACGCGAGCGGCAGTTCCGGGAACTGGCGGACTCCATGCCGCAACTGGTGTGGGCGACGGATCCGGCCGGTTCGGTGACTTACGTCAACCGGCGCTGGAAGGAACAACTGGGCATAGAAGTGGAGGAATTGCTCGGCGACCGCTGGGCCGAAATCCTGCATCCCGAGGATCGCGAAAAGTCGCTCAGCCACTGGCGGCGCTGCGCGGAAACCGGCGAGCATTACGAGATCGAATACCGCTTCCGCACCGCTGCCGGAGAGTACCGCTGGTTTCTGGCCCGCGGCGTGCCGATACGCGATGAGCAGGACCGCATCACGCGGTGGTTCGGCACCTGCACGGATGTGGACGACCGCAAGCGGGCGGAGGAGCGGCTGCGGCAGGCGCAAAAACTGGAGAGCGTGGGCCTGCTGGCGGGCGGCATTGCGCACGATTTCAATAACCTGCTCACCGGGATCATGGGGAACGCCAGCATGGTGCTCGATGAAATCGCGCCGGGCCCGGCGGAAAGGATCCGGGAGGTGATCAGCGGAGCGGAGCGCGCGGCGAACCTGACGCGCCAGTTGCTGGCTTATTCCGGCAAGGGGCAGTTCGTGGTTCGCGATCTCGACATCTCGCAGGCGGTGCAGGAGATGAGCGACCTGGCGCAGTTCTCCATCCCCAAGAGCGTGAATTTCGGCGTCACCGTACACAAGCGCCTGCCGCTGGTGCGGATGGACCCGAGCCAGGTGCAGCAGATCCTGATGAACCTGGTGATCAATGCCAGCGAGGCCATCGGCGAGGGCAATCCCGGGGAGATCGCCCTGGCGGCGTCGATGACGGAGGTCCGGGAGCCATTTATCGACGCCGTGGGGGAGGAGATCGCTCCCGGGCGCTACGTGTGCATCGAAGTGAGCGATACCGGAAGCGGCGTCAGCGACGAAGCGAGAGCGAAAATCTTCGATCCGTTCTTCACCACCAAGTTCGCCGGGAGGGGACTGGGGTTGGCGGCGGTGGCCGGCATCGTGCGCTCGCGGAAAGGCGGCATTACGCTGGAGAGCATTCCCGGCCGCGGCGCCACCTTCCGGGTGCTGCTTCCCGCGGTCAAAGAGCAGGCCCCCGAAGAGCGCCCCTGCGGCGATGGGCGCGCGACCGTCCTGGTGGTGGACGACGAGCGATCGGTGAGGGAATTCCTGGGCGCCGCCCTGCGCCGGCGCGGGTACAAGGTCCTGGCGGCCACCGACGGAAAGGAAGCGCTGGTGGCCTACGAAGCCGCACACGGCGCGGTCGACGCCGTGGTGCTGGACGTGGCCATGCCGGTGATGGGCGCCAACGAGCTGTTGCCCAGGATCAAGGCGCGCAAGCCGGGTCTGAAAGTCCTCCTCACCAGCGGCTACGGCGAAGCGGAGGCCAAGCGGCTGTGCGCCGCATACCCCGGCGCCGCGTTCATTCAGAAGCCCTACACCGCGCAGCAGATCGTCAAGTGCGTGGAGGAGTTGCTGGCGTCTCAGTCCAGGGGCGCGGCGCGATAGACGCTGCTGCCGCCGATGATGGTCTCGAGCACACGGATGCCGCGGATCTCGGCCGGCGGCGCCGAGAGCGGGTTGCGGTCGAGCACCACGAAATCGGCCAGTTTTCCGGGCCCGATGGAGCCCTTACGGCCCTCCTCGAAGTTCTGCCACGCAGCCTCGCTGGTGACCGCGCGCAGCGCCTCCAGCGCCGGGATGCTGAACTCGGGGCCGAGCGGCTTTCCGTCGCGGGTGATGCGGTTCACCGAGCACCACACGTCGAGCAGCGGGTTCACCGGAGTCACCGGAGTGTCGTCGTGCGTGGTGAAGCGGATGCCGCGGCGCAGGGCGGAGGCCAGGGGACTGATGCGCGCGGCGCGTTGCGGGCCGAGAAAAATATCCCGGTGCCTGTCACCCCAGTAAAAAACGTGCCCCACGAAGAACGACGGCGTCACTCCGAGTTCCTTCATACGGTCCAACTGGTCCTCGCGCGCGGTCTGGCAATGTTCGATGCGGTGGCGCGCATCGGTGCGCGGGAACTGCCGCTGCGCCTCGGCGTAGGCGTAGAGCACGTTGTCGATGGCCGCATCGCCGTTGGCGTGAATGGCGATCTGGCGCCCGGCGCGGTGCAGCATCACCACCGTGCGGGTGAGTTCCTCGCGCGTCTGAGCGGGGTAGCCGCGGGCGTCGGCCTGGCCTTCGAGCGGCTTGTAATACGGCGCGGAGAGAAAACCCGTGTAGCCCTGGATGGAGCCATCGTGCCAGATCTTGGCGGCGGTCAGGTGCAGGCGGTCGCGCGGCACGCCGGGGTATGTGTCGCCCGCGGTGGTTTCGCGCGCCGCCGGGCTCAGCATGGCGACGATGCGCAGACGCACGTCTCCGCATTGAATGGCGGCCGCCAGCTCCGCGGGCGGCGCTCCGGAGCCGGCCATCACGGCCGTGGTCACCCCGCGCTCCACGTAATAGCGGTCCGCCCAGCGCATGGCCTCGCGCCGCTGCTTTTCGCCCGGCTTCGGCGCGAGGCGCTGCACCACATTGGTTTCCTCGAACACGCCCGTGGGCTCGCCCGTGGCCGGGTCCTTGCGGATCCTGCCGCCGCGCGGTTGGGGCGTGTCGCGGGTTACTCCGGCAATCTCGAGCGCGCGGCTGTTGGCGGCGCTGAGATGGCCCGAGGTGTGGATGATCACGATGGGGTGGCTGGTGGAAACGCGGTCGAGGTCCCTGCGGTCCGGATGCCGTTTCTCGCGGAGCAGCGTATCGTCGTAGCCGCGGCCCACGATCCACTGGCCCGCGGGCGTCTGGCGCGCGCGGGCGCGCAGCGCTTCGAGCACGTCGCCGATCGTTTCCATGCTCCCGATGGGCGGGCTGTTCAGGTCCACCTGCGCCACTCTCAGAATGCCGAGCTGCGGAAAGTGATCGTGGGGAGAGTAGAAGCCCGGCAGCATGGTGCGGCCGCGCAAATCGGCCACGCGCGTCTGAGGACCGGCCAGCTTGCGGATGTCCGCGTTGGTTCCCACCGCGGCGATCTCCGCGCCCCGCACCGCGACCGCCTGGGCCACGGTGGCGCGCGTATCCATGGTAAGCACCGTTCCGTTGACGTAGATGACGTCGATCAGGAGCAGCAATAACGGAATCACAGGGGCGCCTTTCCGAGCTGGTCTTCGTAATAGGCGCGCGCTTTTCGGAAGGACCAGACCTGCGGCTCGCCACCCCGGCTGGAAACAAAAAAGATCTCGCGGCCTCGCGGCCTCCAGGCGGCGTCGAGCCGGTTTGAGCCGCGCCGGTTTTCCGGCGGCGTGGCGATGCGGCGCACCCCGCCGCCCGCCAGTTCCACCACCTCGAGCGCGCCGGTGATGTTGGGAAGCCGCCCGCGCGGCGCAGCGCCGTTGACGAACGCAATGCGATCGCCCTTGGGCGACCACGCCGCGTGCGCGTGATAGCCGCCCGATGACGTAATCTGCTCGGCCGTGCCGCCCTCGGCCGCCACCTGCCAGATGCTGCCGAAGCGCTTCATGACGGCTCCTCAACGCCAGCCGTAATCGTCGGGGAACGGCGGCATTTTGACTTCGGGCTTCCACAGGTCCGGGTTCATGTAGCCCGGAATGCCGCGCAGGAAATCGCGGTCGGCGTGGCTCGCCATGACCTGGCGCTTGATCGCGGGACCGTCCCAATCGCGCAGCGCGCGCGTGCGCAGGGCGGCTTCGGCCTCCGCGTACTCGCGCCGGCCGGCCACGTTGACGTTCTCATCGGGATCCTTCGCCAGGTCGTAAAGCTGCGGCGCATGGCCGTTCACCGCGATGTACTTGTACTGGCCGCGGCGCACCATTCGCACGGGCTCGATGGTCGCCTCGCCGCAGTAATCGCCGATCACCTCGCGGTCGCGGCCGTCCTCGCGGCCGTCCGCCAGGGGGAGGAGGCTGCGGCCGTCGATGGGCGTGGCCACCTTGATGCCCGCTGCTTCGGCAAACGTGGGCATCAGGTCCACCAGCGAGACGGGCGCGGCGATGCGCTTGCCCGCGGGCAACCGCCCGGGAAAGCTGAAGATCATCGGCACGCGCGCGGACCACTCCAGGTAGATGCGCTTGAACCACTGGCCCTTTTCGCCGAGCATGTCTCCGTGGTCGCTGGCGAACACCACCAGGGTATCCTTCGCCAGGCCGAGGCGCTCCAACTCGGCGGTCATGGCGCCGACTTTCTCGTCCAGCCACGTGCAGGCCGCGAGATAGCAGCGGCGCGCCTCGCAGACCTTTTCGGGCGAAGGCGTTTCGCGGTCCAGGCCGTGCACGATGCGCACCCATTCGTAGGTCGGGCTGAGCTTGCGTATGTCGCCGTGCGGCTTGGGCATGGGAATCTCGACGTTCCGGTACATGTCGAGATATTTCTTCGGGGCGCAGTACGGGTCGTGCGGCTGCGTGAAGGAGACGTTCAGGAACAGCGGCTGGTCCTTGGAGCGCAGCACGTGGTCGCGCAGCTTGTCCATGGCGCGGTTGAACGCCAGCTCGTCGAACAGCACCTGCCCGTTGGCTTCCGAGGGGCCGGTCTTGGCCAGCCCCACCTGAATCGACGTGCCCTGAATCCAGTACGGCCCCTTGCTCCACGGGTGCATGAAGGCGAAGTGCGT